>NZ_JBPJZL010000010.1:0-244430 GCF_051216835.1 Variovorax multivorans
CAACGTACTCATCCTCTGCACCCACAACTCGGCTCGCAGCGTGCTGGCCGAGGGCATGCTCAACCACTGGGCCCAGAAGCTTGGCAAGGACGTGAAAGCGTTCAGCGCCGGCAGCGCACCCAGCGGAAGAATCAACCCGTTCGCCATCGAGGTGCTGCAGGCGGCCGGCGTGAATACCGAAGGCTTTCACAGCAAGAGCTGGGATGAATTCGCCACGCCGGTCATGCATGTGGTCATCACCGTCTGCGACAGCGCGGCACAAGAGGCGTGCCCCTACTGGCCGGGCACGCGCGTCAAGATTCATTGGGGCTATCCGGACCCATCGAACACCGAAGGCGGCGATGCCGCCAAACGGCAGGCCTTCGAGCTCACACGCCAGGCGCTTTCCTATCGCATGCTGCAACTGCTCGCACTGGACAACCCGGAAGCAATGAGCGACGCTGAGCTGCAAGAGCGGCTGAAGCGCATCTCTGCGAACTGACACCATGAGCACTGTCGTCGAAAGTCCACGCGCAAGCCCGGCCCCCATGAGCGTCTTCGAGCGCTACCTGACGGTGTGGGTGTTCCTCTGCATCGTCGTCGGCATCGCGCTGGGGCAACTGTTCCCGACGGTGTTCCAGGCGGTGGGCCGCCTCGAGGTCGCCAAGGTCAACATCCCCGTGGGCGTGCTGATCTGGGTGATGATCATCCCGATGCTGCTGCGGGTCGATTTCGCGGCCCTTGCGCAGGTGAAGAACCATTGGCGCGGCATCGGCGTGACGTTGTTCATCAACTGGGCTGTGAAGCCGTTTTCCATGGCCTTCCTCGCGTGGTTCTTCGTGCGCCAGGTGTTCGCCGACTCACTGCCCGCTGACCAGCTCGACAGTTACGTGGCTGGCTTGATCCTGCTGGCCGCCGCGCCCTGCACGGCCATGGTCTTCGTCTGGAGTCGCCTAACCGGCGGAGATCCGGTCTTCACGCTGTCGCAGGTCGCATTGAACGACGCCATCATGGTGTTCGCCTTCGCCCCCATCGTCGGCCTGCTGCTGGGCCTGTCGGCCATCACGGTGCCATGGGACACGCTGATCACTTCGGTGGCGCTCTACATCGTCCTGCCAGTGATCTTCGCGCAGGTGCTGCGCAAGCAGTTGCTGAAGGCCGGGCCTGCGGCGTTCGAGCGCGCCATGCATCGCATCGGTCCATGGTCGATCGCGGCGCTTCTGCTGACGCTCGTGCTGCTGTTCGCATTCCAGGGCGAAGCCATCATCAAGCAGCCGCTGGTGATCGCGATGCTCGCGGTGCCGATCCTGATCCAGGTGGTGCTGAATTCGAGCCTGGCCTATTGGCTCAACCGAAAGCTCGGCGAGAAGCACAACATCGCATGCCCCTCCGCGCTGATCGGCGCGTCCAATTTCTTCGAGCTCGCGGTGGCCGCTGCCATCAGCCTGTTCGGCTTCCACTCGGGCGCTGCGCTGGCCACAGTAGTCGGGGTGCTGATCGAGGTGCCGATCATGCTGGCCGTGGTCAAGGTCGTGAACTCGTCGAAGGGTTGGTATGAGTCGTGAGCTGAAGTTCAAGCTGCTCGCGCGCGACTGCGCCGACTGCCTGGTCGACCGCTACCGCGAGCGGCGCGAGAGCGCAGAAGCTCTGTGGAAGCGGGTCAACCTGCGCAGCATCTGAGCGAGGCGACCCCAGGGTGCAAAGCAGGACCACGACGACGGTGATGCTGGGTGTGGCTCAGAGCCTGGCGTGGGCCTCGTCGTACTACCTTCCAGCGGTTCTGGCCGGTGCCATGGGCAAGGACATCGGCATCAGCACGTCCACGGTCTTCGGCGCCTTCTCGGTGGCGCTGCTTGTCGCGGCCGGTATCGGGCCCCTCGCCGGCCGGCGCATCGACCGCCTGGGCGGGCGCTCGGTGCTCATCGCCAGCAACCTGGTGTTTGCTGCAGGGTTGGCCGCACTGAGCCAGGCCACGCATGCCAGCCATGTGTTCGCCGCCTGGGCGCTGATGGGTCTGGCCATGGGCAGTGGCCTCTACGAAGCGGCGTTTGCCACCGTGGTGCGGCTGCACGGCCAGGATGCGCGACGAGCCATCACCGGCATCACGCTGTTCGCAGGTTTTGCGAGCACCGTGGGGTGGCCACTGTCGGCGTACCTGGAAAGCACTGTGGGGTGGCGCGGGGCGTGCCTTGCCTGGGCTGCCATGCATCTACTGATCGGTCTGCCGCTCAACACGCTGCTGCCACGTGCTTCTCATGCCGTCCCCGTACCGAAGTCCGCCACCGCCGCGCAGGATGTAGGTGTAGGGCTCTCCGCGGCACAACAGCGTCGCGCCACGGTCCTGATGGCGTATGTCTTCGCCGTGACCTGGTTCATCAGCACAGCGATGGCCGCGCATTTGCCGGAACTGCTGCTGGCCAGCGGTGCCACATTGGCCGCGGCAGTTGGCATCGCCGCCCTCGTCGGGCCGGCCCAAGTGGTGGGTCGGGTGATCGAGTTCACTTTCCTCAAGCACGCACATCCGCTGTTGTCGGCCCGGTTGGCCACGCTGGCTCACCCGCTGGGTGCGCTCTGCCTCGGTCTGATCGGCACTTCGGCCGCGGCGGCCTTCGCGGTGCTGCATGGCTTGGGCAATGGCATTCTGACCATCGCCATAGGGACACTTCCGCTCCTGATCTTCGGCGCCAAGGGTTACGGGCAGCGCCAGGGATTCCTCATGGTGCCGGCGCGCATTGTCCAAGCCGGCGCGCCATTTCTGTTTGGCATCGCCGTCGAACGGTGGGGCAACGGTGCGCTATGGCTCTCCGCCATGCTTGGTTTGTCCGCCTGCCTCGCGCTGGTGGTAATGACGGCCGACATGAAGAAGGTCGCGTTCGCCATCGAGGCTCGCTGAGCTTGCTAAAGCGATCGGCGGTATTTCGGGGCGGCTCCTGCAGGGTGAAAGCCCGACCGGCACCGCCCAAAGGCTCCTCAGCCAAGAGCGACAAGAACAGAACGGACAGTGCACTGCCGTCAACGCATTCGATTTTTCAAGCTGGGGTATGACTTGGTGGTTTAAGCGAGGTGGTATCTTTGCTTGGCAACCCAAAGAACGTGCACTATGGGTGCGAGGAATTTGGCGTTTCATTTGTGATCTTCGGCACAAAAACAAGTCAGATGGAGGTCGAAATGGATGAGGAGAGATCGTCGGAACTGCCGCCCCCGAAAAAATCAGCCAAGGAGCCATTCCAGGTGCTGAAGGCATTGCAATCGAGCTCACAAATAGGTGAAAAAATCAACGCGCTGAGTGGCAGCAAGTTGTTTTCGAGCACGTTGAAATCAATGAGCATAGGCAATGACCTCATGAAGTCATTGAATGCGATCACGCGTGTCGGAGCTGCGACGAAGGCACTGAACGCTGGGATTTTTCCGAACAAGCTTTTTGAGTCATTGAATACAGCAACGGCCCTCAGCCACGCGATGAAACCGTTGAACATCGGTATCGTGTCAAGCGATTTTTTGAAATCACTGAACGCGACAACTCTTGCGGCCAGTGCCTTGAAGTCGCTGCACATGGGTGCTCTCTCGAACGACCTAATTGGTCAAAGCGCCGCGCTAGCGTCACTGGGGGCCGGATCCTTTCCAGCCCTCGCGGGTGTCGCTGCGTTGACGGGGCATGAGAGGTGGGCGCATGCTCTGATGCCCAAGGGGCTGGTCGGAAGCATCTTGGGCGAAGGCAATGCTGATGATCCCATCGCCCGAATGCTCAGCGTCTTTCAGCTGACACAACACAAATTCGACGGCCTCGCATCCGCAATCGAGGCCGCTGGCCTGACGGTAGCGCCATCACAGATCCAGACCATTCGCCAAGTCGTCGCCGACTCGGGATTGCACGACGGCTCCAGCACACCTTCTACGGCAAACACTGCAAGCAACGTATTTCTCGCTCTTGCGCAGCGTGTTAGTCCCGAGATTTGGCTACAGATCCTCATCGGAATCGTGCTTTGGATGCTGACCGCTCCGTTGGACTACTACGTGAAGGACTTGTTGGGAAGGGCTTCTCAACAGGAGGACCGCCGGGCTATGGCTCGTGAAATCGCGAAAGCAATCAGGGAGAACGACGTCCCCCCGCTTTTTCTACAAAATCGTCGTATTGCTATCAAGGCACTCAAGGCGCACCTGAACGCTCGCAATCTATCCCCCGTGGTCGGCACGATAAGACAGGGGGAAATCGTACACCTCGAGGCGACGACATCCGACTGGGCTTTGATCACCTGGCGCAGTGCCGAAGGCCGCGAGATGTCTGGCTGGGTATTTCGTAGATACGTTCGCCCTTTGGGTGAGTGAAACAGCCCTGACGTGCTCAGCGGATCGCGTGCAACTTGGCGAGTTTTTCTCGAGTCTCGCGATGCCGCTCGTAGAGCTGCGCCAACTTCTTGGTGCCTCCGAGCTCACCCATCGCGACGAGCATCAGTCTGTGTGATTCGACCAATACCGCGAGGTTTTCCTTCAATCGCGCAATTTCCTGATCCCGATCCTCGATCATTCGTGCAGCCTCGGTAGACGACCTCTTGCCAATCTGCCGAACCAGCGAACGCGTATGTGCTTGCCGCTCCTGGTACAGCTTTAGCAAAGCGGATCGTTCAGGACTTCGGACGACTGCCGAAGCATTCGCGAGCTGCGAATGTCGACGTGCGACGGCCCGAGCGGTGATGTTCAGATCTTCGACCAGAAGTTGCTCAAGAACTTCGCGCAGTTCCTCATCGTCGGCATCCGCTTTTCGTCTACCCATCCAGAACACTCCCTCTTTCCGGGCGAGAAAAGTCCTTACCTTCAGGAAACACTTGCTGGCCAGGTGGTGTCGCAAGCAAGCGTTCAACTCCGTCGAGTCGGGCTTGCGCGTGTGCAATCTGATTCGTGCGACCAATGGAGGAGGGTGGTCGTTCGGATGCTGCTTCCACCGCGCTCTTCAGTCGACCGCGAAGCTCAACAAGATGCCGACGGTTCTCCGATAGGTTCGTGGCTGACAAGTGCCGACATCCTGCAAAGCATTCGAGGTGCTTGGGGCAGGGATCTACCGTGAAGCTGTTGAGACAGTGGCCGTACGGCGTTGAATGAAAACCGTCCGCCTCAACGCGCAAGAAATTCAATGCCGCGTCTTCACCGTCGGTCCTCTGAATTGCCTTGAACTCGTTGACGATTGGTCCGTTTGCAATCCCCGCCTTGATCATCTTTCCGACCTCCGCAGCCTTACTCCCACCGAGTATGGTGTCCCAGTGTTCGGGGAGCTCCATCTGGTCCAGTTGCTCTTGAAGGCTTCGATGGTCGTACTCATAGCTCTCAGCGACGCTACGCCGCTTGAACCGCTTCGTGATGATCGCATCGGAAACGCCGAGCCTAAAGAGCTCGGTATTTTGTAGATGCCGAAAGGCATGTGTGTTCACACGCAAAGTTCTATCAGCCTCGGTTTGGCCGTACGCTTCGAAGAGCGAGCGTTGATCCTGCGCTCCACCCAAAGCGATCTGGATCGAAGTGGGCTCCATGACACCAACTGAAAAGTATCTGGACACGTCAACCGGGGCACCACTTCGTGCCTCTCCCAAGGATCTTTTCGGCTGGAGGAAAAGAAACTCATGGGAGCGCATTGATCCTCCACCCGAGACTGACAGCGTGTACACATCTGAGAGTTTCGTAGTCATCCGGGTCCGCAGATAGTTCTCCAACTCACCGATATGTAGATAAACATGGTCCCAATCGATCCTACCTCTCAGCTCTGTTCCATTTCGATCTCGTAGCTTTATGGCGCCATCGCTCTTGAGGCGATGAAAATACATGTAGAACGCGGCGCTCCTCTTTCCGCCAATCTCCTTCCACTGCAATGCTTCCGCCTCCTTGAACACAATAGGATCAAATGAAGAATCGACATAGCGCGCGGTTAGTCGATCCATGTGCGCGACATCGACATCAAGCCAGTAGGGATTTCCACTGAGGATCGGATACAGAATTTGGACGTCGACACACTGATCTGTAGCAAACCATGGAAGAGGGCGACCCGTCCGTGTTTGGAGTTCCAAGGTTTCTCGAAGCGGCTGTGTCGCCTTGGCTACTGCATCTAGTGTTTCCGTGATTTGCTCCGCGAACATTAGCGGCACAGGTTGAAGGTCTTCGTAAAGGACAGAGCCCGAAGCAACTGCTTCGCCTTGCTTCTCCGAAAAAAAGCGAATCAAAGAGGCGGTGGAATATCCGCCTCTTTGCCCCGCAGGCGTGCCGTCAAAGTCCACATATTCGCGATACCTCTGCCAGTCCAAGGGGAGGGCGGTCGCTTCGCCGACCCTGAGGCCAGTAAAGATCAAGAGCTTGCCGATCGAGAAACGCATGAAGTCATTGAACGTCTGCGGCTTCTCAGTAAACACGATACGAACAAATTCCCAGAACGCGTCTCGGTCGGGCAACCGATCGGAGTTCTTGCGCTCTGCCAGTTCTTTCTGAAGTCGATGCTCATTCAGATATTTGGACCGTTTCGGTAGAGCGTGAGCCTTGACGTCTCGAACATAAGAAGCCAGTGGGCCAAAGTCCGAAATGTGATGTCGATCAAACACGCGCCGGATGGCCGTTCTGATCTTCTCCTGCGCGCCACCTTCACCTTCAGAATTCGCCGCAGCCGCCAGTGCGATCCTCAGGTCCTCACCGCGGAGCTCCCAGGGCTCTGAAGCTGTACAAGCTGCGATGCTCCGAAGAGCTTGGACTTGCCCAAGCACGTGTATCGGCGTCAGTCCATCTGCTATCGATCGAATCGCAACCGACTTCATCAAATCACACCAAGCTTCTGTTGGGCATGGGCGAACTTCGATCGCAAGCTCGCCCGAGCTATTCAACCGCTCTCCTGCAAGCTTGATCGACGCGGGAGGGCCAAATTGCCGCAGCAATTGGCCACGCTTCGGGCGCCCAGTTAGTGCAGCAATATCCCAAGCATCGTCTCTTTCACACTCGCCGTGAGCATTCAATATGATCGCCCATTGCAATCCACGTTCAATGGCCAGTCGTTTCCCGGTCGCAATATAGGCTTGAAAAGAAGAGGGCGGCGCCCCGTCAGTGTCGGAGAGAGATTCAGCGCTGAGCATCGCTTTCCTCCGCATCAAGTATGACCTGCTGAATGTCGGCGATTGTTCGCTGCAGCTGCATGAACGCTGGCGATGCAGCTTCGAGTCGTGACGCTTCTTCAAAGACCTTGACGATCGAGCGCATGGCCGTGAGTGTGCCTCTATGCACGGATATGTCGTAAACCGGCATAAACTTCGGGCAACCGTAGCACGACACGACTGGATTGAAAGGGCAGGCTGGTTGCCCACTTTCACAGCCACCAATCCCAGAAATGGGGATTCCGTGTGGAGCTCCTGCGATCTGTTTATCTCCCTTGAGAGCCGCAAGCTGATCCGATGATATGAATCGCTGCTCCGCGATAGTGTGGACTTGTCTGTATGTCTCAGAGATCCCGAGAGCCTTGTTGACTCGAGCAGCTTGAGCTGGCGAGACTTCGAAGTAGACCAAGCATGTGCTCCAAGTCAAATGCCCCAAAAACTCTGCGAGCTCTTCAGCACTTGCGCCGGAATCTGCGAGGCGTTGTGCAGCGGTGTGCCGCAATGAATATGCACTGCGACCAGGAAGGCCATTTTTCTTCAGTGCCTCGCGCATACGCGTCCCAACTGAGCGCGCCGATGATTGCTGAAAAAATTTCTCAGAATGGTGCGCAGCTCTTTGTGTTCTGCGTCGATGCAGTTCCACAAATATCGATGCCCATTCGCGCTTTACACGGCGATTTAGAGTAAGAGAGCGTGCGACCGAAGAGCGTTGCTTGGCCATCGGAAACGAGAGATGCACACTGACTTCACCAGACTCGTGAGTTCGAGCTGTATAGCCAGACAACGCCA
The DNA here is from genome assembly GCF_051216835.1 of Variovorax multivorans. Classification (NCBI taxonomy): domain Bacteria; kingdom Pseudomonadati; phylum Pseudomonadota; class Betaproteobacteria; order Burkholderiales; family Comamonadaceae; genus Variovorax; species Variovorax multivorans. The sequence goes on from NZ_JBPJZL010000010.1 coordinate 7,887, forward strand.
GCCGCCCGATTTGCACCGGCCGCATTCCAAACTGGTAGCCGATGAGCAGCATCCCGATGTCCTGAAGTTCGGCTTCCGAAACCGAGCTAGCTTCGATCAGAATTTGATGCGCAGTGCGATCAAATAGCCCGACCAAGATGCTCTCTTCGTCAACGTGAAGGAACGCATCGCCTTCTCTCAGTTTGCTATATGGATCGCGGCGAGGTTCCCTTAGGCTTGAGACCAGCGGCATATATTCCGGTGACCATGCGAGTATGTGCAACGCGCAGCAGAGTCGCAGAAGCGACTTTGCTGCGCGAGCCTTCCCTCCGTCCAAGGCTTTGGGAAACTGGTCATGCCAAGCTTCTGTGACACAGAAAGGGCCAGCAAGTATCAAATATTCAATGATGTCGCTGTCGATATAGAGGAGATTTCTCCCATAAAAGGCAGCGGTGGCTGGCGCTAAATGCGTCAACGTATCTGCGACGAGCCATCTCGTGAGCCGCCGAATGGTTGGCGTGTGGCCCGTCATGTCCAGCTTGGAAGTGAATCCGTTTTCCACAATCTCCCAGTGATCCAGGATCTCAGGTTCTTTGATCGCATGAATACGGCCGTCATAGTCGTCTTCGTAGCGCAGCACAGATGGCAACTTTGGTAAGTTAGCCGAGAGGGCAGAGTGAAGCGTGCCGTCCCGTGGATTCTTGACTTGAGAGACGAGCGTCATTCTTTCCTCTGAAGGTCTCTCATCGCAGCCACGCGAGCATTGAAATGACTGTCCATCACCGAGTTCAGCTTGGACTCGAATGCAGTTCGTGCGTATAGCTTGGGCATCTGCGACTCATGCGACCAGCCGAAAAATGCGCGCATCAGTTGCATTGCGTCGGGCATCGCGGTGCCTGTGCCAATCAGATGCTGCATTCTGAAGGCCGCACAGGTATGGCGAAGATCGTGGGGCGATAGCCATTCCATCCCAGTTCGATCCCGCAACAACCTCCGCGCAGCAGGTGTAAGACTCAGAGTCAAGGTCTCAAAGACTCGCCTGAGGCCACGCGTGGAAAGCGGCGCTCCATATCGATTGAGCACGAGATAGCTGCTGTCCTTTCGACCGCGATGGTTCATGATGTAGTTGGCAACCATCGCCTCCATTTGGATTGAAATGGGCAACTGCCGCACGGAGTTCCCAGTTTTTATTGATGCAGGCGTCGACCTGGGATCGTCCTCGTATTTATTGAACTGGATGTTGACCCAATGTCGCATGAGTCCGTCTCGTGATCGCTCTGACTTGATTGCGTCGGAAGCTGCGGAGAGCAATTCACCACATCGAAGGCCGAGAAGCAGCAGCATGCTGAACAAAACGAGATTTCTCCACTGAAGCGCTTCATCTCGGAAAGGATTGGTCGTCGCACCTGGTGTGATCCGCTCCCATAACTCCTCGAGCACAGCCGTGGGAATTGTTCGCACAACGTGTGCAGGAAGGCGACGATGAGGTCGAAGACTGCCGTATAGCTGGCTAAGCGCCTGAACCCTCCTGTCAAGAGCCTGTAGCACCTCTTGGCTGTCAACAACCGAGCCCAGGGCAAGTAATGTCCAGCGAACAAATCCAAAGGCAGTCTTCCAGCGGATGACACGCGTTGGTGGTGTCGATTGCGTCCCAAGCTGCAAAGAGAGCAGAAACGCTTCGAGAAATGACTGGACGCGCCCGACGTCCAGTTCGCTCAACGCGTTATCAAGGGCTCCGTCGCCATGTGCCTCGTCGGTGTGAGAGTACAGAGCGTCAACGTGAGAAAGTCGATCTCGTCGGGTCGATGGGGCAAGACCCACATTGACGAGCTCTGACCAGGCGGTAGCCCAAAACCGAATACGAAAATGCCTGTCAAGCGCGATGGGTCGCTTCTGTATCCCTTCATGGAGCATTGTTGTGATTCGGCTTTGTTGAACGCAATGAGATCTCGAAACGGTGTTGTGCCCGTCCGCTATGGACAAGTCACCTGCCCACAGGACAAGCCTGTGGACAGCCCCTTCGGGGTGCGTGACTTGCCCACAGCTCCTCGACGCTTGCCTTCGGCCTGACGCGCTTCGCTTGCCCAACAGCCTTTTATAGAAGAACTCAAATTCGCAGGCAAGAAACCTTGACCACCCGGATCTTGAAGCAGCCGGATAAAGCAACGCCCTAGCTTGGTTCCGCCCAGGAACACAATGTGCATTATGTTAAATGATGCGGCGGTCGCTGTTACCTTGCGCGTCCGTCGGCTTGGATTGCCAGAGCGCGCAACCGCTGCATAACTGGGCGTTGTCGTGCTTGGGAAATTTCTTCGCGTCGGCCTTCGACGAATCGGCCACGTAGCCCAGAGCGGCGGCCTGCGGATCCTTTTCTTCAAGCCGGGCCTGCGCGAACGAGTTGGGGGCGGAAATGGCAGCGCCCGTCGCGGCAAGCGTGAGCATGAAAGTGCGGCGGCTGGAGTTCATCGTGAGTCTTTCGTTGTGTGGGAGACGGAAATCAGGTTGCCCGACGCAGAGTTGCGCTCGCTCAGACCCGCAAGCACGAGAACACCCGTGGCCAGGAGCGTGGCGATGCAGAACCCCAGGATTTGCAGGGTTCCGCTCGATGTGATGTTGTTCATGGGACGACCTCGTTATGGGTGATCGGCATTGCCTGCGATCATTCTTGGGCGAGCGGCCGCGCGCGGCCTTGCGCAGGATCAATCTCACGGCGTCCGTGCGGTGGCATCGCCCGCGCTCACGCCCCGTGCCAGGGTTGTGGCACTCATTCAACGCACCAGCAAGACCGGCACCGTGCACGCAGCCAGCACCTTGGTGGCAACCGACCCAAGCACCAGGTTGGTCAAGGTGCCATGGCCCCGCGAACCCATCACCACGAGATCGAACTGCCCCTTCTGCGCGAACGAAGCGATCTCCTCGGCGGGATGACCGATGCGGTGCTCGAAGCGGGCTTCAATGCCGTTCCTGGCCAGCAACGCGCGCACAGGCTCGAGCACCACCCGCGCATCGTCTTCGTAGTACCCGTGCACGATGTCCGGCCCTGCGAAGGCCGCGGCTCGGTGCGGCACCGGCAGCACCGCATGGAAGACCGTGAAGGCGTGGCCCGCATTCGCCCATTCCTTGTGCGTGGTCAGGTAGGACAGCATGCGATTCGTGTAGTCGCTGCCATCGACGGCAAGCAGGATTTTCATGATGGTTCCTTCGGCGGAGACGTTCCCCGGTGCAAGGATGGTCCTCGCGCACCCGGCGCCTCGCCTTGCGCCAAATCAAGAAATCCGATGGCTCGCGGCGCGCCGGCACGACACCGCCGGTTCTTGATGCAGCGCAAATCCGTATCCCTCGACGCTGCCTACATTGACTGTCCATGAACGCAGCAGAGGCAAGCATGAACAACGTCCTGGTGATCGTCTATTCCTACACGGGCACTTCCCGCCGGGTCGCGGAGCTCCTGTGCAGCCAGCAGAACTGGCAACTCGCGAGCATCACCGAGGTGCGCCCTCGCAGCGGCGCCCTCGGCAGCTTGCGTTGCGTGCTCGATTCGTTCTTCCGGCGACAGCCCACCATTCACTACGACGGTCCGCCGCCCGGCGACTTCGATGCCGTCGTGCTGGTGTCGCCGATCTGGATGCTGCAGCTCGCCGGCCCCATGCGCAGCTTTGTCGCGCGCCAACGCTATCGGTTGCCCGATGTCGCCGTGCTCTCGGTCATGGGTGGCCAGGGGGTGCCGAACACGGCGGCAGAAATCGGCGACTTCATGGGACGCGCGCCGATCCTGAACTCTTCGGTCACGATGCGCGAGGTCGACGACGGCAGTTGTGCAGCGCGTCTTCAGGCCTTCGGCACTGCCGTCAGAAGCGCGGAAGATTCGCGAGACGTGGTGTGCCCGATCACGCTGTCGCCGCAATCGATCTGAGGGGCGGAATCCAATTGATGACCGCCCTTCTCTTTCCGATCGGCCTGCGGCTACCGGCTCAGAGCGCCGGCCCCAGGCCGATGGGTGCGGGAACGATATTCACGATGCGCGTGAAGAGCGCGTTGTATTCGAGGTCGGGCACGTGTCCGGTCATCGGGTCGCGGTTCTGCGCGAAGGCCTCGTCCAGGTCGCGCCAGTCGTTCTCGGTCAGCACGCGCTCGGCCAGCGGCAGGATCTCGCGCTCCTCCAGCGCCATGTGGCTCAAATAGAAGTCGACATATTCGCCGACCGTTTTCTCGAACTCTTCGCGCCGCGACTCGCCCAGCATCTCGAACGCCAGCAGGGCGTGCTCGACGTTGCGGATCCTGCGTTCGCCCTTGGCATGGTCGCCGTCGAGCTTGTCGAGCAGATCCCGCGAGATCGGCGTTCTGGCGCGCAGCTTGGGAAACAGCAGTTCGGTTTCCTTGCGGTGGTGGCGCTTCTCCGGAAACTCGTCCACGTAGAAAAGCATGGCTCGCAGCGTCGCGAAATCGGGCAAGGTGCCCTTCTTTCGGTGTTGCTCGAGCAGCATGACGATGGAACGGAGCACGGCGGCGAGCGCGGCGTGCTCCTGGCGAATGATGCGAACGGTGGCGTGGGTCATGAGGGTTGTCCTGTGCATGCCTCAAGGGTGGCGCTTTCGTTCGCGCGCGGGTTTGTTCCAGATCAAGTCCCGGCCAGTCACGGCTTCGCGCTTGATCAATGTCAAGCCGTGCGGAGCGCCCGTGCGGATACTGGACCGATCCATTCAACAAACCGGAGTCGTGCCATGTACCAGCGAATTCTTGTTCCCATTGACGGCAGTTCCACATCCAGCCATGGCCTGGCCGAAGCCATCAAACTGGCAAAGCTCACGGGCGGACGCCTGCGCCTGGCGCACGTCATCGACGAGCTGTCCTTCGCGCTGGCCATGGATGCCTACGCGGGCCATGCCGGCAACTGGCTCGAAGAACTGCGCGGCAACGCCACGAAGCTGCTCCAAGCCGCGCGGGCCACGGCTGCGGGAGCAGACGTCGAAGCCGACACAGTGCTGCTCGACAGCTTCAAGGGCACCGTGCACGACCAGGTCATTGCCGAGGCGGAAGCATCGAAGGCAGAGCTGATCGTGATCGGCACTCACGGCCGTCGAGGAATCGGCCGCTGGGTCATGGGCAGCAGCGCGGAGCACATCCTGCGCCTGTCGCCCGTGCCGGTGCTGCTGGTGCGTGCGCCCGAAAGCGCGAAGACCGAACACGAGCGTTTCACGCTGCCGAGCGGGTCGCTCGCCAGCCAGTGAGGGTTCAGCGGTTCGCGGTCGTGGCGCGCCATCGCGCTGCGACCAGCGCGATGTCTACGGTGTCTTCCGTGGAGACCTCGATGGCCAGCGCGCGCTCGTCGGCCGCCAGCGGGTCTTGCCATTCAAACTGACGCTCCAGCACCGCGAGGCTGGCTTCCGAGGCGTCCGTGCCTGCCGCGTCGCGCTCGGCCACGCGGCGGCGCAGCGTGGCCGGGGTTGCGCGGCAATCCAGGATCGTGAAAGGCACGCGGAGCTCGGTTGCCAGGGCTTGGAAGCTGCGTCGCTCGGCGCCGCGCAGGAAGGCCGCGTCCACGATCACCGGATAGCCCGCCAGCAGCGCATCGCGGGCGCAGGCGCGCAGTCTCTCGAAAGTCCGCAGGGTTGCCTGCGCGCCGTAAATGTCGAGCCCAAGGGCGACGGATCGCGCCAGCGGATCGAGGCCATACAGGCGCTTGCGCTCCACGTCCGACCGCACGCGGACAGCGCCCGCGGCGCACAACAGCTGCAAGGCAACGCTGGATTTTCCTGAGCCCGACAAGCCGTGCGTGATCATCAGGCGGGCGCCCTCCTCCGGCTGCGTCGTCAGCCGCGTCGCGCAGGCAAGGTAGTCGGGGCGGGCCTCGCCATCCGGGGGCCTTGGACCCAGCCCCGTGGCCATGGCCCGCACCAGCGCCCGATAAACCTCGTAGAAGCGCCACACCTGCAGGCCCGGGTAGTCACCGCTGTGCTGCATCGAGGCATCCAGGAAGCGGAACGCAAGATCGTCGTGGCCATGGGCCTTCAGGTCCACAGTGAGGAATGCAAGGTCGCTCATCACGTCGATCCAGCGCAGCGCCGGGTCGAACTCGATGCAGTCGAAGGGCATGAGCGCACCGTCGACCAGGACCACGTTGGCCATGTGCAGGTCGCCGTGGCATTCACGTATCGAACCGCCCTGTTGGCGGGCGATCCATGCGATGCGCAGCACCTGGCCCTGCTCCCGAATCCACGTGTCCAGCGCGGCAAGGGTGGCGAGACGGCTGTCGTCGCCCTGTGCTCGCAACGCGGCCAGCACATCCGTAGCCGCTCGAACGATCGAGTCGGGGCTGCCGAAGCCTGACACCGGCGTCGCTTGCTCCGCAGCCGCGTGCAAGGCGGCCAGCCGCTGCGCGAAGCCGTCGAGCAGCGCGGGCTGCAGCCGGTCTTCCACCAGCAGATTGCGCAGCAGCGACGAATCGGGGAAACGCAGCATGCGCACCACGTGGTCGATCACCGTGCTGGCGCCACCGATGCGCGGCGACTCGCGCGTGCCGCAGACCGGTGCCACGTCGATGTAGAGCGAAGGAGCAAAGCGTCGGTTGAGGCGCAGCTCCTCCTCGCAGAAGTGCTTTCGGGCCTCGACGCTGCCAAAGTCCAGGAACGGCAGGCGCACTGGCTTCTTGAGCTTGAAGGCCTGCGTCTGTGTCAGCAGCACCCAGGAAATGTGCGTCTCGAGCAAGGCTACGGGTTGCCCGGTCTCCCGCTGGAGTTGCTCTCGCAGTGCGTTGACCAGTGTGGTGTGCATATGGCTTGTTTGCGACTCAGCGACATCAAAAAATGGCGAGAAGGCGCCAAGGCCCCCTGCCGCCTCAGTGCGCCATCAAGACCGGTACCGTCATCTGCTCGAGTATCTGCCGCGTCACGCCGCCCAGAATGCGCTCGCGCAGGCGCATTGCGGATTGCGTCGCGCGGTCATGGGCGCTCCCTACGCTTCGATGATCACCTTCAGCGCATGCGTCTCGGCTGCGCGCCCGAAGGTGTCGTAGGCATCCAGCACCTGGTCCAGCGTGAAGCGGTGCGTGATCAGCAGGGCCGGGTCCACCTTGTGGGACTGCACCGTCTTCAGCAGCATCGGCGTGGACACGGTGTCGACCAGCCGCGTGGTGATCGCGATGTTCTGCGACCACAGCCGCTCCAGGTGAAGCTCGGCCGGGTGCCCATGAACGCCGATGTTCGCGATGGTGCCGCCGGGCGCCACGATGTCCTGGCACAGCACGAAGGTGGCCGGTATGCCGACCGCCTCGATCGACACGTCGACGCCGCGCCCGCCTGTCAGCGCGAGCACCGCCTCGGCCGCCTTGCCGTCGGTGCTGTTGATCGTGTGCGTCGCGCCGAAGCGGCGCGCAACCTCCAGCCGGCCGTCGTCCAGATCGATCAGGATGATCTGCGACGGCGAATAGAACTGGGCCGTGAGCAGCGTGGCCAGCCCGATCGGCCCGGCGCCCACGATGGCCACCGTGCTGCCGGGCGCGACCTTGCCGTTGAGCACGCCGCACTCGAAGCCCGTCGGCAGGATGTCGCTGAGCATCACCAGCGCCTCTTCGTCCGCGCCAGGCGGAACGGGATACAGGCTGGTGTCCGCATGCGGAATGCGCACGTACTCGGCCTGCGTGCCGTCGATGGTGTTGCCGAGAATCCAGCCGCCGGTGGCGCAATGCGAATACATGCCGCGGCGGCAGTTCTCGCACTTGCCGCACGACGAGATGCACGAGATCAGCACATGATCGCCCGCCCTGAAGGCCGTGACGCCGGCGCCGACGCTCTCGACCACGCCCACACCCTCGTGCCCGAGGATGCGGCCCGGCGTGCAGGTCGACACATCGCCCTTGAGGATGTGCAGGTCGGTGCCGCAGATGGTCGTCTTGAGTATCTTGACGATGGCGTCGCCCGGCGCCTGGATCTCCGGCTTGGAATGGTCTTCGAGCGATTTGAGGCCGGGGCCCCGGTATACGAGTGCTTTCATGCCGCAACGTTATGCGTCCCTGCCCGCCCTCCCTTTGAGATAGCGCAAGGAATCCTCGCGTCTGCGACGTCATTCGGCGCGCTAACTCCAGGACGCCCCGGCGAAAGCCTCGACAAAGCGCGACAAGTCGCCGCGCGGCAATCGGTCGATGCCCGCCGCGCGCGAGCGGCCGGCGCCGCCGAAGCGGCTGCACAGCGCATGGGCGCCGCGCGGAAGTGCCAGCGGCGCACGCACGCTGACGACATAGCCGTCGCCCTGCACCTTCAGCACTGCGTGCGCACAGCCGGGCTCGCCGTTTGCCAGCTCGTTGGCGAGACAGCCCTGCACGCGCCGGCTCCACGGCGCGTCGGGCAGCACGCGAACGCTACCCTGGGGCCCCTGCCAAAGCACGGCGGCGTCCGCGCCCAACTGCAGGTCGCTGTGGCGCATTGCATCGATCTCGTCGACGACGCTCTCGTGCGCCATCATGTCGCGCGGGTCCGGATAGCGCGCCATCAGCGGAAACAGCAGGCGGGGTGCGATGCGCACGTCGTGCTCGAACTCGCCGTAGGCGTTGTAGTTGATCAGCACGCCCAGCCGGCGCAGCCCGGCGCAGTCGCCGGGCTCGAAGCCGCCTTCGAGCGCCAGCCGGTCGGCCACCGCGCCCAGGTTGTCGCCATAGATGCCGACCAGCGCCCAGGCGCGATACGCTCCGCCCAGGTGGCGGTCGACCAGCAGGCTGGTGCAGACAGCACTTTCCTCGTCGATGTGTGCCTCGAGCATCGGATGCACCGGCACCTCGCCAGCGGCGTGATGATCGAAGTAGCGCACACGCACGCCGTCGTCGAGCAGGCGCAGCAGGTCGCCGCGATTGCGCTGCATCGAGATGTCGAACACGTTGACTTCGTCGCCGGCTTGTCCCGGAACGCGGCCGAGCAGCGCGATGTCGCGCTTGAGCCCCGTCACGAGCTCTGCCGGCCCGGGCTCGTGCAGCCGCCACTGCACGACGGCGCAGAGGCCGTCGGCATCGCCGTTGCAGACATCGAATCGCCAAACCATTACGCAAGCCTCGATCGCATCCTCTCGGCGCAGGGCCGTTCAGGCGTAAGAACGCAGGCGGCGGGAAAAGTCCGCCAGCGGTGCGATGCCGCTCGCCTCGGCGCGCTGGCACCAGTCCTGCAACTGCCTGGCAAGCTGCTCGCCGGTGGCGGCGGAACGGCTCCACAGGGCGGTCAACTCCCCGCGCATGGAATACATAGTAGTCAGTGCCTGCGATGCATTCAACGCCTGTATCACCTGCTGGTACCGCGACGGGCCGAGCAGGCCCTGGTCCTTGCCCAGCAATGGCTTCACAGCCTTGAGGGCACGCGCGGCTTCAGGCGACATGCGGCGCAGGCGACCGAGCTCCACTGCGCAGGCCTTCTTCAGCGAGCGCGTGTAGTTCGACAGCACGTCGTAGTGGCAGCGGATGACTGCCTGCACCGTGGCGAGATCGACATTCGCCTTGGGCGCAACGAGGCGCGGCGTGGGTGCCACGTGCTTTACCGTCGCCAGGCCCAGGGCCTGCAGCGTGCGGATGTAGAGCCAGCCGATGTCGAACTCGAACCACTTGCTCGAGAGCTTGGCCGAGCTGGGAAAGGCGTGGTGGTTGTTGTGCAGCTCTTCCCCGCCGATCAGGATGCCGATCGGCGAGATGTTCGTGCTGGCGTCACGGGCGGGCCAGTTGCGGTAGCCCCAGTAGTGGCCGATGCCGTTGACCACGCCGGCCGCCCAGAACGGGATCCACGCGATCTGCGTGAGCAGGACCAGGCCGCCAGGCACCACGCCGAAGACTGCCATGTCCACGATGCCCATCAGCACGATGCCGAGGATCTTGTGCTTCGAGTAGAGATTGCGCTCCAGCCAGTCGTCGGGCGTGCCGTGGCCGTAGCGCTCGAGGGTTTCCGCATGCCCCGCTTCGCGCACGTAGAGGAACACGCCGCCCCACAGCACCCTGTTGAGCCCGTACACCTGCGGGCTGTGCGGATCTTCGGGTGTTTCGCACTTGGCGTGGTGCTTGCGGTGCACCGCTGCCCACTCCTTCGTCACCATGCCGGTGGTCAGCCACAGCCAGAAGCGGAAGAAATGGCTCGCCGCCGGGTGCAGCTCGAGAGCGCGATGCGCCTGGTGGCGGTGCAGGAAGATGGTGACCGAAGCGATGGTGACGTGCGTGAGCGCCAGCGCGGCCAGCATCGCGCCCCACCATGGAAGATCGAGAAGACCGGAATAGAGAAGGGATTGCATTCGTACCTCGTGAACAGTGCGGGCGATTCTGCGGACCGCACCTCCCACGGCCTTTGATGCACGTCAACACCGTGCCGGCATCCGGCCGTAGCGAATGCGGCGCTTGTCGTCCGCTTGCTTGATCCAGCGCAACAGCGGCACGCGCCTGTTTGCCTAGAGTGAAGCTTCCCCAACCCACTTCGGGGTCGCATCTGGCAGCGAGTCTTCCGCGCGTACCGCCCCCGGGACTCCGAAGGACTCGCATGCTCAGCGCCTACATCACCCACCCCGACTGCGCGCGCCATGACATGGGCGCGGGCCACCCGGAATGCTCCGAGCGGTCTTCCTCCATTCATGACCGGCTGCTGATCGCGGGCATGCTCGACTACATGGCGCCGTACGATGCGCCCCTTGCCACGCGCACCCAGCTGGCGCGCGCACACACGATGTCGTACGTGCGCGAACTCATTGCCGCCGCTCCCACCGAAGGCCTCCACTTCGTCGACCCCGACACCCTCATGAACCCGCACACCGTGCAGGCCGCGTTGCGAGCGGCCGGTGCCGCGGTGCTGGCAACCGACCTGGTGCTGGCGGGCAAGGCGTCCACGGCTTTCTGCAACGTACGTCCGCCCGGCCACCATGCGGTGCGCGAAGCGGCCATGGGTTTTTGCTTCTTCAACAATGTGGCAGTGGGTATCCGGCATGCGCTGCACGTGCACGGCCTGCAGCGCGTGGCCCTGATCGACTTCGACGTGCACCACGGCAACGGCAGCGTCGACATCTTCCGCGGCGACGATCGCGTGCTCATGTGCTCCATCTTCGAGAAGGGCATCTACCCCTTCTCGGGCGAAGACGACAACGGCTCGCACATGGTGAATATTGGCTTGCCCGCGCGTTCGGGCAGCGATGCGTTCCGCGCGGCTGTCACCGGGCGCTGGCTGCCCGCGCTCGAAGCCTTCGCGCCGCAGCTCGTCTACATCTCCGCGGGCTTCGACGGGCATCGGGAGGACGACATGGGCAACCTCGGCCTGGTGGAGCGCGACTACGCCTGGGTCACGCGGCAGATCATGGATGTGGCGCAGCGCCATTGCCATGGGCGCGTCATCTCTTGCCTGGAAGGCGGCTATGCGCTCAGTGCCCTCGCCCGCAGCGCCGCTGCGCATGTCAAGGTGCTGATAGGCGCTGACTGACCACGGCGCCGGGCCGTGGTCAGCGTGCAGGCTCGTTCAGTGCCCGCTCGCGCCGTGTGCGCCGATGCCGGTCTCGGAACGCACCTGCTGGGCGAGGAAGCCGCCGCGGTCCACCTGGGAGCGCGCGCTGCGGTCCAGCACCGAGAACAGCCAGATGCCCGCGAACGCGATGCTCATCGAGAACAGGCACGGCGAGGTGTACGGGAACGGTGCCGACCCCGCCGGGTAGCCGAAGGTGGCCTCCCAGACCGAAGGCGACACCACCGTCAGCGCCACCGAAGAGACCAGCCCGAGGAAGCCGCCGATCACCGCGCCGCGCGTGGTGCAGCCCTTCCAGAGCACCGACATGAAGAGCACCGGGAAGTTGGCCGAGGCCGCGATGGCGAAAGCCAGCGACACCATGAAGGCGATGTTCTGCTTCTCGAACACGATGCCCAGCAGCACAGCCAGCGCACCGAGCGCCAGCGTGGTGATCTTGGACACCCGCAGCTCGGCCGCGCTGCCGGCGTCGCCCTTCTTGATGACGGTGGCATACAGGTCGTGCGACACGGCCGACGCGCCCGACAGCGTAAGGCCCGCCACCACCGCGAGGATGGTCGCGAAGGCCACCGCCGAGATGAAGCCCAGGAACACGTTGCCGCCCACCGCATTGGCCAGGTGGATCGCCGCCATGTTGCCGCCGCCCTTGAGCACGCCCTTGGCGTCGAGGAAGTCGGGGTTGGTCAGCACGAAGGTGATGGCCCCAAAGCCGATGATGAAGGTCAGCAGGTAGAAGTAGCCGATCCAGCCCGTGGCCCACATGACCGATTTGCGCGCCTCCTTGGCGCTGGGCACGGTGAAGAAGCGCATCAGGATGTGCGGCAGGCCGGCCGTGCCGAACATGAGCGCCATGCCGAAGGAGATGGCCGAGATCGGGTCCTTCACGAAGTTGCCCGGGCCCATGATCGACTGTCCGATGCTCGCTGCCACCTGGGCGGTCTTGCCGTCCTTGAGCGCCAGGTCGGTCTTGACCTTCACCGCACCGGCAAACATCGCCTCCGGGCTGAAGCCGAAGTGCCACAGCACCGACACCGCCATGAAGCTCGCGCCGCCCAGCAGCAGGCCGGCCTTGATGATCTGCACCCAGGTGGTGGCCGTCATGCCGCCGAAGAGCACGTAGACCATCATGAGTGAGCCCACGATAACCACCGCGATCCAGTACTCCAGGCCGAACAGCAGCTTGATGAGCTGCCCCGCCCCCACCATCTGCGCGATCAGGTAGAACGCCACCACCACCAGCGTGCCCGAGGCCGCGAAGATGCGCACCGGGGTCTGCTTGAAGCGGAAGGCCGCCACGTCGGCGAAGGTGAACTTGCCGAGGTTGCGCAGCCGCTCGGCCATCAGGAAGGTGATGACAGGCCAGCCCACCAGGAAGCCGATGGAATAGATCAGCCCGTCATAGCCGGTGGCCATCACCGCGGCTGAAATGCCGAGGAACGACGCTGCCGACATGTAGTCGCCGGCAATGGCAAGCCCGTTCTGGAAGCCCGTGATGCCTCCGCCGGCCGTGTAGAAATCGGATGCCGATCGGGTGCGCGCCGCGGCCCACTTGGTGATGAAGAGCGTTCCCACCACGAACAGAGCGAACATGCCGATGGCGGTCCAGTTGGTGGGCTGTCGCTGCAGCTGGCCCAGGTCGGCGCCAGCCGCAAGAGCGCCCGCCGAGACCGCGCCCAGCGCAAGAAGGACGGCGGCGGACCGCACGCGCAGGAGATGTGTGTTCATGGCTTGGCCACCTTCTGCACGGCCTTGACCACGGCGTCCGACAGGGTGTCGAACTCCGCGTTCGCACGGCGCACGTAGTAGCCGGTGATGGCCACGGTGAAGATGATCACGCCGAAGCCGATCGGCATGCCAAGGGTCATGACGCCTTCGCCCATGCGTCGCGCCAGGAACTCCTTGTCGAAGGCCACCAGCAGCACGAAGCCGTAGTAGGCGGCGAGCATCAGCACCGCCAGCGTCCAGCCGAAGCGGTCGCGCCGGCGCTTGAGTTGCTTGTACTGCGGATTCGCGGCAATGCGCGCGACCAGATCGTCTTCCATGGAGTCTCCTTGTGTGCAATGGCCCGATTAGGAGTGCACGCGCCGCATCGAAGCTTGCGCTGGCGCAAGGTTTTCTCCTTCGCCGCCGGCAAGATCGCGCCATCACCCCACGAAAGACACGAGACATGAACGCTCCCGATCTCCCGTCCCGCCTTCCGATCTATGCGCCCCCGGAAGCACTCTCCCGCACCGCGCATATCGCCGGTCGCGCCGCTTACGACGCCCTTGTGGCCGAAGCCGATGCCGACCACGAGGGCTACTGGGCTCGCCTTGCGCGCGAATTCATCGGCTGGAAAACGCCGTTCACCAAGACGCTCGACAGCAGCGATGCGCCCTACTACCGCTGGTTCGAGGACGGCACTCTCAACGTCTCGTGGAACTGCCTCGATCGCCAGGTGGAGGCCGGCAAGGGCAACAAGGTGGCGATCATCTTCGAGTCGGACGACGGCAAGATCACCCACACAACTTATTCGCAACTGCTCGCGCAGACCTGCCGCATGGCCAACGCGCTGAAGGCGCGCGGCGTAAAGAAAGGCGACCGCGTCGTCATCTACATGCCGATGTCGGTCGAAGGCGTGGTCGCGATGCAGGCCTGCGCGCGGCTGGGCGCAGTGCACTCGGTGGTGTTCGGCGGTTTCTCGGCGCACGCGCTGCGCGACCGCATCGCGGACACCGGCGCCGCCGTGGTCATCACGGCCGACCAGCAGGTGCGCGCGGGCAAGCAGCTGCCGCTCAAGACAATGGTCGACGAGGCGCTTGCGCTGGGCGGCTGCGAGGCGGTGGAGTCGGTCATCGTCTACCGCCGCACCGGCGGGCCCATTGCGTGGACGCCGCGCGATCTGTGGATGCACGAGATCACTGAAGCACAGGGCGACAGCTGCGAACCCGAATGGGTAGGCGCCGAGCATCCGCTGTTTCTGCTCTACACATCGGGCTCCACCGGCAAGCCGAAGGGCGTGCAGCACTGCAGCGGTGGCTACCTGCTGCATGCGGCGCTCACCACGAAGTGGACCTTCGACATGCACGACGACGACGTGTTCTGGTGCACGGCCGACATCGGCTGGGTCACCGGCCACACCTACATCGCCTACGGCCCACTGGCCATTGGCGCGACGGAGGTGATGTTCGAGGGCGTGCCCACATTCCCTGACGCGGGGCGCTTCTGGCAGATGATCGAGCGGCACTACGTCACGGTCTTCTACACCGCGCCCACGGCCATCCGCTCGCTCATCAAGGCAGCCGAAGGCAACTCCGCCGTTCACCCCGACCGCTACGACCTGCGCAGCCTGCGCGTGCTGGGCTCGGTCGGCGAACCGATCAACCCGGCCGCGTGGGAGTGGTATCGCAAGCACGTGGGCGGCGGCCGCTGCCCGGTGCTCGACACCTGGTGGCAGACCGAGACCGGCGGCCACATGATCACGCCGCTGCCGGGTGCCACCGACCTCGTGCCGGGCTCCTGCACCCTGCCCTTTCCGGGTATCGCCGCGGCCATCGTCGACGAGACGGGCAACGACGTGCCCAACGGCGAGAGCGGCCTGCTGGTCATCAAGAAGCCCTGGCCGAGCATGATCCGCGCGGTGTGGGGCGACGACGCGCGCTACCGTTCGAGCTACTACCCGCCGGAGCTGCGCGGCTACTACCTGGCGGGCGATGGCGCCGCGCGCGATGCGCTCACGGGCTACTTCACCATCGGCGGGCGCATCGACGACGTGCTGAACGTCAGCGGCCATCGCATGGGCACCATGGAAATCGAATCGGCGCTTGTGGCCTGCACGGCGCTGGTGGCCGAGGCCGCGGTGGTCGGCCGGCCAGACGACACCACCGGCGAGGCGATCTGCGCGTTCGTGGTGCTCAAGCAGCCGCGCCCCGAGGGCAAGGAAGCCGACCGCCTGGCGGCCGAGCTGCGCGCCTGGATCGGCAAGGAGATCGGCCCCATCGCCAAGCCCAAGGAAATCCGCTTCGCCGACAACCTGCCCAAGACCCGCAGCGGAAAGATCATGCGCCGCCTGCTGCGCTCGGTGGCCAAGGGCGAAGCGATCACGCAGGACGTGTCGACGCTGGAGAACCCGGCGATCCTCGATCAGCTGACCGAGGCGCACTGAACCCGCCCTGCCCGGCTAGCTCTGGGCCGAGGGGCGGTGCACCGGGAGCGCATTCAACGGAATGCGCAGGTACGCAACACCGTTGTCGTCGGCCTGGGCACTCGCTAGCCGTGCAAGCAGCTCGGGCAAGAGGCCGGAAGTTGATCCAGCGCAAAGTCTGTCGTGAATCCGCGTCCTAGTCTTGGGCATCGCCCTTACTCCGGGAAGCGTCATGAAGACCCAATTGATCGTCATCGCCAATGCCGCATCGGCACGCATCTTTCGCCGAGACACCGCCAAGTCGCCGCTGGTGCCGGTCGCAACCCTCGCACACGATGCAAGCCGGCTGCACGCCAGGGAACTCGAGTCGGACCGTCCCGGCAGCCAGGCCGCCGACAACAGCCGGGGCCTCAACCATTTCGAGCCGCGCAGCGACGCACGGCGCAATGAGCACCAGCGCTTCGCGAAGGAAATCGCCCACCGGCTGGACGCGGGCCTGAAGGCCGGTGAGTACGCCTCGCTCACGCTTTTCGCCTCGAACCCTTTCATGGGCGAACTGAAGGCGCAGCTGAGCGAAGCGGTCACCCAGCGGCTCAAGGCCACGCTGAACAACGACCTGTGCCACGTGGGCATCGCGGAACTCGAAAGCCGCATCTCGGGCTCGTGGTCCGCAGTGCTCTGACGCCATGGACAGGTTTCCTCCGACTTCAGAAAGGATTGCCATGAACCCGGACATTCAACTCAGACACGATGTTTTCGCTCAACTCAACTGGGACCCCGCAGTCAACGCCTGTGATATCGATGTACGTGTGAAAGACGGCGTGGTGACCTTGCTGGGCAAGGTGGCCGACGAGGCCCAGCGCGCGGCTGCGGAATGCGCCGCACGCCGCACCGAGGGCCTGACGACGCTCTTGAACGGGCTCACCGTTCGGCCGCCCCGTGAACGGGCGCTGGATGCCGCGGCATCCAGCGCTCATTCAGCCTGAACTGAACTTCAGCAACAGCATGAAGCCATCCTTGGATGCAGTCCCACCCGAGCCGTCACCGTTGACGCGTGGCGCCCCGCACTGGCTCGCGAAGATCGAAAGCGCCCCTGCGCAGGAGACGAATCGGGTACCGGTGAATTCATGGCCGGGCTTCCTGTCCGGCCAGCCCGAGAAGCCGGTGCGGGTGCTGGTGATCGACGAAGACGCCGGTGCGCGGCGTGCAATTGCCCACGAACTGGCCATGGATGCGCGCGTGCGCATCGTCGGCGAAGCGGGCAGCCTGCGGGAAGGCAAGCGCCTTCTGGCACAGCATGAATTCGACGTTCTCATCGTCGACGTCCGGCTCGACGGCGGCAAAGGATTCGAACTGATCGAGAGCGCCAAAAGCCATTGCGGTTCGGCTGAGGTCATCGTGCATTCGGCTCTGGAAGACGAGGTTCATGTGCGCCGGGCGTTCACCGCGGGTGCGTGGGGCTATCTCGTCAAGAACTCCTGGTTCCAGAATTTCGCGCAGGCGGTGCTGCAGGTCGTCAATGGCGGTGCGGCGGTGTCGCCGAGCGTGATCCGGCACCTGCTGATGCGACTTGGAAATGCCCCCCTTGCACTGCGGGAAGCCGAAGGCGGCCCCCGCGGAGTTCTCTCGGCGCGGGAACGCGAGGTGCTCCGGCTCGTTGCCGAAGGCCATGTCACAGGGGACATCGCCCGCCATCTTTCGATCAGCGGGCGGACGGTCTGCGCCCACATGAAGAACATCTGCCTCAAGCTGCAGGTGCGTACGCGTGCGCATGCGGTGATCGCGGCCGCCAACCAGGGGCTGCTGTAGCCGCGCGCGTCAGTGCGCCACGAGCACATCGGCCCATCGGCCGCTTCTTCCGCGCAAGCAGGTGGCGGCGCCGGGTTGCATCCGACTGGCAGGCCGGTCGGCACGATGCCCATGTCGAGAGCGTCACGCTTTCCTCCGCGTTGGGGTTGCCTTGCGACCGGCTTGCAGCCGGCGTGCGGACGGTGCCGCGGCCAATGCTCCGTGCAGGGTGCGCAGGGCGTCGTTCACCACGGCCCGCCGGGATGGTGTGGCCTCGATGGCTACCGGTGGCGTGTGGGAAACACCGTCCGTGTCCGAACGCCGGAACGCATGCATCGGCGCCATGGCCAACGCCCGCCAGTCCTCGGCCCGCATGACGGCATCCGTTTCGGCGCGGGTCAGTGCGATGCCGTCCTGCAGGATGCGCGATCCGATCGTCTCGAACATTTCGAGCGAATGCAGCCAGATGCCGTACTGCGCCTTGCACAGCGCAAGCGGAAAAGTGAAGCCGGAGTTCATGGTGTGTCCTCTTGCCCGAAGGGGCATTCACACGAATGCTGACGCCGCACCGCCCTGCCCGGCTTGCGCGGGATCAAGGCAACACAAAGCCACGCTTCCTGTATCGGTTGTTACCGGCTTGAGCGACATCAACCCTGCGCACGCTCGCATGCCCATACTGGAACGTCCGTCCACCCAGAAAGCAGCTCGACATGGCCTTCTCCCCTGCACCGGCAATTCCGGACGACGACTTCGCGCTGCTCGATGCCTGGTGGCGCGCCGCCAACTACCTCTCGGCGGGCCAGATCTACCTGATGGACAACCCCCTGCTGCGCGAGAAGCTTGTGCTCTCGCACATCAAGCCGCGCCTGCTGGGGCATTGGGGGACCACGCCGGGCCTGAATTTCATCTACGCGCACATGAACCGCGCCATCAACGCGCGGGACCTCGATGCCATCTTCATCGCGGGTCCGGGCCACGGCGGGCCGGGCGTGGTCGCCAACACGTACCTCGAAGGGACCTACAGCGAGGTGTATCCCGCCATCGGGCAGGACGCCGAGGGCCTGCAGCGCCTGTTCACTCAGTTCTCGTTCCCGGGCGGCATTCCGAGCCACGTCGCGCCCGAGACGCCGGGCTCCATCCACGAGGGCGGCGAGCTGGGCTATTCGCTGCTGCACGCCTACGGAGCGGTGTTCGACAACCCTTCGCTGCTGGCCTGCTGCGTGATCGGCGACGGCGAGGCCGAGACCGGTGCGCTGGCGGCGAGCTGGCACTCCAACAAGTTCCTGAACCCGCAGCGCGACGGAGCGGTGCTGCCGATCCTGCATCTGAACGGCTACAAGATTGCCGGCCCCACCGTGCTGGCGCGCATCGGCGAGGAAGAACTGACGCAGTTGCTGCGTGGCTACGGGCACGAACCGTACTTCGTCGTGGGCGACGAGCCGGCCGGGATGCACAGGCAGATGGCGGCCGTGCTCGATACAGCGCTGGACAGCATTCGCGCCATCCAGGCCAGCGCCCGCAAGGACGGTTTTCACACGAGGCCGCGCTGGCCCATGATCGTGCTGCGATCTCCCAAGGGCTGGACCGGACCGCGCCAGGTTGACGGCCTGCAGGTCGAAGGCACCTTCCGCGCGCACCAGGTGCCGCTCACCGACTTTGCAGCCAAGCCCGGCCACGTCGAACTGCTCGAACAGTGGCTGCGCAGCTACCGGCCCGAGGAGTTGTTCGATGCGCGCGGCGCGCTGCGCCCCGAAATCGCGGCCCTCGCGCCCGTGGGCCTTCGCCGCATGAGTGCCAATCCGCACGCCAATGGCGGATTGCTGCTGAAGGATCTGACGATGCCGCCCTTCCGCGCACACGCCGTGCCGGTGGTGGCGCCGGGTGCGGTCGACGCCGAGGCCACGCGCGTCGCGGGCAACTTCCTGCGCGAAGTCATGCGCGCCAATGCGCAAGAGCGCAACTTCAGGGTGATGGGGCCTGACGAAACCGCGTCGAACCGGCTCGGCGCCCTGTTCGAGGTAACCGAACGCACGACGACCGCCCAGATATGGCCGGGCGACGACCACCTTTCGCCCGATGGCCGCGTGATGGAAGTGCTGAGCGAACACCTTTGCCAGGGCTGGCTCGAAGGCTACCTGCTGACCGGGCGACACGGCTTCTTCTCGTGCTACGAGGCCTTCATCCACATCATCGACTCGATGTTCAACCAGCATGCCAAGTGGCTGAAGGTTGCGCGCGGCATCGGGTGGCGGCGGCCCGTAGCGTCGCTGAACTACCTGCTCACGAGCCATGTCTGGCGCCAGGACCACAACGGCTTCAGCCACCAGGACCCGGGCTTTCTCGATCACGTGGTCAACAAGAAGGCCGAGGTGGTGCGCGTGTACCTGCCGCCGGACGCCAACACCCTGCTCTCGGTGACTGACCATTGCCTGCGCAGCCGCGACTACGTGAACGTCATCGTGGCCGGCAAGCAGCCCGCGCCGCAGTGGCTGGACATCGATGCCGCGGTGCGCCATTGCGCCACGGGCCTGGGCATCTGGGAATGGGCTTGCAACGACGAAGGCGGCACGCCCGACGTGGTCATGGCCTGCGCCGGCGACGTGCCCACGCTGGAGACGATGGCAGCCGTCGACCTGCTGCGCGAAAAGGTGCCGCAGCTGAAGGTGCGGGTGGTGAACGTGGTCGACCTGATGGCGCTGCAGTCGCCTGCCGCGCACCCGCACGGCCTTTCCGATGCCGACTTCGACGCCATCTTCACTACCGACAGGCCGGTGATCTTCGCGTTCCACGGCTACCCGGCGCTGATTCACCGGCTGATCTACAAGCGGCGCAACCACCCCGGCTTCCACGTCCACGGCTATTGCGAGGAAGGCACCACCACCACGCCATTCGACATGACGGTGCTCAACCGGCTGGATCGCTTTCACCTGGCCGCCGATGCCATAGCACGCGTGCCGCGTCTGTGCGACAGCACGGGGCATGTGCAGCAGCATCTGCGCGACAGGCTGCTGGAGCACCGGGCCTACATCACCCGCCACGGCCGGGACATGCCGGAGATCGAGAACTGGCGCTGGACGCGGTAGCCAACGGGGCTGCAAGGGGTGCCGTCGGCGAAGCGTGCGTGCTACGCTCGCCTCCGATTCAGGATGTTTACAACATTCGTGCTTTATTTCCTTGCCCACGCATGAAACCTGCCTCCCACATCGCGGTGCTCGACGACGAGGTCGACATCACGCTGCTGCTGGCCAACTACCTGCAGGGCCACGGCTTTCGTGTGACCCAGGTCCATAACGGCCGCAGCCTCATGACGCTGATGGACACCGACCCCGCAGACCTCGTGCTGCTCGATCTCGGCCTGCCCGGCGAAGACGGCTTCACCATTGCGCGCCGCGTGCGCGAAAGCTGGCGCTGCGGCCTCGTCATCGTCACGGGCCGGGGCGATGCGGTGGACAAAGTTGTGGGCCTGGAGGTGGGTGCCGACGACTACGTGACCAAGCCCTTCGACCTGCGCGAGCTGGTGGCGCGCGTGAAGGCGGTGCTGCGCCGGCTCACGCCCGAGACACCCGCGTCCCCGGCGCCTGTTGCAGCTTCTCCCGACAAGCTGAGCTTCGCCGGCTGGCAGCTCGACACCGCCGCGCGCAGCCTCAGGAATCCGCAAGGCGAGCAAGTGCCCCTGACCGGGGGCGAGTTCGACCTGCTGCAGGCCTTTGCCCGCCATCCCGGCCGTGTGCTGTCGCGCGACTTCCTGCTCGAGCAGACACGCGGTCGCGAAGCCGCCCCCTTCGACCGCACGATCGACGTGCAGGTCGGCCGGCTGCGCAAGAAGATCGAGGCGGACGCCGACGATCCGCAGCTCATCAAGTCGGTGCGAGGCGCTGGCTACATCCTGGTGCCGCCGGTTTCCCATGGCTGACGCTGCAGGCAACCCGCCCTTCCTGCCCGACGTGCCCATCCAGGGCTTGCCGTCGGGCATCGAGGAAGGCAGCGTGTTCCGCTCGCTCTTCATCGCCTACCCGGATTCGCTGCTGCTGGTAGACCAGTCCGGCAGCATCATGCTCGCCAACCCCTCGGCAGCCGCGCTGCTGGGCTATGCGGTGGAAGAACTGGTGGGCCTGAACGTCGATGTGCTCGTGCCCGACAGCATCCGCCCGCGCCATGCCTCTTACCGTGAAGCCTATGGCCGCTCCCCCCGCCCGCGCCCCATGGGCACGCAGATGGAGCTGGTGGCCAAGCGAAAGGATGGCAGCGAGGTCATGGTCGAGATCGCGCTCAGCCCGCTGCAGAACCATGGCCTGCCCTTCGTCGTGGCCGCCATCCGCGACATCGGCGCCTACCCGCGCGTGAAGCAGGCGCTGCAGCGCGCCCGTTACAGCGAACAACTGGCCCAGTTGGGGCGCCTGGCGGTCGACACGCGCGACCTGCAGGTGGTGCTCGAGCATGTGCCGGAAATCATCACAACGGCCTTGCAAGTCGAGGTCGCGATGGTGTGGCTGCTCGACAGCAACGGCCTCGAGTTTCGCGTAGTCAGCGGTATCGGCCTGATCGCCGGTGAAGAGATAGGTTCGCGCATTGCCAACCGCCCCGACACCCCGCCGGGTTTCGTGCTCTCCCAAGGGCGGCCGGTCGTGGTGCCGGACTATGGCAAGGAACATCGCTTTGCCGTGCCCCAGGCCTACCTCGACGCCGGACTGGTCAGCGCACTCGCGGTGCCGCTGTCTGACCGGGGACGGGTAATCGGCATGCTGTCGGTGCGCTCGACGGAGTCCAAACGCTTCGGCGACGAAGAAGTGCGCTTTCTCGAATCGCTTTCCAGCCTGCTTGCCACCAGCCTTCAGCGCGTGCAGACCGAGGAGGCGCTCAACCATGCGCAGCGGCTCGAAAGCGTCGGCCAGCTCACGGGCGGCATCGCGCACGATTTCAACAACCTGTTGACCATCATCCAGGGCAACCTCCAGGTCCTGGAAGAGATGCCCGCACTTGCGCAGGACAGTTACGCCCAGCAGTTGCTGGGTGCTGCCACACGCGCCACGCGACGGGGAGCCGAACTCACCGGCAAGCTGCTGGCGTTTTCGCGCCGGCAGATGCTGCAGCCGATCGCCGTCGACACACATGCGCTGCTGCACTCCCTGGCCGACATGCTCCGGCGCACGCTGGACCAGCGCATTCGCATCGAAATCGACACCGCGCCTGGTTGTCCGCCTGTGGTGGCAGACGCGGGGCAGCTGGAATCGGCGCTGCTCAACATTGCGATCAATGCGCGTGACGCCATGCCCGAAGGCGGCACGCTGCGTTTTCGCACCGAGCTGTGCGGTGCGTTGCCGGAGGCCCTGCGCAGCGAACGCAACGACCCGAACAGCAACGCAGCCGCGCGCTTCGTCGCAATCTCCATCGCCGACAGCGGCACGGGCATGTCCGAGGAGGTCAAGGAGCGAGCCTTCGAGCCCTTCTTCACCACCAAGGAGGCCGGCCGCGGTACCGGACTGGGCCTGAGCACGGTGCACGGCTTCGTCAATCAGTCCCGGGGCGCGGTCGCGATCGACAGCAAGGCGGGCCGGGGCACTACCGTGACGCTCTACCTGCCGCAGCAGGAAGAGGCCGGACCGCCAGCCACCGAGGACGAACGTGCCGACGAAACGATCCCGCCCGGCTTGCGTGTGATGCTGGTCGAGGACGACGCGGAGGTGCGCAAGGTGGTGCACACCTTCCTTGCCACGCTGGGCTGCGATGTCGTCACGGCTGCCACGGCCGAGCAGGCGTTGTCGGCGCTGGACGCAGGCGCCGGGCCTTTCGACCTCCTGCTGAGCGACATCGCCCTGGGCGCCGGCATGCGAGGCACGCGGCTGGCCATCGAGGTGCAGCAGCGCTTTCCCCGGCTGGCGGTGTTGCTGATGTCGGGCTTCTCGTCCGAGTTGCTGGATGCCGACCGAGAGGTGCCGCAGAGCTGGGAACTGCTGCGCAAACCCTACTCGCGCTCCGAACTGGCGCGCGCCATGGCCAAGGTGCTGGCCGGCCACGCCTGAACGCGTGGCTGCGACTTTTACTGGAGCATTGCGGGTGCAGGTGCCAGGCAGCGCTGCACGAAGGCCGACAGTGCGCCGACGTCGGGAATCTGCACATCGCGGCGCCCCTTGGTGGCAAAACCGATGACGTTGTCGCGCGCCAGCCGCGACAGCGCGCGGCTCACGCTCTCGAGCGTCATGCCCAGGTAGTTGCCGATCTCGGCGCGCGTCATGCGCAGCGTGATCTCGTCGGTGCGCATGCCGCGCTCGGCCAGCGTCTCGGCCCAGTAGCGCAGGAAGTCGGCCACGCGGGCGTCGGCCGGCAGTGTGCAGACGGACATCAGCGAGTCCCGGTCGTGCGAGATCTCCCGGCTCATGGCGGTGTGCAGAACTTGCAGCAAGCCGGGATGCGTGACGCAGGCGGCCAGCAGGGCCTCGTATGACACCACCCAGATTTCGCCGGTATCCATGGCCACCGCATCGCATGAATAGCGGCTGCCCGCGATGCCGTCGAAGCCGAGCCAGTCACCGCGGAACTTGAGACCCACCACCTGCTCGCGCCCGTCGGCCGAGAGATTCACGATCTTGAAGAAGCCCGAGTTCAGGATGTAGAGATTGCCGAAGCGCTCGCCCGCCTGGTAGATCGTGTCGCCCGTGTGCACCACACGGCGCTGCGGCTTGAGTTGCTCGGCAAGCAGCTTCAGCGTATCGCCGGTGCTCCGGTCCGCGCACTCCCGGCCGATGGTCGGCAGGACCGGTGTGGTCTTCGAGGAAGTGGCGGTATTGAGCATCTGGACTCCTTGGTGATCTGTCGCGTGTCGATGGATGGATGCTAGGAAGCCCTCGGCAACGCAATGACAACGGTCGGAATCGATGGGTAACGCTCGGTGAATGAAGTGTGTCCGGCGTGTATCAACGGCATTCGGCGTGCTGCAAGTCACACGGGACACGCTCCGCGCTTTGACCTGCATCAAGTCCGCGACCGTTGGCGTCTCTAACCTTGGCGAGTCACACATTGACCATTGCCATGCCCCTTTCCAACAACGCCCGCAGTCCCGAGGCCGAGCCGCAGCTCTCTCCCCTGAACGTGGCGAGCCTGCTGTGCCACGCGCGCATCCTCCAGCGCGCCTCGCTGGACGGGACCACCCGCCAGCTGCTGCGCGGCAAGAACCTGGGGCTGCTGTGCGAAACGCAGCCCGACGAGGCTCAAGCGCTGTTCCGCCGTGCCGCGGAGGCATTGGGCGCCCACGTAGCCGTCATGCGCTCGAGCCTGTCGTCAGCAAGTACGCCGCAGGAAGTGCAGCACACCGCCCGCATGCTCGGCCGCCTCTACGAGGCCGTGGAGTGCCAGGGCCTGGAGCCCGTGCTCGTTCAACAGATCGGCCAGCATGCCGGGATTCCGGTCTTCGATGGTGCCGCCATGCGAGGCCATCCGGCCGAGCAACTGGCCGGGCTTCTCGGAGACAAGACCCCGCTGGCCGACAACCGGTGCTTCGTGCTCCAGGCCCTGCTGCTGGACGCCATCGCCTGAGCCGCCGGGCCCGAGGCAACTGCCCTTCCATTCATTCACCGCAAGGAATCTTCATGAAGACCGATACCCAATTGCGCAACGACATCCAGGCCGAGCTGACCTGGGCGCCCGAGGTCAAGACCTCCGACGTCGGCGTGATCGTCAAGGACGGCGTGGTCACCCTCACGGGCCACCTCGCCAGCCACGCCGAGAAGTACGCCGTCGAGCGCGCCGTGCAGCGCGTGCATGGTGTCAAGGCGCTGGCCGTCGAATTGACGGTGAAGCTGCCCTTCGACAACCAGCGCACCGATGCCGACATAGCCATGGCGGTCGAATGTGCACTCGACTGGAACGCGCTCGTTCCCGACGACAAGATCCAGCCCCTGGTGGAAAACGGCTGGATCACGCTGGCTGGCGAAGTCGAGTGGGGATATCAGCGCAGCGCCGCCGAAAGCGCAGTGCGCGACCTGATGGGGGTGACCGGCGTGTCGAACCTCGTGAAAGTCAAGCCGAAGGTGCGCCCTGCCGACGTCGAGAAGAAGATTCACGACGCGCTTTCGCGCCAGGCCGACCGCGAAGCCCGCCAGCTCGCCATCACGGTCGACGGCTCGCAGGTCACGCTGCGCGGCACGGTCCACTCCTGGACCGAGCGCGATGCGGTGCAGGGTGCCGCGTGGGCCACGCCAGGCGTCACTGTGGTGGTGAATGACCTGCTGGTGGACGCCTGAGGCGGCAACGCCCGGGCTGTCTTTTGAGCGAGACCTGCCGTGAATGCCGCACTGGCGCCACTCGAACTGGAGCAATGCAACATCTCCGGGCCCGGCTCCGGGGGAACAGGCTATCGCGCGGGGGCGCAATTCGCGGTAGCTGCGGGTAGTCAAGCGCATTGCAGCCCCCTCTTCGCACTGGCGCCCCAGTGGCCTCAGTGCGACATCAGCACGGGCAGAGTCATCCACTGAAGGATGGACAGCGTGGCGCCGCCCATCACCCATTCGCGCGCCCGGCTGTGGCCGTAGCAGCCCATCACCAGCAGGTCCGAGCCCAGGTCGGCAGCGAAGGACAGCAGCTTGTTGCCGATATCGTCTTCCTTGTCGCCGCCGGGATGCAGCGTGATGTTCTGGACGTCCTGCATCCGCAGGTAGTTCTGCAGTCTCTGCAACGACGCCTCCGCGTCCTCGCCGTAGGCCACGACATGCACCCGGGTCGCCTTTCGCAGCCATGGCAGCGCGGCGGTCACGGCGCGCGCGGACTCGGGGGTTTCCTTCCACGCCACCAGCACGTTGCGGCCGACGGAACCGACCGGCCCTGCATACGGCAGCACCAGCGCCGGCCGACCGCTCTGCACCAGCACGCTGGGCAGGAAATCACCGGGGAGCTCGCCGTCTATCGGGTCGTTCCCGTCGCGTTGGCCGAGGACCATCAGGTCGCCGTAGAGCGCGCGCCGCGCGAATCCCCACGGACCATCGCTCTCAGGCTCGGCCCAGTGCAGGCGCTGGGAGCCTGCACTGTGCTCCATGAAGGTCGCGTGCATCCTGTCGCGCGCGTCCTTGTCGATCTCCTGCATGATCGCGACCGCCTCCGCGGCAGCCTCGATGGCGAACGGGTAGCGCATGAGCGCGGACAGGGTGCACGGCTGGCCTGTTACCTCGGCATCGAAGGTCTCTGCGAGCTGGCGCGCCAGCTTGATGCGCTCCACGGTACGGGCCGAGCCGTCGAGGTGAAGCAGGATGGATTTCGGGGTCTGCATGAAGGCTCCTTGGGCTGGCGGGATGTGATGCGCTCACCTTAGGCCTGCCCACCAGGCACAGCCTTGCGCTGAATCAACCGCCCGCGAACTTCCACGCGACAGCGCCGATGCTTGATCGAGCGCAAGGCCGGGCCGGGCACGCAGGCCTAGCCTCGGACCTCGTCTTCGCATCACGGCACCACTCCATGACCTCTCTCCAACAGGCCTGCATCGTCGGTAGCGGCATCGGCGCGCTTTCCGCGGCCGTGCTTCTGATTCGCGACGCCGGCATGCCCGGATCGCACATCCGCATCCTCGAGGAGGGGTCGACACCCGGTGGCGCTCTCGATGGCAGCGGCAATGCCATCCAGGGATACGTGACGCGCGGCGGCCGCATGTTCACCGATGAGACCTACACCTGCCTGTGGAATGTGCTGCAGAGCATTCCCTCTCGCGGCGCGCCGAACCGCACGGTGCGCGACGAGATTCAGGCCTTCAATGCGCTGTGGCGTTCCGATGCGCACGCCCGGCTGATCGACCGGCATCGCCGCATCCTCGATGCCAGCGACCTGGGTTTCAATTTCCAGGATCGGGTGGAGCTGATGCGCCTGCTGGCCACGCCCGAACGGGTGCTGGGCAGGCGGCGCATCGAGGAATGCTTTTCCACCCACTTTCTCGACACTCATTTCTGGGCCATGTGGCGCACGACCTTCGCATTCCAGAACTGGCACAGCGCCGTCGAGCTGAAGCGCTACATGCTGCGCTTCCTGCAGGAGCTACCGCGCATCCACACGCTGGGCGGCGTGCGACGCACTGAATTCAACCAGTACGACACCATCGTGCGCCCCATGGTGAGGTGGCTGCTGGATCGCGGGGTCCGGTTCGACTACGGCATGCGCGTGGTCGACGCGGACTTTGCCGCCGGCGCAGACGGCCTGCGGCTCGAGACCCTGCATTGCGTCAAGGAAGGCCGACCTCTGGCATACCGCCTCGGCGCAGAGGAATGTGCCTTCATCACCATCGGCTCCATGACCGCCGACTCGCGCAACGGCAACGACCATCAGGCGCCGCAACTGGTGCGTGACCAGAGCGACGGGGCCTGGACCCTGTGGCGCAACATGGCCCGCAAGGCACCGGGTCTCGGCAGGCCGGAAACCTTCTGCGGCAACGTGGACGAGAGCAAGTGGGAGTCGTTCACGCTCACGATGCGCAGCCCCTTGCTGATACAGCGCATCCAGGCGCTATCGGGCAATCCGCCCGGCACCGGCGGGCTCATGACTTTCAAGGATTCGAGCTGGCTGATGTCGATCGTGGTGCCGCACGCGCCGCACTTCGAGGGCCAGCCCGAGGGGGTCTACACGCTGTGGGGCTACGGGCTGCTGATCGACACCCAGGGCAATCACGTCGACAAGACGATGGCACAGGCCAGCGGCCAGGAAATTCTCACGGAGCTGATGCATCACCTGGGCTTCGAGGACATCCTCGAGGAAGTGCGGCGCACCACGACCGTGGTGCCGGTGATGATGCCCTACATCACCAGCGAGTTCGCATGCCGCAGCGCATCGGACCGCCCGCCCGTCATACCGGCCGGCGCGAAGAACTTCGCCCTGCTGGGCCAATACGTGGAGATTCCGGAGGATGTGGTCTTCACGGTCGAGTACTCGGTGCGCGGCGCGATGCACGGGGTGTACGGACTCATGGGCCTGGACCTCGAGGTGCCGCCCATCTACCACGGCATCGCTGATCCGAAGGTGGCGCTCGCGAGCCTGCGCACGTTGATGGGTTGAGCCGCCGGCCACGTCAGGGTGCGGATTCCTCCTGCCCACGTGGACTGCGACGACTGCCAGCGTCAGGACGCGGCCACGGTATTCGAGATCACGCCCCGGGGATGGAAGACCCTTGCCGCGGATGCGCCTGAAGAGGAAGCACCGTTGCGTCGCGGGTAGATGAAGCTATCGGATGCTGGAGGCGAACCATCGAAAGATGTTCTGCCGGCTCTCCGAGCTACCTCCAGTCCGCACGAAGAGGAAGCCGGTTTTCGCGTTACCCAGCCAGTCGACTGGAATGCCTGCGGTTCGCAGAGCCTCGATTTCATCGCGCGCGTTCATGCCGAGCGGCAGTTTCAAGGTGATGGTCGCGCTGTGGATGGTCCGCCTTTTCGTCATTCGCTTCCCTTGCGTATTCCTGGAGATCCGGCCAAACCATTCCCCTACGCAGGACCGGCAGCCAGGAGCCTTGCGCGCACCATGCCTTCGCGCAAGGCACGGGCAACATCGGCGGACATGCCGTTCCTTGAATCAAAGGTGGTTGCCTCGCCTGCGCCCGATCTCGCGACGACGCCAGCCTGCGCGCCACCCGGCGTCTCCACCACTTGCTGCAGGTACAGATCGAAGCGCCCATGAAAGCCGAGAGGGAGCAATTCACCATGCTCCTGCCGGACGGCTTGCCGATAACGCGGCCCGGGGAAGAAAGCGGACTTCCAGCGAATGCTCGCACCCCTGTCATCGATGGAGGTCACGCGAGCTCCAACGAAGACCGCACCATCGGCGAACATGCTGAATTTTCCGAGCGCCTCGAAGTACTGGAACTGACGGTCGATACGCTCCTGAACCCAGCCGGTCGTGTACTCGATCGGCTTCGGCGCAAACGGCGCCTGGCAGGCGGCCCTTATACGCGCACCGAGCGTTGTGCCCACGGCGACTTCACTGGGTGGAGTCACACGCAGATCGTGGAACATTGCCGTCATGGCCTGCGCGCGGCGGCAGCCGATGGCGGGCCGATCTTCGCAAGCACGTATGAAGCACTGGCTGATGCAGCGGAAAGAGCGGTGCGCAAGTGGATGTGCGTTGGCTTGCTCTCGCAGGAAGGGAATGCAGCAGCCATTCGACGGCCGTTCTCCGTGATCTGGAACATCGTCGCCATGATCACTTTGCCCCCGGTGGAAGGCGTCGAGTCCACACGCAGATCCGCGCGCACGAGACCACCAAGAACCAGAACCTTGATCTCCTCGATTTCATCGAGCGAGAAGGTTCTCGCCGGCAATGCCCCTTCGACCAGGCGATGCAGCAACAGCATGGGCATGGGACTCCCCCCAAAACCGCCAGCGATGGACTGATTGTTACGCGGGCTGACAGTTGGGTCATCCTAAGACTGCGAAAGCTTTAAAACCAGGATAGAAATTTCGTCGAGCAGGTACAAAACTATCAAACTGCCGGAATGCCCTCTGGCTTGACGATGGAAGAGCTATCATCGATTTTCTTTCTATCCGAAACAGCGCCTACCCTAGGGCTGTGAACAGCCGTCAACTAATTCGCGAAGGACGCAAGCGCCTCCAGATGAGCGAGCAGCAATTTGCTGATGCGCTGGGGGTGAGCCGTGGCGCAGTACAGCAATGGGAAAAACAAGGCGGCACAGCTCCCAAGCGCGCCAACCAGGCGCGTGTGGCCAAGCTGCTTGGAATTTCCGTTGCAGAACTGGTCTCGGGTGTGTCGGCGGGCGCACGAGGGGTCGATGTGCGCGCTGAGGTTCCTCTGGTGTCCGAGGTCGAGGCAGGCAACTACACCGTCATCGACAACTTCAAGCCGACGACGCAATTCGACACCATCCCGGTGAGCGTGCCGGTCAAGAAGCACACCTATGCACTGCGGGTGCATGGCGACAGCATGGTCAGCGAGGCCGGCGACTCGTTTCCCGCCGGATCCATCCTGGTCGTGGAGCCGGAGATGGAGGCGGTGCCCGGCGACTATGTCATTGCGCTGAACGACGCCAGCGAGACCACGTTCAAGCAGCTCGTGAAAGACGGCGGAGACCTGTATCTCAAGCCGTTGAACAGCCGTTATCCCATCAAGCCGCTCGGCGACGCCCAGGTCATCGGCGTGGTGCGCGAGTTCACCAAGCGTTTTCGATAGCCGTCGCGAAAAACGCACGACGGTGTAGATAGATTTTCTAAGCAAAGATACATTTTTCATCCTGACGCAGCAACGGCCTGAATCGCATCCGGTGGGCACAGATCGACGCCCGGCTCAGCGGCACCAGGCGTCGATCTGGCGAATGAGGTCCGACCACAGAGCCTGTACCGCCACGGCCGCCAGCAGCAGGCCGGCCACCCTCGCCCCGCAGGTCTGGCGTGCCCCGCCGCCGCCCCACCGCAAGCGCTGCCAGAGCCACGGCCCGATCAGTAGCGAAAGACTGCTTCCCAGCGCAAACAACGCCATCAGTCCGGCACCCTGCAATGGTCCGTTGCCCAGGCTGGCCAGCATCAGGGCCGAATAGAGCAGCCCGCAAGGCAGCGCGACCCAAAGCAGCCCGGACGTCCCGCCGCAACAGGTCGTCGCGAGATAGCGCAAGGCCGCGAACCACGGGCAGGCGCCCCTGGTCGAGGAGGTCGTAGTACTCGTCCAGGCTCTTTGCGTTCTGGCTGTAGGTGGCGCCCACGCGGCCAATGCCGGAGACGCCGAGTGCGATCAGGTCGCCCTCGGGCCTGGTCCCGTAGCCCTGGAAGTCGCGCTGCAAGCGCCCTTGCCTCCTGGCAACCGCGAGAGGATCGTCGGGCAGCGCGAAGTGGTCCATGCCGATGTAGACGTAGCCCGCTTCGGTCAGCCGCGTGATCGCGCTTGCGAGCATGCGCACCCGCGTGGCGGCATCGGGCAATTCTTCGGCCGCAATGCGCCGCTGCGGCTTGAAGCGCTCGGGCAGATGCGCATAGGCGTACAGCGCGATGCGGTCGGGCCGCAGCTCGTTGATCTGCGCGAGCGTGCGCTCGAAGGAGGCATCGTTCTGCCGCGGCAGGCCGTAGATCAGGTCCACGTTGATCGATTCGAAACCCAGCGTGCGCGCCGCATCCATCAGCGAGAAGACCTGCGACGCCGGCTGGATGCGATGCACCGCCTGCTGCACCTCGGGGTCGAAGTCCTGCACGCCGAAGCTCAGGCGATTGAAGCCCAGCGCGGCCAGGTTCGCCAGCCGCTGCGCGTCGACCGTGCGCGGATCGATCTCGATGGAGCGCTCGCCTCCGGGCACGAAGGCGAAAGACCGGTGCAGCAGCGCCATGAGCTCGCCCAACTCCGAGTCACACCACACGCGCCCGCCGGCTGGCCCCATTGACCTGTGCCTCGCGCACCCCGGGCACCTTCAGCAGCGCAGCCTCGACGGTGAAAGCGCAAGCGGTGCAGTGCATGCCTTCGACCGCGACCTGCGATGCCCACTGGCCGGTGGCTGCATCGCCCTCCACCAGCTGGCCGAACGCCGGCCATTCGGCCGGGTCGTCGAGCACCTGCCAGGTGTCGGCGGTGGCCGCAGCGGCTGACGGATGCGTAGAGAACGGGGCGAGCGCAGCTTGCATCGGAGCGAGGCTAAGGGCGGGCCTCGCGGTGCCCTTTGATCTGCATCAACGTCCGAAGCCGTGGCCTGCCTAAGCTCGCGGCACACCTATCCCTGGAGACCTCACATGTTCAAGCGCATCCTCGTCGCCACCGACGGCTCCACACTTTCGAAGAAGGCTGTCGCGAGCGCGATCGCTCTCGCCGCTCAGAACGATGCCGACCTGGTGGCGCTCAACGTGGTTCCGCGCTACCCCCGAAGCTACTTCGAGGGCTCCATGACCTTTTCGCCAGAGGACATCGGCCGCGTCGAGAAGCAATGGGCCGAGAAGGCACAGGCAATGCTCGACACCGTGAGCGCACGCGCCAAGGAAAGCGGCGTGCGTGTCAAGACGGCGACGGCCAACTCGGACCTGGTGGCGGAGTCGATCATCGCCGCGGCGAAAAAGCACAAGAGCGACCTGATCGTGATGGCCTCGCACGGCCGCAAGGGCATCAAGCGGCTGCTGCTTGGCAGCGAGACGCAGCACGTGCTGGCGCATTCGGCGCTGCCTGTGCTGGTGCTTCGCTAGCCGGGCCCATTGCGATATCTCGCAAACACAATTCCCCTAGTCCTCTTCATGCACCCGGTACTGGTCCGTCAGCGTCTGCTGGACAGCCGGTGGCACCGCTTCGTAGTGTGACAACGCAATGGTGTAGCGCCCCTGGCCGCTGGTCATTGCATTGAGTCGCGACTGGTAGTTGGCCAGTTCGGCCATGGGCACCTGCCCGCCGACGGTCACAACACCGCCCCCCAGGGCCGACGTTCCGGTGACCAGGCCGCGCCGCGACGACAGGTCGCTGGTGACATCGCCGACGGAATGCTCCGGCACGTCGATCTCGATCTGGACGATCGGCTCGAGCACGACTGGCCGGGCCTCGCGGATGGCGGCCATGAAGGCCTTGCGGCCAGCGGTTGCGAAGGCGATGTCCTTGCTGTCGACGCTGTGGTGCTTGCCATCGTGCACAACAACGCGCACATCGACCACGGGGTAGCCGGCGATCGCGCCGCACACCAGCACCTCGCGCACGCCCTTCTCGACCGCGGGGATGAACTGGCCCGGAATCGCGCCACCCCTGACCTCATCGGCGAACTGGAAGCCCGCGCCGCGCGCCAGCGGCTCGATGCGCAGGAAGACTTCGCCGAACTGGCCAGCGCCGCCGGTCTGTTTCTTGTGCCGGTGGTGGCCCTCGGCCGGCACGGTCACGCTCTCGCGGTAGGCAATGCGGGGCGGGCGCGTCTGGACCTCGAAGCGATACACCTCGCGCAGCCGTTCGAGCACGATGCGCAGGTGCAGTTCGCCGAGCCCGTAGAGGACCGTCTCGTTGGTCGCGGCCACATGCTCGATGCGCAGGCACGGATCCTCGGCCGTGAGCTTGCCGAGGATCTCCCAGGCGCGCTGCTCGTCGCCATGGCGCTTGGGCTCCACGGCCAGGCCGTACACCGGCACCGGGAACGCCAGAGGCGCGAGATGCACGTGGCTGTCTTCGGCCACATCGTGCAGCACGGCGTCGAAATGGATCTCCTCGACCTTGGCCACCGCCACGATGTCGCCGGGCACTGCGTGCGACACCTCGACATGGTCCTTGCCCTGGAGCATGAACAGGTGCCCCACCTTGAAGGGCTTGCGGCCGTCGCCGATGTAGAGCTGGCTGTCGCGCGTGAGCGTGCCCTGGTGTACGCGGAAGATGCCCATCTTGCCGACATAGGGGTCGATCGTGACCTTGAACACGTGCGCCAGCACGTGCAGCGACGGGTCGGGCCTGGCCTCCATGGGCCTGGCCTGCGCGCCCTCGCCAACGATGAAGTCCGGCGGGTTGGCCTCGGTCGGGTCTGGCAGGAGCTTGACGATCACGTCCAGCAGCTCGGCCACGCCGGCGCCGCTGCGCGACGAGACGAAGCACACCGGGATCAGGTGGCCTTCGCGCAGCGCCTGCTCGAGCGGCGCATGCAGCTCGGCCGGATCCACGTCGCCTTCCTCGAGGTAGCGGTCGACGAAGGCCGCGTCGACCTCGACCACCTGCTCCACCAGCGCGCGGTGCGCCGCTTCTACAGGGCCGAAGTCGGACCGCCCGAAGCGGTTGAAGAAGCAGTCCACCACCTGCCTGCCGACCCCGTCGGGCACGTTCAGCGGCAGGCATTCGCGGCCGAAGGTGGCCTGGATGTCGGCCAGCAGGCCCGCCAGCGAGACGCCCTGCGAGTCGATCTTGGTGACGATGATCATGCGGGCAAGGCGGCGCGAGGCCGCGTACTCCATCATGCGCACCGCCATCGGCTCGATGCCTGTGGCGGCATTGATGACCACCGCCGCCGTTTCGACCGCCTCCAGCGCCGGCAGGCTCTGGCCGAGGAAGTCCGGGCCGCCGGGCGTGTCGATGAAGTGGATGCGCGTGCCGGCATGCGTGAGGTGCATCACCGATGCGTTGAGCGAGTGCTGCATGCGGCGCTCGAGCGGGTCGTGGTCGCTGACGGTGCTGCCGCGTTCGATGCTGCCGCAGGCACCGATGGCGCCTGCCTTGTACAACAAGGCCTCGGCAAGAGAGGTCTTGCCGGCGGCCGCGGCGCCGACGAGCGCCAGCGTTCGCAGTGCTTCCACTTCGGCCGCGAGGCCGTTCGATCGGCTTGGCATGGCATGGACTCCTTGGCGTCCGCAAGGCTGGCCCGGCGGCCCGCAGGGGCTCGGGCGGTGCGCAAAGACGCCGGGTCAGCGTACGGGATTGACCGTGCCAACGCAAGCTGGGTGCGCGCGGCGCGCATGTCGCAAGCTCACTTGGCCTTCTTTCCTTCGGGCGCATAGCCTCCGAGAAAGGTCTGCAGAGCCCGTCGCGTTGCTTCCCGCAAATCCTTTCGGGATAACGGTCCTTCGATACCGAGAAGAGCCGGCATGACGGTCTCCGAATCCAGCAATGCCGTCAAGTGGCGCGCCGCTACCTGCGGATCGGCCTTGCGCAGCCGGCCCTTTTGCATCTGCAGTTCCAGAAACCCCGCCACCTCCGTCAGCCCCTTCTTGGGCCCTCCTTCGTAGAACAGCCGCCCGATGTCGCTGCGGCCTGACTCCGCGATCACGGCCCTGCGCGCCTGGATGGCCTCTTGCGAACACACCACCGCCAGGATTTTTTCGCCGAAGCGTTGCAGCACTTGTTCGAGGTCGTCGTCGCTCTCCTGCCCGAGCGCCTCAAAAATTGGCGCGAAATGGACCTTGGCCGTGCCATGGGTCACGGCAACGAACAGCTCCTCCTTGGAGCTGAAGTAGCCATACAGCGTGGCCCTCGAGCCGCCCACGCGCGCAGCGATCTCCACCATGGAGGCCCCTTCGAATCCCAGCTCCCGGAAGACCTCCGCGGCCACCTGAACGATGGCGTCGCGCTTGGCCTCTGTTTTGACTCGCATCTAAATGCCTCCTCATTTCTAGACAACAGTGTTCATTATTAATTGACAACCTCTGGAAGTCAAAATACATTACTGGACACTACTGTCTGTTTAACAGCAGGCCGACCCCATCACCAATCCGTCGCTCTTCAGGAGATTCGCCATGCGTCCACCTCTCACCTATGGCCTGACCTTCACGGCAGCCCTCGCTTCTACCTTCATGCTTGTCGCCTGCGGCAAGCCACCGGGCGGGCCGCCTGCCGCGCAGGGCATGCCCGAGGTCGGGGTGGTGTCGGTGCAGCCGCAGCGCGTGGCCATCACGGCCGAGCTGCCCGGGCGCACGACGCCCTTTCTCATCGCCGACGTACGGCCCCAGGTCGGCGGCATCGTGAAGGCCCGCCAGTTCCGCGAAGGCAGCGACGTGAAGGCCGGCGAAACGCTCTATCAGATCGATCCCGCCACCTACAAGGCGACCTACGACAGCAACGTCGCCGCGCTCGCCAAGGCGCAGGCCAGCCTCACGACCACGCGGCTGAAGGCCGAGCGCTACAAGGAACTGGTCGCCATCAAGGCCGTGAGCCAACAGGACTACGACGACGCCGCCGCCTCGCTGGGCCAAGGCGAGGCCGATGTCGCCTCGGCGCGGGCCAATGTGGAGACGAGCCGCATCAACCTCGCCTATGCGCGCATCGACGCGCCAATCTCCGGGCGCATCGGCAAGTCGACAGTCACGCCCGGCGCGCTGGTCACGGCGAGCCAGTCGACCGCGCTGGCCACTATCCAGCAGCTCGATCCGATCTATGTCGACGTGACGCAATCCAGCGCCGCGATGCTTCAGCTGAAGCAGGCCATGGCCCGCGGCGATCTGCAAAAGAGCGGCGCCAACGCCGCGAAGGTGCGGCTGCTGCTCGAAGACGGAAGCGCCTATCCGCTCGAAGGCAAGCTCGAGTTCTCTGACGTTACCGTAGACCAGAACACCGGCGCCATCACGCTGCGCGCGGTGTTTCCCAACCCCAAGGCGGACCTGCTGCCCGGCATGTACGTGCGCGCCGTGTTGCAGGAAGGCGTGAAGGAACAGGCGCTCATGGTGCCGCAGCAGGCCGTGTCGCGCGACAGCACCGGCAAGCCGACGGCCTATGTGGTGGATGCCCAGCACAAGCTGCAGCGGCGCGTGCTCGAAACGGAACGCGCCATCGGCGACCAATGGCTGGTGCGCAGCGGCCTGCAGGCCGGCGACCAGCTCGTGGTGGACGGCCTGCAGCGCGCGGCGCCAGGCGTCGAGGTGAAGACGGTGCAGTGGAACCCCAAGTCCAAGCCCGGCACTGAAACGACTGCCAAGGCGGCCCTCCCCTCGCCCGGCACCACGGCGGACTGATCCAGGAAGACCACCATGGCACGCTTCTTCATCGACCGCCCCATCTTCGCGTGGGTCCTCGCCATCATCGTGATGCTGGGCGGCGTCATGTCCATCGCCACGCTGCCGATCGCGCAGTACCCGAGCATCGCGCCGCCCGCCGTCGCAATCACCGCCAACTACCCCGGCGCTTCCGCCAAGACGCTCGAAGACACCGTCACCCAGGTCATCGAGCAGAAGATGAAGGGACTGGACCGGCTGAGCTACATGGCATCGACCAGCGAGTCGTCGGGCTCGGTCACCATCACGCTCACCTTCGAGAACGGCACAGACCCCGACACCGCGCAGGTGCAGGTGCAGAACAAGCTCTCGCTTGCCACGCCGCTGCTGCCGCAAGAGGTGCAGCAGCAGGGCGTCACCGTCACGAAGTCGGCCACCAACTTTCTGAACGTGTTGGCCTTCACCTCCGAAGACGGCAGCATGAACGGGTCGGACCTGTCCGACTACGTCGCGGCCAACGTCCAGGACGCAATCAGCCGCGTCGAGGGCGTGGGCGACACCACGCTCTTCGGCTCGCAGTACGCCATGCGCGTATGGCTCGACCCGAACAAGCTCTCCAGCTTCAGCCTCACGCCGCTGGATGTGAAGAACGCGATCACGGCGCAGAACGCGCAGGTTTCGGCCGGCCAGCTCGGCGGCATGCCTGCGGCAAGCAACCAGCAGCTCAACGCCACCATCACCTCGCAGACACGCCTGAAGACAGCGCAGGAGTTCGAGGACATCCTGCTGCGCACGCAGACCGACGGCTCGCAGGTTCGCCTGCGCGACGTCGCCCGCATCGAGCTCGGCAGCGAGTCGTACAACACGGTCGGTCGCTACAACGGCAAGCCGGCCGCGGGCCTGGCCATCAAGCTGGCCACCGGCGCCAATGCGCTCGACACGGTCAAGGCCGTCGATGCGCGCCTCGCCGAGCTCGAGAAGTTCTTTCCGCAGGGCATGAAGGTGCAGAAGCCCTACGACACCACGCCCTTCGTGCGGATCTCCATCGAGGAGGTCATCAAGACGCTCGTAGAGGCCGTGGTGCTGGTGTTCCTGGTGATGTATCTCTTCTTGCAGAATTTCCGCGCCACGCTGATTCCGACCATTGCGGTTCCGGTGGTGCTGCTGGGCACCTTCGGCGTGCTCGCGGCCTTCGGCTTCACCATCAACACCTTGACGATGTTCGCGATGGTGCTCGCCATCGGGCTGCTGGTGGACGACGCAATCGTGGTGGTCGAGAACGTCGAGCGCGTGATGGCCGATGAAGGCCTCCCGCCCAAGGAGGCCACGCGCAAGTCCATGGGCCAGATCACCGGCGCGCTGGTCGGCGTGGCCCTGGTGCTGGCGGCGGTGTTCGTGCCGATGGCTTTCTTCGGCGGTTCCACGGGCGTGATCTACCGGCAGTTCTCCATCACCATCGTCTCGGCCATGACGCTGTCGGTGCTCGTGGCGCTGGTGCTCACGCCCGCTCTTTGCGCGACACTGCTCAAGCCGGT
Source organism: Variovorax multivorans (assembly GCF_051216835.1). Taxonomy (NCBI): domain Bacteria; kingdom Pseudomonadati; phylum Pseudomonadota; class Betaproteobacteria; order Burkholderiales; family Comamonadaceae; genus Variovorax; species Variovorax multivorans. The sequence continues at coordinate 46,087 of NZ_JBPJZL010000010.1, forward strand.
CGACAAGGATCATGCGATGGCCACCACCGGCTTCTTCGGCTGGTTCAACCGCAGCTTCGATCGCGGCAACCGCCGCTACCAGGGCATCGTGCGGCACATGGTGGGCAAGGGCTGGCGCTACATGGCCTTGTACGCGGTCTTGTTTGCCGTGGTGGTGTTCGGCTTCATGAAGCTGCCGGTCGGCTTTCTGCCCGACGAAGACCAGGGCACGATGTTTGCGCTGGTGCAGCTGCCGCCGGGCGCGACGAACACGCGCACGGAAGAAGTCATCCGCCAGGTGGAGCATCACTTCCTGGTCGATCAGAAAGACGCTGTCTCGGGCATCTTCACGGTGGCGGGTTTCAGCTTCGCGGGCAGCGGGCAGAACACCGGCTTTGCCTTCATCAAGCTCAAGCCCTGGAATGAACGCGAGGGCGAGGCACTGAGCGTGACGGGAGTGGCCGCAAAGGCCGGCGCCTTCTTCAACACAATCAGGGACGCAAAGGTGTTTGCCTTCGCACCGCCCGCCGTGGCGGAGCTCGGCAACGCGACCGGCTTCGACCTGATGCTGCAGGATCGCGCCAACCTCGGGCACGAGGCGCTGATGCAGGCGCGCAACCAGCTGCTCGGCACGCTGGCCAAGGACAAGCGCCTGGTGGCCGTGCGCCCCAACGGGATGGAAGACACGCCCGAATTCAGGCTCGAGATCGATCCGCACAAGGCGCAGGCCCAGGGCCTTTCGATGTCCGACATCAACGACACCTTCTCCACCGCCTGGGGCAGCAGCTACGTCAACGACTTCATCGACAAGGGGCGCGTGAAGAAGGTGATGCTGCAGGCCGATGCTCAGTACCGGATGCTGCCGGAGGACATCGACCGCTGGTACGTGCGCAACAGCGCCGGAACGATGGTGCCCTTCACCTCGTTCGCCAAGGCTGGCTGGAGTTCGGGCTCGCCCCGCCTGGAGCGCTACAACGGGGTGCCCTCGGTGGAAATCCTGGGCATGGCGATGCCGGGAGCTGCATCGAGCGGTGACGCTCTCGCCATCGTCGAAGCCGCAGTCGCCAAACTGCCGCCGGGCATCGGCTACGAATGGACCGGCCTGTCGCGCCAGGAAAAGGCATCTAGCGGCCAGACCGGCCTGCTCTATGGGTTGTCGATCCTGATCGTGTTCCTGTGCCTTGCAGCGCTGTACGAGAGCTGGGCGATTCCGTTCTCGGTGATCCTGGTGGTGCCGCTCGGCGTGCTGGGCGCGCTTGTCGGCGCGATCCTGACGTGGAAGATGAACGACGTGTACTTCCAGGTCGGCCTGCTCACGACCATCGGGCTGGCGTCGAAGAACGCCATCCTGATCGTCGAGTTCGCGAAGGACCTGCATGCGCATGGCAAGAGCCTGGTCGAGTCGGCGATGGAGGCTGCTCGCATGCGACTGCGGCCCATCCTCATGACCTCGCTGGCCTTCGTGCTTGGCGTGTTGCCGATGGTGCTGGGCACCGGTGCGGGGGCCGGCGCGCAGCATGCGCTGGGCACGGCCGTCATCGGCGGCATGCTGTCGGGCACGCTGCTCGCGATCTTCTTCGTGCCTCTTTTCTTCGTGCTGGTGCGCGGTCTCTTCAAGGGACGGTCGCCCTCGCCTGCTTTGCCCGCCTTGCCGGACTCGCATGCACAACCGGCCGCGGCCGCTTCCTGAGGTGTCTGCCATGAAACCATTCCGCCTTGCTCCGCTCGCGCTCGCCGCCCTGATGGCCGGCTGCAGCCTGATTCCCACCTACCAGCAACCCACGGCGCCCGTGGCCGGCAAATTCGCCGGCGACACGGGCAACGCCCCGGCCTCCACGCCGGTGGCCGACCTCGGCTGGCGCGACGTCTTCACCGATCCGTCGCTGCAGCGCGTGATCGAGATGAGCCTCGCCAACAATCGCGACCTGCGCGTCGCGGTGCTGAACATCGAGAAGGCCCGCGCCCAGTACCGGGTGCAGGACGCGGCGCTCTTCCCCACCGTCAACGCCAGTGCCGGCGGCAGCGGCAGCCGCACGCCGGCCGACCTGTCGTCGACCGGCGAAGCCCTCACGGCGCGGCAGTACAGCGCTTCGGTCGGGTTCAGCTCCTACGAAATCGACCTGTTCGGTCGCGTGCGAAGCCTGAGCGCACAGGCGCTGGAGCAGTTCTTCTCCACGGCCGAGGCGCGCCGCAGCACGCAGATCACGCTGGTGGCCGAGGTGGCGACGAGCTACCTCACGCTCGCGGCCGACCAGGACCAGCTGAAGCTCGCGCGCGACACCCTGCGCAGCCAGAGCGATTCCTACAGCCTCAACCAGCGCAGCTTTGAACTGGGCGCGGCGTCGGCGCTCACGCTGAGCCAGGCGCAGACCAGCGTCGACACCGCGCGCGTCGACGTCGAGCGCTATACCTCGCAGGTAGCGCAAGACCGCAATGCGCTGGTGCTGCTCGTGGGCGCCGACGTGCCGGACGAACTGCTGCCGCAATCGCTGCCCGATGGCACGGCAGCCGCAGCGAGCCCGCTGGCCACCATTCCGCCGGGGCTGCCCTCGGAGCTGCTGCAACGGCGGCCCGACATCCTGCAGGCCGAGCGCGACCTGAAAGCCGCCAACGCCTACATCGGTGCGGCGCGCGCGGCTTTCTATCCGAGCATCAGCCTCACCGCGTCGGCCGGCACGTCGAGCAGCCAGCTCTCGGGCCTGTTCAAGGGCGGCTCGGGCAGCTGGAGCTTCGCGCCGCAGATCACGCTGCCGATCTTCGACGGCGGCGCCAACCGCGCCAACCTCAAGATAGCGACAGTGAGCCGCGACATCTCGGTGGCGCAGTACGAGAAAGCAATCCAGACGGCGTTCCGCGAGGTTTCGGATGCGCTGGCGCAACGCAACACGCTGGGCCGCCAGCTCGATGCACAACAGTCGCTGGTGAACGCAACGGCAGAGAGCTACCGGCTGTCGGACGCGCGATTCCGCCGTGGCGTCGACAGCTATCTGAGCGTGCTCGATTCGCAGCGCTCGCTTTACACGGCGCAGCAGAACCTCATCACCACGCGCCTGTCGCGCCTGACGAACCTCGTGACCTTCTACAAGACGCTGGGCGGTGGATGGACGGAGAACACTGGCACGCCGATCTGAGCGCCGTTGGCAATCCGGCTCCTCGCTAAGATGCGCACGGTAACGCCCGGCATTGCCGCCGCGGCGCAATCGCCACGAGGGAGCACCTTTGACCATCGACCTGCAGACGCTGAAGTGCGGTGAATGCGGCAGCAGCGTGCTTCAACGCGCCGGCCTCAACCAGTACACCTGCGCGCATTGCGGGTCGATGTCGGTCGTCGAGGACGACGTCTCCGACCGGCTGGAGCGGGTGCTCGAGCAGGTCAAGAACGAAGCCGGCCGACGGTTGGCGATCGAGCAGTCGGCACGCAGCAAGAGCATGGCCCGGATGATCGCCCTGGGCGCGGCGGCGGTGGTGGTGCTGGTCACAGGCTTCTTCGGTGTCATGGCCTACGTCATCGACCGCAACCAGCCGCCAGGAACGTACAGGCCCGGCGGGGCTTCGACAGCGCAGCGCACCATTCCGAGCGAAGGCCTCAAGCTCGAGGCGCGCCAGGTGCTGGTGGGCAACGGCAGCTCGGCCAAACCCCAGCTGCTGGTGATTGCGCGCAACGAAACCGGCACGGCCCTCGAGCGGCCGAACGTCAAGGCGATCTTCTTCGACCGCGACAGCCGCATCGGCGAGAACAGCGAATCTGTCCCCATCGGCACGCTGATGCCCGGCGAGACGGTGCCGGTACTGATCAAGCTGCCGGGCGACGGACCCCCCACGCGGCAGGAGCTGCAGGTGGATGCGCTGTCGGCACCGTACTGGAAGATCGAGGGTCCGCCGCTGCAGTTCACGCGCGCGCGGCTGGTGCAGCAGGAAGGCGAGACATGGCTGTATGGCCGCCTCGCCAACACGCGCAAGGATGAAATGGCGCTGGTCGGCATCGAGGTGCTGGTCACGCTGTACGACGATGCCGGCTCGGTCATCGGCTTCGGGCGGGGCTTCTCGCAGGCCAGCGAGATCAGGCCGGGCGAGCGCAGCGCGGCGGAAGTGCGCATCGAGCGCCTTGGTGATCGCAAGGTGCCGGTCGCGGCATGGGACTACCGCATCGACTACAACCTCACGGCAGGGGCGCAACAGGTCCGCAACCGGGTATTGAGCAGCAACCGCGTGATCCGCACGACCGGTGCGCCGGAGGCCCTTCCCCCGTCGCCGCAAATGAGCAGCCAGGCGCTGCTGGCCGACGTTGCCGGGCGCTAGGTTCGGTCTTCAGGCCACGGCTTCGGGAACGCCTTCGCCGAAATAGAAAGACTGGATGTCGGCACGCTGGCGCAGGGCCTGTGCATCGCCGCCAAGTACCGCGACTCCCGCCTCGAGCACCGTTGCGCGGTCGGCGTACTGAAGCGCGACGGTGGAGTTCTGCTCGGCAACGAGGATCGACAGGCCCTGCTCGCGGTTGAGCCGCCTCAGTTGCTCGAAGATGTCGCGCACCACCAGCGGCGCCAGCCCCATCGACGGCTCGTCGAGCACCAGCAGCCGGGGCCGCGACATCAGCGCGCGGCCGATGGCCGTCATCTGCTGTTCGCCGCCGGAGCTCAGACCGGCGAGCGTGCGTCGCCTTTCCTTCAGCTTGGGAAAGATCGCGTAGACCCGCGCGAGGTCTTCGGCGACTTCCGAGCGCCGCGTGCTGCGGCCGAGCCCGCCAGTCAGCAGGTTTTCTTCCACAGTCAGCGTGCGAAAGCAGTGGCGGCCCTCGAGCACCTGCACCAGACCGAGCCTGACGAGATCTGCCGGGCTGGTGCGGCCCGTGTCGTGCCCGTCGAAGACGATGTGCCCGGCCGTCACCTGCCCGCGCTCGGCCGGCAGCAGGTTCGACACCGCCTTGAGCGTGGTCGATTTGCCTGCACCGTTGGCGCCGAGCAACGCGTGGATTTCGCCGGCGCGCACGTCCAGGCTCACACCGTGCAGCGCGACGATGGAGCGTTGGTACGCGGCCTCGATGGCTTCGATGCGCAACAAGGGGGCCGTCACCTCAGCTCCAGGCATGGAACGGCGGCTTCACACCATTGAGGAAGTAGTTGCCCACGATGGCGTACTTCCACCGCACCGGGTCATGCAGCGTGTGCGTGCGTGCATTGCGCCAATGGCGGTCGAGGTTGTACTGCCCCAGCGTCGATCGCGTGCCCGCCAGTTCGAACAGCTTGTTGGTCGCAAGAATCGCGATCTCGGTAGACAGCACCTTGGCCTCCGCCGTCGCAATCTGCGCCGCAGCCACGCTGTCGGCATCTGGCGCAGCCACCGCGCGGTCGATCGCACGGCCCGCACGCTCCAGCAGGGCCTCGCTCGCATGCAGCCGGATCTGCAGGTCGCCCACCGCCTGGATCGAGTACGGGTCTTCCCATGCATGGTCGCGCTGGCTGTCTATCCACGGGCGCGTCTTGGTGCGGATGAAATCGACCGTCTCCGCGATGGTGCCGCGCGCAATGCCCACGTCGACCGCCGCCTGGATGATCTGGAAGATGGCGCCGTCGGCCGAGGGCGTGTCGTAGCCCTTGTAGGCCGGGATCAGGTGCGTCTTCGGTACCTTCACGTGGTCGATGACCACCGTGCCGCTGAGCGTGGTGCGCTGGCCGAAGGCCGACCAGTCGTCGATCACCGTGAGGCCCGGTGCATTGCGCTCGGCCACCACGTACCAGGTGTTGCCCTGCTCGTCGTTGGCCACGATGGGCACGTAGTGCGCGAGCAGCGCGCCGGTCGAATAGAACTTCTTGCCGGTCACCACCACGTGGTCGCCCGCATCGGTGAAGTGCGTCTCGAAATCGGCCGCGCGCCTGGAGCCCGATTCCGAGAACGCATTGCCCCAGCGCACGCCGCGCAGGAAGTCGGCGAAGAACAGCTTCTGCTGCGCCGCGTCGGACACCGTGCGCACCGCGGCGACGAAGCCCAGGTGGTTCTGCGTGATCTGCCCGAGCGAGGGGTCGGCCGCCGAGATGATCGCGATCACCTCGGCCAGCGTGGCGTACGAAACCTCTGCGCCGCCGAAGGCCTTGGGCACGTTGATGGCCCAGAGGCCGCTCTGTGAATAGGCGTCGATCTCCTCGACGGGCCAGCGGCGCAGGCGGTCGCGCTCGGAGGCGCCGACGATCAGCTTCGCGGCCAGGGCATGCGCCACGGCGATGGCTTCGGCGTCGTCGCGGATCACATGCGCGGGCGCGTCGGGCAGCGGCAGGCCGGGCACTGCATCGTTGGCTGCGGCCGGTGCGGATGCGGAGGGTTGGAGAACAGCGGACATCGGATGGCCTTTCGACTTGCGAGTGATTTCGAATGAGGACGTGCGTGGGGTTCAGTCGTCGATGCTCTTGCGCACCTTGACGTTCTTTTCCTTGGCATAGGCCAGCGAAGATTTTTCGATGATCGGCCGCAGCAGCTTCCAGTCAGGCGCGATCCAGTCGGACACCACGTTCCACTTGCTGCCGTCCCACTGCTGGAAGGCCACGCGGCCATCGCCTTCGTGGTTGTCCCAGGTCACGTTGATCGAATGGAACAGGCCCTTGGCGCCGAGCGCCGCGGCGCGTGCCTCGTCGATCTTCAGGTTTTCCAGGCCCCAGCGGACTTCGTCGCCGGTGAGCGTGCGCTTGCCGAACTTCGCCTGCGCGATGCGGATGGCCTCCACGTTCAGGATGCCGTTGAGCACGCCGAGGTTGTGATAGACGCTGCCGATGCGCTTCGGGTCCTGCAGGTTGCCCTTGCCCGCGCCGTAGACGGTCTTGGTGATCTCCTGCAGCACCGGGTACTGCGCACCCGCCGCCACGGTGGTGATGGCCACGTAGCCCTTGGCCGCATCGCCGGCAGGGATCACGTCTTCCTCGGAGTTGGACCAGACGTTGCCCACGATGTGGTCGACCGGAAAGCCCGTCTTCTGCGCTGTCTTGAGCGCCACCGGATTCATCACGCCCCAGCCGCGCAGCACCACGTAGTCGGGCTTCACGCGGCGGATGGTGAGCCACTGCGATTGCTGTTCGTTGCCCGGGTGCGGTACCTCGATCTGCTGCAGCGTGAAGCCGTACTTCTTCGCGAGCAGCTCATAGATCGGGATGGTCTCCTTGCCGTAGGGCGAGCCGTGGTACAGCACCACGATCTTCTTGCCCTTGAGCTTGTCGGCGCCGCCCTCCTTGCCCGCGATGTAGTTCACGATGCCGGAGGTTTCGCTGTACGGATTGAGCAGCAGCGGAAAGATGTACTTGAACACGCGGCCGTCGGTGGTATCGGTGCGGCCGTGGTTGATGGTGAGCAGCGGCACCTTGTCGGCCGTCACGCGGTCGATCAGCGCATAGGCGATGCCGACCGACAGCGGGTTCCAGGTCGCGATGCCGGGGCGCTGCTTGAGGCGCTCGTACACCTCCACGCCGCGCTCCACTTCGTACTGCGTCTCGCCCTCCTCCCAGGTCAGCTTGACGCCGCCCACGCCGCCGTCGCGCGTGTTCACCAGGTTGAGGTAGTCGATGAAGCCGCCGAAGAAGCCCGTGCCGCCAGCCGCGTAAGGACCGACGCGATAGCTCTGCAGCGGGAAGAACTGTTCGTTGCCGTCGGCATGCGCGAGCTGCAGGCCGCTCGCGGCCAGGGTGACGGCCACGGCCGCGGTTTTCAGGTGCTTGATGAAGGACATGGTGATGAAGACTCTCGGGATGCGAAGGAAAAAGGAAAGAAAGGTGCTGTGCGCTCAGGCCGGCAGGAACCTCAAGAAGCGCCTGCGTGCACGGTCCCAGAGGGCGACCAGCCCCTGCGGCTCGACGGCGAGGAAGAAAATGATCAGCGCGCCCAGCACGATGCGCTGGCTCATGTCGAGCACGCCCGAATCGAACCAGCCGCCGAAGAAGAAGCTGCCCACGCGCGAGAGCAGCAGCGGAAACACCACGATGAGCGCCGCGCCGAAGAAGGCTCCGCGGATCGTCGCGAGCCCGCCGATGATCACGATGAACAGGATCTGGAACGAGCGGTCGAGGTTGAAGCCCGCCGGCTCCACGGTGCGCAGGTACACAAAACCCCACAGCACGCCCGCCACGCCGACGATGAACGACGACACCGCGAACGCCAGCAGCTTGGTGCGCAGCACCGGCACGCCGATGACGCGCGCCGCCAGTTCGTTGTCGCGCACGGCGATGAAGTGGTGGCCCGTCTGCGTGCGCACGAGGCGCCATGCCAGCAGCGTCAACACCGTGACGACGGTCAGCGAGAAGATGTAGCGCCCCACCGGCGTGTCGAACACGATGCCCGCCACCTCGAGCGCTGGCGCGTCGATAACCCCCGAGGCGTTGTCGTTGCTGAACCAGCTGAACTTGGTCAGCGCCCATTGCACGAAGAACTGCGCGGCCAGCGTCGACACCGCAAGGTAGAAGCCGCGCAGCCGCAGGCTCGGCAGCCCGAACACCAGGCCGACTGCCGTGGCAGCAAGGCCAGCGAGGCCGATGCTCACGAGCAGCGGCAGTCCTTCCACGCGCAGGTTGAAGTTGTAGGCCGCGAAGGCGCCGACCGCCATGAAGGCCGCGGTACCCAGCGACAGCTGGCCTGCGTAGCCGGTCAGCAGGTTGAGGCCTACAGCCGCGAGCGACAGCGCAAGGAACGGGATCAGCAGCGCGTCGAACACATAGCCGGACGCAACAAACGGCACGACGCCGAAGGCGACGGCCAGTACGGCCAGCGGCCAGGTCCATGGAGGCACAGAAACGGTACGCATGGCTCAGGCGCGCTCCACCAGTTTCTGTCCGAACAGCCCGCTTGGCCGGATCAGCAGGAAGGCCAGCGCTGCGACGTAAGCGAACCAGCTCTCGATGCCTCCGCCTACGAAAGGCCCGATGTACACCTCGGCCAGCTTCTCCAGTGCGCCGATCACCAGCCCGCCGACGATCGCGCCAAGAATGGAGTCGAACCCACCCAGCACCAGCACAGGCAGTGCCTTCAGCACCACGAGCGAGAGCGAGAACTGCACACCCAGCCGCGCGCCCCACAACAGCCCGGCCACCAGCGCGATGACGCCGGCCGCTGCCCACACAGTGTCCCAGATGCGCGGCAAGCGCAGGCCCACCGCGATGGCCGCATAGGTGTCGTCCGCCACCGCGCGGAACGCCAGGCCCACGCGTGTGTAGCGGAAGAAGGCCGAGAGCGCCGCCACCATCACGCCCGCCGTCGCGGCGGCGAACAGGTCGAAGGTCGAGACCATGATGCCGAAGAACTGCAGCGGCTCGTCCGCGATGCCAAGCTCCAGCGCATGCACCTGCGTGCCCCACACCAGTTGGGCCACGCCCTCGATCACGTACGACAGGCCCAGCGTTGCCATGAACAGCGTGATCGGCGGCTGGTTCACCAGCGGGCGAAGCACGGTGCGCTCGATGGTCAGGCCCAGCAGCACCATGAGGGCGAAGGTCAGCACGAGCGCAAGTGCAAAGGGCACGCCGCGCTCGACCAGGCTCACAAAGGTGAGCGCAGCAAACAGCAGCTGCGCGCCCTGCGCGAAGTTGAGCACGCCTGAAGTCTTGTAGATCAGCACGAAGCCGATGGCCACCAGTGAATACATCACGCCCGAAAGCAGGCCGCCGATGAGCACCTCGGCGAAGAAGCTGAAGTCAGCGCCGTCCATCAGGCCTGCCCCTCTGCGTCGTCATGCGCCACGCCCAGGTAGGCATCGATCACGGCCGGGTCGCTGCGCACCTCGGCCGGTGTGCCATCCGCGATCTTGCGGCCGTAGTCGAGCACGGCCACGCGGTCCGACAGGCCCAGCACCACGCCGATGTCGTGCTCGATCAGCAGGATGGTGGTGCCGAATTCGTCGCGCGCGGCGCGCACGAAATGCGCCATCTCGCTTTTCTCGGTGACGGTCATGCCGGCCATCGGCTCGTCGAGCAGCAACAGTCGAGGCGCAGCGACCAGCGCACGCGCCAGCTCCACGCGCTTCTGCAGGCCATAGGCCAGCGTGCCGGCCAACCGCTCGCTCACGGTGCGCAGCCCGAGAAAGCCGATGATCGCTTCGGCCCGTGCGCGCGCATCCTCGCGCTCACGACGTGCGCGGCCCAGCCCGACCAGTTGTTCGATGAAGGTGGAACGCGCCGCATCGACGCGGCCGAGCACGATGTTGTCGCGCACGCTCAGGCCCTTGAACAGCGCGAGATTCTGGAAAGTGCGCGCAACGCCCAGCCGTGCCAGCCGCGCCGTCGGCACGTGGCCGAAGCCGCGTCCGCCGATCCACACGCGCCCGCGATCGGGCCGGTACAGCCCGCTGATGATGTTGACCAGCGAGCTCTTGCCGGCGCCGTTGGGGCCGATGATGGCGCGGATCTCTCCCTTCGCGATCGACAGGTTCACACCCGACAGCGCGGTGACGCCGCCGAAGGACAGGTCGATGCCCTCCAGCCGCAGCACGGCCGAGGTCGCGGTATCTCCCCCTGCCGCAGCCGTGCGACCCGCCGGCACGAAGGCCACCGGATCGACACCCAACGAGACGGGGCCCGCCTCGAAGAAAAGATCGGGCATCACGAGGCTCACGCCACGGCTTCCAGCGCTGCCTTGCTCGGCTTTTCTCCGCGAGCGGCCTGTTCCGCTTCGAGCTTGCGCACCAGCGGCAGCACCTTCTGGCCGAAGTACTCCACCTCCTCGATGAAGTGCAGGAAGCCCGTCAGGACGAGGTCGACGCCGATGGCCTTGAGCGCCACGATGCGTTCGGCAATCTGCTGCGGCGTGCCGATGAGGTTGGTGCGAAAACCGTCGTTGTATTGCACGAGGTCTTCGAAGGTGGACTTGGCCCAGTTGCCCTCGCCTTCGGGCGAAGACTTGCCAGCCTGCTTGGCCGCATCGCCGAAGGCGTGCACCGCCTCGACGTGTGCGTGCTTGATGATGTCGGCCAGCACGGCCTTGGCTTCCTCTTCGGTGTCGCGGGCGATGACGAACGCGTTCACGCCGATGCGCACCGTGTGGCCGTTCTGCGCGGCCTTGGCCTGGATGTCGTCGATCTGCGCCTTCAGGCCCTCGGGCGTGTTGCCGTTGGTGAAGTACCAGTCCGACACGCTGGCCGCGTTGTCGCGCGCTGCGCGCGAGCTGCCACCCTGGAAGATTTCGGGGTGGGGCTTTTGCACCGGCTTCGGGCTCAGCGTGTAGTCGCTGAAGCGATAGAAGTCGCCCTTGAAGGTGAAGTTGTCCTGCGTCCAGATGCCCTTGAGCGCGCGGATGAATTCGTTGGAGCGGCGATAGCGCTCGTCATGCTCCAGCCACGGCTCGCCAATGGCCTGGAACTCACCCTTGAACCAGCCGCTCACCACGTTGATGGCGATACGGCCATTGGAGATGTGGTCGATGGTGGCGATCTGCTTGGCCACCACGGCCGGATTCCATGGACCGGGCAGGATCGCAGCCAACACCTTGAGCTTGGTGGTCGCATGCAGCAGCGCCTGGCTGAAGGACACCGACTCGTGCTGGTACTCGGCACCGTAGCCAGCGGTGAAGCGGATCTGGCTCAGCGCGTATTCGAAGCCGGCCTTCTCGGCCGCGAGTGCGAGGCGCTGGTTGTATTCGAGGCTCCAGTCGGTGCGCTGCTCGATGGTGCTGACCACGAGGCCGCCGCTGACGTTGGGCACCCAGTAGGCGAACTTGACGGGGGCGGCGGTGGAAGACGGTTGGCTCATGGCAGGTTTCTCTCTGTGAACGGTCGGTGGGAGGGCTTCAGGCGGCCAGCGCAACGGGCGCGGGCTTGCGGATGGCGGGCGTGGCGGACGTGGTGGCCGGCGAGGCATCGCGCAGTTGTGGCACGGCGCGCGCCACGGCCAGCGCGATGCGTTCGCGCAGCGCGGGGTTGGCGATCTCGTAGCCCTCGAAGTCCTTCTCGACCGCGTAGACGCCGATGGGCAGCGTGCGGGCCTGGAAGAAGCTGAAGAGCGGGCGCAACTGGTGGTCGATGACCAGTGCGTGGCGGTCGCTGCCGCCGGTGGCCGCGAGCAGCACGGGCTTGTCGGTCAGCGCCTCGTGGTGAACGAAGTCGAACAGGTGCTTGAAGAGGCCGGTGTACGAACCGCGATAGACCGGGCTTGCTACCAGCAGCAGGTCGGCGGACTCGATGGCGGCAATGCTCTCTTCGACGGCGGCAGGCAACTGGTTGCGGTAGAGCACGCCGGCAAACTGCGGCCCGATCTCGCCGAGCGAGAGCACGCGCGCATCGATGGCGATCTCGTTGCCGAGCGCGGCCAGCAGTTGATCGACCAGCACTAGGGTGCGCGAGGGACGTTGCAGGCTGCCGGAGACGGCAACGACTTTCAGTTTTCGACTCATGTTGATATGACCTCTGTTTGGAAGCTGCGATCGATTCGCGGCGCACTCGATATAAGCGAATGGCGTGCCACTTCCTTTTTCCTTATGAATCAACGAGTTAGAGCGAAATGGCTATCTGCGCCCATGCTGGATCGGCAGCAGGCTGCGGGTGGGTTGCTGATGGGCCAGCAGTTCCGCCGCGATAGTTGTTTGGGGTAGATCGGTATGCGGCCGTCGCATGAACGCCAGGCAGCAATCCGATGAAGAAACTGCTTCCCCTGCAGCAGTGCGATGTGCACGCCGGAAAGCACAACGGGCCTGCGACGCGAAGCCGCAGGCCCGTTGCAAGGCAATGCCGAAATTCAGGAATAGAAGCTGGGTTGCGGCACGCGCGCATTGAGCGCCCAGTCGCCAAGTTCTCGCAGCTTGTAGTCGACCGGATCGTGCAGCGTGTGCACGCGCAGGTTGCGCCAGTAGCGGTCCAGGCGCAGCGCGGCGGTGGTGGCGCGCGCGCCCGTCACCTCGAACATGCGGTGCGCCACCTCGAGGCTCGCGCGTGTGCTCGCGACCTTGGCTGCGGCAACAGCAACAGCCACCTGCCCGCGCTCGTGCTCATCGAGCGAAGTGCCGCGCAGCCACGCCTGATCGAAGGCCGCGGCCGCCTGGTCGAGCAGCATGCGGGCGCCTTGCAGCGCGAGCCAGAAATCGCCGTAGTGCGTGAGCACGTAAGGGTCTTCGTTTGCAGCCGAAGCCGTCGAGAACAGCCAGGGGCGGCCTTGCTGCAGCGTGAACGACTTCGCCTCTTCGAGTGCGCCCTCCCCCAGCCCGAGGTAGATGTTCGCGAGGATCAGTTGCGCAAGCAGCGGGCGCAGGCAGGCGAACGGCGTCGAGAGCGGGCCGGGGTCGAGCAGCAGTTCCTTCACCTCGACGCGCACGCCATCGAACACCACGCTGCCGCTGTCGGTCTGGCGCTGGCCCATGTTGTCCCAGTCGCCCTGCACCGCAATGCCGGCGCGCCCCGTGGGCACGACGCCAATCAGCAGGCGATCGTTCGCGTCGAGGGCCGAGGCGAGCAGCATGTCGGAGTCGCTGGCACCGGAACAGAAGCTCTTGCGGCCCGAGAACACATAGCCCCCGTCGACGGCTTGCGCGCGCGTGGACTTGTCGAGCGGGTTCAACGCATTGCCCCAGAACCAGCGCCGCGCGCGGGTCTGTTCGATCCACGGCAGCCACTGCGCGCGCTGCGCGAAGAGCTGCGTGGTCGCGAGCAGCAGGTGATGAAAGGCGAACAGGTGCGCCACCGAGCTGTCGACACGCGCAAAGCCACGCACCACGTCGAGTGTCTGTTGCCAGCTTGCACCCAGGCCGCCGAGTTCGGTCGGCACGCTGAGCATCAGCAGGCCGCTGTCTCGCAGCAGGTCGCGCTCGACCTTCGGGGTGCCGCCACGCTGGTCGCGCTCGATGGCGGTCTGCGCCAATGTCTGCGCGACGCGCTGCGCGGTCGCGTGCCACGGCACGACTTCGTCGCCGGCCTCCGCGGAGAAATGCTTCATGCGGCGGCCTTCTCGGGCACCGGCACTCGCGACGACGGCGGCACGATGTCGTTGGCAATGACCTCGCCGAAGGGCCCGGTGATGTTGGCTTGCCCCGCCGGGCGCACATGGTCTAGCGGCAGCAGCGGAAACAGCAGTTCGGCCACGCGATAGGCCTCCTCAAGATGCGGATAGCCCGAGAAGATGAAAGTCTCCACGCCGAATGCCGCGTATTCCTTGATGCGTGCCGCCACCTCTTCGGGGCTGCCCACCAGCGCCGTGCCCGCGCCACCGCGCACCAGGCCCACGCCGGCCCACAGGTTGGGCGACACCTCCAGCCTGTCGCGCCGCCCGCCGTGCAATGCGGCCATGCGCTGCTGGCCCACCGAGTCGAAGCGCGAGAAAGCCTTCTGAGCGGCGGCGATGGTGTCGTCGGTCACATAGGAAATGAGTTCGTCGGCGGCGCGCCAGGCCGCCTCGCTGGTCTCGCGCACGATCACATGCAGCCGGATGCCGAAGCGCAGCGTACGGCCGTGCTTTGCCGCCGCGGCGCGGGCCTTCGCAATCTTGTCGGCCACATCGGCCGGCGGCTCGCCCCAGGTGAGGTACACGTCGACCTGCTCGCCCGCGAGTGCAATGGCCGCGTCCGACGAACCACCGAACCACAGCGGTGGATAGGGCTTCTGCACCGACGGATAGAGCGTCTTGGCGTTCTCCACGCGCAGGTGCTTGCCCGAGAAGTTGACGGTCTCGCCGGCCGCAACGCCGCGCCAGATGCGCAGGAATTCATCGGTGACCTCGTAGCGCTCGGCATGCGTCAGGAAGCTGCCGTCGCCGTGCTGCTCGTCGGGGTCGCCGCCGGTCACCACGTTGATGAGCAAGCGGCCATCGGAAAAGCGGTCGAGCGTCGCGGCCTGGCGTGCGGAGACCGTCGGCGAAATGATGCCGGGGCGTATCGCCACCAGGAACTTGAGCCGCTCGGTCTGAGCCGCGAGCGACGAGGCGACCACCCACGAGTCTTCGCAGGAACGCCCCGTGGGAATCAGCACGCCCTCGTAGCCCAGTTCGTCGGCGGCCTGTGCCACTTGCCGCAGGTATCGATGGCTCACGGTGCGCGCACCGCGCGAGGTGCCGAGGTAGCGGCTGTCGCCGTGCGTGGGGAGAAACCAGAAAAGTTGCATGAGGCGGTTCAGCAGTTAGCGTGCCAGTCGACCTGCCTGTGGGAACGCGCCGAAACGCGCGATTTCTGCTGCTCCAGCAGCAGCGGAACACCACATCTGCTGCACGCAGCACATTGCCCGCCCGCACTGCTGCCATGGAAGCAAAACAAGGATCGATATACGCATCGCATCGTTGGCCGGGCGCTTGCGCGCCGCCAACATGCTGCTGGCGCAGCAACCGTGCTGCCTGCACATACCGAGGCCTTGTGTGAGTTCAGTGAGTTCCGTTCTTTCCATTCCTGCTTCCGAATCCCCTCGCGACATCGCGCGCGAGCTGATGCAGCGCTTCGCAGCCACCGCGGTGGAGCGCGACGAGCGCGGTGGCACGCCGAAGGCCGAGCGCGATGCCCTGCGTGAAAGCGGCCTGCTCGCCTTGAGCATTCCGTCCGAATTCGGCGGCGGCGGTGCTGACTGGCGCGAGACGCTCGATGTCGTGCGCCTGCTCGCGCAGGCCGACAGCTCGCTCGCGCATGTGTTCGGCTTTCATCACCTGATGCTCGCCACGGTGCGCCTCTTCGCGCGGCCCGTGCAATGGCAGCCATGGTTCGAGCAGACCGCGCGCCGTCGATGGTTCTGGGGCAACGCCCTCAATCCGCTGGACGACCGCACGGTGTCCAGCGCGCACGAGGGCTGGCGCGAATTCACCGGGCAGAAGAGCTTCTGCTCGGGCGCGCTCGACTCCGAAATGCTCATCGCCTCGGCGCGCGAGGAAGGCAGTGGCGCCTTCATCGTCGCGGCGGTTCCCACCGGCCGCTCGGGCATCTTCGTCGCGCCCGACTGGAACAACATCGGCCAGCGCCAGACCGACAGCGGCAGCGTGACCTTCGAGAAGGTGCGCGTCGAGCAGCACGAGGTGCTGGCCGACCCGGGCCCGCTCTCGACCCCCTTTGCCTGCCTGCGGCCGCTGGTGTCGCAACTCGTGCTGGCCAACATCTACCTCGGCATTGCGGAGGCGGCCTTCAACGATGCAAGGCACTACACGCTGCACGAGTCGCGCCCGTGGCATGGGGCCCATGTATCGCAGATGCACGAGGACCCCTATGTGCTCGGCCACTACGGCGACTTCTGGGTCGGCCTGGAGAGCGTGCGCGTGCTGGCCGACCGCGCGGCCGACCGGCTCGACGCGGCCTGGCGGCTCGGCCCCGCGTTGACCGAGGCCGAGCGCGGCGACGTCGCGGTGGCCGTGGCCACCGCGAAGGTCGCAGCGACGAACACGGGGCTGGACATCTGTACGCGCATGTTCGACGTGGCCGGCGCGCGCGCCACGCATGGCGGCCTGCGCCTGGACCGCCACTGGCGCAACCTGCGCACCCAGACCCTGCATGACCCCGTGGCCTACAAACTGCGCGAGCTCGGCGAATGGGCCCTCAAGCAGCAATACCCCGTACCGACCTTCTACTCATGACCGCCTACACCCGCCCTCTTGCTGTGCTGCCGCCGGCCGACGCCTCCCCCGCATCGGACGAGGACTGGGATGCCCCCACCCTGCTGACGCTGCCCAACCCGCGCAAGCTCACCACCTCGATCCGCGCCACGGCCCAGGTGTTCCAGGATCCGCGCTCGGCTGCGCTGCTCGAACGCGTGCGCATGGTGGCGCCCAGCGATGCCAACGTGCTCATCATCGGAGAGACCGGCACCGGCAAGGAGCTGATCGCGCGCCACGTACACGACCTGAGCCGCCGCAGCAGCCGGCCTTTCGTGGCCGTGAACTGCGGTGCCTTCTCCGAGAGCCTGGTCGAGAGCGAGCTCTTCGGCCACGAGAAAGGCGCCTTCACCGGCGCGTTCTCGGCCAAGACGGGCTGGTTCGAGGCGGCCAACGGCGGCACGCTGTTCCTCGACGAGATCGGCGACCTGCCACTGTCGATCCAGGTCAAGCTGCTGCGCGTGCTGCAGGAGCGCGAGGTGGTGCGGCTGGGCTCGCGCAAGAGCGTGCCCATCGACGTGCGCGTGGTGGCCGCGACCAATGTTCGGCTGCAGGACGCGGTGGCCGCCGGCAACTTCCGCGAAGACCTGTTCTACCGGCTGCACGTGGTGCACCTCGCGCTGCCGACGCTGCGCGAGCGGCCCGGCGACATTCTTCCGCTGGCGCGGCATTTCATCGAGGAGTACCGTCAGCGGCTGGGCTACGGCGCGGTGCGGCTCGATGCGAGCGCCGAACAGAAGCTCTCCGAGCACGCCTGGCCCGGCAACATCCGCGAGCTGGAGAACGTGATTCACCATGCGCTGCTGATCTGCCAGCACGGCGTGCTGGGCGCGGAGCATCTGCATCTGTCCTCGTTGAACATCCAGAGGCGTCCAGCCGAGAGCGAGGTCTCCGCGCACGCCACGCCGCAGCAAGCGCTGGAGACGGTGCTGCGCGAGCTGTTCAACGAGCCTCACGAACAGATGTTCGAACTGATCGAGGACACCGTGATGCGCACCGCCTTCGAGTTCTGCCACCGCAATCAAGTGCAGGCGGCCAGGCTGCTTGGGATCAGCCGCAACATCCTGCGCTCCAGGCTCATCAAGAGTCGGGAGATTTCCGCGTTGAAGTAGTCCCCGGACCGGTTCGGTCTTTCGCAGCATTGCGGTCATCGCGTTGCCGTTGTCGATGCTCAGGGCCGTGCATTGAAGGCAGTCGCCAGCGCAGCAGCCTGGAGGTGAAGGACCGTGGAGCCAATGCGACCAGTGCGTCCAGATGGTTCAATGACCCGCCGGGTGGCGGCGCTGCAAGTCGCGCGGCCGAGAGTGCTGCAACGTTGATCTTCGAGGTCAGGCTTTGCGACGGCGAGCGCCCGGTGGCTTCGTTGATCCAGGCGCCCCCCGTCTGTGGGTCGATGTGGTGGCAGATGTATCGGGTCGTGGTCTTGGGCCAGAAGAGGCGCCCGATCGAAACGGTCGCGATCAGGCCCGTGCCGCCGTGCTCAGTCGAAAATTCAACGTTGATCGAGGTTGCCATCGAGCCACCATTCTTTTCTGATGTGTTGGCATCGGATTGTCAGGTGTGCCAGCTCGCTCGCGGAAGAAAGGCTCGGTGCGCGCGCTGCTCAGCCCGCCGTCTGCGGCACTTCGCGCGCCAGCACCCGCCCCGGCCGCGCGCCCGTCGACCCGCCATCGCGCCACACGATCGCACCATTGACGATCACCGCCTCGATGCCATGGGCCGGTGCAATGGGCGCTTCGTACGTGGCGGCTTCGCCCACGGTGTCCGCGTCGAACAGGGCCAGGTCGGCATATGCGCCTTCCTTCAGCACACCGCGGTCCTTCAGGCCGAAGTTCTTCGCCGTCAGCCCGGTCATCTTGTAGATCGCGGTTTCCAGCGGGAACAGTCCGAGCAGGCGCCCGTAGTGGCCCAGCACGCGCGGAAAGCTGCCCCACAACCGCGGATGCGGCGCGGCATCGTGCGGCAGGCCGTCGGAGCCGATCATGGTCTGGTCGAACTTCAGGATGCGCTGCACATCGGCCTCGTCCAGCCGGAAGTAGATTCCGCCAGCGGGGCTCAGGCGCCGGATCGCCTCTTCCTCGGTGACGCCCATTTCCTTTGCGATGACGTCCAGGTCGCGGCCGGCGTGTTCGGGCAGCGATTTCGACCAGCTCACGATCACGCGCGAGGAGCTTGCCGCCCGGTCTGCCGACAGGATGGTGGAGCCGGCCGTGTAGGGATAGCAGTCCAGGCAGATCGGCTGGTTGGCCATGTTCTTCTCGATGAACGACAGCGCTTCCTCCGAACGGCCGTGGTTCGCCGGCCCCACCACCTTCATGTGCGAGATCACGACCTGCACCCCGACCTCGCGACCGACGCGAAAGGTTTCTTCGAGCGAGTCGATCACCCGGTCAGCCTCGTTGCGCATGTGGGTGCAATACACGCCGTTGAATTCCTTCAGCGGACGGCAGGTTTCGATCACCTCCTCGGTGGGCGCGGCAATCGACGGTTCGTAGAACAGGCCGGTGGACACGCCGATGGCGCCGGCCTGCAGCGCCTCTTGCACCAGTTCGCGCATGCGGGCGATCTGTTCCTGCGTCGCCGGCAGCTCGAGGTCGTCGAGCGTTGCAACCCGCAAGGTGGTGTGGCCCACCAGCAAGGCGCAGTTGGTCGCGGCGGGCTTGGCGCGCAGTTCCTCGATGTACGAGGCGAATGTGGGAAAGGAGAACCAGTCGCCCTGCTCGTCGAGCAGGTTCAACGGCGGCGTGACCGGTTGCGTGATGCCGCCCGGCATCGGCGCCAGCGAAATGCCGCAGTTGCCCGCGATCACCGTGGTGATGCCCTGGCTGACCTTGGGCGCCATGTCGGGGTCGGACAGCATGAGGCGGTCGTCGTGAGTGTGCGCGTCGATGAAGCCGGGCGCCGCGATGCGCCCTGCCCGGTCGATCTCCACCTCGCCGTGCGCAGCGGACAGATCGCCGATGCGTGCGATGCGGTCGCCGCGAATGCCGATGTCGCCCGTGAAACGGGGCGCGCCGGTGCCGTCGACGATGCTTGCGTTGCGGATCAGAAGGTCGAATTTTTCCTGCATCGATTGCCTTGAATTGAGGAGTTAAAGCAGCGCGCCGCGTGCGGCGATAGGCCACAGGGCCTCCACCCGCTCGCCGCGCACGCAGACCAGGTCGTCGTAGAGATTGACGGTCGGGTCGCAATGGCCGGGCACCAGCATCAGTTGGTCGCCCAGAGAAAGCGCCGCAGCATCGGGCGTGGCCAGCGCACCGTGCTCGTCGGCGGCTTTCACGTAGCGCAGGTCGGGCCGCTGCCACACGGTGGGCATGCCCGAGTCCACGCTGGAGGCCTTGAGGCCCGCGTCGACGATGGCGCGCTCGGGCGTGACGCGGCTCATGACGGTGGTGCGCACGAACAGGGCATGCTCGAACGCGATGTCGTGCTCGCCGCGCTGGTTATCGCCGTAGTCGCGGTCCATGAAGACGTAGGAGCCGGCCTGAATTTCGTTGAAGACGCCGGAGTCGCGCTCGTGCAGGAAGCTGCCGGTACCCGCGCCCGTCACGCGCTCGACGGCGATGCCGCAGGCTTCGATAGCGGCGCGGGTCGTGCGCGCGGCCTCTGCGGCAGCGGCAATGGCCGCGGCGCGGTCTTGCGGCGCGCGCAGGTGCTGGGCCGGCCCGTGATAGCAGTGCAGGCCCATGAAGCGCAGCGGTGCACTGGCCGCGATCTGCTGCGCGAGCCGCACAGCTTCTTCCCCGGGTGCAACACCACATCGGTTGGCCCCGACGTTGACCTCGACGTACACATCCAGCGTCACGTCCTCAGCCTGCGCTACGGCAACCAGCGCCTGCACCTGCTGCGGGTGATCGACCAGCACGCCCATGCGCGCGCGGCGGGCCAGCGCGGCCAGGTGGCGCAGCTTGGTTTCGCCCATCACCTGATTGGTGACCAGCACGTCGGCGATGCCGGCATCTACGAACACGGCCGCCTCGCTGACTTTCTGGCAGCAGATGCCGGCCGCGCCCAAGGCGATCTGGCGCAGGGCGATTTCTGGCGTCTTGTGGCACTTTGCATGGGCGCGCAGGCGCACGCCGCTGCCGCACAGCGCTTCGGCCATGCGAGCGAGGTTGCGCTCGAAGGCATCGAGGTCGAGCACGAGCGCGGGGGTGTCGATGGCGTCGAGGCGATCGCCGGGCCTTGCGGCTTTCCAGGGAGTCATGGTGAGTTGGCCTTCAATCGATCTTTGCGCCCGAGTCCTTGATGATCTTGGCCCACTTGAGCGTTTCGCGGCGCGAGAGGTCGAGGAATTGCTCCGACGTGGCGAAATCGGTCTCGGCGCCCAGCAGCCTGAAGCGCTCGCGCAATGCCGGGTTGGCCAGTGCGGCGCGAATCTCGGCATTGAGGCGCGCCACCACGTCCTTGGGCATGCGGGCCGGGCCGATGATGCCGCCCCAGGCCTCGACCTCGAAGCCCGGCACGCCAGCCTCGGCGATGGTGGGAATGTTCGGATAGGTGGGCGAGCGCTGGCGCGACGAGATGCCCAGCGCCCTCACCTTGCCCGCCTGGGCCTGCGGGCCGGACACCGGCGTGTTGACCATCATGAGCTGCACGCCGCCGCCGATCAGGTCAGTGATGGCCGCCGTCGCGGCCTTGTAGGGCACGTGCAGCATGTCGGTGCCGGTCATGGCCTTGAAGAGCTCGACGCCCAGGTGCGCGGTGGTGCCGTTGCCGTCGGACGCGAAGGCCAGCTTGCCCGGATTCTTCTTCGCGTAGGCAATCAGCTCGGGCACGCTCTTGACGGGCAGGTCGTTGTTGACGATCAGCAGGTTGGACAGGCGCAGCGTGTTGGCGACCAGCGTCAGGTCTTTCTCGACGTCGTACGGCACGTTGGGCAACAGCGACCGGTTGGTGGCCAGCGAGACGATGTTGCCGTAGGCCAGCGTGTAGCCGTCGGGCGCGGAATGAACCAGGTCCATGGTGCCGATCGTGTAGGAGCCGCCGGGCTTGTTGTCGACCACGATGGGCACGCCCATCTGCTGCGACAGTTGCGCGCCCAGTGCACGCATCAGCGCGTCGGGTGCGCCGCCCGGGGCCGAGGGCACGATCAGGCGGATCGGCTTGTCGGGATAGGCCGCGAGGCCCGGCATCGAGACCGCCGCCAGCACGGCGAGGACGAGAGTAAACAGCAAGGCACGTAGACGCATGGCAGAGAACTCCGGCAATGAAGGATCGGTGAGCGGATGATCTGCCCGCGAGCCGGGTTGGACAAGCCATGTTTCCTGGGTTTAGCATGAGCTTTCCTCATGCACGAGGCCGGTGCGTATAGGCAACCTCATCGGGTGCATGCACCAGACTTGCTCTTTTCTCATGAACCATCACGTTCGCGCTCCTTCGACGATGTCCCTGATGTGCCTGGAGGCCAGCGCGCGGCTGCGCTCCTTCACCGCTGCCGCGCAGGAGCTTCGCCTCACGCAAGGCGCTGTGAGCCGGCAGGTGCAGACACTGGAAGACCGGCTCGGCGTAAAACTCTTCACGCGTCGGCGCGAGGCCCTGGCCCTGACGGACGCGGGCCGCTACTACCTGGGCGAGGTCGGGCCGCTGCTGCAGAGGCTGGAGCGCGCCACCGCCAATGTGATGGCGCTCAAGGGCCGGGGCGGCGAGCTGTCGCTGTCGGTTGGCGCCTCGGTCGGCAGCTACTGGCTGATTCCGCGCCTGCCGGGGTTCACGCGCGACCATGGCGAGATCACGCTCAACCTGGGCACGCGCGTGGGGCCGGTGGACTTCAGCGCCACGCCGGTCGATGCGTCGCTGGAGTTCGGCGACGGCCAGCGGCAGGGCCTGCACAGCGAGTTCGTGCTGCCGCTGGACCTCTCGCCCTACGCGGCGCCAGCCTGGATCGCCGTGCACGGCAAGGCGGTCGATGCGAACACGCCGCGTTCGGCACTGATCCACCACCAGACCCTGCCCGGCGCGTGGGACGAATGGTTCGCACGCGAAGGCATCGTGAGCGAGGCAGGACGCGAAGGGCCACGCTACGACATCATGTCGATGGCCCTCAACGCCTCCCTGGCCGGCATGGGCGTGGCGCTGCTGCCGCCCTACATGAGCGACGAGTCGGTGGCATCGGGGCGCCTGCGGCGGTTGTCGCGCCGCAAATGGCGCTATGCCAAGGGCTACTACCTCGTGTATCCGGAAGAGTCGGCGCAGATGCAGTCGCTGCAGGTCTTCAGGCAATGGCTGCTGGCGCAGGTGAACGACTCCTAGCGTCCTGCCGCCGGTCTTGACCCAGGTCAAGCGCCAGGCCCTACCTCGTGGCTAGCATCGAAGGCGACACGAGGAGACACCGTGGAACTCGAGATACCGGAGATGCTGGCCGCTGCGCTGCAGGGTCAGGTCGGCGCGCAAACGCCGCTTGGCCTTCAACTGGGTGGGCTTGGCGCCGGCAGCGGTGTGCGCGTCGTGTCCAGTTGCCATTTCGACGGGCACTCGCTCAACCTGCTCTTCCAGCTGGGCCTGGCCGCCGGCTCGCGCGACCTGGTGTTCCAACTGCTCGCGCTGGACAACCTCAACGGCGAACCGCCTTCGCAGCCCATCTCCAGCCTGGAGTCGATGGTCCCGGCGTTGACCGAGTGGCTCGCACGCGACCTGATCGATGGCTGGCTCTACCAGCGCGGCAAAGACGGCGTACTGCTGCCCTGGCTGGTCCATGCAGTGCGCCTTGTGCAACCGGCGGACAACGAGGCGTACGTGCTGGTGGGCCTGCTGGCCAACACGCTGCAGGCTGCCGGCCGCGAGCCTCCCTCCGAACCGCGGTTGCGTTTCGCGGGCATGACCTGGGGCCTGAGCTTCTACGCGGAAGACCTGCCCGGCCGCACGCTGGCCGGCCTCTTCGCCGACCACGGCTTTCACAAGGAGTGCGCCGAGTTCAAGCGCGAGTACGACAAGCAGGTGGCGTGCTTCACGAAGCTGCAGCCGCGGTTCGGTGCCCAGTTCACCATCGACGGCAGCGCCTGGACGGCAGGCGAAGGCCCTCGGACAGGCATGGCGTGCCACCGGCTACCCGAAGGCGCGGTGGCGCGCTGCGTGAACGACGAGGAACTGCTGCAGCGCCGCTTCGACCTGGCCGCCGATCCGCACTACTGGCGCGAGAGCGGTGTCGACAGCGGCTTCGACCGCATCCCCCAGCACTGCTATTTGCACCTGTTCCACCTCGACTGGCACCGCAACATCTGGGTGCATGCGCAGCACGTGCAGGAATACAAGTACCAGCCCGGCCTGCGCGAGCGGCTGGTGCTGCCGCAGGCGCACCGCGACCTGATCGACATCCTCACGGCCGACCGCTGCTTCCTCGTGGAAGACGTGGTGCCCGGCAAGTCGGGCGGCACCACCATCCTGTGCAAGGGCGCGCCGGGCCTGGGCAAGACCCTCACCGCCGAGGTCTATGCGGAAGTGGTCGGCAAGCCGCTGTACCGCGTGCATTCGGGCCAGCTCGGCGTGACGGCCGACTCGGTGGAGGCCAGCCTGACGAAGATCCTTCAGCGCGCCGCACGCTGGGACTGCGTGCTGTTGCTGGACGAGGCCGACGTGTACATCCGCCGGCGCGACAACGACCTGCAGCACAACGCCATCGTGGCCGAGTTCCTGCGCACGCTGGAGTACTTCAGCGGCCTGCTGTTCATGACCACCAACCGGGTCGGCGACATCGACGAGGCCATCCTGTCGCGCTGCATCGCGGTGATCGACTACCAGCCGCCAGGACCCGACGACGCGCGCCGGCTCTGGTCCACGCTGTCGACCCAGCTGGGCGTGGAGCTTTCGGGCACGGTGATCGACAGGCTGGTGGTCGAATATGCCGGCGCCAGCGGCCGCGACATCAAGGAACTGCTCAAGCTCACCAGCAAGTACTGCCGCCGCAAGGAACTGCCGCTGTCGACGCAGTCTTTCGCGCAGTGCGCGGTGTTCCGCGGCATCGCCAGTGCCTCTTCACAGGTGTCGCCGCAGATGGGAGCAATCGAATGATCGACGCCAGCCTGCTGGGCGGCGCGCTGACCGGCCGCATGAGCTTCCGCCCGGGCGCTGCGCCCGTAGCCGCCCCGCTGCCACCCGGGCGCCACGGCCTCTCGTTCGCCGAAGGGCGCGAAGCGGTGCTGGTGGTGCCCGAAGGGCTGTCCGCCGATGCACCGCTGCCGCTGCTGGTGATGTTCCACGGCGCGGGCGGCGAGGCCAACCGGGTGCTGCCGCATCTCGTGGCCCATGCACGTGCGCGGCGCTTTCTTCTGCTGGCCCCGCAGTCGATGTACCCGACGTGGGACATCGTGGTCGGCGGACATGGCCCCGACCTGGAGCGGCTCGACGGCGCGTTGTCGACGGTGGCCGCGCATTTCCGCATCGACCCCGAGCGCTTGGCGTTCGCCGGTTTTTCCGATGGCGGCAGCTACGCCCTGTCGCTCGGCCTGACCAACGGCGATGTGGCCAGCCACGTGATCGGGCTGTCGGCGGGCTTCATGAACGCGTTCACGCAGATGGGGAAGCCGCGCGTGTTCCTGGCGCACGGGCGCTCGGACAGCCAGTTGCCGATCGAGACCAGCGCGCACCCGCATGCGCGGCGGCTGCTGGAAAGCGGACACGACCTGACGCTGCAGCCCTTCGACGGCGACCATGTCATCGTGCCGTGGGTGGTTGCGCGGGCGGTCGAGTTTTTCCTCGGGCCTCAGGCGGCGGCACCAGCCTGAACTAGAGATTAGAGGTGCGTCAATGCCTGGCGGCTTCAGCAGAACGGATCCAGATCTGTGTCGGCTCCGCAAGACGGGCATGTGACCACCAGATTCCGGCTTGGCCGGACCCGCATCCGCTGCTGGCAGCAGTGGCATCGGATCACGATCTTCTCGATGAGCGCTGAATTTGCGGGCTTCAGCGAGTAGATGGAGTACGTGATCTGGTCGTCCACGATGAACTCATTGCTGGAAAGGAAGCCGGCAATGAACCCGTTCACGGGGAAAAGAACGCTCGAGCCGGGGACTTCCGGCCAGAAGAAGCGAGTCGCGGTTTCCGCGGGCGCACGTACCAGGCGCGCCGCGCCTTTCAGCTGAGTCGGCTCGAATTCCAGATATGCGTCGCATGTCTTCCTGACTCTTCGACAGATTCCGGTCAATGGGTCCGGAATCAGCACACCTGTTCCGTGCCGTTGAGTGCACAACTTTGTCAAGGTTGCGCCTGGGCCGATGTCCGCTCTAAGCACATGCAGAGCGGCACGCAAGCTTTCGAAATTTCTGGTCGGGTTCGGGTCCATGGCTTCAGTTTGCGCACGTCGCGCGGGAACTGAAAGGGGCATTTGTCCTGTTCTTGGCAGACGACACAACAGTAGTCCAAAGCTTTCACATGTGACTATTGCACATGACAATAGCGGACCGTGATCGGCGGCTGGTGCCGCTGATCCTCCGTTGAATCGCACCTTCAGGATTAACGCTCGCCTCCATGGAACATCGGCTGGACTGGGCCCTCGCTGCCTGCGCTCGCATTCTGCGACCGGTGGTAAGGCTCGCCCTCGCGATGGGGGTCAAGCACCCCCACCTCGAGGAGTTGCTGCGCGACCTGCTGATCGAAGAGGCCCAGCGAAGCTGGCGCAACCAGGGCGTGCCCAAGCCCAACCTGAGCCAGTTGTCCATCACGACCGGCCTGAACCGCAAGGCAGTGACCGCCAAGATTCGGGCCACCGTCGACCCCCTGCCCCACACCGAGCTGTCGGCAGCAGCCAAGACTTTCACGTTGTGGTTGCAGATGCTTACCAAGGATGACACTTTCAGGCGCCTGCCCATCACGGCAGGCAATGCCGCGCCTTCCTTCGAGGCCGTGGCGCGAATGAGCAGCCGCGGCGACGTGCACCATCGCACCATCCTCGACGAGCTGGTGCGCCTGCAAATGGTGACCGAGGACGCAGGAGTGGTCGAACTCACGGCCGACGGCTTCGTGCCGGTGCAGGATCTCCAGTCCATGCTCGCCTTCCTGGGCGACAACGGCCGCGACCATCTGCTGGCGGCCGTCTCCAACACTCTGGGCGAGGAGCCCAGAATGCTCGAGCGGGCGGTGTACGCGCGCGGGCTCACGCTGCAGGAATGCGAGCAGATCCAGCGCCTCGTGCGGGAACGCTGGGCAGCCCTGCACCACGAGCTGACGCAGGAAATGACACAGGCAGTCGACCGCGCTCCTGCCGGAGCAAAGGGGCGCATCAGGGTCGGCATCTACACCTATTACGAAGACGAGAGCGCGCCTGTGCCGCCCCGCCCCCCTGAAAGCGAGCCCAAGCCATGAACACGATGAAGACACCCCGCCGGCTCATGCTCGGCCTTTTGTCCGTCGGCCTCATGGCCCTGCTGCTGTCCTGCGGCGGGGGGGGAGGCAGCGGTGGCGGCTCCGTGGGCGGCCTGGGTGTCGGCACGGGTGGCACCACGCAGACGGGCACCGGAGGGGATACCTCTACAGGAGCGGGGACAGGAACTGGAACTGGCACAGGTTCCACGGGCTCGGGCGGTTCGGGCGGAGATACGACCGCCGGCAACAGCAACACCGACGGCTCCGGCGTAGGTTCGGGCGGCACTGGCGTGACTGCCGACGCCGCCGGCATCGGCGCGGCGGACGGCCTGGGCAGCATCATCCTCAACGGGCTGCGCTACGACACCGACACCGCCACCTTCACCATTGAAGACGCCACCGAGCTGCAGATCGGCATGAGTGCGCGCGTCGCCGGCAAGGTCGACGCCAACTTCACCAGCGGCATCGCCACCCAGGTCCAGTCGGCTGCCGAACTGCGCGGCGCTGCCTCGGGCATCGACACCTCGGCCGGTAGCTTCGTCGTGATGGGCACCGTCGTGAGCATCGACTCGGCCACCGTCTGGGCCGACGCGAGCGGGCTGGCGGACGTCGGCGCGGGCAGCATCGTCCAGGTGTGGGGCCTGCCGAGCGCACCGGGCGCCCTGCGCGCCACGCGCATCCAGATTGCCCCCACACTGACCGATCCGCTGGTCACAGGGACCGTGCAGAACCTGGACACCGTGCGCAAGACCTTCACGCTCGGCCAGCTGACGATCAACTTCAGCTCGGCGGCCTTCACGGGCATGAACGCATCGTCGCTTGCCAACGGCATCATCGTGCGCGCCCGGGGCACCGCCGCGCCGGTCGCGGGCGTGCTCACGGCCACGACGGTGCAGGGCTGGTATGCCATCCCGGTGAGCGACGGCATTGCCGTCCAGCTGGCAGGCGTCATCACCGACTTCGCCTCGCGCAGTTCGTTCAAGGTGCTGGGCACGCCGGTCGACGCGACCAATGGGCAGATCACCGGGGGCCCCGTGGGCTCGCTCGGTAACGGCGTGAAAGTCGAGGTCGACGGCTTCATGTCGGGCGGTGTGCTGGTGGTGAAGAAGCTGCGCATTCGCAACGTTCCGGGCACCGGGGGCCCGGCTTCGTTCACGCTGATCGGCGCTATCGGCGCGTATCAGTCCCCCGCCGACTTCAGGGTCCGCGGTCAACCAGTGGACGCCAGGGGCGCCGTCTTCGAGAACGGCACCGCCGCGAACCTGGCCAACGGCCAGCGCGTGACCGTCGTCGGAGACCGGGTGATCGACGGCGTGCTGATCGCACAGCGGGTGACATTCACCACGCCTTGAGGCTGCCGCGGGGCGCCCGCAATGCCTGGGCGCCCTCTTCTTTCGCAATCCACAGCAAATTTCATCCACGGCCTCATGGCCGTGGAGTGCCTCCTATCGACAAGGTCGGGCGGTTGATGTAAAACAAAATAATTAAAGTGAAAAAATCACATTTAAACCCGAACGACCCTCGGACCTCGTGACGAACCGCTCGATATGCACAGAAGGTCCAGATAGGAGCATGTATGCCGCTTGCCCTCCTCCTTCGACTTCTGCACGAGAAGTTTCCGGCGACGCTCACGGCTGACCCGGACATCAGGAACGCATCGGTCCTGCTGGCGACCGGACTCATCGAGGCCGAATTTCATCTCGATCACTTCGGCTACCAACAGTATGAGAGCGCCGTGGTGTTCGCCATCACGGACGCAGGACACGCGGAGATCGCCAGCCTGCAGACCGGCAACGTTGCAACGACTGCCGAGGGCCAGGAATGGCCCGTCATGCCACTCGACTACCTGCGCAAGATCGGCAATTCGATCTTCCCCCTGCGCATCGACGATCCAGCGGGGATCAACTCGGTGGCCGTGTTGAATGCGGCGGGCATGGTGGAAGCCACGCTTCCCCCGACCTGCCGCTCCCGGCAGACCCAGCAGAAGTTCAAGCAGGCGGTCGTCCTGCGGGTCACTCCCCTGGGGCGCACGGCCCTGGTCGCACGGCGGATGTGAACTTGGAGGGGCAGCGAGCGGCTCGCTGGAACGCATCGAACGGGTACCTGTAAATAGCGTACTTCTCGCCATCGGGCGGGGCAGCCCCCCTCGACAGGCATTCGAAAAAGCCCGAGATTTGGATGAATGTTTCTTAATGCAACAGACGTCACAAATCAGCCAGGCCCATCGACCCCAATTGTCTTTGACTACCAAAGTAGTAATGTGAAACCTTCACATACATCGCTTTCAGGTGCAAAGAATGAATTCCAAAATGACACCGTCGAGCTTCTCTGCCCACTCAGGAATGGCCTGCCTGGCGTGATGCGCCTGGGTGCCAAGGATCCTTCGCCATGCTGGCTCGCACTACTGCTGCCCCCGACGTCGACGCAAGCGTCGCCGCGGATGCCCTCATGGTGGCCCGCATGCGAATGGTGCTGTCGGTTTCCGCACTGCTGGCTGTCGCGGTCGATGCCGGTGACAACCGGCTGCAGGTTCCCGTCTGGCTGGCCTTTTCCGGATACATCCTGCACAGCCTGCTGGTGTATGCGTGCACGCGAATGGGCCGCCCGTATTTCCAGGGCAAGGCCATCCACTGGTCCGACGTGCTGTGGTTCACGCTGATCATCTTCGTGACTGACGGCGTCCAGAGTCTTTTCTTCCTCTTCTACTTCTTCGCAATCCTCACCTCCTCGTTCCGCTGGGGTTTCGAGGAAGGCGCCCGCGTGACGGTCGCATCCGTCGCGTCGTTCGCCGCCTGCGGCCTGGCCACCAGCACGGGCGGCGACTCGCCGCAGCTGCTGATGCGCACCACCTTCCTGCTGGCGCTGGGGCACATGATCGTGCACTGGGGCGGCTCGAAGCTGGGCCTGCAGCGGCGCCTCGCGCTCCTGGGCGATGTCTGTCAGCTTTCGAACCCCCGCTTCGGTGCCGGCCGCACCGTCGCCCGCACGATGGAAAAGACACTGGCCTTCTTCAGGGCAAGCCACTGCATCCTCCTGACGCGGGACACATCCACCGGCAACTGGATCCTGCGCACGCTGCGCAAGAACGACGCCTGCGAACACGTCAGCGTCGAGACGATCGGCCGCATCGCCGAATCGCCGCTCATGGCGCTGGCGCCGGACCACACCGTGCTCAGCAACCGCCTGCCCTGGCCCCTGAGCCTGCTGTGCGCGCAAAGTCATGTCTTCGAAGCCGGCGCAAGCGGCTGGCGCATAGAAGACGACGACGGCGCGCAGCAGTGCGCCGCCGTGGCCGCCATGCTGGAGGCCCGCGCCTTCATCAGCGCCCCGCTGCCGATGCGGCTGGGCGAGGGCCGGGTCTTCGTGTCGTCCCGTGACGGACTGTTCAACAAGTCCGACGCGCTGTTCCTGGCGCACCTGATGGAACAGATCTTCCCGGTCATCGAGACCATCGAGGTGCTCGACCGCATGGCCTCCGAAGCCGCCGCTACAGAGCGCCTGAAGTTCGCACTGGACCTGCACGACACGGCCGTGCAGCCGTACATCGGCCTGCGGATGGGTCTGTGCGCGCTGCGCAAGAAGGCGGCCGCCGACAACCCGCTGCGCGAAGACCTCGACAAGCTCGCGAGCGTGGCCGACGGCGTGATCGCCGACCTGCGCCGCTACGCCGGTGCGGTCAAGCACAGCGCGAACAGTCCCTGCGGGCTTGTACTGCCCCATCTGCATCGCCAGGCCGAGCGGATCAAGGGGCTCTACGGCATCGAGATCGCCATTACGGTCGACGGCCAGGTCCAACTGGACGACCGGATGACCGCGGAAGTCCTGCAGCTGGTGGGCGAGGGATTGAACAACATCTGCAAGCACACCCAAGCGCGTCACGGCAGCATCCGCCTCGGCTGCAAGAACGGGCGCCTGCAGTTGCGAATCGAAAACGAAGCGTGTGAAGAGAGCTTCACGAAGTTCCTCCCGCGCTCCATCACCGAGCGCGCTGCGGCTCTCGGCGGGCGGGCACAGGTGCACCAGTGCGCGAGTGGCGGCACCGCGGTACTGGTGGAAATTCCCATCTGAGAAAAACAACCCAGAAGACAAATCAGGAGCCTGTCATGCAACCAGTTGCCCATCCCATCGGTGTCCTGCTCGTGGACGACCACCAGACCATGCTGTGGGGCCTGTCCAGGCTGATCGACGGCGAGCAGCCGCGCATGCGGGTCGTCGGCACGGCCAGCTGTTGCGAAGACGCCGTGGCGACCTCGGACGACCTCGCCCCCGACGTCATCGTGCTCGATCTCGACCTCGACGGTCGGTGCGCCATCGACATCCTGCCCAGGCTTTTGTCGAACGAGGTGTCGCGCGTCGTCGTGCTCACAGCGGAGCGCGAGCAGCGCACGATCGACCTTGCCGTGCTGCACGGCGCGCGCGGCGTGATGCGCAAGGACGCTCCGGCCCAGCAGGTGCTCGAGGCCATCGAGCGCGTCTACAAAGGCGAGCTTTGCGTCGATGCGCAAACCATGGGCCGCGTCTTCTCTCAGCTGACTTCGGTGAAGAAGCCCCCGAAGGCCGACCCCGAAGCCGCCAGGCTGGCAAGCCTGACGCAGAAAGAACGGGAAATCGTCCGCATCGTCGTGGCCGGCAGCGGCGCCTCGAACAAGGCATTGGCCGAGAAGCTCTTCGTCACCGAGCACACGCTGCGCAACCACTTCACGTCGATCTACCAGAAGCTCGGCGTGACGAACCGCCTCGAGCTGTACATCTACGCGGTGAAGCACCAGCTCGACACGACGCCGGTGCACTGAAAACAACGCGCCGCACCGGGTTGCCCCAGGAGCGGCGCCCGGTTCAATACCCGTTCAGCATCGGCATGATCATCCGGATGATCCGGATCGCCGCCGGCGTGAGTATCACCATCGAGATGCACGGAAAGATGCACAGCACCAGTGGCAGCAGCATCTTGGTCGGCACCTTGGCCGCCAGTTCTTCCGCACGAACCTGCCTCTTGTGGCGCAGATCGTCGGAGAACACGCGCAGCGATTCGCCGATGCTGGTGCCGAACCGGTCCGACTGGGTCAGCATGGTCGCGAAGGTGCCTATCTCTTCCACGCCCGTGCGCAGCGCCAGGTTGCGCAGCGACTTCTCGCGCGTGGCTCCGGCGCGCATTTCCAGGTTGGTCCAGTGCAGTTCCTGCGCCAGTGCCACGCTCTTGACCTGGATTTCCTCTGTGACCTTGGCCAGGCCGGCGTCCAGCCCCAGGCCCGCTTCGACGCACACGAGCATCAGGTCGGCGGCATCGGGGAAGTTCTCGAATATCTCGCGGCGGCGCGCGCGAATGAGCAGGCGCAGCACCAGGTTGGGCAAGTAGCAGCCGGCCAGAGCCGCCACCGCGAGGTACAGCAGCATCTCCGTGCCGTCCGCCGCGCCCGTCGCCCGCATCCCCAGGAACGCGAGCGCGGCAAAGCCCAGCGGCAGCAGCGTCTTCATGCCGAAGTAGACAAGGTAGGCGTCCGGGTAGCGGATGCCGGCGTTCAGGAACCGCACGCGCAGCGGCGACAGGGCAGCGTCACTGGTGGGCGAAGACAACTGCGCGAAGGGACCGACGATCTTGACGGCAGTCTCGGCCCAGGCCGACTTGCCGGCCGACGGCGTCACCGCCTGCAGGCGCTGCTCGGTGCGAGTCGGAGACATCCAGACCGCAAGGCCGGCTATCGCCAGCGACACGGCCAGGAAGACGAGGATGGGAAACAGCATGGTCATGGTCCTTCTCCTTCAGACGCGAATCTTCGCGATCTTGCGCAAGAGCACGATGCCCACGAGCATCAGCACCAGCATGTACTTGATCACCATCTGCCCGATCGGGTCCGTCCACAGCGGCGACATGAATTCGGGGTTGAAGATGTTCATGAGCGCCGCCAGGGCAAATGGCATGAGCCCCAGGATCCAGGCCGACAGCCGCCCTTCCGACGAAAGCACCCGCACCCGTGCGAGCAGCTTGAGCCGGTCGCGGATGAGCCGGCTCAGGTTGCCCAGCACCTCCGTCAGGTTGCCGCCGGAGTCGCGCTGGATCAGCACCGCCACCACGAAATAGCGCAGGTCGGTGAGAGGCATGCGCTCGCTGAGGTTGGTCAAGGCCTGCTGCAGCGAGACGCCGAAATTCACCTCGTCGGCGACCATGCGGAACTCGCTGGCGATGGGGTCGGCCATTTCTTCGCCGATCATCTGCACGCCGCTGGCGAACGAATGCCCCGCGCGCAGGGCGCGTGTCACCAGGTCCAGCGCATCAGGAAGTTGCCTCTCCATGCGGGCCAGCCGGCGGCTGCGCTGGCGCTGCAGGTAGAGCACCGGAAGCATCGCCGCGCAGACCCCGGCGGCGAGCGCCAGCAGCATCGGCTGGCGTGCCATCGACGCCGTCACGAAGAACGCGAGCACGCCGAGCGCACCGCATACCAGCAGGAAGCTGGAAACCGTCCAGTCCAGCCCCGCCTGCAGGATGAAGCGGTCAAGCCGGTGCGCCCGCGGCAGCGTCAGCAGCATGCGCTGCATCCACGGCACCTCGCTGAGCATGCGTTCCTTGACCAGATGGGCCTGCGACGTGCGATCGACCGCGGCGGAAAACGCCTGCAGCCGCTTCTCGATCTTGCGCGCCTCGGGCCCCTTGTAGGAGCGCCACAGCAGGTACAGGCCCTCGATCATGAGCAGCACGGTCACGAAGACCAGCACGGTGACGGTGATGAGGGTGTGCCCCCCCAGGTTGTCGAACATGGCTGTCTCCTATTCGTAGTGTTTGCTCGGCTCGAACATGGTGTCGGGCAGATCCACGCCGTAGGCATGGAGCCGCTCCGCGAATTTCGGCCTGACACCGGTCGCGTGGAAATGGCCGCGCACCATGCCGTCGGGCCCCATGCCGGTCTGGTGGAAAGTGAAGATCTCCTGCATGGTGACCACCTCGCCTTCCATGCCGGTGATCTCCTGGATGCTGGTGACCTTGCGCCGCCCGTCGACCAGCCGCAGCACCTGCACCACCACCGTGATGGCCGACGCGATCTGCTGGCGCACGGTGCGGTGCGGCAGGTTCAGGTTCGCCATGCCGATCATGTTTTCCAGTCGCGCCAGCGCATCGCGCGGCGTGTTGGCGTGGATGGTGGTGAGCGAGCCTTCGTGGCCTGTGTTCATCGCCTGCAGCATGTCGACCGCCTCGGCGCCGCGCACTTCGCCGATGACGATGCGGTCGGGCCGCATGCGCAGCGCGTTGCGCACCAGCGCGCGCTGCGTGATCTCGCCCTTGCCCTCGATGTTCATCGGCCGCGTTTCCATGCGCGCCACGTGCGGCTGCTGCAGCTGCAACTCCGCCGCATCCTCGATGGTGATGATGCGTTCGGTCGGCGGAATGAAGCCCGACAGGATATTCAGCAGCGTCGTCTTGCCAGCGCCCGTGCCGCCGGAGATGAGCATGTTGACCTTCGCCTGGGCCAGCCCCTCGAGCATCTGCGCCATCGGCGGCGTCAGCGTCTTGAGCTCGTTCACGAGGTTCTCCATGCGCAGCGGGATCTTCGCGAAACGCCGGATCGACATCATCGGCCCGTCCAGCGCCACCGGCGCGATGACTGCATTGACGCGCGAGCCGTCGGGCAGCCGCGCATCGACCATGGGGCTGGACTCGTCGATGCGCCGCCCCACCAGCGAGACGATCTTGTCGATGATGCGCAGCAGGTGCTTCTCGTCGGTGAAGCTGACGTTGGTCAGCTCCAGCCGGCCCCGGCGCTCCACGTAGACCTTCTCGTGCGAATTGATCAGGATGTCCGAGACAGACGGGTCCGCCATCAGCAGCTCGATCGGCCCGAAACCGAGCATCTCGTGCTGGATGTCGCGGATCAGCGTGCGCCGCTCGATGTCGTTGAGCGCCTCGGGCTCCTCCTGCAGCAGCCGCGTGACCATGGTCGAGATCTCCTGGCGCAGCACTTCGGGCTTCAGGGTTTCGAGCGCCGCCAGGTCGAAGCGCTCCAGCAGCTTCAGGTGCATGCGCTCCTTCAGCAACTTGTAGGCATCCGACGCAAAGGGCGACGCGGTCAGGTCGGCTGCGTGCCCATCGGGCCGCGCAGTGGGATCGGCGTCGATCGCATTGAGCTGTTCTCTGAATGACATGGGAACCTGCCTTGCTGTTGAAGAAGAATGAGCCGGTGGTGCTCAGGCACGGCGGAAGAGCCGTCCGATGAAGCCGGGCGCCGCCTCCTGCCGCGGACTGAGTGAGTGAGCGATCTCGGCGAGCCGCTTGGCGAGCGTGCTGCCTCGCGACATCTCCGCCAGCGGCACGCCCCGGTTGATGGACGCATCCACGTCCTTGCCACCGTCGGGAACGATCGTGAGCGTCGCGCCGACCAGCGAGCGGCGCATGTCCGACAACCCGATTTCCCCGCCACCGGCGCTTCGGTTCACGAGCAGCTCGACCTTGCCGGGGGCATAGCCGAGCGACTTGAACACCTGCATCAGGCGCGTCACGTTGCGGATGTGCGGCAGGCTCGGCTGCAGCACCGGGAAGATGCGGTCGGCGCGGTCCAGCACCTTGATCGAGAGCGTGTCGATGCGCGTGCCGAGGTCGAACAGCACGAAGTCGTACATCGGCAGCGCGACCTGCAGGATCGCGTCGATGTGCTCGGCCTTCACCTCCAGCGCGCGCGAAAGATCGTCGGGTGCGGGCAGGATGCTGAAGCCCGGCGCCACGCGCACCACGCTGGCCGCGAGTAGCGACGCGTCGAGGCGGCCGATGTCGCGCGCAACGTCCGCCATCGTGGAACTCGGCCGCACGTCGCTCACGTACGACAGCGCATCGCCGAACTGCAGGTTCAGGTCGATCAGCAGCACCGAGCGCTCCCGCGAGAGCTGGTGAGCGATGTTGGTCGCGAGAAAGGTCGATCCGCTGCCGCCCTTGCAGGGCATGAACGCCACGACCTGGCCAGGGCCGCGCGCCTGGGTGCCGGCCATCTTGAGCCCGATGCGCTCGACGGCAGCCTCGAGCGCGGCAGTGTCGGATGGCGACGGCAGCACCTCGCGCACGCCAGCGCGCATCGCGTGGATCAGGAACTCCGGCGTCTGCATGGCGCACAGCAGCACCACCGCGATTGCCGGGTGCTGCATCGTGAGCTTCTCCACCAGCACGAGCTCCTGAAGGTCGCAGCACATGCCGTCGACCAGCAGAAGCTCTGGGGCCGCCTTCTCGACGACCCATTGCATCCGGCTCTTGCCGCCCTCGAACAGCGACACGTGGTGGGAGCGCGCCTCGAGGACCTTGCGCATGTCCTGGAGATGGTTCGGATTGGGGGAAATGATGGCGATCTTCATGGTCGTGTCCGGTGCGTTGCTAGGAACAGATGGCTGCGCTGTTCGGGTCTTTGCGCATCACCTCGCGCGGCAGGTAGGTGGAAAAGCCCGGCATCGGGATCAGCGGCGCGACACCACCTGCGATGGGAGAGATCCACTGGTAGTTGAGCCCGGTGATGCTGACGGTGACGCCCTGGCAGGTCGCGGCCGTGCAGCCCGACGGCGCCCACGCCACCGACACAGTGCTGATCTGCGGCAGCAGCGCCTTCATGCGGGCAAGCACCAGCGCCTGCTGGCCGGTGTCGTCGCACACCACGGCATACCTGGCCCCCGCGCGTGTTGCCTCCTGGGCCGCATTCCACGTGAACAGCATGCGCGAGAAGTCGACGATGCCCAGCACGAACATGAGGAAGATGAGCAGACCCAAGGCGAATTCGACCGTGGTCGCGCCGGTAATGCGTTTTCTCATGATGGCGCCCTCATGGTGGCTGCGATTTCGCTGAAGACGATGTTGCCGTTCGCATCGGCGAAGACGACGCCGATCACCGAGGGAAACAGCGAATGGAAGGTGTAGCTGCTGACGCGCACCGTCACCGTTGTAATGATCGGGTTCGCGCCGGCCGCTTGCCAGGTGCAGCAGCTGCCGGACGGCACGTTCGACAAGCTCAGCCCGCGCACCAGCCGCGCCCCGGTGCCGGCCGTGTTGCCGTACACGATCAGGTTGCGCGCCTCGGTGACGTGCGTGCCGGGCGTCTGCACGGACAGGTAGCGCACCGCGTCGCGGGTCGACTTGACGACCGCGTTGTACTCGTACATCGCGCGGCCGAACTCGGTTGCGATGAAGGTCAGCAGCAGGAGCAGCGGCGTGATCAGCGCCAGCTCGATCAGTGCCGCGCCGTGCTGTGTGCGATGGGATCTTTTCATGGTGTTCACCTCACCAGTACCGGAACCAGCGGGCCCGCCGATCCGCCGGCCAGCCCGCTGGTGGTGCAGGGGCTGCCCACGGCGCCCGCGTTGCCGCGGAATTCCAGCTGCGTGTCGGTCATCGGAATGCTCAGCGGCTGCAGCATCAGCATGCAGGCGTAGTCGATCACGTGGTTGCTGCCGTCAATGACCGGCACCGTGACGATGCGGCGGTCGAAGCCGTACTGCATGTGGCCTCCGGCAACGTTGCCCGGGTTGGCCAGCTTCTGGAAGCTGTTGAGCGACAGCCCCGTGATCGATTCGCAGCTGTTCGCGCCCTTCACTTTGGTGCCGGTGTCGGCGCAGGACGCGAAGGCGGCCCGCTTGGTCACGAAGTTCTGAGCGGTCGCATCGGCTCCTGCACCCGGCGCGCCGTTGTAGGCATTGAACTGCGTGGGCCAGTTGGATGATGTGTAGGCATAGCCGGTGTAGTCGGGCCGGTCCACGCTCGGATCGCCGCTGTTCTTGTAGATGCCGAAGCGCTGGTTCCAGGTGTCGGCCACCGTGGTCTGTACGCCGGGGGTGCCGAGCGTGTCTCCCACCTTGGTGCCGCAGTGGTTGTTGAGCTCGGATTCGGTTTCCGAGGCGCTGTTGCTGCCGTCGAGATTGGCCCAGCCGATCTGGCCGCCCACGGCCGCGTTCTGCGCCTGGATGAGCGTCACCCAATCGCCTACGGCGAAGCCGTAGTTCGGTGCCGTGCCGCCCGGCTTGGGTTTCAAGGCGACGGGAATGGGGCACGTGGTCTGTGCGCTGGCACGGGTGGCGACTGCGCTCGCCGTGACGCTGCGCGTAGCGGGATTGCCGGTGGTATTGCCCGAAAAGGCGCCCATGGCCTTCATGAGCCAGATGTTGACGTTGGCCTGCGTGTGCGTGCACTGCGCATAGCGAGCCACGGCGGGCGTGGTCGTAAGGGCGTAGGCCGAGTCGCGGAACGTGATGTCGGCCGTGACGATCTTGCCCTGCCCGCTCCAGGTGCTCGATTGCATGTTCACGCGGTTCGCATTGCCGGCGGTCTGGCCTGCGCTCGTGGCTCGCGTGAGGGCTGTGCCCTGTCCGTCGAGCTCGCGCGCGGCGGCCAGGGCGCAGCTGTCCACCGCTGTCTGCAGTTCGGTCCTGATGACGAACAGGTGGCCGAAGTCGAGTGCGATGCCCATGAAGCCCATCAGGAACAACAGGAACAGCGCGGCTGTGACGATCATCGCGCCACGCTGGCGGCGATGCTGGCGGCAGGTGAACATGATCGGCTTTCTTGCAGGTTGGAACAACGCAGGAAAGCCGCGTCAGGTGCAGCTCGTGCCGCCCAGACAGGTAGTGACCCGGGTGATGAATGCGCCCAGGCCGGTACTGCCGGACAGCGCTTGCAACGCGACCACCAGTGCGATGGAAACCACGGCGATGATCAATGCGTACTCGACCACTTGTGCGCCGCTCTCGTCTGTCATGAATGACTTGAACATGGTGATGACCCCAATTCGGTGTTGAAGAAGAATGAGTGGGAGCGGATGGGTGGGTGGAACGAAGCGGGCCGGAAAACCGGACCCGCTTCCCTCCACGACAGACTGCTCAGGTGCAGGTCGTCCCGGTCAGGCAGGTCGTGACGCGAGTGATGAAACTCGTGAAGCCGCCGTTGTTGGCCGTAAGGCCCTTCAGTGCAACGACCAGTGCGATCGAGACGACGGCGATGATCAGCGCGTACTCGACGACCTGGGCGCCATCTTCCTCGAGCATGAAGCCGCGGGTGGATTGGCCGATGGCCTGGAGAAAGTTCTTCATGGTTCTTTCCTTTCAAGGTTTGAACAGTTGGAAATCAGGTTTGAAAACAATGACGTGGTGGGGAAGAAAGTTCGTTGCAGTTCGTGGCGCTCTCCTTTCCAGGTAAAGACTTCGAGGATCGAATTCGAGAGAAAAACACAGCCCGTCACTTGCCCGAGCCGCCACCCTGACCACCGATCTGGCCGCCGATGTTGATGACGTTGACCGCCGGCGGCGGCGACTTGTAGGACTCGTGGTACTGATTCATCGACTCGCGCGCCGAGCGGCCGTCCATGCCCGCGACCGGGTCGCCGTTCTTGCCGGCGTTCGGGTTCAGCGTCATCTTTTTCTTTGCGTCGCGCACCGCGTCGCCGAAGCGCGCGTCGTAGTTGGGCGTGACGGTCGAGCAACTGGCGCCAAGAAGGCAGACGAGCGCGACGGTGGTCGATCTGATGAACATGACAGTGCTCCTCACGGGGTTTCGCTGGCCGGGGCGGCCGGGGCCGGGGTGGCGCTTTCGAGGGCGCCGTTGAGGTAGACCTCGGCGCGGCTGGGAACGACGTGGTTGTCCGTCGGTACCCGCGGCGACTCGGCCAGCGGACGAACCAGGCGCGGCGTGATGACGAACATCAGCTCGGTCTGCTCGTTCTGGAATTCAGTGCTGCGAAACAGCGCACCCATCACCGGCACTTCGCCCAGGCCCGGATAGCGCTTGATGGTCTCGTTCACATTGCTCTTGATGAGCCCGGCGATGACAAAACTCTGCCCGTCGTTGAGTTGCACGGTGGTGTCGGCGCGCCGCACCGTCAGCGAAGGCAGCACGGCGGTAACGCCCGAGACCGTGGTGAAGGGCGAGCCGGTCTGCGTCAGGTCCGACACCTCGGACACCATCTTGAGGTTGATCCGGTCGCCGTTGAGCACGGTCGGGGTGAACTTGACCCCGATGCCGAACTCCTTTTCTTCCAGCGTGATGTTCGTCCCGCCGCCGCCAGCGGCGCTCTGCGCCACCGGAATGAAGATCTTGCCGCCCGACAGGAAGCTGGCCTGCTGGCCGCTGATGGCCATGATGTTGGGTTCCGCAAGAATGCGCACCAGCCCGTCGTCCTTCTGGCCGTCGATGGTCAGCGAGGTGCGGCCGATGCGCAGCGCCTGGACCAGGCCCGCGCCCGTGCTCAGGAAATTGGAAATCAGCGAGTAGTTGTTCAGCCCGCCGTTGCCCGAACGCGCAATCCCGACGCGCGAGCCCAGCCGGTCGAGCAGCGTCTTGCTGACCTCGGCGATCTTCACCTCGAGCATCACCTGCTGCGGTGTCGCGATGCGCAGCAGGTTCACCACCTTCTTGCCGTCCGCGCCGTAGGCCGACGCCAGGCTCATCACGTCGTCGAGCTTGAGCGCGTCGCTGATCTCGCCGGTGAGCACGATGGATTTCTCGGCGCTGCGCACGCGGATGCGGCGCTCTTCGGGCATCAACTCAGCCAGCTTGGCCTGCAGCGCCATCGGATCGATGGTGACGATCACGTCCTTGATGTAGCAGGTGCCATCGGCGCTCTGGAGCACGACGTTCATCGAGCCCGCCTGGCGGCCACGGAAGAACAGGTCGGTCGGGCTCAGCAGCGTCACGTCGACATCGGCAACGCCGTCGCCGGTATTCGCATTCGCGGCCATCGCCGGAGCGGGTTGCATGCCCGCCGGCACGGCCGCGGCCGCAGGCGCCGGCGCCCGGTTCGAAGGCTGGCCGCCGACCACGATGCGCACCACGCGCGCCTTCAGCGGAATGACCACCGACTTGCCCAGCACGGCCTGGGTCGGCTGGTCGTCCGGAATGATGGCGGTGCAGCGTCGGGCGTTGGCGGCGTTGCCCGCTGCCGCCGGAGGCGTTGCAAGTGCTGCGGCGGGCATGGCGGCCGTGGCCGAGGCGGTTGCCGCGACCTCCGCGCCCATGGCGGGAGCCGCCACTGTCGCGAGGGTCGCCAGCAGACTGGCTAGTGTTGTTGAGAGATGGCGCACTTGGTGTTCCTCCTGATGAACCGGATCAGAAACAGGTCAGCGAGCTGCCCGCGTGCTGGACGACTTCCACGCACTGGGAAGCCGGCTGCGCGGCGGGGCCTGCACGATGAATACGCGGGCGGGCCGGGGCAGGCGCAGCAGCGGTGGAGACCTGCACGATCTCCTTCGCGCCGAACAACTGGCCCTTGGTGATGCCGCCGGTGGCGACCGTGGTCTTGTCCATCTGGTTGCGAAGCACCAGGGACAGCGTTCCCACGCTGCGTGCCAGGTCGAGCTTTTCCGAGTCTTCGAGCGAGAGTTCGAGCGTCACGGCGCTCACGACCTTGGGCTTGGTGTCATCGCGGTTGGCCTCCTGCGCCACCGCCAGCACCAGCACTTTCTCGAGCACGGTCTTGCTGATCTGCGACGCCTCCTCACCGCGGCCCTTGTCCTGCTGGGCGTTGACCATCACGTCGACGTAGTTGCCCGGCAACGCGAAGCCGGCGACGCCGACCACGTCGTTGACGCGCACCGTCATGGCTCGCTTGCCACTGGCGATCACCGCAGACAACCCGCCCTGGGTTCCCACCGGCGCCAGCTTGCCTTCAATGAGCGCTTCGCCGCGCAGCACGCCAACCCTCACCACGCGGTCGTCCAGCGCCTTGATGTCGCCGAACGAGCCATTCGGCACGGAGCCGCTGGGCCAGTCGACCGTGGACAGCATCTGCGCGTTGACGCGGCTGCCCAGTTCGATGTCGACGGCGGCCACCACGACCTTGTTGGACGCGATGCCGCTTTGCCTGGAGATCCACCCGGCCGCGTAGACCGCGGCCGCCAGCCCCGTCAGAAGGGCCAGAAGGATCAGCCCGATCGCCTTGATGTTCTTCATACGAACCTCCGTCGCAGGTAAAAGATGGGAGGGCTAGACATAGCCCAGTTGATGCGCGAACACTTCGACCACCGTGCCCGCCGCGATGCAGATGCCGTAGGGCAGCTTTCCCACGGACTGGCTCATGTGGACGTGCCCCGTGGGGCGGATGCCCGCCATGCTCGAGAACGCCATGCCTTGTGCCGCCGTCTTGACGTTGGCCAGCATGTGAGCGAGGCGGCGACGGTGGATGGCGAACACCAGCGCCGCCATACCACCGGCAATGAAGGTGAAGAGCACCGCCATCAGCGTCTGCTGCGGACCGATGAAGGCCCCTGCCATGGCCATGAGCTTCACGTCGCCCGCCCCCATCAATCCCAGGACATAGAACGGCAGCATCGCGGCGAAGCCCACACCCAGGCCACCGAAAGCGCTCATTGCACCTGCGGCCGGCGTGCGGGCAGCGAGAGTGCCGTAGATGAGCGCGAAGAGCGCGCCACCGAAGGTCAGCCAGTTGGGAATGCGGTAGGAGCGCCAGTCGCTGACGGCGGCTACCCCGAGCAGCGCGAAAAGCGCGAGCATTCGAACGTCTGTAGCCAGCATTGCCAGCAGTTCGAGAACGGCGTCGAGTTCTTGCATGGTCGGCTCCGTGGGTTCAGGCGCTGCGCCGGATGGCGAGCAGCAGGAGCAGGCACACGACCATCACAAGAGCGCCGATCAGAGCGAACTCCATGAACGACATGCCTGCGTCTTCCCGCAGCAGGTTCATGAAGGGTCTCGGCAGCAATGCGAGCAGTTCCATGCGTGTTCCCCGGTTGTCGTGACCGGCCTGAACCGCCTGTCTGCCCGGTATGGACAGAAGCGTTCGGCCTGGGGATGACTGTAGGAATCACGCTGTCTTCGCACATGAGCGAAGCGCCCCTTTGCAGGGGAGTCAAGCGCCCTGCCCGCTTGGGCTCGGGACCATGACAAAACGCCTACCCGGAGCGTTTCCGGGCAGCAGGAGGCACCGCTACGTCTGCGCGATGGCGGCCGGTGCCGCTTGCCTTGCCTCTTCCTGTTGCGTCAGGGAAGGCCGCCCGCCGCCTTGCAGGTACTTCCAGTACGCGACGTAGCCCGACAGGTAGTGCTCCACATCGTCGATGCGCACGCGGTAGCTGTGATGGCGAATGAAGAAACTGCCCACGATGCGCCCCGGGTTCTTGAAGAACATGGCGATCTCGGGCCAGAAGTGGCCCGTCAGCAGGTAGCGCGCACGCTGCTCCAGGGCCCGGTAGAACTTGTCGATGTCGAAGCCGCGCAGCAGGTGGTCGTGCTGCGGGTCGGCCTGCATGCGCACGATCATCTTCTGCGCCGCCATCATCAGCTCCAGCAGCGTCGGAAAGGTGGTGATGCGCTCGAGCACGAAGTCGAGATGGTCGCGCACGTTGTCCAGGCCGAAGCGGTAGTAGCGCTCGTCCGATCTGTAGAGGGTGAGTTCGTTGACGCAGTAGCTCAGCCAATGATCGTGGGCCTGCCAGTGTCTGGCTTCGATGAAATGCCCGAATGCTTTCTCTACGGTCTGCAGCCAGCGCGGATCATTGGTCAGCCCGTACAGGCGCATCAAGCCGAAGGCGGCCTCGCCGTCGTAATAGATGATCCGGTTCTCTTCTTTCACGCTGAGGTCGGGGTGGTTCAGCACGTGCACGAAACGGCCCGAACCCGGGTCCTGCATGTGCACGATGCCAAGGGCCAGCTGCTCCATCAGCGGCAGGTATTGCTGGTCGCCGGTGAGTTCGGTGTACTTGACCATCGCCAGCAGGCACACGGCATTGCCGCCCAGCTTGATCTCGTTGCCGTTGTCGACGTCCACGAGAAAAGCGCCCTGCTCTCCGCTGGGCAGCGTGGCGCGCTGGATCAGCGTCTGCGTGAGATAGGCCAGCGCCCGGTCGATGGCGGCCTTGTGCTCGAGGCGCTGGGTCAGCTCCCAGCCTTCGAGCAGCGCGTAGGTGGAGCTGGCGTGCCGCAGCGCGTTGTAGGTGGGAATGGGGCGGTCGAAGCAGGGAAACCAGCCGTAGTGGTACTGGCCGGTCGGCTTGACCTGCCTTGCGAGGTAGGCGGTGCTGGTCGCGACGATGTCGTGCACGTGGCTCGCATCCCAGTTCGGCATGACGCGATGGCCCTTGCCCCGGCCCTGATGCTCGATGGCGTGAAGCTGCTTGCCGTCGGTGAACACCGTCCGCGTGTCGAAGACCCAGATCGGCTGCAGCGCGTCGGTCGGCCACTCCAGCTCCAGCCCATAGCGGTACTTGCCGTAGAGCTTGAGATTGGCCGCATTGGGTGTCGCCTCTTCGAGTGCGCCGTCGTACAGCACGGCATGCGCGCCGATCTCGGGCTCCAGAATGGCCAGGGAAAAATCGGGCTTGAACGCGATGCCATGGCGAAAGTAGTTGCGCTTGGTTGTCGCAAAGCCCCGCTTCAGTTCCTGCCAGGACATGGCGTGCACGGTGTGCACCACGTCCACCCGCAGCCAGATTGGTGCG
This sequence comes from Variovorax multivorans, assembly GCF_051216835.1. NCBI lineage: Bacteria > Pseudomonadati > Pseudomonadota > Betaproteobacteria > Burkholderiales > Comamonadaceae > Variovorax > Variovorax multivorans. The sequence continues at coordinate 90,261 of NZ_JBPJZL010000010.1, forward strand.
GCGCCCTTCTGCTTGCGCAGCCAGGCATTCAGCAACTGCGCGCCCCTGACCCATGCCTGCTCGAAATTCTTTCCGCGGATGGTCACGACATGGGCCCGCTCCTTCCCGTTGCAGACCGACATGAAGAGCACGCCCACGGCCTCTGCGTCGATGCCGACGCTGGCGCTCGTGCATTCGTCCCACAAGGTTGCAATCGCGGGCCTGGCCGACGCCAGCAGTTCACCCAGACTCATGGCACATCCTTTTTCACAAGCGCCTCCAGTGCAAGAAATTCTTCCAGTTCGGCCGATCTCCGGGCCTTCGAGCGCGCCGCTTCAGTCCGCGTCGCCTGGAGCACGCCTTTGAGTATCTCCGCGTCGTGCGCGGAAGAACGCTGATCCTCCTCCTTCCAGCCAAATACCGGCCAGCCATTTCGCGCCGCGACCTGCCGGTCGAGCGGGCCTAGCGCCTCCAGCAGCGCCTTGATGAAGGCCGCGCCGTGCAGTTGATCGTCCTGGATGACCAGGCTGCCATCGACGTAGGTGGTCTGCGCCAAGCCCGGCGGCAGCCTGAGCCGGCCGTCGGGGTCGAGCATGCCCGCCAGACGGTTCCACATGCCGCTTGCCCCGTAGGTCTGCGAGAACACCAGCTCGCGCAGTGCCGGCAGTGTGGCCGGCAACGGCTGCTGCGGTCCACTTCCGGGGCGTAGCGCGTACTCCGACCAACGCGCAGTGCCTTCCAGGAACCAGCGCGCCTTGAACATGGTGTAGCCGTACTGGTACTGGTGAAAAAGCTCGTGGATCGGAGTCACGTTCTGGTTCGCGTGGCGGTTGAGCAGATCGATGCGAAGGGCACAGCCGCCGGCCGTTTCGTCGGAGCCCAGGCGGTAGTTCATCACCTCGTCGTAGGACATTCCGTTGCCCTTCTCCATCTTCAGCAGGAACACGTCGATCGAGGTGGCGCGGGCATAGCGTGGCTGGCGCATGGGGTGCGTCAGCCTCATCACATCGGTGAACAGCCTGTGACCCACGACCAGTTGCGTTGCCACGTCCTGCACCTTGTCGGGTATGCCATTGCGGTCGAGGTCACGCATGTCCGGCAGCGCGTGGGCTCCCTCCAGCGTGTAGCGGATGCGGAACTCGTCGCGTACGTAGACGCGGTCGAGCTGGGAGAGCGTCGCGTTGTGCTCCGCCCGGCAACGGCCGGCCTCGACTTCCTGCGCCGTGACTGGTAGCACGGCTGCCACCAGGCACACCAGCCATCGCGCATTCGTCATGCGAGCTCAAGCCACCAACTGCTGCTGGAGCACAGGCAACCAGGGCTCGGTCAGCATCTCGAAAGATGGATTGGCATCCAGCCCCATCAGCAGATGAACCCGGTTGGACGGCTGCTGGCTTCGATTGACCGCTCTGTGGCTCACATCCACCCGCACCAGCCAGGCCGAGCCGTCGGCGGGCAGGTGAACGCTCTCGATGCTGCCGTCGGCGCGCTGCCATTCGAAGAAGCAATTGGGGTTGGTGATGATGGGGATGTGCAGGCGCCAGGTTTCCTTGGCTGCATCGTTGTGCAGCGGCATCTCCTCGCCCTCGCTTTCGAGCTGCATGATCCGGGCCCTGAAGGGCGTCAGGCCATGGCTGCGCAGCGCATTCATCACCCTGGCCAGGTAGCCGCTGCACGCGTCTGTCGGCGTGACGCCGCGCGCATTTTTTGCGGGAATCCGCCGGATGCCGTCTACCAGAGTGCCGTCGCGACTGGTGACTGCCCAGCCGATGTAGTCGACGCGGTTGTCGCGGTATGGCGTCGACGGCAGCGGCTTGACGTGCACCAGGAAATGCTGCCTCAGCGATTCGGCGTCGATCCTGAAATCGGCCAGCCTGGCAAACATCACGTCACTCGATTGCTCCATTGTTTTCTCCTCTTCTTCGTCCTCTTGATGGCGATGTGCATCGGACGGCCATCAATGCCGACGGCGCGAGCACACGCAATGAGCAGGGCCCGAAGGCCCCAGGTCGAACTGGACGACCTATGCGAGGAAGGAGAGGAGTTGTGGCGGCCGCATGGGCCGCTCGAGAGGCGCGGACGGCAAGACCGTCACGGCAAATTCCGGGGGAGCTTCCGGTCGAAGGAGCGGCAGTGAAATCTCGCGCCTTCCGGCGGCAAGGTCCACTTCATCGGAGTCGATGCCGTGATCCAGGACCGAAGCTCCAGCGTGGCCCTGATGAAGCTCGCAGGCGCTTGCCTGATGCACCTGCGCGACGTGGGCCTGGTGCTGCCCGAAGCCCGCCATGTTCTGGGCAAGCACGGCCAGCCCGTGACAGCACAGAAAGGCGATAACTGCGGACGTACAAAGCCAGCGACGCATGACGGCGCAGTTTAGCGACCGGCCGAATATTCTGGATAGTGTGATTGCAGGTGGACGTCGCGACGCCAAGACATCACGGGATGCTCCGCGCCACCACGCCGAGATCCCGCCAGGCCTCGGGATGGCAGCTGAAGATCAATATCTGGTGTCGCGTTGCCGCGTCGTACAGCACCCGCTTCATCTGCCGCAGGCGCTCTTCGTCGGTGTTGACCAGCGCGTCGTCGAGGATGAGCAAGGTCGGCTTGCGCGCTTCTTTCAGCAGATCGGCATAGGCCAGCCGGGCGACGACGCCCATCTGTTCCCGCGCGCCCACGCTGAGCTCTTCGAATGCGCCGCTCTGCGCACCTCGCAGGCCTTGCCGCGTGATGCGGCCCGGTGAAAGATCGTCGCCGACCTCGACCTGCGCACCGGGGAAAAGAATCTGCAGATAGTGGTCGAGGTGCCTCTGCAGCGGTGCACGCAGGCGTCGCGCCAGGGCCGAGCGCTTCTCGCGCAGCAGCTTCAGCAGGTGGTCGAGCGCCTTCGCGCGGCGTTCGAGTTCGGCGCAACGGCGTGTTGCGTGCTCGAGTTCGCGCTGTTTTTCCGACGCAGCTTCTTCCTGGCCCAGCGCGCCCCTGGCTTCGAGTTCGGCTTCAAGCCGGGTGATCTCGTTGGCCCGCTGGCTGTGCGTGGCCTCGGCTTGCTTGACGCTTTGCTCCAGCCGTTCCACGTCCTGCGCGAGCACCGGCAGGTTGGCGGATTGCAACTGCTGCGCCAATTCGACGACCTTGTCTTGCAGGGCCGACTGCTGCGCGAGCGCATCCGTCAATGCGGCGCCGGCTTCCGTCTTTCGGCTGGCGCGCATCGGGTCGTTCAGCGTGGCTTTGACCGCCGCGAGTTCGTCTTCAGCGGCCTTGACCTGCTCGCGCGCATTGCCAGCGGCGACCTTGGCGTCGTTGAGCGCCGCGGATGCCGCCTCCAGCGCCGCGCGCGCGGCGCCCTCCTCCGATTCGGCCTGCGCGCTCGACGGCATCGCCGCGTCGGCCGGCGGCATGCCCTGCAGGACCTGCCTTGCTTCAGCCAGCCGGGCCTCGCGCATGGCGATGTCCGCGGCAAGCGCGCTCAGCCCCTTCGGTGCCAGCGCAGCCAGCACGGCCACCGCCGCACCGGCTTCGCCCTTGCGCAACGCCTGCAGCCGCATGCGTTCCTCGACGGCTGCGACGCTCTCCGCGCGCAGGGCCTGCAACAGCCCGGCGAGTTCGTCGCGTGCACGGTCCCGTTCGATGGCGAGGCTTTCCAGATCAGCCCCACCCGGCAGCACCGTGATGCGGCCTACGCCTTCGATCTCGATGTCGGTCCGCGCGATGACGGTCTGGCGCTTCGAGCCGGAAAGTTCGGCGCCGGCGACCCGGACCCGCGCAGCGGGCTGCAGCTCGAACTCCAGGGCCGTCGCCACCGCATCGAGCCTGGCTTGCGCCGTGCGATGCGCGTCGGCGCAGCGCTGAAGCCGCTTGAGCTCGCCCTCCGGCACCGCGAGCGCCTGTGCCTCGGCCTGCAGGCGCGTGACCTTGTCCTGCTCGCCCTTTGCCTTCTCGTGGCTCTGTGCGAGCGCCTCAAGCTGCTCGGCCAGGCTCTCGACGGTTTTCTCCTGCGCAATGCGGGAGGCGGCCTGCCGCGCAAGGCGGAGGTTTTCTCGCGCGCCGACATCGGCCTTCGCTGCGGCCGCGTGGCGAGGCTCCCATGCCTGCAGTTCGCCCTGCGCCTTGGCCAAGCTTTCCTGCGCCGCCTGCAGATTCTTCTCACGCAGGACGACCGTGGCTTCCTCGCGCTCCATCGCCTGGAGCTGGGTGCGCCAGGAATTCACCTGCGCGACGACCTGCCTGAGCGCGGCGTCCTGCGCGGTCTTCCTGTCGTTCAAGCCCTTGGCTTCGTCCAGCCGCTGCCGTGCGGTGGCAAGCTGCTCCCGCAACGCCGTCCAGGGCCGCACGGCTTCGTCGCGCTGGTGATCGCGGCGCAGACCGGAGAGACGGTCCACGCCCGACTGATAAGACTCGATGTCGGCACGCAGCCGTTCGATGTCGGCTTCGAGTTCCGTGCGCAGCCTGATGGCGTCCGCGAAGGCGCCGCGCGGTGTTCCGGCGGCGGGCGTGAGCAGTTCGTTGCGCTCGCTCTCCGCTGCCTTCAGCACCGCATCGCCGTTGCTGGAGGCCAGTTCGCCCAGCGATTCGCCGAGTGCGTTGCGCAGGTGGTCGCTGGCGAAGCCCACGGCGCTGGCAATGTCGTGCGAGGTGCCCTGTTTGATCCACAGCAGCCCCGGAATGCCCATGTGCTCCGGCGTGCTGGCACCCTTGCCCGGAAAGCGAAAGCCCAGCAGCGCCGCCAGGTGGTCTTCGGCCACCGCACCGTCCATGGACTTGCCGTCGATGACCAGTTCGCAGCGCTTCTTGCCGAGGAAGGCCTTGGTGAGCCGGCACGGCTTGCCGTTGAGTTCGAAATCGACTTCGACCGTGGGCGTTGCCGAGCTTTCGCCCCACGGCCGCAGATGCTCGACCGCGCTGGAGCGATGCCGCTCGAAGAAGGCCGCGCGAATGGCCTCGGCAACGGTGGACTTGCCCGACTCGTTGGGCGCCGCGAAAAGATTCAGTCCGTCGGTGAATCCGTCGATTTCGAGCGGTGCGCGAAACAGCTTGAAGTTCTCGATGCGAAGACGCTGCAACTTCATGCGGCGGCTCCCTGCGCGTCGAGGATGCGGGCGAGCGTGAGCAGCGCGTCGCGGGCGAGTTCAGCATCGGCATCGCCTTGCTGCGCGCGCAACTCCTGAAGCGCCTCGCCGACGAAGCCGTCGGCGTGCAACGCCTGGATGTCGTCTTCTGTCGGCTCCAACCGAAGCGCTTCGCCGTCCCACACCAGCGCACGGGCGCGAGCGCGGGCGGCGTCCAGCGCGGTACTCAGCCGGTTGTGGCCGCTGAGATCGCAAGCGCCCTGCGCGCGAAGTTGCAGCACGTCGCTGCTGCTCACCTGCTCCAGCTTTTCCACCAGTTCATCGATGTCGGAAGGCACCGTGAGCCGCGGCTCCCATTGCTGCCAGTCGAATTGGCCTGTGCGGATAGCCTCGACCGTCGGCTCCGCCCCGGCACCTGAGACGCCGACCAGCAGCGCCTGCCCCGAATCGTTGGCTCTGAAACGATCGGTCTCGGGCGTGCCCGCGTACCAGGTGCGGTCGTCGATCTGCCGCGTGCCGTGCCAGTCGCCCAACGCGAGGTAGTCGAGCCGAGCCTGCGCCGCACGCCCGGTCGCGATGGGATTGGCCGAATCGATGTCTTCGGACAGGATGCCCTGCACGCAGCCGTGCGCCAGCCCGATGCGGGGCAGCCCCTCTTCGCTTGGCGCGGTGGCAAACCAGTCGGTGAGGTCGCCGTAGGTATGGCGCTGCGTGAGCGGCGCCGGCAGCAGCGTGAACTTGCCCACCACCGTGTGGGGCTTCGGCTCCAGGCAGCAGGTGACGTTCGGTGCAATGGCGCCCAGCCGCTGCGCACGGCTCCAGACCGATTCGCTCAGCGCCGAGTCGTGATTGCCCGGAATCAGCAGCCAGGGGCCCGTAAAGCCCTGCATGGCGTTGAACATGCGCCGGATGGTCTTGTCCGACACGGTCTGCAGGTCGAACACATCGCCTGCGACCAGCACGGCATCGACATTGCGTTCGGCCGCGATGGCGGCAAGCCGCTCGACCGCCTTGAAACGCGCCTCGAACAGTGCCGCGGCGTCGTCGGGTTCGAACTGCGAGAACACGCGGCCTATCTGCCAGTCCGCGGTGTGGAGCAAAGAAATCATGCGTGGCCCTCCCTTTGCCTCTCGCGTCTTCACGTCATCCAGAAAGAGCGAGCATCTTAGAGGGCCTGGGGCTGCAGGCGGGCCGGACCGGCCGGGAGGCTAGCGCCTGGCGTCCATTCCCGATGCGCACTCTTCGAGCAGCGCGGCCGACTGCGTGACCTGTTCGGTGATCTGGTCGCGCAGCGGCTTCCACTCGAGGCTGAACGGTGCGAGAAGGCACCACTGCGTGGTCAGCGCCATCGCGATGCCAAAAATGATGAACAGCCAATGCACGAGTTCCATTACCGCCCCTTTTTTTCAGACTAAGGGCGAGAGTCTGCGCATTTCACGGGCACCGCGATATCGCCAATTTGGGGGATGCCTTTCGCCAGAGGCGGCCCCGTCCAGTCACCTCGCCGGCAGGTACTGGCGCGGATCGACCGCGTTGCCGCGGTAGCGGATCTCGAAGTGGAGGCTGGCGCGCCCACCGTCCGCGCCGCCGATCTCAGCGATCTTCTGGCCCTGCTTCACCTGCTGGCCCTGCTTCACGAGCACCGTACGCACATTGGTGTAGACCGACATATAAGAGCCGCCGTGGTCGACCATCAGCACGCTGCCGTAGCCGCGCAGCGTTTCCGTCACTGCCACCTTGCCGGCGCCGATGGATGCCACCGGGTCGCCGACGCTGCCGCCGATGTCGACGCCCTTGTTGCTGGTGCCGTTGAAGCCCGCAATGACCTGGCCCTGCGCGGGCCAGGCCCAGTCGCTGCGCCGCGACGCTGGTGGTGCGACGGGTTCGGGCGCAGCGGCCCGGGGCGGCCTCGAACGCTCAGGGCGTTCCGGACGCTCGGCACCTGCGCTCCTGGGAGGAGGCGGCTCGGACGATGAGCCGCCACCGGGCGGCACCACGCGCAGCACCTGCCCTGCTTCGAGCTTGTCGGGGTCCTGCAGATTGCTCCAGCGGGCAATGTCACCCGGCGAACGCCCGGTCTTCGACGCGATGCGATAGAGCGTGTCGCCCGGCTGGACGACGTACTCGCCCGGCCCCGCCACTGGCGCCTTGGGGGAGGTGGAGCACGCTGCCACCATCAATGCCGCGGTCAGCGCAATGCCCGCGCGCCAGTTCCTTCCTGTCACAACCACTACCGGATTCCTTCCTGGATAACTGAATCTCGCGCTCCCGGGTGCCCGGGGCCGCGCTCGAAGAATCCGGGAAGGCTACCAGCAGTCGCCTGGCGTTCAGGCGGCTTGAGGTTTTTCTGCGGTCTTGCGCCTTGCAACGCACATCAGCGACAGCGCGCTCGCGGGTGCCTTCGGGTCGCGGCCCGACAGCACATTGCCCATGCGGTACTTCCATTGCGCCGGCCCGACGTCGCCGGCCAGCGCCTGCGCTCCTATCTGGTGGTTGTGCGGATGCACGCGGACCTCGAAGCCCAGCGGCTCCAGCGTGGATTCGAAGAATTCCTTCGTCACGCCGTCGCCGGGCCGGTGATGCACTTCGGTCTTCAGCCCCCATGACTGCTGGCTGCCGGTCTTGTGAAAACCGTGCCCTGTCGCGCGGTAGACCCACAGCCGCGCGTCCCACATCAGCCTGGCCAGGCCCTTGTAGTCCCACGCTGTGAGTTGCGGATCGTGGTCGGTAATAAGTAAGCCATTGGGCTTAACGAGGCGAGCGCCCTCCTGCAGCACCGCTTTCATATCGTCGCAGTGGTGCAGCGACGCATTGATTGCCACGATGTCCGCCACCTGTGAGCGGAACGGCGTGTGCGCCGCGTCCGCCAGCACGGCCGTGTAGCCCAGGCCCGCAGCCAGCTCCAGCGAGCCTCCGGCCACGTCGACGCCGATCAGCAGCCTGGGCCTGCCGCCCAGCGTGGCGAAGAGGTTACCCGGCCCGCAACCCAGGTCGATAACGACCTTGTCCGTCCAGTCGCCCCCGGCGGCGAGCCAGCGGCTGCGGAAATGCGCGTCGCGGTGGCAGTAGTCCAGATATTCCTTGGCCCACGTCGCATTGCCGAAATACGTGGCGTTGGCTGTCAATGCATCTGAATTGTTCGGGAGAATCGATTCCAAATAGCAATCACAGCGCGTGAGAACTACATCGGGTAATAGGATGTCGCGGAGCATTTTTTACCCTCGGAAGATTTGAAGCCGATAACTCTTTCAGTCTTTTCGATTTTCAGAATTTGTACAGTTATTTTTTATACGGTTACAGACTAATCCAATTCATAACAGTCACGCCCGGAAGGATGTTTCACTTTTCGACAGTGACGGCAGTGCGTTTTCCGCATGACTCCCCGGCGTAGCGCGTGACCCGGGGCGGTCGTGCGCGCAAAGCGGTCGACAGCACATTTCCCCCTGTGCGCCGGCTGTTTCTCCCCAGGAGTACCCCGCTTCAGCGGTCCCTTTCGGGCACTTGCGGGGCCTGCGCGACGGGCTTTTTCCTCCAAATCACGCATCAGTTACCTCGAACGGGACGATTCGGGTAGTACGTTTTCGAAATAACCTTATCCAGTTGTAACCGAGGCCTAAAGTGCACACATTGGCCAAGGGAAACCTCCTAGGATGAAGACACGAAAAGAACGCAAGTCAGCTCCACCTTATTTAATTGGGTGAATGGATTTTCCATTCATCCAATTGCTTCCATTGTATTTCTTTTGGGATATTTACATGGAAATTCAAACTGTTTCGCAAGCACTCGGTACTCCGGACCTCGCTCTGGGAGACCTGTTCGTGCCGCGATCCAATTCGGAGGGATCAGTCAGCCGTCGCAGCGCTTCGGTGGCACTCGAACCCCGCTTCGCCCAGCGCTGGACCCAGTGGCTTGCCACCACCGGCCAGCTGCCGGACACCCTCTTCGCCGGTGCATGGCTGCTGCTGCAGTCGCGCTGGCTCGGAGGCCTCTGGCCCGTGCTGCATGAGGCAGGCGCCGCGCCGATGCGCTGCTCGACCACCGTCGCCTTCGACGCCACCAAGGCCGCTGGCGCCTGGCTGGTCGAACTGGATCTCGGTCGCCGCTCGGCATCGCAAGCAACGGCACAGCCCACCTCGCTGTGGCTGCGCGAAGAAGTCGATGCCGATGCCCCGCTGCGGCTGCGCTTCGACGCTGCTTCGGCATCCCTCTATATAGATGCAGCCGCAAGCCTGATGGATGCCGCCGCGATCGAACAACTGCTCGCAGCCCTCGTCGACACCGCCGAAGACCTGCTGCAGCACCCCGATGCGGCCCTGAACGACATCCACACGCTGCCGCGCGCCGACCAGGCCGCTCAGCTCGTCGAATGGAACACGGCCCTCGCGCCGGTGGACCCTGCCCTCACGGTACCCGCCATGTTCGCCCGCCAGGTGATGGTCGCCCCTGACGCCATCGCCCTCGCGCAAGGCGACGCGCAAATGAGCTACGGCGAACTCGACCAACGCTCCAACGAACTCGCCCAGCGCCTGCAGGGCCTGGGCGTTCGCACTGGCGACGGCGTCGGCCTGCTGCTCGACCGCTCGATGGCGGCCGTCGTCTCCCAACTCGGCATCCTCAAGGCCGGCGGCGCCTATGTGCCTGTGCCTACGGATTTCCCGTCCGAGCGCATCGCCTACATGCTCGGCGAGGCCGGCGCGCACCACGTGCTCACGACGCAGGCGCACCAGCACCTCGTCCCCCCCCATCACGGCGTTTTGTTGCTCGACGAATACGAAGACAACATAAATCGCACTGCATGGAATCCTCCGGCCCTCGATGCCGAATCGGTGGCCTATGTCATGTACACCTCGGGCTCGACGGGCACGCCAAAGGGCATAGAGATCTGCCATCGCTCGATCCTGCGGCTCGTGGTGGGTGTGGACTACGTTGCGCTCGCTCCCGGCCTCGCCGTGCTGCATGCGGCGCCGCTGGGCTTCGACGCGGCCACGCTCGAAATCTGGGGTCCGCTGCTCAATGGCGGCTGCTGCGTCATCCATGAAGAGCGCGTGCCGACCGGCGCCGGCCTCGCACAAACCATCGCGCGCCACCACGTGCACACGGCATGGCTCACCGCCGCGCTCTTCAACGCCGTGGTCGACGACGACCCGGCCCACCTCGCGGGCCTGCGGCATCTCTTCACCGGCGGCGAAGCGCTGTCGGTGCCGCATGTGCGGCGTGCGCTGGCCGCCCTGCCCGGCCTCACGCTGAGCAACGGCTACGGCCCGACCGAGTGCACGACCTTCGCGGCCACGCATCGAATTGCCTCGCCGCTGCCGGAAGACCTGCGTTCCGTCCCGCTCGGGCGCCCCATCAAAGACACCGTGCTGCGCGTGCTGAGCCCTTCGATGGCGCTGCTGCCGACCGGCTTCGTGGGCGAGCTCTGCATCGGCGGCCACGGGCTGGCCCGCGGCTACCTGCGGCAACCCGCGCTCAGCGCCGAACGCTTCGTGCCCGATCCCTTCGGCGGCCCCGATGACCGGCTCTACCGCACCGGCGACCTCGCGCGCTGGCTGCCCGACGGCACCGTCGAATTCATCGGCCGCCGCGACGGGCAAGTGAAGATCCACGGCCACCGCATCGAAACCGGCGAGGTCGAAGCGGCCATCCTCGCGCACCCCGCCGTGCAGTCCTGCGCAGTGGTCGCGCGGCCCGACGAAAGCGGGCAGCTGCGCCTGGTGGCCTATCTGGTCGCGCGCTCGGAAAAGATCTCGTGGGACGCCCTGCGCGCCCACCTCGGCGCCCGCCTGCCGGCCCCACTGGTGCCGACCGCGCAGGTGTGGCTCGCGCAACTCCCCGTCACGCCCAACGGCAAGCTCGATCGCAAGGCGCTGCCCGAGCCGGCCGGCGCGCGCCCCGAACTTGCGCAGCCCTTCGAAGAAGCCCGCGGCGCCATCGAACAGCAGGTGTGCGACGCCTTCGCCCGTGCGCTGCGCATCTCGAAGGTCGGGCGCAACGACAACTTCTTCGATCTCGGCGGCGATTCGCTGCTGGTGCTGCAGGTGCTCGCCGACCTGCAGCGCGGCACCGAGCTGCCCCTGTCGACCAACCTTTTCTTCCGCAATCCCACGCCAAAAGCAATGGGCGAGCGGATGCAGCCGGCGGGCGATCAGCCCGCCATGGCCGCTGCGGCCGGTTCCAAGGATCGACCGACCGCAGCGGCCACCTTTTCGGCACGGCCAGGCAGCGGCATCGATGACGCCGTTGCCCTGGTCGGCACCGCAGGCCGCTTCCCCGGCGCAGCCGACGTGGAGCAGTTCTGGGACAACCTCGTCGCAGGCCGCGACACCATCAGCTTCTTCGACGACGCCACGCTCGACGCCGGGATCAGCCAGGCCCTGCGCAGCGACCCGGCCTACGTGCGCGCACGCGGCGTGATCGACGGCATCGAAGACTTCGACGCCGCCTTCTTCGGCATCGGCCCGAAAGAAGCGCAGCTCATGGACCCGCAGCAGCGCGTGTTCCTCGAAATCTGCTGGGAATGCCTGGAACGCGCCGGCTACGTGCCCGACGAAGCGCCGGGCCCGGTCGGCGTGTACGCCGGCATGTACAACGCCACCTACTTCCAGCGCCACGTGAGCACGCGGCCCGACCTGGTGGAGCCGGTCGGTGAGTTCCAGGTGATGCTGGCCAACGAGAAGGACTACATCACCACGCGGGTGGCGAACCGGCTCAACCTCACCGGCCCGGCCGTCAGCGTGCACACCGCCTGCTCGACCTCGCTGGTGGCCGTGGCCCAGGCCTTCCATGCGCTGCGCACAGGCCAGTGCTACATGGCGCTCGCGGGCGGCGCCTCGGTCACCTGCCCGCCGCGCAGCGGCTATCTCTACAACGAGGGCTCGATGCTCTCGCCCGACGGCCGCACGCGCAGCTTCGATGCAAAGGCCCAGGGCACCGTCTTCAGCGACGGCGCGGCCGTGGTGCTGCTCAAGCGGCTGGCCGATGCGCAAGCCGACGGCGACACCATCTACGCCGTGCTGCGCAGCGCCTGCGTGAACAACGACGGCGGCTCCAAGGCCAGCTTCACGGCACCCAGCGTCGACGGGCAGGCCGCGGTGATCCGCGCCGCGCTGGCGGCGGCCGATGTCGATGCGGGCAGCATCTCGTACGTCGAGGCGCACGGCACCGCCACGCCGATGGGCGACCCGATCGAAGTCGAGGCGCTGGCCGTGGCCTACGCCGAGCACACTGATGCGCTCGGCTACTGCACGCTCGGCTCGCTCAAGAGCAACGTGGGCCACATGGTCACGGCGGCGGGCGCGGCCGGCCTCATCAAGACGGCGCTGGCGCTGCACCACGAACAGATTCCGCCGACCGCGCATTTCAACGCGCCGAACCCATCGATCGACTTCGCGCGCACGCCCTTCCACGTTACCGCCAGCCTGCAGCCGTGGCCCCGTGCCGACCTGCCGCGCCGCGCGGGCGTCAGCTCATTCGGCGTCGGCGGCACCAATGCACACGTCATCGTCGAAGAGGCACCGCCGCGGCCGGCCTCGCCGTTCGCAATGGGTGACCAGCTCCTGTCGCTGTCGGCACGCTCCGAGGCCGCGCTCGCGCTGGCCACCGAGCAGCTCGCGGCGCATCTCGAAGCCCACGCCGAACTGCCGCTGGCCGACGTGGCCCACACCCTCGCGGTCGGCCGCAAGGCCCACGCCTTCCGCCGCGCTGTCGTGGCCGGCAACACCGCCGAGGCCATCGCAGCCTTGCGCAATGCCGACTCGCCCCGCCGCGTCAGTGGCCGCATCGCCTCGCGCGCACCGCAACTCGTGCTGATGTTCCCCGGGCAAGGCGCGCAGTACGCCGGCATGGGCAAGAACCTCCGTGCGAACGACCCGGTGTTCGCGGCAGCATTCGACGACTGCATGGCTGCCTTCGAAGGCGCGACCGATTTCGACCTGCGCGAGCGCATGTTCTCGGACGACCCGCAATCGCTGGCGCCCACCGCCGCGACGCAGCCCGCGATCTTCACACTCGAATACGCCCTCGCACGGCGGCTGCTGGCGCTTGGCGCGCGGCCGCATGCACTGGTCGGCCACAGCGTCGGCGAATTCGTCGCGGCCGTGCTCGCTGGCGTGATGCGGCTCGAAGACGCCGCCAAGCTCGTCGCCCGCCGCGGCGCGCTCATGCAGGCCCAGCCGGCCGGCGCGATGCTGTCGGTGCGCCTGGGCGCGGCCGAGTTGCTCGACAGGCTCGGCCCGCAGATTTCGCTCGCCGCCGAGAACGGCCCCACGGCCTGCGTCGCCGCCGGCCCCTTCGACGCCATTGCGGCGCTGCAGGCAGCGCTGGAAGCAGACGGCATTCCGAGCCGCCCGCTGCAGACCTCGCACGCTTTCCACTCCGCCATGATGGACGCGGCCGTCGAGCCCTTCGAGGCGCTGGTCAGCAAGGTGGCGCTGCGCGCGCCGCAGACGCCGATCTACTCGACGCTGACCGGCCAGCCGCTCGAAGACGCCGAAGCCACCAGCCCAGCCTACTGGGCCAGGCATCTGCGCGGCACCGTGCGCTTCTCGCCGGCCGTGCGCTGCGCGATGGAGCAGGTGGCAAACCCGCTGTTCGTCGAATCAGGCCCGCGAAACATGCTCGCCACGCTGGTGCGCCAGCACGGCGCGAGCGGCGTCGTGTCGCTGCTGCAGGGCGAGCCGGCCGACGAGGCCCGCACCCTGCACCTGGCGCTGGGCCGCCTCTGGACCTGCGGCGCCGATGTCGAGCTGTCGCGCCTCGTCTCGCGCATCGGCGCGCAACGCGTGCGCCTGCCCACCACGCCGTTCGAGCGCAAGCGCTTCTGGGTCGACATCGCCGCCGTCCCGCCCATCGCCACCGTGGCCGCGCCCGCCGCCGCCCCGGCCCCTTCCTTCGTCCCTCTTGTTCCACCTACCGCTCTGGAGTCGATCGTGACAGCAGCAACGCCCTCGCCTCTTCATCCTCCCGCTTCGAACGTGGATGCGCGCCTGCGCAGCCTGTTCGAGGACATCTCCGGCCTCGACATGGCGCAGGCGGAGGGACATGCGCCCTTCGGCGAGCTGGGTCTGGACTCGCTCACGCTGACCCAGGCCGCCACGCAGATCAAGAAGCACTTCAAGGTCAACCTCAGCTTCCGCCAGCTGATGGAAAGCTACCGCAGCTTCGACGCGCTCTCCACCTTCCTGCGCGAAAGCCTGCCGCCCGAGGCAGCGCCTGCGCCGGCGGTTGCACTGGCTGTTGCAGCCGCACCAGTCGAAAACGCGGTCTCTGTACCGCAGGCCGCACCGCGCCAGCAGATGCCGGTGTACATGCCGATGCAGGGCAGCAATGCGGGCGACGCCCAGTTGTCGCAGCTGATTTCGCAGCAAATGGAATTGATGCGCCAGCAGCTCGCACTGCTGTCGGGCGGCATTCCGTCCGCACCAATCGTCACGCTGCAGGCCATGCCGGCCCAGGCCGCGCCCGCACCGGCCACGCCTGCGGCGACACCAACTGAAGAATCCGCGCAACCCGTGCGCTACGACGTGAACAAGGCCTTCGGTGCCATCGCCCGCATCCACACCCAGCGCAACGCCGAGCCCAGCGGCCGGCAGAAGGCGCGCCTCGCCGCCTTCATCCGGCGCTACGTGGAACGCACGCAGAAGAGCAAGCAGTTCACCGAAGCCAACCGCGCCCACATGGCCGACCCGCGCGTGGTCAACGGCTTCCGGCCGGTCACCAAAGAGATCACCTACCAGATCGTCATCGAACGCTCCAAGGGTTCGAAGATGTGGGATCTCGACGGCAACGAGTACGTCGATGCGCTCAACGGCTTCGGCATGAACATGTTCGGCTGGCAGCCCGACTTCGTGCAAGACGCCGTACGCAAGCAGCTCGACGAAGGCTACGAGATCGGCCCGCAGCACCCGCTGGCGGCCGAAGTCACGGCGCTGATCTGCGAGCTCACCGGCAGCGACCGCGCGGGCCTGTGCAACACCGGCTCCGAAGCCGTGATGGCCGCGCTGCGCATCGCGCGCACCGTCACCGGCCGCAGCACGGTGGTGGTATTCACCGGCTCCTACCACGGCACCTTCGACGAAGTGCTGGTGCGCGCCGGCAAGGGCGGCAAGGGCCTGTCGGCCGCGCCGGGCGTGATGAGCGGCATGTTCGGCGACATCCGCGTGCTCGACTACGGCACGCCCGAGGCGCTGGACTTCATCCGCGAGAACGCAGACGACCTGGCCGCCGTGCTGGCCGAGCCGGTGCAAAGCCGCCGCCCCGACTTCCAGCCGCGCGAGTTCTTGCACGAGGTGCGCGACATCACCGCCAAGAGCGGCTGCTGCCTGATCTTCGACGAGGTCATCACCGGCTTTCGCACCGCGCTGGGCGGCGCGCAGGAGCTGTTCGGCGTGCGCGCCGACCTGGCCACCTACGGCAAGGTGATCGGCGGCGGCTTTCCGGTCGGCGTGATCGCGGGCAAGCGCGAATTCATGGACGCGCTCGACGGCGGCCCCTGGCAGTACGGCGACGATTCGATCCCCGGCGTGGGCGTGACCTACTTCGCGGGCACCTTCGTGCGTCATCCGCTGGCGCTGGCCGCAGCCAAGGCCTCGCTCACGCATCTGAAGGAGACAGGGCCCGCGCTGCAGGCCGGGCTCACGGGCAACACCGCCGCCATGGCAGCCGAGCTTTCGGGCTGGTGCAAGGAAGTCGGCGCGCCCATCGAGATCCGCCATTTCGCTTCGCTGTGGCGCGTGAGCTGGCTGGAAGACCACCCGCTGCAGGACTTGCTGTTCGCAATGATGCGCAGCCGCGGCGTGCACATCCTGGACAACTTCCCGTGCTTCCTCACGAGCGCGCACAGCGCCGAGGACATCGCCTTCATCCAGCGCGCCTTCAAGGACTCGGTCGCCGAGATGCAGGAATCCGGCTTCCTGCCGCGCCGCGCTCCCGCCCCCACCCGCTTCGACGTGCGCAAGCCCGTCGAGGACGGCTGCGTCCTGGCCCGCGACATCGACGGCCAGCCCTTCTGGTACGTGCCCGAGGACGCCGCCTCCCATCAACACCTCATCAATGGAAAGGCCGCAGCATGAACGCCGTCCTCAAGCCCACCGCCAGCGGTGGTGTCATCGAATGCATCATTCCGACGACGGAATCGCAGCGCGAAGTCTGGCTCGGCGCAGCCTTGAGCACAGAAGCCTCGATGGCCTACAACGAGTCGGTCGTGCTGCGCCTGCGCGGCGCGCTGGACTGCCCGGCCCTGGCGCGTGCCATGGCCCGGCTGCTCGAGCGCCACCAGGCGCTGCGCGCCACCATCTCGCCCGACGGCACCTACATGCTGGTCAGCCCTCCGGGCGAAAACCTGCTGCTGGAGCAGGACCTGGGCAGTCTCGAGCCTGAAGCCCGTGCGCAGGCACTGCGCGACGCCCACGACGATGCGGTGTGCACGCCCTTCTCGCTGGAGCATGGCCCGCTCTTCCGGGCCGCGCTGTACCGCCTGGACGATGCCGAGCACGAACTCGTGATGTCGGCGCATCACGTAGTGTGCGACGGCTGGTCGTGGGCCGTCATCACCGAGCAGCTGGGCCACCTCTATGCCGAGGAAACCGGCATTGGCCTGAAGCTCAAGACCGCGCCGCTCTTCGCCGACTTTGCCGCCGAGGAAGCCGCCGCTGCCGCGAGTGCCGACATGCAGCCGCACATCGACTACTGGCTGGGCCGCTTCTCCGGCAACACGCTGCCGGTGCTCGACCTGCCGCTGGATCGCCCGCGTCCTGCTGTTCGCACCTTCAATTCGCGCCGCGCCGAGCGTCTGCTCGACAAACGCCTGGTCAGTGCCGTGCGCACGGCGAGCACCAGGGCCGGCGTCAGCCTTTTCACGGGCCTGCTCAGCGGCTTCGTTGCCACGCTGCACCGCCTCACGAGCCATGAGGACATCGTCGTCGGCATTCCGGCGTCGGGCCAGCTCGCGCACGACATGCCCGGCCTGGTCGGCCACTGCGTGAACCTGCTGCCGCTGCGTATCGCCGCTCATTCGGGTATGCGCTTCGACGCGCTGATGGATGAATGCAGCACCGCCGTGCTCGATGCCTTCGACCACCAGGCGCTTACCTATGGCGCGCTGCTGGGCCAACTTTCGCTGGAGCGCGACCCGAGCCGGCTGCCGCTGGTGAGCGTGGCCTTCAACGTCGACCCCGACGTGGCGAGCAGCGCGCAGGCGTTCACGACCCTCGACGTCGTGCAGGACACCATCGCCCGCCAGTACGAGAACTTCGAACTGTTCGTCAACTTGCGCCCGCTCGATGGCGGTCTGCAAGTGGAGGTCCAGTACAACACCGACCTGTTCGACGAGGTCAGCGTGCAGCGCTGGCTCGGCATGTTCGAGTGCGTGCTGCAGTCGGCCTCGCACAAGCCTGACGAAACGGTCGGCCGGCTCGAAGTGCTGTCCAGCACCGCCGCGCGTTCGCTGCTGGCGCTGCAGCCCGCGCGCGTTCCGCTGGTCGGCGAGCCGCTGGCGCATGCCGGCTTTCTTGCACGCGTGCCGCGGCAACCCAACCACCCGGCGGTGCGCGACGGCGCGCGAAGCTGCAGCTACGGCGAGCTCGATGCGCAATCCAACCGTCTGGCGCGTGCACTGCGCATGCGCGGCGTGGGCCGCGGCCAGCGCGTGGGGCTGTGCCTGGAGCGCAGCCTGGAGATGGTCGTCGCGATGCTCGGCATCCTGAAGGCGGGTGCGTCCTATGTGCCGCTCGACACCGCGTTTCCGCAGGCGCGGCTGGACCACTACGCGACCGACGCCAGCCTCAGCCAGATGCTGACCACGTCGGACATCGCGGCAGCGCCGCGCGGCTGGCGTGCCGACGCGGCCCTGCGGGTCTTCGAGATCGACCGCGACACCGCCTGGCTCAAGCTGTCCGGCGATGCGCTGCCGCCGAGCACCGACGACCCGGGACCCGAAGACGCTGCCTATGTGATCTACACCTCCGGCTCGACCGGTTTGCCCAAGGGCGTCATCGCCCATCACCGGGGCGTAGCGCACCTGCTGCAGTGGATGCAGCGCGAATCGGGCATCGGCCCGGCCGACCGCATCGCTGCCGTCACGACCTTGTCGTTCGACATGGCCGTGCCCGACCTGCTGCTGCCGCTGGCGGCGGGCGCCGAGCTCGTGATGGTGAAGCGCGAAGTCGCCATGGACGGCAACCGCCTTTCCAAAGCGCTCGAAGAAGAGCAGATCACGCTCCTGCAGGCCACCCCCGGCATGTGGCAGCTCCTGCTCGATGCCCAGTGGGCCGGCGGCGCCCCCGGCTTTCGTGGCTGGACCGGCGGCGAAGCGCTGCGCCCGAGCATGGCGCTGGCGCTGTGCGAGCGCATGGAAGGCCTGTGGAACGGCTACGGCCCGACCGAGACAACGGTGTACTCCACGGCCTGGCACGTTCGTCCCGAAGAGATCGCATCGCGCGGCGTGTCGATCGGCAAGCCCGTCGACAACACTGAAATCTGGATCCTCGACGCCAACCTGCAGCCCTGCCCCATCGGCGTGCCGGGAGAAATCTGCATCGCGGGCGAAGGCGTGTCGCTGGGGTACCTCGACCGCCCCGAGCTGACCGCCGAGCGTTTCGTCACGGTGCGCATCTTCGGCACCGCGAAGAAGGTGTACCGCTCGGGCGACCGCGGCCGCTGGCGCAACGACGGGCTGCTCGACCACCTCGGCCGGCTCGACTTCCAGGTCAAGGTGCGCGGCTACCGCATCGAGCCCGGCGAGATCGAAGTGCGCTGCTGCGAAGTGGCCGGTGTCTCGCGCAGCGTGGTCGTGGCCCGCGAAGACAACCCCGGTGACGTGCGCCTGGTGGCCTACCTTGCGCTCGCCCAGGGCGCCGGCTTCGACCTCGATGCGCTGATGGTGCACCTGCGCAAGCACCTGCCGGCCTTCATGCTGCCGCAGCACGTGGTGACGCTCGACGCGCTGCCGACCTTGCCGAACGGAAAGATCGACCGCGTCTCGCTGCCGCCGCCGCAAGCGGTTGCACGCAACGAGGTACGGCGCGGCGCCGCCCCACGCAACGAGCACGAACGCAAGGTGCTCGCCGTCATGGAAAAGGTGCTGAGCCTGCCCGGCCTCGACATGCACGACAACTTCTTCACCATGGGCGGCCACTCGCTGCTGGCCGCGCGGCTCACCACGCTGCTGAGCCGCGAGTTCCAGGTCACGCTGCCGCTGCGCACCCTGTTCGAGGCGCCCACGGCCGAGAAGCTGGCCGCCGCCATCCAGGCCCTGCAGGGCGCGGGCGTCGGCCTGGAGGCGCCGATTGCCCTCCGCAGCGAGCGCCGCAGCGCACCGCTCACGCTTGCGCAGGAACGTATCCGCTTCATGGAGCAGCTGCACCCGGGCCGCTCTGTCTACAACGCGCCCTCGGCGCAGCGCCTGACCGGGCAGCTCGATGCGGCGCGCTTCGAAGGCGCGCTGCGCGAAATGATCCGCCGCCAGCCCTCGCTGCGCACTTCCATCGGCATCGATGCGCAGAGCGGAAAGCCGGTGCAAATGATCGCGGAGTCTGTGGAATTCGCCCTGCCGCTGGTCGACCTGCGCGGCCTGCCTGCTGACCAGCGCGAGGCCGAGCTGGCCGAACGCATGCAGGAAATGTCGGACCGGCCGATCGACATCCATCGCGCGCCGATGATGAACACGACGCTGTTCCAGCTCGACGACAACGAGCACGTCTTCCTGTTCGTGCCGCACCATCTGATCTGGGACGGCTGGTCTTTTGACCTGATGCAGCGCGAGCTGGGCGCGCTGTACGACGCCGCCGAACGCGGCCGTCCGCACAACCTGCCCGCGCTCGCCACCACCCACGGCGACTATGCCGAGTGGCTGGAGAAGTGGCTGACCGAGCCTGCCTGCGAGGAGCAGCTCGCGTTCTGGCGCGGCCGGCTCGAAGGCGCAAAGGCCGTGCGCCCGCCAAAGACCGACATGCCACGCCGCGCGGGCAAGAGCGGCCAGGGCGGCGCGCACTGGATCCACGTCGACCTGCAGAGCACGCAGCATCTGCGCGAGATCGCGCGCGACATGGACGTGACGCTCAGCATGCTGACCTTCGGCATCTACGCGCTGACCATGGCGCAGGTAACGGGCAACGACACCATCGTCATCGCCAACCCGGTGCGCGGACGCCAGCAGGCCGAGACGGAAGACGTCATGGGCTTCTTCAACAACGTGCTGCCGGTCTCGCTCGCGGTCGACCAGTCGCTGCCGCTGCCCGCCTTCATGCGCTACGTGAAGCAGGAGCTGCTGTCGATGATGAACAACCAGCAGGTGCCGTTCGAGCGCCTGATGGCCGAGCCGGGCTATGCGGGGCAGATCAAGACCTCCGGGCCCTACCAGGCGATGTTCTCGTTCCAGGATGCACGCGAGCGCGCCCGCAGCGTCGGCAGCCTGCAGACCCGCCAGATGCACGTGATGCAGCACGGCGCCACCGACGACATCGGCGTGTGGCTGATGGACAAGCCGCACGGCCTGGAAGGCGCGCTGATCTACAACGCCGACGTGTACCTGCGCGAGACCGGCGCCCAGCTGCGCGAGCGCTATCTCGAAGTGCTGCGCCGTGTTGCCGACGATCCCGCCGCCACGCTCGCGGAAATCGCCAGCACCGAAGGCTCGACCAGCGCGGCCTACCTGCGCAAGCTGGCAGCTGCGGATGCGGACAAGAGCGCGCCGGCCGATGCCATCAATGGCAATGGGCACAAGGCGCCACAGAGCTTGCTCAACCCCGAGCAGGCGCAGCTCGCCCAGATCTGGGCCGGCGTGATCGGCATCGACGTGAGCGACATCCGCGCCAGCGACAACTTCTTCGACCTCGGCGGCGACTCGCTGCTGGTGCTGCGCGCAGTGCAGCAGGCCGCGCAGATGCTGGGGCACCGCGTGGAGCCGCGCCGCTACCTGTTCGAGAACCTCGGGCAGATCGCTTCCTCGGCCCATGCCGCGCCGCAGGGCGTGCCCTCGGACCTCGCGGAACTGGCCGCCGGCACGGCCGCGCAAGCACAGCGCGGCGGGCTGTTCGGCGCCCTCGGCCACTGGCTGCGCAAGGGGTGAAGAGCATGAACAGCTCCGCCTACGCACTTTCCATCGACGCGCCGGTCTGCCGGTACGTCGATCTGGACAGCTTCACCGACCTGCTGCCCGCCCAGGTGCTCTCCGAAGAAGAATGCGCGCGCGCCGAGAACCTGCGTTCCCCCATCGACCGCCAGCGCTTTGTGGCCGCGCACATCGCGCTGCGGCAGGCGCTCAGCGAGTACACGGGCCTGCACAACGCCGCGCTGCAACTGTCCACCGGCTCCTTCGGCAGGCCTTCGCTGTCGGGTCACACGCGCACCCAGTTCTCGCTGAGCCACAGCCAGGGCCTGGCCTTGATCGCCATCGGCGGGCGCGGCCCGCTGGGCGCCGACGTCGAGCTGCTGCGACCGGTGCCGGATGCGGCGGTGCTCGCGGCGGAATACTTCACCCACCGCGAACAGGAAGCGCTGGCCGCCCTGCCCGCGCACGAGCGCGACCGTGCCTTCCTGACCTGCTGGAGCCGCAAGGAAGCCTGCCTGAAGGCTATCGGCGTGGGCCTGCTGGTGTCGTCGCAGACCTTCGAGGTGGGCCTGACGCCGGAGCGCCGCAGCGTCGAGCTGTCGGTGGCCGGCCGCATCCTGTGGCTGGTGGTGGGGCCGGCACCCGAGCGGCTCGACTGCGTGGGCTCGCTCGCCGAATGGCGCCAGACCGAAGCCCGCGCCCAGTCGTTCGGGTCGGATGACGGCGGCACGCGCATGAGCCAGCTGACCGCTCCCAAGGCGAACACCGCAGCGCGCTACGCAGGGGCCGCGCAATGACCCGCTTCACGCCGCTCATGTTCGGACCGGCCTCGCGCCAGGTCTTCGGCGTGTTCCATGCCGCCGACGAAGACCGGGCCGAGAACACCGCGGTGCTCCTGTGCCCGCCCTTCGGGCAGGAGGGCCTGCGCACCCATCGCTTCTTCAAGGTGCTGGCCGAGCGCCTCTCGCGCGCCGGCATCGCCACGCTGCGCTTCGACTTCTACGGATCGGGCGACTCACCCGGCGACGAGAGCGAGGGCGAACTCGACGGCTGGCGCCGCGACCTGTGCTCGGCGCACGAGGAACTGCGCCGGCGCGCGCCGGGCGCCTCCATCGTGTGGATCGGCGCACGGCTCGGCGCCACGCTCGCCGTGCTGGCCGCGCGCGGCGGACGCTGCGACCCCGTGCGGCTGGTGCTGTGGGAACCGGTGATCGACGGACGCCGCTATGCGCGGCAGCTGCGCGAACAGCACGTGGCCGCCATCGACACGACCTTCTGCATTCCCGACCTGGCCTGGCGCCGCGGCCTCGTGCAGGAGCCCGACGCGCTGCCCGAGGAGGCCCTGGGCACCGCGCTCTCGCCCGCGCTGCGCGCGCAACTCGCGGCGCTGGTTCCCGAGTCGCTGCCGCTCACTGCCCTGCACGACACGCTGGTGCTGGCCGAGCCCGACGACGAACGCACCGCGCAATGGGCGGCCGACCAGCAATCGCGCCACATGCCGGTTCGCCTCGCGTACTTCAAGCACCAGCTCGACTGGGCCTCCGACCCGTATCCCAACAGCGCGATGGTCCCGGCCGATGCGCTCAACCGCCTCCAGGGGGCTCTTCATGAATGACATGACGACAGCAAGAGCAACGCAGACGCCGATGCGCTTCGGCCCCGGCGAGGCGCTGGTGGGCATGCTTACGGCGCCCGCGCAGCAGACGCCGGGCGGCATTGCCTGCCTCATGTTCAACATGGGCGCCAACCACCGCGTGGGCCCGCGCCGCATCAACGTGAAGCTGGCGCACGTGCTGGCCGCGCGCGGCGTGAGCAGCCTGCGCTTCGACCTGGGCGGCGTGGGTGACAGCGACGCGCTCGACACCTCGCCCGACCTGCAGGCGCGTGCCGTGCACGGCCTGCAGGCGGCCATGGACATCGCCGAACGCATGCTGGGTGCCCGGCAGTTCGTGATCGTCGCCATGTGCTCGGGCGTGGAACATGCCATGTCGGCGGCCCTGGCCGATGCGCGCGTGGTGGCGGTGTCGCTGTTCGACGGCTTCGCCTTCCCCGAGCGGCGCGCCCGCTGGGAGCGCAACCTGCGCCGCGCGCTGGCCGCGCCCGCGCACCCGTCCTTTCCCGGCAAGGCCAGGCGCTGGCTGCAGCGCCACTTTTCGCGCAGCCACTCGACAACAGCGCTGCCCGGCTTCTTCGCGGAGAAGCGCGCGCCTGAAGTCAATGCGGCCTGGTTCGGCACTGCGCTGCAGAGCCTGGTCGAACGCAAGGTGGCGGTGCAGCTGCTGTATTCGGGCTCGCTGCATGTATGCGACCGCGGCCGCGACCAGCTCGGCGCCTTCGCCCGCCTGCCCTTCACGCAGGCAGTGCAGTACGAGTTCATGGGCGAGGTCGATCACACCGTCTGCACGGAGAAGGGGCAGCGGCTGTTCCTCCAGTGTGTCGGCGATTGGGTCACCGACCGCTGCTTCGGCGCCAGCACCGAACGACGCAGCCAGAGCCGCCCGCTCGCGGGCGCCGAACACGCCATGCCCACCACCTGGGCTGCGCCCTGAGGCGAGCCCTCTCACCCTTTCATTCACCCCGAGCACCCACCTTCAACCGGCCGTCAAGGAGATCACCATGCAACGCAAAGATCCAGCGACGCAGTCATGCGGAACGCGCCCTCTCGCAATCCGTGCCCAGGCACAGGTGGAGTCCCGCTTGCGATGGCTTGGCCTGGCCCTGCTGCTATCCCTCGGGCTGGTCGCGCTTTCGGGCTGCGCGCCGGGCTTCGGCTCGGTGGGCCCGCTGGGCTTCGACCGCTCAACGGGTGACAGCACGGCCTCCGCCGGCAGCGGCAAGGTCATTGCGATCACGCCCGACCTGATCCGCGCGCAGATCGCGCAGAAGCCCAAGAGCGTGCCCGACAGCATCAAGCGCCTGTTCGCCGCGCCGCCGACCTACACCATCGGGCCGGGAGACGTGGTCGGCATCATCGTGTACGACCACCCCGAGTTGCTGCCGAACGCCGGCGCGGTGATCGCGCAGCAGTCCGACCCGACCGGCGTGACTGTTGCGCCCGGCTTCATCGTCGATGCCAAGGGTGAGATCTTCTTCCCCTACATCGGGCGTGCCAAGCTGCAGGGCCTGACGGAGAGCGGCGCGTCGGAGCTGGTCGCGAAGCGCATCAAGGCCTTCGTGAAAGACCCGCAGGTCTCGGTGCGCATCCAGTCGTTCCGCAGCCAGCGTGCCTACGTGCAGGGCGAGGTGCGCACGCCCGGCCTGCAGATCTTCACCGACGTGCCGATGACGCTGTCGGAGGCCATCAGCCGCGCCGGCAGCTTCAC
Source organism: Variovorax multivorans (assembly GCF_051216835.1). Classification (NCBI taxonomy): domain Bacteria; kingdom Pseudomonadati; phylum Pseudomonadota; class Betaproteobacteria; order Burkholderiales; family Comamonadaceae; genus Variovorax; species Variovorax multivorans. Next base: position 114,671 of record NZ_JBPJZL010000010.1, read on the forward strand.
GCAGGCCGGAGACCGTTCGCGCATCACGCTGACGCGCGGCGGTGTCTCGACGGAGATCAACCTGCCGGTGCTCCAGGCCCTGGGCGCCGACGGCAACAACATCCCGCTGCGCAACGGCGACGTGGTGAACGTCGGCACCCGCGAGGACAGCCGGGTCTACGTGATGGGCGAAGTCAAGGCGCCGTCGGCGCTGCAGATGCGCAACAACGGTCGGCTGAGCCTGAACGAGGCGCTGGGAGACGCGGGCGGACCCGACCTGGCCACCTCCGACCCCGGCCAGATCTACGTGGTGCGCAACTCACCCGACAACCTCGACGTGCAGCAGGTCTACAACCTCAACGCGAAGAACCCGGTGGCGCTCGCGCTGGCCGACCGCTTCGAGCTGCAGCCGCGCGACGTGGTGTACGTCGATCGCGTGCCGCTGGTCAGCCTGAGCCGCGTGTTCGGCCTGATTCTGCCGGCCGCCCAGGTCATCAACCTTGCCCGCGACACCGCACGCCGGTAAGCGCCCAGCCCCCCGCAACAGGAAAAGGTGAATCCCATGAACGCGCGTTGGCAACCTACGCTTCCCGCACCCGCGGCAGCCCCCGTGACGGTGCTCGAGACCACCGCCTGGACCCGGGAATCCCGGTTCCACGAATACCTCGACATCCTGATCGACAGCCGCTGGCTGATTGCCATCATCGCGGCACTGGCCCTGTTGGTGGGCGTGGGCTACGCGCTGTTCGGCCAGCGCATGTACGAGGCCAACATCCTCATCCAGGTCGAGGACCCCGACCGCTCGGGCGGCAACTTCCCAGGTGACGCCAACGGCGGCGGGGGCATCAGCGTGAAGACGTCGACCGCCGGCGAGACCGAGATCCTGCGCTCGCGCATGGTGCTCGGCCAGGCCATGGAGAACACCAAGCTCTTCATCAGCGCCAAGCCGCTCTACACGCCGGTGGTGGGCGAGTTCCTCGCGCGGCATTCGAGCCATCTCTCCACCCCCGGCATCTTCGGCATGGGCAACTACGTCTCGGGCACCGAGCAGATTGCCGTGGCGCAGATGGACGTGCCGAGCGCATTCGAGGGCAAGAAGTTCACGCTGATCGCGGGCGAAGGCGGCAACTACACGCTGACCAACCCGGACCTGGAAACGCCGCTGACTGGCAAGGCCGGCGTGCCGCTGGATGCCACCGTGCCCGGCGGCGCACTGCACCTGCTGGTGGGTTCGTTCGAGGCCCAGCCCGGCGGCGCCTTCGAGCTGGTGCGCTACTCGAAGCAACTCACCCTGCTGGGGCTGCAGAAAGACCTGCGCGTGGTCGAGAAAGGCAAGCAATCCGGCGTGATGGACGTCAGCCTGCAGGCCGAGAACCGCGGCCAGCTGGCCAACGTGCTCAACGAGATCTCGCGCCTGTACGTGCGCCAGAACATTGACCAGAAGACGGTGCAGGCCGAGCGCGCGCTGTCCTTCCTGGGCACCGAGCTGCCCAAGTTCAAGCAGCAGCTGGAGCAGTCGGAAGACGCCTACAACCAGTACCGCAACCAGAACGGCACCATCAACCTGGACGACGAGGCCCGCAATGCCCTGGCGCAGAACGTGGACCTGCAGGCCAAGCTGCTCGATGCGAAGCAGAAGCGGCTGGACCTGGTGGGCCGCTTTACTTCCGCCCACCCGATGGTGCAGACGCTGGACTCGCAGATCGCTTCGCTGAAGAAAGAGCTCGGCGCGGTCGACGGCCGCATCCGCCGCATGCCCATGCTGCAGCAGAACTCGCTGCGCATGCAGCGCGACATCAAGGTCAACACCGACCTCTACGCGACGCTTCTGAACAGCTCGCTGCAGATGCGGCTGGCCAAGGAAGGCAAGGTTGCCAACGTGCGCGTGCTCGATCAGGCCCTGCTGGCCGAGAAGCCCGTGCGGCCGAAGCCGCTGATCGTCATCGCTCTGGCGCTGGCGGGCGGCCTGTTCCTCGGCGGCGCCGCGGCGTTGGCGCGCAAGAACCTGAAGCGCTCCATCGGCAACCCCGAGGACATCGAGGCCGTCACAGGCCTGAGCGTGTACAGCACGATTCCGCTGAGCACCCAGCAGCGCGTGCTCGACCGCGCCATCCGCACCGGCAAACCCGGCGTCAAGGTGCTGGCAGCGCTGCATGTGGAAGACCCGGCGCTGGAAGGCCTGCGCCGCCTGCGCACCACGCTGCAGTACGCGATGCTGGGCGCGCCCAACAACCGGGTGCTCATCTCCAGCGCCACGGCCGGCGCGGGCAAGACATTCGTGTCGTCGAACTTCGCCACGCTGCTCGCATCCTCGGGCAAGCGCGTGCTGCTGATCGACGGCGATCTGCGCCGCGGCAGCCTGAGCGAGGAGTTCGGCCTGCAGCGCAAGAACGGCCTGTCCGACGTGCTCGCCGGCGGCGTGCCGCTCGAGCAGGGCATCCACCACCGCGTGCTGCTGAACCTGGACGTGATGAGCGCGGGCACGCTGCATCCAGACCCCGCCGGCCTGATGGCCAGTGATGCTTTCGAGCACACGCTGGCAACGCTTTCCGCACGCTACGACGTGGTGATCGTCGATGCACCTCCCACGCTGCTGGCGTCGGAGACCGCCACTATGGCGCCGAGCATGGGCACGCTGCTGCTGGTGGCCCGGGCCGACAGCAGCGAGATGGGCGAGCTGGTGGAAAGCGCCAAGCGCCTGGCCCACGTGGGCGCGGCCTTCCACGGCGTGGTGTTCAACGCGGTGGACACCTCGCGGCGCCAGCACCGCAGCTATGGCTACGGCTACTACGGCTATGCCCCGGCCACAACAACACGCAGCGAACCCCACTACGCGCTGGACACGGCCGACACCGTCATGCCCAAACGCATCGAACCGGAGCACGCGACATCATGAGCACGATTCGATCGACCACCTCCGCAGGGCGAGGAACAGGTGGCTCGGCGCCCAACACGGCTGCCAACACGGCTGCGTACGGGCCGCTCGGCGGCTCGCCCTGGCTGCGCCATGCCAAGCGCGCGGCCGACATCCTGATGGCCGGCTCGTTCTTCGTTTTCTTCGGCTGGGCCTACGCGCTCATCTGGCTCGGCGTGCTCTACACCTCGGGCGGCCCGGCCATCTACATGCAGCCGCGCTACGGCAAGGACGGGCGCGTCTTCAAGTTCTACAAGTTCCGCTCGATGGTGGCCGACGCCGACGCGGTGCTGGCGCGCCACCTGCGCGAGAACGAGGCCGCGCGGCGCGAATGGGCGATCTACCAGAAGCTGGTGCACGACCCGCGCATCACCCGCTTCGGCGCCTTCCTGCGCAAGTACAGCATCGACGAATTCCCGCAGTTCTGGAACGTGCTCAAGGGCGACATGAGCATGGTCGGCCCGCGCCCCTGCATGTTCACGCAGAAGGATCTGTACGGCGACTACTGGGACCACTACTGCGCCGTGCGCCCGGGCATCACGGGCCTGTGGCAGATCAGCGGGCGCAACGAGATCAGCTACCGCCGCCGCGCCGCGATGGACGCGGAGTACGTGGCTCACCTGTCGCTGTGGCGGGACCTCGGGATCCTGCTGAAGACCTTCGGCGTGGTGACCGGTGCGCGCGGGTCGCGCTAGCCACGGCCATCACCTTTCCTTTCGATTTCTTTCGATTTCGTCTCCCTCGAACTTCATCAACCTCTTCACGAAAGCTCATATGCGTATCTTTGTTGCAGGTCATCGCGGCATGGTGGGTCAGGCGACGTCAAGGCGCCTGCGCGAACTGGGCCACGACGTGGTGACGCGAACCCACAGCGAACTCGACCTTCTCGACCAGGCGGCCGTGGCCCGTTTCTTCTCGACGGAGCAGATCGACCAGGTCTACCTGGCGGCGGCCAAGGTCGGCGGCATCCACGCCAACATGACCTACCCGGCGCAGTTCATCTACGAGAACCTGGCGATCGCCACCAACGTGACGCACCAGGCATTCGTTTCGGGCGTGAAGCGGCTGCTGTTCCTCGGCTCCAGCTGCATCTACCCGCGCATGGCGGAGCAGCCGATCCGCGAGGAATACTTGCTCAACGGCAAGCTCGAACCCACCAACGAGCCCTATGCGATCGCCAAGATCGCAGGCCTCAAGCTGTGCGAGAGCTACAACCGCCAGTACGGCGCCACGCACGGCATCGACTACCGCAGCGTGATGCCGACCAACCTGTATGGCCCCGGCGACAACTACCACCTTGAAAACAGCCACGTGGTGCCGGCGCTGATCCAGCGCTTTCACCTGGCGAAGATCAGCAATGCGCCAAGCGTGCTGATCTGGGGCAGCGGCCGCGCGCGGCGCGAGTTTTTGTACGTCGACGACATGGTCGAGGGCTGCATCGAGGTGATGAACCTGTCGCGCGCCGAGTACGACCGGCAGACCGACGCGATGCGCGGGCACATCAACCTCGGCACCGGCGAAGACGTGTCGATCGCCGAGCTCACCGAGCTGATCCGCGACGTGGTGGGCTACACCGGCGCCATCCGCTACGACCTCGCGCAGCCCGATGGCGCGCCGAGAAAGCTGCTCGACGTGTCGCGCGCCAGCAGCCTCGGATGGCACGCGACGGTGTCGCTGGCCGAAGGGCTTGGCCGCACCTACGCCGACTACCAGACGGCGATTCGCCCGGTCGAGGAAATCGACCCGATCCAGACGGCGCAGGTCGCCGCCTGAGCCAACCCGGCAGCCACACCACAGCAGGCCCACCATGCGAACCCTCTCCTTCTGGTCCGGCATCGTCTGCGCCATGCTGTGCGGCCTGGTCGACCCCGTGTGGGGCTATGCGGCGGTGTGCGCGCTGTCGCTGATCCAGCTCTCGCTGCTGGGCTCCTCGGGCTCCAGCGTGTTCCTGCTGATCCACTACGCGACGATCCTCACGTACTTCTCGATCGCGCCGGCGATGCAGATCTCGCACGACGTGGAGTTCTGGGAAGCAGGCGTGATGAGCACGGCGGCGCACACGCAGGCGCTGATGCTCCTGCTGCTGTACATGGCCGGCGTGGAGGCCGCGCGGCTGGGCGTGCCCGACGTACCCGCGCACCTGCCCGGGGGGCACGACCGGCGCCTGGTCGGCGTGGCCCACCCTCTTCTTCTGCTGCTGAGCTGCTCGCTCGCGGCCTTCGCCACGCTGTTCATCAAGCCCGAGCTCAACTTCGTGGCGCGCGGCCTCACTGGTACCAGCGGCGGCGAAGAGAACGTGCCGATCGACTTCATCTTCTATTCCACGCTGCCCAAGCTGGTGGTGCTGATGTGCTTCGTGGCCCTGGCCATCCACGCTGTGCGCCGTCGCACGCTGTGGTCCTGGTGCGCGGCAGGCCTGGCGTTCGGCCTGGCGTTGGCTGCAGCCAACCCGGTGAACACGGCGCGGCAGGTCTTGCTGATCGGGCTGCTGCCGCTGCTCATCCACGCCCTGGGGCGCAGCCGGCGCTGGCTTCTCGGCAGCGTGATCTTCGGCTCCATCGCGGGCCTGGGCCCGGTGCTGAACCTGATCTCGCGCGGCAGCTTCTGGGGCGAAGAGCTCACGACCTTTCCGTTCAGCCAGGACTTCGACGCCATGTTCGTGGTCGCGGGCATCCTGGAGCGCGCACCCATTCCCGATCTCGGCTGGGGCCGCTACCTGCTCTCGGCGTTCTCGTTCTTCCTGCCGCGCGACCTGAAGATGTTCCCGGACTTCGACCCGCTCGGCTGGTCGGCCATTCTTGGCAACTTCTCGCAGAGCAACCTGTCGCTGCCGCCCTTCACCACGGCGTATTTCGACTTCGGGTTGGCGGGGCCGGCGCTGTTCGGCTATGCGATCTCGGCGGGCTTTCGCGTGGTCGACCGCGCCATCGATCCGAACCGGCCGTTGTCGGGCTCCTACCTGTCGGCGCTGGTGCTGCTCGCCGCCTACGTGCCGTTCATGCGCGGCCCGATCCTGGGCTGGGGACCGTTCGCGGTTTCGGGCCTGATCGCCGCCGTCATTGCCGGCGCCCTGAGTTCCCGCGCCCGCCGGCCGCTACCGCGCGCGGTGCGTCACGGCCTTCCGAGTGCGTGAGGACGTCGCACATGGCCACCTACCTCTACTACGACACCGTGCGCCTGAACAAGGCGGCCGGCGGCGTGCTCAACGTGTCCGAGGTGCTGCTGCGCCACATGCGGATGTCGCGGGACGACCGCATCGAGCCGGTCAGCGAGCGGCATCCGCGCATCTACGCGCTGGCGCAGCGCCTGAAGATCAGCCGCTTCGTGCTCGACACGCTGCTCTACAACTTCCACTACCTGCGCGCGCTGCTCATGGGCGAGCAGCTGTTCTCGGTGTTTCCCAACTACTTCCTGCCGCTGACGCTGTTCGGGCGGCATCGCGATTCGATCGTCATCGTCCATGACCTGCAGTACAAGGCCTACCCGCAGTACTTCAGGCGCAGCAAGCGGCTCTTCCTGGACTGGAGCCTGTGGCGCGCGGCGCACAGCGCGGCGGACGTGGTCTTCATCAGCCGCAGCAGCCAGCTGGACTTCGAGCGCCATTTCGGCCACTGCGAGCATTCGGCTGTGATCTTCAACCCGGTGGACGCGCCCCGGGTCGCGGCGGCACCCACTACACCGGGTGCAGCAACGAATGCGGCCCCGGGCGAGCGCTACCTCATCGCGGCCTACCACTACTACCCGCACAAGAACTTCGGCGGCATCCTCGCCCTCTTCGAGCGCATGAAGCGCGCGGGCCTGGTCGACTACCTCGACATCACCGGCAACGGCGCGGCCGATGTCGAGCGCATGGTGGCCGCGCTGGCGCCCGAGGTGCGTGGCTCGGTGCGGCACCGGGGGCTGGTGTCGCGCGACGAACTGCTGCGGCTGTACCAGGGCGCCACCGCGTTCATCTCGCTGTCTACCTTCGAGGGCTTCAACCTCTCGGCGGCCGAGGCAGCAACGCTGGGCGTGCCGCTGCTGCTGTCGGACATTCCGGTGCACCGCGAGCTGTTCGCGGACTACGGCTTCTTCGTGGGCAGCGCTGCCAGCGACCCGTACCAGCTGGCCAAGCACCTCGCGCGCCACGAGCGCACGCATCCGGTGTGGGTCCATGCCACTGCCTGCGCGCCAGCCGCGGTCGCGGGGCGCTATCTCATGCTCAAGCGCGGCGCGCTGTCGCTCGCCCGGGCCATGCCATGACGAAATGGCCGTTCCCCGCGATGCGTTTTCTTGCAGCGCTGCTGTTGCTGGCAGTGATGCCGCTGGCCGGCCGCGCACAACCCGCGGGCACATCGGCGGGCGCCCCGATGCCGGGCTTCGGCGTGATGGTGCATTACCTGCCCGACAAGCAGTCGATCAACGAGATCAAGCGCTTCGATGTCGAGGCCTTCGCGTCGACGCTCGCGGACATGCGCGCCTCGCACCTGATCCTGACGCTGGGCCAGAACAACGGCCAGTACATCGCGCCCAATGCCGCGCTCGAAGTGCTCTGCCCGGGCAGCGCCGCGAACCGCTCGCCACGCGACCTGCCGATGGAAATCGGCCAGGCGCTGCGCAAGCGCGGCATCTCGCTGATCCTCTACCTGCCGTTTCGTGCGCCGCAGGCAGACCCTGCGCTGATGGATTGCCTGGGCGACGTGTCCGAGCAGGAGCCGCCGCCCGCACGCTTCATCGCCGCCTGGTCGAGCGTGATCCGTGACTGGTCGGAGCGCTACGGCTCGCTCGTGAGCGGCTGGTGGTTCGACGGTACCTACAACACGAAGGGCATCACGCCCGCCGGCTGGGAAATGCTGTGCAGCTCGGCCCGCACGGGCGCCGCCAACCGCTGGCTGGCCTTCAACGCAGGCGAAGGTGCCGAGCGCTTCAGCGTCAAGTCGGCGCCCTGCCAGAACCTGATGGCCGGTGAGTACATGCAGCCGCCCGCGCACCTCACCGCCCCGCCGTCGGAGCTGGCGCTCCATGTGCTGACGCCATTGAGCGCCTCGTGGGGCCGCGAGGCGCCGGCGCGCTTCACGGCGGCGCAGCTGCGCAGCTGGATTTCGGAAGCGGCCGCCGTGCGCGGCCTCTTCACGCTGGACATGCCCATCGACGCCGCCGGCCGCTTTCTTCCCGCGCACGTCGCGCTGATGAAGAGCGTTACGGCGCGCAAGCCCTGAACACAACGAATGCTGTCACATCCCATCAACCCTCAACCAAGCGCCATGAACCCAACCCTGCCCTTCATCGTCGTGGAAGACCGCCAGAACAAGACCCTCGCGCTGTGCCGCGAATCGGCGGCGCTGGCCGGCGAGCCGCTTTTCGTGCTGTCGGACACCGACGCGGGCCCGGCCTACGAACGCTTCTGCCGGTCCTACGTGCATCTGTCGAGCAACCCGCCGGAGTTCGAAAAGATCTGCTTTCGGCGCTACTTTCTCCTAGCGCAGTTTCTGGAATCCCACCCCGAAGTGCGCGAATTCGTGCTGATCGACAGCGATGTGCTGCTTTTTCAGGGTGCGGCGCCGCATATCGCGCGGCTTGCGGGCAAGTCCGACTTCTCTGGTTCCTGCATGCAGTCCGCGGACGGCTGGAACCCCTGCCAGATCTCGCCGCACGTGAGCTACTGGACCGCGAACGGCCTGCGCCGCTTCGTGGCCTACGTGCTCGACAGCTACGCCACCCCCTCGGGCCGCAGGAAGCTGCGCGACATTGCGGGGCGTTTTGCCGCGCGAGGTGTGCGCGGCGGCGTGTCCGACATGACCCTGCTCTATCTCTGGGCCCACGCCACGGGCAACGACGCCCCGATCAATCGGGTGCTCGACGGCACGGTCATCGACCACAACATCAACGGCATGCACAACCTTGAACGACGGGAGTTCAAGGTGCTTGGCGGCGCCAAGCGTATTGCGTACCGCGACGGCAAGGCCTGGCTGACGAGCACCGCCGGCGAACTGACGCGCGTGGTCGCCCTGCACTTCCAGGGCAGCGCCAAGATGGCCATGCCCTTCGCGCTGCGCGGCCACATGCACACCGTGGCGGCCGTGACCTACGCGCTGCAGATGGCCCGCCGCGCGAAGAACAACGCGTTCCGGGCCGGTGCATTCGTGCGCCGGCTGTTCGACACGGGCCGCGTGTCTCGCGCCCCGGTCGGCAAGTAAGCGTGAAGCCAGTCGACGCCATGAAGCACTTCAGCCTGTCACTTGCTCCGCCCGGCGCGCGCATGGCCTGGCTGTCGGGCCTGGGCGCGCTCGCTTCGCGGCTGTATGTGTACCTGTCGGGCTTTCTGGCGATCTTCCTGATGGCGGCGAGCATTTCGCCGGCGCGCTTCGGCGAGTACTCCATTTACCAGTCGGTCATGGAGGTGGCGCTGGTGATGGGCACGCTGGGCAGCTCGCTGCTGTTCTCGCGCAATGCGGCGAGCGTGCCGCCGGGCGTGACGCGCGGCGACGTGGTGCGCACGCTGGCCATCGGCCTGCCGCTGGCCACGGTGCTGGTGACGGTGATCCTCACGGTGCAGCACATGCCCGTGGGCGATGCGCCCTTCCTTCTGCTGGTGGCCACGCTGGCGGTCTTCTCGTTCAACAGCCTGCGGCTCTCGTTCGGTCGCGGCCTCGGCCACGCGGGGCTGCTCAACCTGGAGGGCGGCATCCGCGCGACCATCCTGGTCGTGGGCATCAGCCTGTGTGTAGCGGTGCGCTTCGACCTGGGCGTGGCGCACCTGCTGCTCATCAACCTGTTCGCCGTCGTGGTGGTGTGCGTGGCCGTCGGCCTGCCGGGCAACGGCGCAGCGCCACCAGCCGGGCGCGCCGCGCTCGGGTTGGCGTCGCAGGCCGGCGCGACGGTGTATTCGCTGCTCATGTTCCTGCTGCGCAAGTCGGACCTGCTCATCGTGGCGTACTTCATGCCGCTGAGCTACGTGGGGGCCTTCAAGCTCGCGTTCCTGCTGGCCGAGGCGCCGTCGCAGTTCGTGCAGGCCTTCCTGGTCACGAAGACGCCTGCGATGCTGGAGACGGACGCGGGCAACTTCACCGCGGCCAAGCTGCGCCTGGCGAAGCATTCCTTCCTGCTGGGCTGCGGGCTCTTCGTCGGGCTGGCCGCCCTCATCTCGGTGGCCGCGCCGCTGCTCAAGCTGGGCAACGAGGCGCGCACCATCTTCATGTGCATTGCGCCGTACTTCCTGCTGCGCACCTACACGATCCACCACGAGATGGTGCTGTCTCTGAAGACCTCGATGGGCTCGCTCGGCGCCTGGGCGCTGGTGGAAGTTGCGCTGCGGCTGGCGTCATACGGCGCGGTGGTAATGGTCTTTCCGGACAAGCCGCACTACGTGTTCTTCATTGCCTGCGTGACCGACTTCGTGCTGTACGAGACGCGCATGCGCCTGCAATTCGGCTTCTTCCCGATCGTGCGCCTGCTGACGCGGAGGCGGGCATCGTGAAGATCCTCGTCTACTCGATGAACTTCGCTCCCGAGTTGGCCGGCATCGGCAAGTACTCGGGCGAGATGGCCGAGTGGCTGCACGCCCGCGGGCACGAGGTGCGGGTGATTGCGTCGCCGCCCTTCTTTCCGCAGTGGTCGGTGCTCGAGGGCTACTCGGCCTGGGCCTACCGCAAGACCGACTGGAACGGCGTCACGGTGTGCCGTGCGCCCACCTGGGTGCCGTCGAAGCCTCGTGCGCTGGGACGCATCGGGCACCTGCTGTCTTTCACGCTGTCGAGCATTCCGCTGCTGCTGGCGCAACTGCGCTGGAAGCCTGACGTGGTGTTCGTGGTGGAGCCGCCCATCTCCTGCGCGCCGGCCGCGCTGTGCTTCGCGAAGCTGCTCGGCATCCGCTCCTGGCTGCACGTGCAGGACTACGAAGTGGACGCGGCATTCGGCCTCGGCTGGCTGCGCGGCGAGCGGGTGCGGCGCTTCGCCCTGGCCGCCGAGCGCTGGCTGATGCGCAAGTTCGACCGGGTGTCGTCCATCTCCTCCACGATGTGCACCAAGGCGCTGGAGAAAGGCGTGGACGAATCGCGGCTGGTGCTGTTTCCGAACTGGGTCGACGTGGAAGCCATCCAGCCCGTTGCGCGCCCGCCGGTGGTCGAAGGCGTGCCGGCGCAGGGCTTCCGGGCCGAGCTGAACATTCCCGCCGACGCGGTGGTCGTGCTCTACGCGGGCAGCCTCGGCAGCAAGCAGGGCATCGAGCTGCTGGCCGAGGCGGCGCGCCTGCTGGTGTGCTCCCACAACATCCACTTCGTGTTCTGCGGCAACGGCCCGAGCCGTGCCTCGCTGATGGACGCCTGCACCCGGCTGGGCAACACGCATTTTCTCGACCTGCAGCCTGCCGAAAGACTCAACGAACTGCTGGGCATGGCCGACATCCACGTGCTGCCCCAGCGCGCCGATGCTGCCGACCTCGTCATGCCGTCGAAGCTGGGCGGCATGCTCGCGAGCGGCCGCGCCGTGATCGTGACCGCGCACGCCGGCACCGCGCTCAGCGAGGCCGTGTGGGGCCGCGGCGTGGTGGTCGAGCCGGGCGATGCGGCCGCGCTGGCCGATGCCATCGAACAGCTCTCCATGTCGCCCGATACGCGCGAGCTGCTGGGTTCCGCCGGCCGCCGTTTCGCCGAGGCCGAACTTGACCGCAACGCAATCCTGCAGCGCCTCGAAGAGGAACTGCAGCGCTGCATCGCCGGCTGACGCGGCACCCCACACGAGGACCACGACCATGCCCAAGTCCACATCCGCACCCAGGATCCTCGTGACCGGCGGCGCCGGCTTCATCGGCAGCCACACCTGCGTGGCGCTGATCGCGGCGGGCTACCAGCCGGTGGTGCTCGACTCGCTCGTCAACAGCGACGCGCGCTCGCTGCAGCGGGTGGCGTGCATCACGGGGGTCGAACCCGTTCTCGTGCGCGGCGACGTGCGCGACGCGGCGGCGCTCGACCGCACGTTCGCGGCGCACGGGGTCGAAGCGGTCGTGCATCTCGCAGGGCTGAAGGCGGTCGGTGAATCTGTGGCCGACCCGGTGAGCTACTACGACGTCAACCTGGCCGGCACCCTGGCGCTGGTGCAAGCCATGGGCCGCGCCGATGTGCGCACGCTGGTGTTCTCCTCGTCGGCCACGGTGTACGGCGACTCGCAGCCCTCGCCCATTGCGGAGAGTGCACCTTACGGCGCGGTCAACCCTTATGGCCGCACCAAGGCGATGGTCGAGACCGTGCTGGCCGACCTGGCTCAGGCCGACGCACGCTGGGGCATTGCCTGCCTGCGCTACTTCAATCCCGTCGGTGCGCACGAAAGCGGCCTGCTCGGCGAGCGCCCGCACGGGCCGCCCAACAACCTGATGCCCTACATCTCGCAGGTTGCGGCCGGCGAGCGCGAATGCCTGGTGGTGCACGGCGCCGACTACGAAACGGCTGACGGCACCGGCGTGCGCGACTACGTGCACGTGATGGACGTGGCCGAAGGCCATGTGGCGGCGCTGCGCCATGCAGTGCGCCACAGCGGCATTCTCATGACCAACCTCGGCACCGGCCGTGGCGCCTCGGTGCTCGAAGTGGTGTCGGCCTTCGAGCGCGCGAGCGGTCGCCGCATTGCCCTGCGCATCGGGCCGCGCCGCCCCGGGGACGCGCCCGCCTACTGGGCCGATGCTCGCAGTGCATTTCTCGCCTTCGGCTGGCGCGCGCGCCGCGACCTCGACCAGATGTGCGCGGACAGCTGGCGCTGGCAGGCCGCGAACCCGCACGGCTTCGACGACCCGGCGCCGGCCTTTACCGCGGACCTTCCGCGCTTTCAGAGCAACGGCACCAGCACGCATATCAACTCCAACCTGGGACACACCCATGTCTGACAACCCATCCCCCTTTCTTGGCGAGCAGGCCGATGGCCGCTCGGGGTTTCCACCGGGCATCGTTCCGCCTGTTGCGCCGCTGTGGCCCGGCTTCCTGACGGGGCAGGAGGATGCGCCGGTGCGCGTGCTGCTCGTGGATGACGACGAGTTCATGCGCCGGGTGATCGCGCAGGAGCTGCTGTCTGACCTGCGCATCCAGCTCGAAGGCCAGGCCGGCAGCCTGCGCGATGGCCGCCGTCTGCTGGCCACGCACGAGTTCGACGTGTTGATGGTCGACCTGCGGCTGGGCGACGGCACCGGCTTCGACCTGATCCAGGAAGCCCGCGAGCAACATCGCACGGGAGAAATCATCGTGATCTCCGCGCTCGAGGACGAGTCACACGTGCTGCATGCCTTCGAGCTGGGCGCCACCGGCTACCTGCTGAAGGACGCGTGGCTCCAGAGCTTCGCGCAGGCCGTTCTGCAGGTGGTCAACGGTGGCGCGGCCATCACGCCCCGGCTGGCGCGCCGGCTGCTCTCGCGGCTGAGCCACCGGCCCGACAGCCGCACGCCGCCGTCGGTGGAGCCGCCCCCGCGCGAAGCGACGCTGACGGCGCGCGAGTGCGAGATCCTGCGCTTCGTGGCGCGCGGACACGTCACCGAGGAAATCGGCGTCAAGCTGGGCATCTCGGGGCAGACCGTCAACGCCCACATCAAGAACATCTACAAGAAATTGCACGTGCATTCGCGTGCCCAGGCCGTGAGCTATGCGGCGTACTCCGGCCTGATCTGAACCCCCACATCCCACCACAACGCAAACGATCATGAACACCCCCCTCATCCATCCCGTGGTCCTGTGCGGCGGCAGCGGCACGCGGCTGTGGCCTCTGTCGCGCAAGGCGCTGCCCAAGCAGTTCGCGCCGCTGATCGGCGGCAAGAGCCTGCTGCATCTCACGCTCGAACGGCTGGCGGTGCTGAATGCCGACATCACCTGCGTCACGTCGGAAGACCATCGCTTCCTGGTGAAGGAAGCGGTGGAAAACGCGCACGCCACGGGCCGGCAGATCCTCGAGCCGGTGGCGCGCAATACAGCCGCGGCCATGGCCTCGGCCGCCCTGCTGGCCGAGCCCGACGACCTGCTGCTGTTCGCGCCCTCCGACCACCACATTCCCGACGCCGCGCTGTTCGCCCGCACCGTGCGCACCGGCATCGAGGCTGCACAGGCCGGCAAGATCGTCACCTTCGGTGTGGTGCCGAGTTTCCCGAGCACCGCGTACGGCTACATCGAAGCCGGCGAGCCCTCGGCCGACGGGCGCAGCCAGGTCGTGGTGCGCTTTGTCGAAAAGCCGACAGCTGCGGTGGCTGAACAGCTGATCCTGAATGGCGGCTACAGCTGGAACGCGGGCATCTTCCTCGTGCAGGCGCGCACGCTGATCGCAGCGCTGCGCGGGCATGCGCCCGACATCCTGCTGGCCTGCGAGCACGCCACTGCCGCCGTTGCAACCGATGGCAGCTTCCTGCGGCTGGACCGCGCAGCCTTCGAGGATTGCCGAGCCGACAGCATCGACTACGCCGTGCTCGAAAAGCACAAGGACATCGCGGTCGTGAAGTTCGAAGGCCTGTGGAGCGACGTCGGCAGCTGGAACGCGGTTGCCAGCCTGCACCCGGCGGACGACGCGGGCAACAGGCTGAGCGGCAAGGCCAGCGCGCTGAACTCGCGCAACACCTTCATCCACGCGCCGCACCGGCCGGTGGTGGCGCTGGGCACCGAAAACCTGATCATCGTGGACACGCCCGACGCCGTGCTGGTGGCCGGCGCGGGCTGCGCCGAGCAGGTGGCCGACGTTGTGCGCAAGCTCTCGCTGGAGGGCTGCGCCGAGGCCACCGAGCACCGCCGCGTGGTGCGGCCCTGGGGCGCGTACGACAGCATCGACCTGGGCGAGCGCTTCCAGGTCAAGCGCCTGACCGTGAAGCCCGGCGGCAAACTGTCGCTGCAGATGCACCACCACCGCGCCGAGCACTGGATCGTGGTGAAGGGCACGGCGCGCGCCACCTGCAACGGTGAAGTCACGCTGGTGCGCGAGAACGAATCGATCTACCTGCCCTCGGGCGCCATCCACCGGCTGGAGAACCCGGGCAAGACCGTGCTCGAAGTGATCGAGGTGCAGACCGGCGGATACCTGGGCGAAGACGACATCGTGCGCTTCGACGACACCTACGGGCGCTGCGGTCCGGTCAGGACGCTGGCCGATGCGTCGCCGACGCAGGCCTCGGCCGGGTCGGGGGCGAATGCGGTGCTGCATGCGCCCATAAGGCGCTGAGCTGTGGATTCAGCCCGCGCAACAAGTCATTGCGGCAGGTACTGCGTGATGTTCCCGAGCGCATTGGCGACGTAGGCTTCCTTCTCGCCGACCGGCGCGACGTAGTGGAGCGCCGCTGCGGCGGCCTCCAGCCCTTCGGTGCGCGCGATGATCCAGCCGGCCAAGTAGGGCGAGGCAAAGCAGCCACCCGCGGTTGCGACGTTGCCGCGTGCATAGAAGGGCTGGTTCAAGACCTCCACGCCGGCCTCCTGCACCCAGGGCTTGGTGGTCAGGTCGGTGCAGGCCGGTATGCCGCCCACGAGGCCGAGCTTGGCCAGGATCAAGGTGCCGGAGCACTGTGCTGCGATCAGCTGGCGGGCCGGATCGAGCGCCAGGCGCCCCATCAGCTCGGGGCTGGCGACGACCTCCCGTGTCTTCACCCCGCTGCCGACGACGACCGCATCAGCAAGGCGTGCGTCTTCCAGCGATGACTGGGCGCGAACGGTGACGCCGTTCATCGACGTGACTTCCGGGGTCGGACAGCACAAGCTCACGCGCCAACCCGGCTTCTTGATGCGGTTGAGCACGCCCAACGCGATGAGCGAGTCCAGTTCGTTGAAGCCGTCGAAGGTGAGGATCGCGATGTGCATGGGATTCGTACGTGGGGGTGAGATGCGCTCATCGTAGGCCGGACGATCAATACAATCAAAAAATTGTCATGGATACATCGCACGATGGCCGAAGCCCGCTACAAGCAACTGGTCGATGAACTCGCCGCCGAGATCCGCGCGGGACGCCTGCTGCCGGGCACCCGCCTGCCCACGCACCGGCGGCTGGCCGAGCGCCATGGCCTGGCGCTGGTTACTGCGTCGCGCGTCTATGCAGAGCTGGAGGCCATGGGGCTGGTCAGCGGCGAGGTCGGCCGCGGCACCTTCGTGCGCGAAGCGGCGATGCACGGCGGTGTTGGCGTCGATCAGCGGACCATGGCACCGGACCTGGTGGACCTGAACTTCAACTACCCGTCGCTGCCCGGACAGGGCGAGCTGCTGCGCGGCGCGCTGCGGCAACTCGCCGCCGGTGGCGAACTGGACGCGATGCTGCGCTATGCGCCCCATGGCGGGCGAATGCATGAACGCGCCTGCGTCGCCCGACATCTCGCGTCGCGCGGGCTGGTAGCCGAGCCGTCGAGAGTGATGCTTGTCGACGGCGCGCAGCATGGCCTGGCGGTGACAGTGATGGCGCTGCTGCAACCGGGCGACGTGGTCGCGGTCGATGCTCTCACCTACCCCGGCTTCAAGGTTCTGGCCGAGGCACACCGCCTGGAGCTGGCACCCATTCCGGCATCCGGACAGGGGCCGGACCTGGACGCGCTGGAACGCCTGTGCGCGCGCCGCCGCGTGAAGTCCATCTACGCGATGCCGACGCTGCACAACCCGCTGGGCTGGGTGATGAGCGCGAGCCGGCGCCGGCGGCTGGCCGCCATCGCAAGGCGGCATGGCCTGCTCGTCATCGAAGACGCGGCCTACGCCTTTCTGGCCGACGATCCACCGCCGCCGCTGGCAACGCTGGCACCGGAAACGACGGTGTATGTCTCTGGCCTGTCCAAGAATGTGGCGACAGGGTTGCGCGTGGGCTTCGTCGTTGCGCCGGAGGCGTGGGTGCCGAAGATCGAACGGGCGATACGGGCCACGACCTGGTGCACGCCGGGCGTGACCACGGCGATCGCCTGTGCGTGGCTGGAGGACGGCACGGTCGACCGGCTCGAATCCGAGAAGCGCCGCGACGCTTCGATGCGGCAGACGATCGCCAGCGAAGCGCTGGCCGGGCTGCGGTGCGTGCGCCATCCCGCGTCGTACTTCGTCTGGCTGCCCTTGCCGGAAGAAACACGCGCCGACCGGGTCGCGGCGGCGCTGATGCGCGAAGGCGTTTCGGTGTCGACGGCCGAGCCCTTTGCCACGTCGCAGCATGTGCCGCATGCCTTGCGGCTGGCGCTCGGCTCCGTTGGGCTGGACAGCTTGCGCAGTGCGTTGCTGACGGTGCGACGGGTGGTCGAGGAGCAATCCTGCTGAGGGCGCCCTATCTAACCTTCACAACGACCTTGCCCTTTGCACGTCCGGCATCGACATACGCAATGGCTTCATTGGTGGATTCGAACGGAAAGATCCGGTCCACGACCGGACGGATAGCCCCGGATTCGATGAGGGCGGTGATCCTGCGCAGCTGCGCTCCGTTCGCCCTCATGAAGAGAAACGAATAGCTCACGGAGTGGCGTCGTGCGTTCTTCCTGATGCGACGGCTCAAAAGCCGCATCGCCAGTTTCAGGAACCAGGAAGCACCAATGTCTTGCGCATAGGCGGGATCAGGTGGCCCCGAGATCGAGATGAGCTTTCCGCCAGGCTTCAGGACGCGCAGCGACTTGTCGAGCGTTTCGCTGTCCAGACTGTTCAGAACCACGTCGTAGTCGCGCAGGATCGCCGAGAAGTCGCCCTTCTTGTAGTCGATCACGACATCGGCGCCAAGGCTCTTCACCCAATCGACGTTCGGCGTGCTCGTTGTGGTGGCAACAAACGCACCGGCATGCTTCGCCAGCTGAATCGCGAACGTCCCCACGCCACCTGAGCCTGCGTGGACAAGAACCTTCTGGCCTTGCTTGAGCTGCGCCATCTCGATCAGCGCCTGCCAGGCAGTCAACCCCACAAGGGGGATTGAAGCGGCCTCCTCCATGCTCAGGTTCTTCGGCTTGAGCGCAAGCGAGTCTTCCTTGATCGCAATGAACTCCGCAAAGCCGCCGATGCGATCCTGATCGGGTCGCGCATAGACCTCGTCTCCGGGCCGGAATCTCCGCACCTGCGATCCGACTTCGACCACCACGCCAGCCACGTCGTTTCCCAGGATCAGCGGCAAGCGATAAGGCAGGAGGAGCTTGAATTCTCCGTTGCGGATCTTGGAGTCCAGCACATTCACGCTGGCGGCGTGGATCTCGACCAGCACGTCGTCAGGCCGCAGTTTCGGACGAGGCATCTCGGCAGCGCGCAGGCCACTGTTGCGGCCATAGCGATCGATGATGAACGCTTTCATCACATGTTCCCTGCCGGATTCGCGTCGAGTCGCAGGTCTTTTCGGATGCCGGCATCGAGAAGACCGGCAGGCGCAAACCGGCGCAGCAATTGCAGGCGGCTTGCGAGGCTGCCGGCGGTGTACCGGAGTTTCGGGCGCTCCGCAGTGGCGGCTTTCAGCACAGTGTCGGCCACGACGTCTGGCTGGTCAGCGGTTGCCATCACCTCCTTCACCCTCTTGATCACACCCGTGCGAGCCTCGTGATATTCGTCGAGCTTGGCGTCGGGCTCCAGAAAGTTCGCGTCGAACGGCGTCTTCGTGTACGCGGGCTCGATGACCGAGACGCGGATGCCTCTGGTGCGCAGCTCATGGTCCAGTGATTCGGAATAGCCTTCGATTGCGTGCTTGGTTGCGGCATAGAGCGCTCCATATGGCATCGGCAGGAAACCGAGCACCGAGCCGATGTTGATGATGCGGCCGCTCCCCTGGCGCCGCATGTGGGGCAGGACGGCGCGCGTCATGCGGATAAGCCCGAAGAAGTTCGTCTCGAAGATCGAGCGGGCCTGTGCAATCGAGCTCTCTTCCGCACCGCCGGGTGCGACGCCGAACCCTGCGTTGTTCACGAGCAGGTCGATGCGGCCGTTCAGTCGCATCACTTCATTCACCGCAGCTTCTACGGATTCGTCGCTGGTCACGTCGAGGGACAGCATGTCGAAGGGTTGCCTGCTGCCCGCCGTGGCTCCGCGCCTGCTGGTGCCGTAGACCTTGTAGCCGGCCGCCGCGAGCCGATGCGCGGTGGCTTCACCGATGCCTGATGAGGCACCCGTGACGAGTGCGACGGAACCTTCGTTTTTCATGGAATGCCTCTTGGGGAGTTGGGGATATTGGTCATTTTTTGATAATTAGATGATGAATGTCATATTTAAAGGCGAGCGCGATCTCAGCTTGGTCTGCATGAGAAATCAGGTGCCGGACGGAGCGAAGTGCTCCAGCGTCGCCTTGCGCAACGCTTCAGAGAGCTTGGGATCGTCGACGGCGCGTGCCATCAGCAATGTTCCGACTGCCGTAGCGACGGTGACGAGCGCGCGCTCGTGCGCGCCCGGCTGCCCCCAGTCGGGCGACTGCCGGGCAACGAGATCGATCATCTCCTTGATACGGCGGGTGGCCGCGCGCCGCACCTCGGGCGCCTGGCGTGGCATCTCGGAGCCGAGGGCTGCTATCGGGCAGCCAGTCTCGACGCTTTCGATGTGCTCAGTGGACAAGTAAGCGTGCAGCAGCGCTTGCAGCGCCTGGTCTGGCGGTGCTTCGGCCGCGATGCTTGCGGAGGCTGCGACCGCTTCTGCTCCCGCACGGTCCGCTGCTTCGGCAAGCATTGCCTCGCGTGAAGCGAAGTGCGCGTAGAAGCCGCCGTGGGTCAGGCCGGCGCCTTTCATGATGTCGGCGACGGCAGTGCCGCCATAGCCACTGCGACGTATGGCGCGCGCGGCAGTCTCCACGATGCGTTCGTGCGTGGCTTCCTTTTGCAGGCGGGATGTTCTCGGCATGGTCGGGCTATTTTACATGATATTCATCATGTATATGTCAGGCCATTCGATTCGCCCATGCCTCCAGCGTGGGCATACCGGGCCGCTCACCAGCCGTGGAAGCGCCCCCAGGTTTCCAGCGAGCCGTCTTCAGACAGCGCCTGATATTCCGGAAACTGCGCGCCAGTCGCACAAGCGTGGTTCGGCAATATGCGCAGCCGCGTCCCGATCGGAAAGCGTGCCGCAATGCCCGTGTCCGGCGCGCCCTCGCGCGACAGGATGCCGTGCTCCTGGTTCGCACCGCTGAGCACATAGCCGTCGAGCACCTTGCCATCGACATCGCAGACCTGCCCGTAGCCGAAATCGCGCTTCTGCTTCTGCGTGCCACGGTCGCGGCTCATCGCCATCCAGCCTGAGTCGACGATGGCCCAGCCCTTGTCGGCCTGGTGGCCGATCACCGTGGTGAGCACGCTCAGGGCGATGTCGTCCTCGGCACACACGCCGATGTTTCGCATCACGAGGTCGAAGAACACATAGACGCCGGCCCGCACTTCGGTAACGCCTTCGAGCGCTTCCGCCATCAGCGCCGTGGGCGTGGAGCCCACGCTGACTACCGGGCACGGCAGGCCCGCGTCGCGCAGCCGCTGAGCAGCGCGCACGCAGCCCGAGCGCTCCTGTTCAGCCATGGCGCGCAAGGCTTCGGGCGTGTCGAGCTCGTAGCTGGAGCCGGCATGCGTCATCACGCCGCCGAGGCGCATGCCACCGTCGTGCAGCACGTGCGCCACTTCGAGCAGCGCGTCTTCTTCGGGCCGGATGCCGGAGCGATGGCCGTCGGTATCGACCTCGATCAGCACGTCGAACACTTCGCCGTTCGCGCGGCCGAACTCGGCGATTGCGCGCGCCGATTCGACACCGTCCGTGAGGATGCCCAGCGCACAGCCGCGCCGGCGCAGGTCCATCGCATGCTGCAGCCGGTGCGGCGCCATGCCGACGGCATAGAGGATGTCGGTGAAGCCCTCGGCGAAGAACTGCTCGGCCTCCTTCAGCGTGGAAACGGTGATGCCCTGCGCACCCGCCTCGCGCTGCGCCTCGGCAACGGCTATGCACTTGCTGGTCTTCACATGCGGGCGAAAGCGCACGCCGAGTTCACTCATGCGCTGCTGCATGCGCGCGATGTTGCGCTGCATGCGCGAGCACTCGATGAGGGCCGCGGGCGTGTCGATGGTGGCGAGGGTGTTGTTCATGAGCTAGCTCGTCATTTGCTGAAGGATTGGAGCCAAGGCAGCGCGGGTGCCAGTGTTGCCGCCTGCAGCTCGGGCGTGGAAGCCCCCTGCGGCAGCGCCAGCCCGACACGGTTGTGCCAGTAGGTGCGCAGCCCAACCGCCGATGTGCCGAACATGTCATAGCCCGAACCGGCGACAAAGGCTGCGGCTTCTGCCTTCACACCCAGCCGATCGAGCGCCATGCGGTACGGGCGCGGATCGGGCTTGTAGAAGCCGGCCTCCTCCGAAGTGACGACCACGTCCCAATCGATGCCCAGCCGCGCCGCCGCGCGATGGCCGAGCCGCTTCGAGCAGTTGGTGACCACGGCGAGCTTGCAGTGGGGCTTCAGCGCCAGCAACAGTTCGCGAGCGCCGTCCCACACGGGCAGGGTGTCCCATTGGGCTTCCAGTGCGTCGGGTGCGGAGTCGGCCATGCCGGTGTGGCGCGCCGCGTCTTTCACCAGCTGCTCATAGGGCACATAGGCGCCGCAGCCATAGGTGAGCCGCAGGTATTCGGCGCGCCAGGCTCGGCCTTTCTCTTCGGAACCGGCGGCGGTGTTCCAGACGGTCCAGGAATCGAGCAGCGCAGTGAGCAGGTCGAAAAGCACGGCGCGTGGATAGGCGTTTTGGGGTTGCATGGGCACCGACTGTACGTTTCAAGGCCATGCTTGTGCTTCAATGCATGGTCATCAATCGTTAAGCACAAGTTAATGATCCAGATCGAAGACATGCAGCTCGCGGCCGCCCTGCTGCGCGAACCTTCGCTGAGCGCCGCGGCGCGCGCGCTCGACGTCACGCCGCCCGCGCTGTCGATGCGGCTGCGCAAGCTCGAGGCCACGCTGGGCCTGTCGCTCGCCACCCGCACCGCGCGGCGGTTGAGCCTCACGCCCGAGGGCGAACGCTTCGCGCGCGAGGCGGCTGCGCTGCTCGGCCAGATCGAGGGGCTGCGCGAGTCGATGCAGCGCGACGACCAGCGGCTCACCGGCACGCTGCGCATCGCCGCGCCCTTCGGCTACGGCCGGCAGTACATAGCGCCCATGCTCGCGCGCTTCGCACGGCTGCACCCGGGGCTGAGCGTGCAGCTCGACCTGCGCGAAACCCCGTGGCCCGACCGGCACGACGCCGACGCGGTGATCCACATCGGTACGGTGCGCGATTCGTCGTGGGTGGCGCGTACTCTGAGCGCCAACGAGCGCTGGCTGTGCGCGAGCCCGGAATACCTGCGCCTGCACGGCGTGCCCCGCGTGCCGCGCGACGTGATGGCGCACAGCTGCATCTGCATCCGCGAAAACGACGAAGACGTCACGCTGTGGCATGTGCGCCCGGCCAGCCGCGCAGCCGCCAGGGCCAAACCCCAGACCCTGCGCATCTCGCCCGCCTACGTCACCAACGACGGCGGCGTGGCCCGCCAGTGGGCCGAACAGGGCATGGGCCTGGTGCTGCGCTCCGAATGGGATGCGGCCGACGCCGTGGCACACGGCAGGCTGGTGCGCGTGCTCGCCGACTGGCAATTCGACAGCGCGCCGGTTACGCTGCTGGTGCCTAGCCGCAAGGGGCGCACGGCGCGGGTGCAGGCCATCGTCGAATTCCTGACGGAGAGCTTCGGCGCCAGGGAAAAGTAGTTGCGCGCATATCCATAGCCGCATTCATTCGTTGGCCGCGCGGGCCTCGCGCGCCAACACTCGCAGCTTCCAATTTTTCGGTGGAGAAGCTTGCGATGACCGTTCCTCTCGATCACTTACCGCCTTCGCGCCGCAGCGTGCTGCAGGCCGGGGCGGCGGCAGCCATCGTGGGCTCCGGAGCCCTGCTCGCCACCGCGGCACGCTCGCAGCCGCGCAAGCTCACCTTCGCCTGGAGCCAGGCCGGCTTCTGCCTGGCCCCGGTGCCGGTGGCGCTGGAGCGCGGCTTCTTCGAGAAGAACGGGCTTGATGTCGAGTTGCTCAACTGGGCCGGCTCGTCCGACCAGATGCTGGAGGCGCTGGCCACCGCCAAGGCCGACGTGGGCGTGGGCCTGATCCACCGCTGGGTGAAGCCGCTCGAAGCGGGCTTCGACGTCAAGGTGGTGGGCAGCGTGCATGGCGGCTGCCTGCGGCTGGTGGGAGCCAAGGCCTCGGGCGTGACGACCGACCTTGTCAGCCTCAAGGGCAAGACCATCGGCGTGTCGGACCAGAACAGCCCGGCCAGGCAGTTCTACGCCATTCACCTCGCGAAGAAAGGCATCGACATCGATAAGGACGTCGATTGGCGTGTCTACCCGGCAGACCTGCTCGACGTGGCCGTGAAGAAGGGTGAGATCCACGCGATTGCCGACGGCGACCCGAACGTGTTCCTCATCGAGAAACGCAACCCCGGCGTCTTCACCGAGATCGCCAACAGCGCCAAAGGCGAATACGCCGAGCGCCTGTGCTGCATCGTCGGCGCGCGCGGCGAGCTGGCGCGCAACGACAAGCCACGCGCTGCCGCGGTGGTGCGCGCGCTCGCGCAGGCCTCCGACTACGTGTCGGAGAACCCGAACGAAGCCGCCAGGATCTATTCGAAGTACGCGCCCAAGGTGCCGCTCGAAGACCTGCAGAAGCTGCTGGCCGAGCTCACCTACAAGCACCATCCGGCCGGCAAGGCGCTGCGCAACGAGGTGGAAGCTTTCGCCGCTGACTTCCGCAACGCCGGCATCCTGAAGAAAAGCACTGACGTGGTCCGATTCGCCAACCATGTGTCGCTGGACGTTCTCGCATGACCACCGCTGAACAAGTTCTGGACTCGCCGCTCGGGCTGCAGAGCAATGCGCCCGCTCATCACGCACCGCGGCAGAAAACATCGCAAACGGTAGCGCTGCGCCCTCCCGCCCCCACCGGCATCTGGCCCACTGGCCTGCTCGCCGCGGCCGCCTGGGTCGCGCTGGGCCTTCTCACGCTGCTGTGGCCGAACAAGGAAGTCGGCTTCAACGACTGGGCCTTCACGCGTGAGTTCGGCATTGCCACGCTGGTGGTTGCCGCCCTGCTCCTTGCCATCTCGCTGCTGGGCCACCGCGCGGGCAAGCTGGCGCGCACGCTGCGGCCGGCCGGGCAATGGCTGGTCGCGCTGGCCGTGGTGCTTGCGCTGTGGGAAATCGGCACCGCCAAGCTCGGCCTGCTGCCTTCGCCTTTCTTCGCGCCGCCGCAGAGCCTGATCGACGTGGTGCATGAAGACTGGCAACGCCTGGGCCTGTCGACCGCATATTCGCTGCGCCTGCTCGCCAATGGCTTCGTGCTGGGCGCGCTGATCGGCTTTGTCACGGGCGTGTCGATCGGCTGGTCGCGCATCGCGGGGTACTGGGTGCATCCGCTGCTGCGTTTCCTGGGGCCGGTGCCGGCGTCAGCGCTGTTGCCGCTGGCCTTCTTCTTCGCGCCGTCTAGCTATTCGGCTGCCGTGTTCCTCGTGGGGCTGGCCACTTTCTTCCCGGTGGCGGTGCTCACGTGGTCGGGCGTGGCCTCGGTGCACAAGAGCTACTACGACGTGGCGCGCACGCTGGGTGCGTCGGAGCGCTTCCTGGTGTTGCGGGTGGCGATTCCGGCGGCCCTGCCGCAGGTGTTCGTTGGCCTGTTCATGGGCCTTGGCGCCTCGTTCTCGGTGCTGATCACGGCCGAGATGATGGGTGTGAAGGCCGGGCTCGGCTGGTACCTGCAGTGGGCCCAGGGCTGGGCCGCATACGCCAACATGTATGCGGCGCTATTCGTCATGGCCGCGCTGTGCTCGGGCCTCATCACGCTGCTCTTCAAGGTGCGCGACCGCGTGCTGTCCTGGCAGAAAGGAACCGTCAAATGGTGAACGCCGTACTCCCTTCCCCGCCCGCCACGGCAACGACCACTGGCGGCGCGCACATCGACATCCGCGGCGTCAGCCACTGGTTCGAGGTGTCCGGCGGTGTGCTGCAGGTGCTCGACGGCATCGACCTGCAGGTGCGCCCCGGCGAGTTCGTCGCGCTCCTGGGGCCCAGCGGCTGCGGCAAGTCGACCCTGCTGCGGCTGGTGGCCGGGCTCGAACCCGCAACCGCCGGCACCATCACGCAGAACGGTGAAGCCATCACGCGGCCCGATCCGTCGCGCATCGTCGTGTTCCAGGATCCGACGCTCTACCCGTGGCGCAGCGTGTGGGACAACGTGGCGCTGGGCCTGCAGGCGCGCGGCGTACTGAAGGAGCAGCGCGCCCGCGTCGACGAAGCGCTCAAGCTCGTGGGCCTGACCGAATTCGCGAAGGCCTTTCCGCATCACCTCTCCGGTGGCATGGCGCAGCGCGTGGCGCTGGCGCGTGCGCTGGTCAACGACCCACAGCTACTGGTGCTCGACGAGCCGCTGGGCAAGCTCGATTCGCTCACGCGCATCGCGATGCAGAGCGAGCTGGTCAACCTGTGGCAGCGTGCCGGCTTCTCGGCGCTGCTGGTCACGCACGACGTGGAAGAGGCGCTGTTCCTCGCCAACCGTGTGATCGTGCTGAGCGACCGGCCAGCGCGCATTGCGGCGGAACTGGTGGTCGATTTGCCTTACCCGCGCCATCGCGGCGACCCGCGGCTGGCCGAACTGCGGCACGAGGCGCTCAAGCACCTGGGACTCGACGCCACGTGGTGACATGAACGGTTTGCCCGAGGCCGGTTGGCTCAACCTGCTGATCGGCCTGCTGCAGGGCGCGCAACTGCAGCTGCTGCGCCTGCTCGATGCATTGGGACTGGTCTCGCACGCGCACGGCCAACCGGCATGGCCATGGGCGCTGCGGCTGTCAGGCGAGAACCTGCTGATCGATCTTGGCCAGGCACGAAGGCTCGGGCTCACGGTGGTCGTGCTTGCGGTGGCGGTGCTGACGCTGCTGCTCGCCGCGCTCTGG
Organism: Variovorax multivorans; assembly: GCF_051216835.1. NCBI lineage: Bacteria > Pseudomonadati > Pseudomonadota > Betaproteobacteria > Burkholderiales > Comamonadaceae > Variovorax > Variovorax multivorans. The sequence continues at coordinate 140,392 of NZ_JBPJZL010000010.1, forward strand.
CGTCGCCGCCGCGTGTGGCTCGTTGCGGTGGCCGCGTTGCTGGTCGTGCTGGCGCCCTGGCCCGAAGCCAACGTGGTGCTGGTACCCGCGTACCCCACCAGCTTCCAGACATCGCCCACGGGCTTCACCGCCGACAGCATCGAGCGCGGGCGTGTACTGTACGCGGCGCAATGCGTGGCCTGCCATGGTGCTGACGGGCGCGGACAGGGGCCGCTGGCCGCTTCACAACCCGTGTGGCCGCCCAATCTTGGCGGGCCACTGCTGTGGCGACGCGCCGACGGCGATGTGCTCTGGCATGTGATGAACGGCATGCGCGACCGGCACGGCGCCCCGACGATGCCAGGCTTCGGCGGCGTGCTGCGCGACGCGGATGCATGGGCGCTGATCGACTTCATGAAAGCCCAGGGCGCCGGTGAAAGCCTGCGCACGGCCGGGCTGTGGGCGCAACCCATCGCGCCTCCCGACATGCCGGTGCAATGCAAGGGCAAGCCGTCGCGCAGCCTGAGCAGCTGGCGCGGGCAGCGTTTGCGGATCGTGGCTGCGGGTGCGAGCGTGCCGCCGCTGCTCGACGACCCGCGCCTCGTCACCGTGTTTCTCGCGCCAGATGCCAAGGCAGCCGCGCTGCAGGCCGGCGACTGCATCGCCGCCTCGCCCGCCGCATGGACCGCCTTCTCGCTGGTCGCCGCGACTTCGCAACTCGCGGGCACGCAGCTGATCGTGGACCGCGACGGCTGGCTGCGCGCGCGCGGCGAACCCGGCAAAGGCGCGTGGAGTGACGACGACCTGCTGTGCCGCACCGAGCAGCCTGCATCGGCTGGCACGCGGCCGTTGGCGCCGGACGGCCTGGGCGCACTCATCGCGCGCATGGACGCCGAACCCGTGCGCTTCGTCAAGGGCGGATTCGTTCACTGACGCCCGCAACAGGACTACGATGTTTTCCGGGCCCATCGCCCATCAACCCAGAAGGAGACAGACCCCATGTCCAACCACGTCTACAAATCGCTGGAGCTGACGGGCTCCTCCTCGACCGGCATCGAAGACGCCGTGCAGACCGCCATCGCCAAGGCGCACGAGACGCTGCGCAACATCCAGTGGTTCACCGTGACCGAGACGCGCGGGCACGTGGTGGACGGCAAGGTCGCGCACTGGCAGGTGACGCTGAAGATCGGCTTCACGCTGGAGTGAGCCGGCAGCGTCTACATCACAGCGCGCACATGCGGCGCGTGATGTCGGCACAGACCTTTGCGTCGCCCGGCATGAACCGATGCAACCAGGCGCGCGCGTCGAGGCTGCTTGCCGCGCGCCGCCAGTTGCTGCTCGTGGCCGGCAAGATGGTGATGTCCAGGGAGGTCCAATACACGAACAGTTTCAGTTCGTCGAGGCAGTCCTCGGTGCTCTTCAGGTTTTCGAGCAAGGGGCTTCGCGGCCGCATGTCCCGCGCGCCCCGTCCGGGGTAGGCATAGGCGGTCATCGTTCCTTCGTGCGGGCCCGAAATGGCGAAGAGCGCGTGGGCGCGGGCGATGCCGCCCAGAACCTGAAGATATTGGCGGGCAATGATGCAGCCCATGCTGAAGCCGACGATGGCAATCGGCGCATCCGGGCCCACGTGCCTGTCGATATAGGCCTTGAGCTTGCACGCAAGGTCATGAATTCCCTTGCGGCCGTCGGCGGGTTTGAGAGAAGGAACCCAGCAGCGATGGCCGGCCGCCTCGAGCGCTCGCACCATGCGCTTGAAGATCCCGCCGTTGTCGAAGATGCCGTGTACGAGTACTACGTCCATGGGGCTAGCGCATGTATCCCAGATCCCGCACATCGGAACGCACGGCCGAGCGGTCTGCCCCCTGCATCGGCAGGCTCACCAGCAGCTCCAGCCGGCGACGCAGCGAGAACAGCATCTGGATGGCGTCGTGCGCGGTCTTCTCCAGGTCGCCGCCGTCGACTATGTCGGGGTAGGCCCACAGCGCCGCGTCGGGCTGGCCGGGCCATGACGGCTGGCGGGATGCGCTGGCCGCGTCCAGCGTGATGACGAAGTCCGCCGGGGCGGCATTCGCGCGCACCAGTTCGTCCCAGCTGCGCGGCGGCCGCTGGGGCACGGGGATGCTGGCACTTTTCAATGCGGCCACGGCCGCGGGATGGAACTCGCGGGCAATGTGCCCGGGTTGACCGCAGGAAGATACCGAGAACCGCTTGGGGTCCAGGTGCGCGAGGCACGCTTCGGCCAGGATGCTGCGCAATGAATTTCGTCGCGAGACGAAGATCACGCCAATACGTTTTTGCATGGAACCTTGAATATAGCCAAGCGCGCTGACCACGTCATGACTTAGGTCAAGGCCCTGCGCAACTGCCCCCGAACGGTGCGGAACGGTGCAGACTTGGGGGCATGGACAAGCATTTCCTGACTCCGCTTTTTGCGCCCGCCTCCATCGTGGCCTTCGTCGGCCACGCCGACGACCCGGGCGGCCAGCCCCCTGCGGGCCGCACGCTGCGCGAGGCCTTCCGAGCCGACCGCTTCGACGGCACCTTGCGCTTTCTGGACGTGCGCACCAAGGGCACGCTCGAAGAACTGGCCCAGACCCATGCCGACCTCGCGCTGATCGCGCTGGCGCCGCGCGACGTGGCGGCCGCCCTTGAAATCGCGGGGCGCATCGGCTGCAAGGCGGCCGTGGTTCTTTCGAGCGGCATCGGTGCCGACGAGGCAGCGCAATGGCGCAAGATCGCGCGCCGCGAAGGCGTGCACCTGCTGGGGCCGAATTCGCTGGGCTTCCAGCGGCCGCTGCTGCACCTGAATGCCGGCGTGGCCGGGCCGCTGGCCAAGCCGGGGCCGCTCGCGCTGGTGGCGCAATCGGGCGCGCTCACGGCCTCGATGCTCGATTGGGCGCGCCAGAACGGCGTCGGCTTTTCGAGCGTGGTGTCGCTGGGCCCGCACACCTCGGTCGACATTCCGCAGGTGCTCGACTTCCTGGCCAACGACCAGGCCACGCACAGCATCATCGTGTACCTGGAAGGCATTGCCGATGCGCGCCGCTTCATGAGCGCGCTGCGCTCGGCCTCGCATGCCAAGCCGGTGGTGGTGCTCAAGGCCGGGCGCAAGCCGGCGGGCAACGAGGCTGCGCAGACGCACAGCGCCGCCATCGTGGGCAGCGACGACGTATTCGACGCCGCACTGCGCCGCGCGGGCGCGGTGCGGGTTCGCTCCTTCGTCGAGCTGTTCTCTGCCGCCAAGTGCCTGGCCTCGCGCTACCGGCCGGTGGGCAAGCGCCTGGCCGTGGTCACCAATGGCGGCGGGCCCGGCGTGCTGGCAGCCGACTGGATCAACGAGATCGGGCTCCACCTGGGCAAACTTTCCGCGCCCGCGCAGAAGCTGCTGCAGCCCGCCCTGCCCCCGCTCGCTTCGCTGGCCGACCTGATCGACCTTTCCGAAGAGGCCCTGCCCGCGCACTACCGCGCCGCCATCGACGCCGCCTCGGCCGACAGCCAGATCGACGGCGTGCTCGCCATCTTCTCGCCCAAAGCCGGCGCCGACGCAGCTGCCACGGCGAAAGCGCTGGCCGACATTCCCCGGCCGATGAACAAGCCGCTGCTGGCCTGCTGGATGGGCGACTCCTCGGTCGGCAAAGCGCGCTCGGTACTGGCCGACGCCACCATTCCGAGCTTTCGCACGCCTGAAGCCGCAGTAGGCGCCTTCGGCAACATCGCAGCCTTCTATCAGAACCAGCAGTTGCTGCAGCAGACGCCGCCGCCGCTGTCGGCGCTGGCCAAGCCCGACATCGAGGGCGCGCGCCTGATCATCGAAAGCGTGCTGGCCGAGCGGCGCCATGTGCTGACGGAGATGGAGTCGAAGTCGCTGCTGTCGTCCTTCCACATTCCGATCACGCGCACCTTGCTCGCGCGCAGCGCCAGCGAGGCCATGATGATCGCGACGCAGCTGGGCTTTCCGGTGGCGCTGAAAATCGATTCGCCCGACATCGCGCACAAGTCAGACGTGGAAGGCGTGGCGCTCAACGTGCTGAACGGCACCAGCGCGCGCGACACCTACGTCGAAATGATGGAGCGCGTGGCCCGCCTCGCGCCCGAGGCCCGTATCAACGGCGTGACCGTGCAGAAGATGGTGCGCGCGCGGCGCGGTCGCGAGATCTACGTGGGCATGGTCACCGACGAGCCCTTTGGCCCCGTCATCGTGTTCGGCGCGGGCGGCACCATGATCGAACTGCTCAACGACCGCGCCATGGAGCTGCCGCCGCTCAACCAGTTTCTCGCGCACCGACTCATCGAGCGCTCGCGCGTGGCAGAAACGCTGGGCGAATGGCGCGGCGCCCACGCAGTGAACATGGAAGCGCTCGAAGACGTACTGCTGCGCGTGTCGGAAATGGTGTGCGAACTGCCCGAGCTGCGCGAGATGGACATCAACCCCATCATCGTGGACGAGTCGGGCGCCATTTCGGTCGATGCACGCATCGTGGTCGGCAGCACCACGCAAGCAGTGGCGGCCCACGTCAGCAATGCGGTCAACGGCTACCAGCACCTGGCCATCATGCCGTACCCCGCGCGCTACCGGCGCGAATGGCCGCTGCCCGGTGGCGGCACGTACATCGTGCGGCCGGTGCACCCCAACGACGCGCAGATGCTGCAGGCGCTGGTGCAGGGCCTTTCGCCCGAGAGCCGCTGGTTCCGCTTTGTCTCGCGCTTCCACGAGCTGCCGCCGTCGATGCTGTCGCGCTTCACGCTGATCGACTACGACCGCGAGATGGCGCTGGTGGCGGTGGTGATGGAGCGCAGCGTGTCGCCCGAGGGCACCGTGCTCGAAAGCGAGCACATCGTGGGCGTGTCGCGCTACATCACCAACCCCGACCAGACCAGCTGCGAGTTCTCGCTGGTGGTGGCCGACGAATTCAGCGGCAAGGGCATCGGCTCGCGGCTGATGGAAAGCATCATCGACGTGGCGCGCGACAAGGGCCTGGCCGAGATCGACGGACTGGTGCTGGCCAACAACCCCGACATGCTGAAGCTGGTGCGCAGGCTGGGCTTCACGGTGAAGCCCTTCCCCGAGGACCCGGACTTCAAGCTCGTGACCTATATGCTGTAGGCGCCCAGGGGCGCCCGAGTCGGGCGGAGATAATCGCGCCTCACTCTCCGATGACCTGAATGTTCCTGCGCTTCCTCGGCCGCTTTGCGGCATCGCTAGTCGTATTGCTGTCTGCGATGTGGGCCTGCATGGCACTTTGGTATCAGTTGCCAGGACCTTCCTTCGTGAAAATCGGCGCTGGCGTGCTGTGGGCAGGCTTCGGCCTTGCCGCCATCGCGCTGCTGTGGCGCGGCAAGGCAGCACGCGCCCTGCTCTCCTACGTGGTCGGCTTCGCATTGCTGATGGGCTGGTGGAGCACCATCCTGCCCTCGCAGAACCGCGTGTGGGCCGACGACGTGTCGCGCCAGCTGCACACCCACGTCGACGGCAGCATCGTGACGATGGACAACGTGCGCAACTTCGAGTGGCGCAGCGACACCGACTACACCCAGCGCTGGGAAACGCGCAGCTACGACCTCGACCGCCTGCGCTCGGTCGACGTGGCGCTCTCGTACTGGAGCGGCCCGGCCATTGCGCACACGCTGGTGTCCTTCGGTTTCGACGACGGACAGTTCGTTACCTTCTCCATCGAAATCCGCAAGGAGCGCGGCGAGAGTTTCTCGTCGGTCGGCGGCTTCTTCAAGCAGTTCGAGACCAGCCTCATCGCGGCCGACGAGCACGACATCATGCGCGTGCGCACCAACGTGCGCGGCGAAGACGTCTACATGTACCGCGTGCGCCTGCCGCAGCAGGAAATGCGCTCGCTGTTCATGGCCTACCTCGGCGAAGGCGCGGCGCTGGTGCGCGCGCCGAGCTACTACAACACGCTTACTGCCAACTGCACCACCATCGTGTACGCCCTGGCCAAGCGCATCGTGCCCGGCCTGCCGATGGACTGGCGGCTGCTGGCCTCGGGCTACCTGCCCGACTACCTCTACGACGTGGGCGGCCTCACGCCCGGCTACAGCATGGAAGCGCTGCGCACGGCGGGCCGCATCACCGACCGCGCCATTGCCACCGACAAGGCGCCGGGCGCGAACTTCTCGCAGGCGATCCGGCAAGGCCTGCCGGGCCTCGAGGACTCCAAGGGACCCAAGGCGAAGCCGTGATGCGCGCGCGCTTTCTTTGCCTTCTGTGCTCCGCTGTACTGCTGGCCGGTTGCGCGGGTGTGAAGGTCGGCTCGATCTCGCCGGCCGAATACCTCGCGCAGCGCCGCGGCGACGTGCTCACCACCGGCGAGCTCAGCACCTCCGCACAGGAAGTGCTGCGCGTGATCGGCTCCGACGCCGATCTGTGCCGCAAGGACGGCCAGGCCTGCCGCAACGCGCTGGCCGACTCGTCGGGCCTCAGCGACGAACAGCGGTTGTCCGCGCTGTCGGAGGTGTGGCTGCAGGTGGCGCTGGCGGCGGACAAAGGCGGCACCGCCGCGCAGCCGGACTCGTCGGCCACCACGGCCATCGAGGCCTGGCTCGAAACCGCACGCCATGCCTACGCCTACCTGTTCTACACCGCCCGCAAGCCGCGCGACCGCGCCTTCGAAGACCGACAGACGCAGGTGCGCGACTACTACAACTACGCGGTGCAGCAGGCCATTACCGGCCTCTTCAAGACCTACCGGCGCACCGGTTCGCCATCGAACCCGGTCCCGGAAGTGCCACAGGTGGGCGACTGGCACATCGAAACCGACGTATCGGCACTGCGCCTGCCCACCAGCGCGCCGCTGCCGGACGAGCTGATTCCCGCCGCATCGCTCACCTTCTCGGGCCTGCGCAACACCTACCGGCGCGACGGCTTCGGCGCGGAGCTGGTGGCGGCAAACGCCAAGCGCACGGATGAGGAGGCAATGTCCGCCCCAGCCGACGGCAAGCGCCCGCCCCGGCCGCCCTACCGCGAAATGCCCTTTCCCGCCGTTACCGCGCTGCTGCTATTCGACGGCGCCAATCTCGACGAGATCCTGCGCACCCACACGCTGCGCATCGCGGCCTACGACCCGTACCGCACCGCCAACGTCCAACTGGCCGGACAGGAGGTGCCGCTGGCCGCCAACTTCACTTCGGGCTACGGCCTGTGGCTCGCGCGCTCCGACTTTGCGCTGCAGGCCTTGCGCAGCCTGTTCGGCGGCCGCGACGGGCTCACACAGCCGCGCATCTACCTGATGCAGCCCTACGACCCGAACCGCCGCACGGTCATCATGCTGCACGGCCTGGCGAGCAGCCCCGAGGCGTGGATCAACGTGGCCAACGAGGTGCTCGGCGACGAGACGCTGCGCCGCCGCTACCAGATCTGGCAGGTGTACTACCCCACCAACGCGCCGCTGCCGATCAACAACTTCGCCATCCGCGAAGCCGTCACGCAAACGCTGGCGCACTTCGACCCCACCGGTAAGGCCGAGGCCTCGAACAACATCACGCTGATCGGACACAGCATGGGCGGCGTGCTGTCGCGGCTGATGGTGTCGTCGTCGGAAGACAAGCTCTGGGAGGCACTGCTGGCCAGCTACCCGATGCAGGGCGCACAGCAGCAGCGCATCGAAGAAAAGCTCGCGCCCTACCTGCGCTTCGAGCCGCTGCCGCAGGTAAGCGACGCGATCTTCATCGCCTCGCCGCACCGCGGCACCGACTTTGCCAACAACCGCGTCTCGCGCTGGGTGGCCAACCTCATCACGCTGCCGGTGGCGATGCTGGGGCAGCTGGGCGACATCTCGCGCGAGCTGATCCGCATCGCGCCCAGCACGCAGGGCCAGGAGCCGCTGCGCATTCCCAACAGCATCGACAACCTGAGCGATCGCGACCCGTTCGTGCGGCTGTCGTCGGGGCTGCCGATGAATTCGCGCGTGCGTTTTCATTCGATCATCGGCAACGACACGCCCGGCGTGGCGCAGGCGCTGTCGAGCGACGGCATCGTGCCGTATGCAAGCTCGCACCTGGACGGCGCGGCATCGGAGCTGGTGATTCCGTCGGCGCACAGCGTGCAGGAGAACCCGCTGGCGATTCTGGAGATTCGGCGGATTCTCAGGGAGCAGCTGCGTTCGCAGCCGCCGCGCTGACCACGGCTATCCCTTCGCCGAACGCTGCACCCGAACACGCTTCAGGAAGTCCTGGAAGAGCGCCTTCTTCTCGGGAAACCGTTCCACTCCTTCCGTGAAAACGGCCTCCGCGGCGGTCAGCTCACCCAGCCGCATGAGGCACTCGCCCTTCGAGAAGAAAGCGGCAGGCCCATCGGGATTCACCTGCAGCGACTGCTCGAAGTCGCCCAGCGCCTCACGGAAATTCCCGAGCTCCATGTACGTGAACGCCCGGTTGTCGATCGCTTCGAAGAACAGCGGAAACAGCTCCACCGCCGCGTCGTATTCGGCGATGCCTTCCTGCTTCCTGCCCTGCTCGCAGAGTTCGTTCCCGCGCAGGTAGTGCGCGTTGGCCTCGTGGACGATCTCCTTGCTGTCCTTGCCTGTCACTTCGAGGTACCGCGGAAAGTCGGTGAGCCTCAGGTACTCGGTAAAGCCGATCAGGTCTTCTTCGGTGGGCGGCCGGTTGCCGATCAGCTCCCAGTCCTCTTCACCGAAGCTGCCTGCGTCGATGGGGGCGTGCCATATCGACACCTGCGCCTGTTTCAGAGAGTCGGCCGTGGGCTTGGCGTCCATCGGCTTGTAGCTCAGGCAGTGGGCGGCCGCTGTTCCATCGGGCCACGGGTCGACCTCGAGTATCCAGACGGCTCGCCAGGCGTGTCCGTCGCGTTGGGTCAGCAGGTCGCCTGGCTTCACCACGAGCCGGCCCTCCACCGGAGAGTCGGGTGTCGAGGTCGAACCACCAAGGCGTGCGGCAAGTCGCTGGATGAATCGGGGCAGCATGGTTTGCGTCGGATATCGGGAAGATGAATGTGCGCGCCACTGTAGCCGCTCGTTGCTTGTCCGTTGACCGGCGCGCACGTCGTGCCCTAACATCCCGCCCGCAGTGCAAGCCGCGCCCGGGCCCGCGGGAAGGGTTGAACCCACTTGCCTTCATTTGCCGATCCACACGCCTTTTGTGCAGCCGGATTTGCGGGTCATCGGCGTCTGATGCACGGAGGTTCAAATGAAGCGCATGCCCGCCCGGCCCGACCTGGGCCACCTGAAGAAGCAAGCCAAGGAGCTGCTTGCTCTCTACCGAAGCAACGACCCCACCGCCACTGCGCGATTCCGCGAAGCCTTGCCGGCCGCTGCCGGCAAGAGCGACCCCGCGATCACGGCCCTTGGCCTGCGCCTGCACGATGCGCAGTCGTGCGTGGCGCGTGAGTACGGCTTCGCGTCCTGGGCCGACCTGCAAGGTTTTGTTCTCGCGCGACGGTCGCAGTCCGAAGATCCGGCAAAGTCCGTTCTCTACTGGCTGCGCCTTGTCTACGCGGGCGACATCGCAGGCGGAACGAACCGCGCGCGGCCATCGGTGGCTCTGCGCCTGCTCGAAGAAAGCCCCGGCTTGCTCGGCGACGATCCCAGCCTAGCCTGTGCGATCGGCAACGAAGCACTGCTGCGCCGCGCCATCGAACAAGACCCGGGCTGGGTGCACCGTGCGGAAGGCCCGCTCGCGCTCCCGTCGCTCATGGCCGTGGCCCATTCCGGCCTGATGCAACTGCCCGAGTTCCGTGAACGCCTGCACACCTGCGCAAAGCTGCTGCTCGATGCGGGTGCCGATCCCGATCAGTCGATCGGCAACCGCTGGCCTCCGTCGTCCATCGATGCGCCCTCAGACACCGAGCGCCTGTCCACGCTCTACGGCGCCGCCGGCCAGAACCGCGACCCCGAACTCACGAAACTGCTGCTGGACGCAGGCGCCGATCCGAACGACGGCGAATCGCTCTATCACTCGCTGGAGAACCCGGCCTGCACGCGGCTGCTGCTGAACGCCGGTGCGCGCATCTCGGGCACGAATGCGCTCTATCGCGTGCTGGACCTCGACGATGTGGAAACGCTGAGGCTGCTGCTCACGCACGGCGGCAATGCGAACGAACCGCCCATGGGTTCTCCCACAAGCGACTGGGGTTCGCTGCTGCTGTGGGCAATCCGGCGGCGCAGGTCGCCCGCGCATATCGAGGCCTTGCTGGCAGCAGGCGCCGATCCTTCAGTCACCACCGGCGATGGCACGAGCACATATACCGTCGCCCTGCGCTTCGGTCTGCCGGAGGTCGCGCGCTTGCTGCAAAAAGCCCGAGGTGGCACCCCGCTTCCAGTGGATGAAGCCTTCGTCGCAGCCTGCGCCCAGGGCGACGAGGCCGCCGCCCGCCGCATCCACGCAGCGCACCCCGGCATCGTCGGCACGCTCTCCGAAACGCAGTTGCGCCAGTTGCCGGAACTCGCAGCGCAGGGATGCAGCGACGCGGTGAAGCTGATGGTCGAACTCGGCTGGCCCATCGCAACTCGCGGCAGCGACTGGGATGCCTCGGCGCTGAACAAGGCCGTGTTTCGCGGCGATGCCGGCCTCGTCCGCTTCCTGCTGGCGCACGGCGCAAGCTGGGAAGAACGGCACGGCTTCGACGACAACGCCTGCGGCGGCCTCTCGTGGGCTTCATGCAACGAACCGCCGGACGGCGAAGGAGACTGGCTCGGCTGCGCCGAAGCACTGGTCGCACACGGCATGCCCACCGCGCGGCCGGACCCCGCGAATGCGGAGAGCGTGCTTATCGGTGGGCAGCGCTACGTGTTCTCGGATGAGGTCACGGACTTCCTGCTCGGTGTGTCCACAGCGCAAGGCTAAAAAAAAGCGGGCCCAAGGGCCCGCCCAAAGCCGTCCATCGAATTGCACAAGAAAACGCAACCCGACTCCGACTCACCTCGAACTCAACTCCTGCTTCCTCTCACTTCCTCCTCCAGATCAAAGCGCCCGCCAACCGAGCTCCGGCGCTATGCGGCCGGACAGGTCGGTCAATATCTGTTCGTAGTCTTCGCTGCTGAAGTTGTAGGGCAGCTCCACGCGCAATTCGCTCACATGCGGCAGCACCGGGTCGCGGCGCAGGCGCTCCAGGAGTTCATCGGACGTGCCTACGAGATCGGTCGCGAACAGCGTGCGGCGCTCACCCTGCGGTGTCAGCGTGCGTTCGACGCGGCCAGCCGCGAACTCTCGGTAGCGCTTGCGCGTGGCGGCATCGGCGCCGTCGAGCGGCACGATCACGCGGCCCAGCGCCACCCTGCCCCTGCCCGCATCCACTTCGCTCGCGCGATAGCGCTCGATCAAGCCCAGCTGTGCCTGCAGAAAGTCGTCGGTGGTCTCGCCGGAGAGCACATTGCCCAGCAGCAGGTTGAACCCGTTGCGCCCCGCCCATTCGACCGAGCGCAGCGAGCCGCCGCCATACCAGAGCCGGTCGATCAGGCCCGGTGCATGGGGCTGCACACGCGGCCGCACACGTCCGCCGGCCGATTCGACAAAAGTCTGGTCGTCCCCAAGCAGTGTGTCTTCCAGATTGGCCTTGAGCCGCCCCACGCGCTTGTGCGTGAAGTCGATGGTGTTCGGCGCCGCGTCGTAGAAGCGGTTGCCAAGCAGTGCTCCATGCTGCGGCGCGCCAGCGCTCAGGCCCACTTGCAGCCTGCCGCGCGACAGCACATCGACCGTGGCCAGGTCTTCGGCGAGACGGAAGGGGTTCTCGTACCCCATCTGGATCACTGCCGCGCCCAGTTCGATGCGGCGCGTGCGCTGCGTCGCGGCGGCCAGGAAGGTCGCGGCCGACGACACACCGCGCTCCAGATGGCGCTGCCGTACCCACGCCCCGTTGAAGCCTTGCTTCTCGCCGAACTCGAAGAGCTTCAGCGCGGCCTCGATGCCCGCGAAAGGGTCGGCCTCGGCGTAGTTGCCCGGCGTGAGGAATGCGAGATGGCGAATGCTCACGGCGCGAACTTCGGCAAGCCTGGCGGGTTGGTCTCCGACTTCGGCAACGCTTCTTCGGCCAGGCTCCAGCGCGCGAGCGCCTTGGCATAGGTGCCGTTGCGGATCAGGTTGTTGGCCGCGGTGGTCAGCGCCGCCGCGAGGCCGCTGCCCTTACGCGTGGCAATGGCCACGTCCGACTTCAGCGGCCAGCCTGCATTGACAGTGCCGACCAGCCGGATCTGCCCGTTCTTCGCCGCCTCGTAGGCCTGCGGCGCATTCGGATTGAAATTGGCATCGACCCGCTTGGTGACCACCGCCAGCGTGCGGGTCACATCGTCGTCGTAGTACTGGATCTCGACGGGCTTCAGGCCCGCAGCAACGTTCTGCCGGTTCCACTCGAGCAGGATGCGCTCCTGGTTGGTGCCGGCGCCGGTCGTCAGCTTCAGGCCCGCAACGTCCTTCGGCTCGCGGATCGACTTGATGGCGCTGTCGGTGCGCACATAAAAGCCGTGCAGGCCGAGGCGATAGGTCGAGAAGTCGAACTTCTCCTTGCGCTGCTCGGTCACGCCCACGTTGGAGATCACGGCGTCGTACTTGCCCGAGCTCAGGCCCAGCGGCCAGTCGGCCCAGGCGATGGGCTGCAGGTCGAGCTTGAGGCCCAGTGCGTCGGCGATGAGCAACGCGAAGTCGGGGTCGAAGCCGACGACGGTCTTCGCGTCGGTGGCGTAGGTCGATATGGGCGGCGCGAACGGTGCGATCGCGACCGTCAGCACGCCCTCCTTCACGAACTTGAAGCCCGGCGGAATCGCATTGATGGCCTCTGCGTCCTTGCCGGTGCGCAGGCGGCCGCGTTGCTCCGGGCTGAAGTCGAACTTGTCGGCAGCATGGGCTGCACCGGCCACAAGCGTGAGCGCGACAAGGCCACGGGCAATCCAGGCGTGCTTGAGAAAAGTCATGGCCATCATCAGTTCTTCGGCAGGCCGGGCGGGTTGGTGCGCGAGGCTGCGATGGCCTCCGACTCCAGGTTCCAGCGCGACAGCGCCTTGGCGTAGTTGCCGTTCTTGATCTGCGTGTTCAGCGCCAGCGTGACGGCATCGGCAAGGCCTGAGCCCTTGCGCGAGGTAACGGCAATCTCGGCGGTCTGCGGCCAGCCGCCCGAGAACACGCCCGCAAGCTTCGTCTTGCCGTCGCGCGCCTCGTAGGCAGCGATGGCGTTCGGGCCCACGTAGGCATCGGCGCGGCCCGACTGGATGGCCAGGCGCTGCACCACATCGTCGTCGTAGTACTGGATCTCCACCGGCTTCAGCCCGGCCGCCACGTTCTGCTTGTTCCAGCGCAGCAGAATCTGCTCCTGGTTGGTGCTGGCGGAAACGATCACCTTCAGGCCCGCGATGTCCTTCGGCTCCTTGATCGCGCCGAGCTTGCTGTCCGACTTCACGTAGATGCCGATCTGGTCGTTGCGGTAGGTGGAGAAATCGAACTTCTCCTTGCGCTCTTCCGTCACGGTCACGTTGGACACCACCACGTCGAACTTGCCCGACTGCAGGCCCAGCGGCCAGTCGGCCCAGGCGGTGGACACCAGCTCCAGCTTGCGGCCGAGGCTGTCGGCCACCAGCTGCGCTATGTCGGGGGCGTTGCCCACCGGCGTCTTGGTGTCGGTCGCATAGGCGGCGAACGGCAGGCGGCCGGTGGTCGTGCCGACGACGAGCACGCCTTCCTTCTGGAACTTGAAGTCCTTCGCGAGCTTGATGGCCTCGTCGATCTTCTGCGCGCGCGGGCGGCCGGGCTGCTCGGGGCTCAGGTCGGGTGCCGGCTGGGCCGATGCGGCCAACGGCACCAGCAGTGCGGCCAGAAGAACGGACAGGATGTTTCGTCGATGGGTCATGAAGGGCAATGCAGCAAGAAAGAGAGGAAAGGAAAAGTCAAAGAACCTTGGCCAGGAACTCGGCCGTGCGCGGATGCTCCGGCGCGTTGAACACCTTGTCGGGCGAGCCGGTTTCGAGAATGCGGCCGCGCTCCATGAAGACGATGGTGTCGGCCACCTCGCGCGCAAAGCCGATCTCGTGCGTGACGATGACCAGCGTGGTGCCCGAGCGCGCCAGCTCCTTGATGACGGCCAGTACCTCGCCGACCAGTTCGGGGTCGAGCGCCGAAGTGGGCTCGTCGAACAGCAGCACCTTCGGCCTGAGCGCCAGCGCGCGGGCAATCGCCACGCGCTGCTGCTGGCCGCCGGAGAGCTGCCTCGGATAGGCGTGCGTCTTGTCGCTCAGGCCCACGCGCACCAGCAGTTCGGAGGCCAGCGCCTCGGCCTCCGCACGCGGCAGGCCGCGCACCGACACCGGCGCCTCGACGATGTTCTCCAGCACCGTGAGGTGCGGGAACAGGTTGAAGTTCTGGAACACCATGCCCACGTCGACGCGGCGCTTGAGAATCTCCTTCTCGTGCAGCTCGTAGAGCGTGTCTTCGTCGCGGCGGTAGCCGATGAGCTCGCCGTCGATGGCAATGAAGCCGTCGTCCACGCGCTCCAGGTGGTTGATGGCGCGCAGCAGCGTCGACTTGCCCGAGCCCGACTGGCCGAGGATGACCGTCACGCTGCCCTGCCCCACGGTCAGCGTCACGTCGTCGAGCACCTTGAGCGCGCCGAAGCTCTTCGACACGCCGTGGATAGTGACCTCGCCACCCTGCGTGAGCGGATCGGTCCAGCGCGGCACCTGCGCAGGGGCATCGGCGACAGATGCTTCCTCGGCGACAGGCAGCGCTGCAGGCACCTTCGCCCGCCACAGCCCGCGCACCACGCCGCCAAGCCACGAACTCGGCGGATTGCGCAGCGCTCCGCGCGAGAAATGCCGCTCCACGTAGTGCTGCACCACCGACAGCACCGTGAGGATGATGAGATACCACACCGTCGCCACCATCAGCAGCGGAATCACTTCCAGGTTGCGCCGGTAAATGATCTGGATCGTGTAGAACAGCTCGGGCAGGGCCAGGATGTAGAGGTTCGACGTGCCCTTGGCCAGTCCGATGATGTCGTTGAACGCCGTGGGCAGAATGGTTCGCATGGCCTGCGGCAGCACGATGCGAAAAGACTGCCGCGTGCGCGACAGCCCCAGCGCCGCCGCCGCTTCGAGCTGCCCCTGCTCCACCGACAGGATGCCGCCGCGCACGATCTCCGAGGCAAAGGCCGCCTGGTTCAGCGTGAGACCCAGCAGCGCGGCCACGAAGGGGCTGATGAGCTGCGTTGTCGGGTACGAGAAGAAGGTGACGTCGGTGCCCGGAATGCCCAGCGTCACCGTCTCGTAGAGGTAGCCCAGGTTGTTGATGATCAGCAGCAGCACGATCACCGGAATCGAACGGAAGATCCAGGTGAACACCCAAGCCAGCCGCGCCAGCAGCGGCGAGCGGGACACCCGGGCCAGCGCCAGGGCGGTGCCGAAGAAGAAGCCCAACAGCGCGCCCAGCGCCGTCAGCAGCAGCGTGCGGCCCAGGCCTTGCACCACAGGCTCGGCGAAGAACCATTCTGCGAACACGCCCCATCCCCAGCGCGGGTTGGTCAGCGTCGAGTGCAGCACGATGCCGATGACGAGTACTGCGAAGATGGTGCCGGCCGTGCGCGCGGGGTATCTGGCCGGCACGACCCGAAAGTGCGAGTAGTCGCCCTTCGCGGGCACTGGTGCAGGTGCTGGGCGCTGCGGTTGCGGCGCGCGAACCGGTACGGGGCTTCGCGGCTCGGTGCCGACATCGAGAACGGTCGTATTCATCGCTGCACCGCCCCGGCCTGTTGCTCGGCAAGGCGACCGTGATGGCGCCCCGTGTCCAGGTACTTCTCGAACGGCAGCTTGCGCGGCGTCTCCGGGTCGACAGGCGGATCGAACAGCGCCGTGTAGCCATGGCCGAGATACAGGCCCACGGCTTCAGGCTGGCGAAAGCCGGTTGTCAGGTAGATGCGCTCATAGCCCTGCCGCAGCACCTGAGCCTCCAGTTCAGCGAGCACCTTGCTGGCCAGGCCCTGCCGCCGCAGGTCGCTGTGCGTCCACACCCGCTTGAGTTCCGCCGTACGCTCGTCGTGGCGCATGAACGCACCGCCACCGATGGCAACGCCGTCGCGCAGCAGCAGCACGAAGTTGCCGCCGTGCGATGGCCCGAACACCTCGGGCGGATAGCGGTCCATCTCGCGCGGTGCACCCGGCTCGCGCAGCACGTCGCCGTAGCGGCTGTCGTACTCGAAGGCCAGGCCTTCGATAAGCGGCTTCGCGCGCGGGTCGAGCGGCGTGGTGTAGAGGAACTGTTCGCTCATCAGGCAGCCTTCTGCACTGCGGGCGCAACTTCCTGCGCTGCATAGCGGCTCGCCTTGCGCGGCAGGCCCAGGTGGTCGCGCAGGGTGTGGCCGGGCAGTTCGCGCTGGTAGCGTCCACGTGCCTCCAGCACCGGAATCACGAACTCGATGAAGTCGTCGAGGCCCTGCCCCAGCACCGGAAAGCCGAGGATGAAACCATCGGCCGCGCCCTCGTCCACCCAGCGGATGATCTCGTCGGCGATGCGCTCGCCGGTGCCCACGAACTGCGTGCGCGGCGTGGCTACTTCGAGCGCCACTTCGCGCAGGGTCTGGCCCTTGGCCTTCGCATTGGCCTTGATGCGGTCGGTGGTCGAGCGAAAGCTGTTGCGGCCGATCTCGCCCAGCTCAGGGAACGGCGCGTCCAGCGGGTACTGGCTGAAGTCGTGGTGGTCGAAGAAGCGGCCGAGGTAGGCCAGCGCCTCTTCCACCGTCAGCAGCTCGCGAATGGCGCGGTACTTGGCTTCGGCCTCCGCCTCGGTGGCCGCGACCACCGGGCCGATGCCGGGGAAGATCTTCACGTCGTCGGCCTGCCGGCCCTGCGCGACGGCGCTGGCCTTCACCTGCCGCAGGAAGCTGCGCGTGTCCTCCAGCGAGGGCGAATGAGTGAACACCGCGTCTGCATACTTGCCGGCGAGCCCGATGCCCGCGTCCGACGAGCCCGCCTGGAAGATCACCGGCTGCCCCTGCGGCGACCGCTGGATGTTCAGCGGGCCCGACACCTGGAAGAAGCGCCCCTTGTGGTCCAGCGTGTGCAGCTTCTCGCGGTCGAAGAACTGGCCGCTCTCGCGGTTGCGCACGAAGGCGTCGTCGTCCCAGCTGTCCCACAGGCCCTGCGTCACGGCCAGGTACTCGTCGGCGATCTCGTAGCGCAGCGCGTGCTCGGGGTGCGCGCGGCTGTAGTTCTTTGCGCTGCCTTCGAGCGGCGTGGTCACCACGTTCCAGCCCGCGCGGCCGCCGCTGATCAAATCGAGCGAGCCGAACTGGCGTGCCACCGTGAACGGGTCGCTGTACGAACTGGAGACGGTGCCTGCGAGGCCGATCTTCGAGGTCACGGTCGCGAGCGCCGAGAGGATCGAAATCGGCTCGAAGCGGTTGAGAAAGTGCGGAATCGACTTCTCGTTGATGTAGAGCCCGTCCGCCACGAACGCGAAGGCGATGCCTGCCGCTTCGGCCTTCTGCGCGGTGCGCACGAAGAAGTCGAGGTTCACGCTGGCATCGGCCGGCCCGCCCGGATGCTTCCAGGAATTCATGTGGCTGCCGGCTCCCTGCAGCATGACGCCGAACTTGATGTTGTTGCTCATGACGATCGCTCTCTTCTTTCTTGTCTCTTCTGGAATGGAAAGGGAAGGCTCAGGCCGGCACTGCTGCCGGTTCACGCGCCCTGGCGAGCAGCTCGACGGATGCGTGGCGCTCCGCGAAGCCGGCCACCGGGATGTCGATGACGAACTCCTCGATGCCATAGCGCTCGCTCAGTGCGTCGAGCGCATCGCGCACCTCTTCACCGGTGCCTGCGACCACATGAGGGCGGCGCTCTTCAGTGCGGTAGTCGCTCACGCCGGCTTGCCGTGCAAACTCGGCGGCGGCTTCGAGGCTCGGCAGGTTGACGCTCTGGCCGGTAGGCAGGTGCACACGAAAGCTTCGCAGCGCGCCAACAAGCTCCGCGGCTTTCTCGTGCGTCTCTGCCGCGAATGCAAAGAGCGCGAGCATCGGTGTGCGCCCCGACTCCGCGCGATAGGCCTCGAGCGATTGCGCGAGATTCACCGGGTCGCCGTTGAAGTGCCCCGCATAGACGAACTGCCAGCCGAGGCGCGCTGCAAGCACCGCGCTCTCAGGGCTGCCACCGAGCAGCACGCGCTGCGGCAGCTGTGGCGGGTTGGGCGTGGCGACCACACCGGCCAGCGCATGGCCGGAGGCGATGCCGTCGTGCAGGAATGCATCGAGCTCGGCGAGACGCACGCCGAAGTCTTCGCTCTTCTTCACAGGATCGTGCAGCCACTGCAGCGCCTTGCTCGTCAGCGGCAGGCCGCCCGGCGCCTTGCCTATGCCCAGGTCCACGCGACCCGGCGCCAGCGAGGCCAGCACGCGAAACGTCTCGGCCACCTTGAACGGGCTGTAGTGCTGCAGCATGACGCCGCCCGTGCCCACGCGGATGCGCGAAGTCTTCGCAAGCACATGCGCGGCCAGCACTTCGGGTGCCGAGCCTGCGTAGTTCTTGTTGCCGTGATGCTCTGCGAGCCAGTAGCGGCGGTAGCCCAGCCGCTCAGCGCTCTGTGCGAGCGAGATGGTGTGCTGGAACGCCTGTGCGGCGTCGGCGCCTTCGGGAATCAGGCTCTTGTCGAGCAGGGACAGCGAATAAGACACGGTGTGAGGCGGGAAGCGCCCTTGAAAGAATTGCTTCAAATTCTCTTGGGCATCGCGCGCACCGGTTGCGCCGAATTTCTATATCGATATCTGCTGAGTGCTCAGTCGCGCGTGTGAGAAAGAATTACCTCGGCAGCCTCTCGCGCGCTGACGGACGCAGTGTCGATGACGAGACGTTGCGTGGTCCACGGTTCGTAGTCGCGCTGCTGCACGGCCGCCCATGTCGGTGGCACGAGGCCCGGCACATCGATGCTTCGCTGCTCGACGCGGCGCCGATGCTCGGGGATGTCCGAACACACGATCTCGACCTCGACGATGCGCGACGAGGCGTCCGCCGCAACAGCCCGCCATGCCTCGCGCGTAACTGGCAATGGATTGACGCAGTCAGCCACGACCGTCAGCCCGAGCGAAAGATTGGAGCGGGCCAGCTCGTAGGCCACAACGTAGCCGGCCGGGCCGACCTCGCCGGCCAGCGCATCAGTCGACCGCAGTGCCTGCTCGATGGTGTCGATGCGCAGGTACACGCAAGGCACGAGCGCGGCTATCTCGCGTGCGATGGTGGTCTTGCCGCTGCCGGGCAAGCCACCCAGAACGATCAGCATCTTTCTTCGTCTCCAGGTTCAGGGCCCTGGTGCGGAGTTCACCACGAATGGGGCAGCAAGGCCAGAGCGGCCGCAGCATGCAACCGCCGCAGCGCCCTTGCCGGCACATAGCCATGCGGCGCACGCCGCGCCACTTCGTGTGCCGAGCCTGGCGGAATGCGCCAGGCCTTGGTTGTCAGGGCGAGAACATGGCGGGCCTGGGCCGCCGGGGAAACGTAGTGGGTGCGCAGTGGCATGGCAACGGTCGAAAGAAAACTTCGGCCGATTCTGCGCAGTGCCACTGCTTTTCCAAAGACGGATTCCAAGTTACCTGATGCGGTTCGCGAATCGCGATCCCGGGCCTCAGGCGAAATCGGTCGATGGCTTCTCCCAGAGATTGACGCCGCCTTCCACCGCGTACTTGTCGATCTCCGCCAGTTCCTCCGTGCTCAAGGGCGCATGCGACAGCGCCGCGACGTTGTCGACGATCTGCTCGGGCTGGCTCGCACCGATCAGCGCGGAGCTGACGCGCGGGTCGCGCAGTGTCCACGTCAGCGCGAGTTGGGCCAGCGTCTGGCCGCGGCGCTTGGCGATCTCGTTGAGCGCGCGGGCACGCTCCACATTGGCTTCGGACAGGTGCTCCTGCTTGAGCGAGCCGCCGCCGGGCCGGTTGATGCGTGCATCGGCCGGAATGCCCTTCAGATACTTGTCGGTCAGCAGGCCCTGCGCGAGCGGCGTGAACGCGATGATGCCCGCGCCCAGTTCATCGGTCGCGTTCAGCAGGTCTTTCTCGATCCAGCGGTTGAACAGGTTGTAGGCCGGCTGATGGATCAGGAGCGGCACCTTCCACTCGCGCAGCAGCGCGGCAATCTCGCGCGTCTTGCCGGCCGAGTAAGACGAAATGCCGATGTACAGCGCCTTGCCCTGCTGCACGGCCTGGGCCAGCGCGGAGGCGGTTTCTTCCAGCGGCGTGTGCGGGTCGAAGCGGTGCGAATAGAAGATGTCGACGTAGTCCACGCCCAGCCGCTGCAGGCTCTGGTCGAGGCTCGCGAGCACGTATTTGCGCGAACCGCCGCCCTGCCCGTACGGGCCCGGCCACATGTCCCAGCCGGCCTTGCTCGAGATGATGAGTTCGTCGCGGTACGGCTTGAAGTCTTCGCGCAGCAGCCGGCCGAAGTTGGTCTCGGCGCTGCCGTACGGCGGGCCGTAGTTGTTGGCCAGGTCGAAGTGGTTGATGCCCAGGTCGAAGGCCGTGCGCAGCAATTGGCGCTGCGTGGCGATGGAGGTGGTGTCCCCGAAGTTGTGCCAGAGCCCGAGCGAGATGGCGGGCAGCACGAGCCCGCTGCGCCCGACGCGACGGTAAGGAATGGCGTCGTAGCGCTTGGAGTCGGCGTGGTAGGTCATGGGTGTGTCTTGTCTTGACGATGGGTGGAGGAATAAAGAGAGCCGTCGAGGATGCCCCCGCAGGCACAGCGCGGCAAGCATTTCCACGCCGCTGTCGCGCTTATCCGTCGCCGCATATGCATAGGCGGTTTTCTTCGTTGGCGCGGCGCGGGGCGCTTTCTAGCATCGGCGCTCCGCCAACTTCCAGACCGCTCCGCTAACGGAGCGCGCCGCCATGCCCATCGAGACGCCCTCCCACCCTTCGCGCCGCCTTGCGCTCAAGACTTTCGCCTCGCTGACTGCGGCCGGCGGCCTCGGTGGCCTCTTGCTGGCGGGCTGCTCGCGCGAAGAAGGCAAGACCGCATCGGCCGGCGGCGCTCCGGCCGTGGTGAAGAAGACCGGCGAGAAGGTTGCCTTCAAGTATCCGAACAACCCCTCGTTCGACCTGATCTACCTGGCCGACGAGCTCGGCTACTTCGAGGGCACGAACACGCGCCCCGAGTACGTCGGCAAGATCGCCGCGCCGCAGATCATTCCGCTGGTGGGCACGGGCGAGATCGACTTCGGCAGCCGCATGGTGCCGCTGGTGATCTCGGCCATTGCCTCGGGCGCCGACCTCAAGGTCGTGGCTGCGGGCGGCAAGACGCTGCAGGAAGCGCCGCACATGAAGTACTTCGTTCGCAAGGACTCGGGCATCCGCGAACCGAAGGACCTCGAAGGCAAGACCATCGGCTTCAACAGCTTCGGCGCCTGCGCCGAGTTCGTCACCAAGAAGTACCTGCGCCAACACGGCGTGGACGTGAACAAGATCAACTTCGTCGTCATTCCCGACGAGCAGGCCGAGCAGACGCTGGTAACGCGCAACACCGACCTGGCGATCATCCACGCGCCCTTCTCTGGTCGCGCCGACAACGCCGACCAGCTTGTGCGGCTGTGGAGCGACTTCGACCTCGACGGCGGCCTCGGCGGCATGGCGCCGTACAGCGCCCACGGCCAGTTCATCCGCCAGCACCCCGAGGCGGTGCGCGACGTGGTCGTTGCGCTAGCCAAGGCCGGCAACTGGGTCAACGCCAACACCGAGGAAGCCCGCAAGCTGGTGGCCAAGCGCATCAACATGGACCTGAAGAATGTCGACCGCTATGCCTACGTCGACGACCTGGTGGTGACCGAGCCGCCGATCCAGTACTACATCGACATCCTGCAGTCCGAAGGCAAGCTCGCCGCCGGCAAGGTGGCAGTGAAGGACGTGTATACGAACGAATTCAACCCCTTCGCCAGCAAGATCGCCACGAAGGCCTGAGCGCGCGCCGATGACCATCAAGATCTCTGCCCGCGACGTGCGGATGGACTACGCAGCCCGCGGCGCGAGCGAGCGCGTGCGTGTGCTCGAAGGCTTCGACCTCGACGTGCGCGAGGGTGAATTCCTCTCGGTGCTCGGCCCGTCGGGCTGCGGCAAGTCGACCTTTCTCGGCATCCTGGCCGGGCTGACCGAACGCACTGGCGGGCGCATTGCCATCAACGGCCAGCCGCTCGCGGGCATCAATCGCAACCAGGGGGTGGTGTTCCAGGGCTATGCGCTGTTTCCTTGGCTCTCGGTGCTCGACAACATCGCGGTCGGGCTCGAGATACGCGGCGTCGGCAAGGCCGAACGTCGCCGCACCGCGCACGAATACCTCGAACTGGTGGGCCTGCATGGCTTTGCGGATCGCTACCCGCACGAGATCTCGGGTGGCATGAAGCAGCGCGTGGCCATTGCGCGTTCGCTCGCCTACAAGCCCGACGTGCTGCTGATGGACGAGCCCTTCGCCGCGCTCGATGCGCAGACGCGCGAGATTCTCCAGGGCGAGCTGCTGCGCATCTGGGAGCAGTACCGCAAGACCATCGTGTTCATCACGCACAGCCTGGAAGAAGCGGTGTACCTGTCGGACCGCGTGGCGGTGATGACGCAGCGGCCCGGCCGCATCAAGGACATCATCGACATTCCGCTCGCGCGCCCGCGTTCGGCGGAGCTTCGTCACTCGGCCGAGTTCGCCGCGCTGCGGCAACGTGCGTGGGAAGTACTGAAGGACGAAGTGCAGATCGGCCTGCGGCCCAAGTCGCTCGAAGGGGGCGTGTCATGAGTGCCGTGCTCGACGCTCCAGTGGTTCGTTCGCCCAGCCGACTCTTCAAGTTCGCTCGCGGCCTCGGCCGGGTGGCCGAACGCGGCATCGGCATCGTGATCTTCCTGGCGCTGTGGGAGGCCCTGCCGCGCCTTGGCATCGTGAGCGATGCCTACCTGAGCCCGCCTTCCGCCGTGATCGCGAGCATCGCCCAGCTCGTCGACACCGGCCAGCTCTGGAAGCACATGGCCGCCAGCCTGCAGCGCTCGCTGTGGGGGCTGGTGCTCGCGAGCTTCTTTGGCGTGGTGCTGGGCCTGCTGATCGGTAGTTCAAAGCGGCTGGCGGCCATCGTCGATCCGGTGCTGCAGCTTTTTCGCCAGACTTCGGCCTTCGCGCTGTTTCCGGTGTTCATCCTGTTCCTGGGCATCGGCGAGCTGTCGAAGGTGGCGATCATCTTCTGGGCTTCGTTCTGGCCCGTGCTGCTGAGCACGGTGAGCGGCGTGAAGCAGGTCGACCGGCTGCTCGTGAACTCGGCGCTGTCGATGGGCGCGTCGCAGCGCTTCATCTTCTTCAAGGTGGTGCTGCCGGCCTCGCTGCCGTCGATCTTCACCGGCGTGCGGCTGGCGGGGGCGTACAGCATCACCGCGCTGGTGGCGGCCGAGATGATCGGCGCGCATTCAGGGCTGGGCTTTCTCACGCTGAATTCGCAGGAGACCTTCCAGATACCGACCATGTATGCGGGCATCCTGCTGCTGGCGGTGCTGGGGCTGGTGCTCAACTACCTGCTTGCGCTGCTGGAGCGGCGGTTGCTGCGTTGGCGGCGGGGGTTGAGTCTCGATGAGTAACGCTGCTTCCTCGTCGGCTTCGCGCTCTCGTCGGCTCGCGCTGGCCGGCGCCTCGCTCGTTGCGGCGGCTGCGCTGGCGGGTCTGGGCGCATCCTGGGCTTCGGGCACTCGGTTGAGCGAGTTGCCCAAAGGGCCGGTACTGGCCAGGGCCATCGAGCGCGGCACGCTGGTCGTTGGCGTGCGCCGCTATCCGCGCCCCGCCCCTCCTGAAGCGCCCACGCCGCCGGAGCCCGATGGCTTCGACGCCACGCTGGCGCGCGAGCTGGCCCGCTCGTTGGGCGTGACGCTGGAACTGGTAGGGCTGGACGCTGCCGCGCAGGACGCGGCACTACGCGATGGCCGTGTCGACCTGCTTATCGCTGGAGTGCCGTCCGCCACCGCGCCGAAAGGCATCGACGCGGCCCCTGGCAGCTACGACACAGGCAGTGGCCTGGTGGTCGCGCTACGCAAAGGCCGTGTGCAGGATGCGGAGGCGCTGCGCGGCGCGCCGGTCTGCGTGGGCGAAGGCTCGGGCTACGCCGGTGCGGTGTCGCTGCGCTACGGGGCGCAGCCGCGCAGCTACCCGTCTTCCGTGCATGCCGTGTCGGCCTTCATGGCGGGCGAATGCGCCGCACTGGCCGAAGACGCCGAAGTGCTGGAACGCCTGTTGAAGAACGACGAATGGCGCTTCTACAAGCCACTGGCAAGCGGCCTGCGCCCGCCGTCGGACGCCGCCATCCGCCTACCGCAAGGCGACGCCACCTCGCGCGACTACCTGGCCGCCGCGCTGCGCCAATGGCGCGCGGACGGCACGCTGGCACAGGCACGCGGTGCGCGTGCTGGCAACCTGCAGTTCGAGATCACGCTGCTCAAGGACGGGTTCGTCTGTCATTCCTGAGTGGGTAGCGGTTCGGGGCCGGTACAGTTGCCCGGCTCTTACCCAGCCCACATGCCATGACGAACATCACGATCACGACACCCACGCCCGAAGAAGTCCGCTCCGGCGAGTTGGGCCTCAAGCTGCGGCACTACAACTACGGCTTCGTCGGCGAGTACCCCGAGCAGCAGTACATCCGCCTCAACGCAAGGGACGAAAACGGCCGCCTCCTCGGCGGACTGCGCAGCTTCGTGTTCCTGTATTGGCTCAACGTCGAAGTGCTCTTTGTCGAGGAAGACGCGCGAGGCACGGGTCTCGGCAGCCGCCTGCTCGTCGAAGCCGAACGGCAAGCCATCGCGCTGGGCGCCAAGAACGCGAAGCTCGACACCTTCGAATGGCAGGCGCGGGCCTTCTACCTGAAGCACGGCTACGAGGAGTACGCCCGCATCGACGACTACGCGCCCGGCTTCTACCTGGCGTACATGAAAAAGTCTCTGCTGAGGCCCTGAAACCGGCTACTTCGGCGCCGGCTTCCCTGCTCCGACCACATGGCTCTCCAGCCCTTCCTTGGGCAGCAGCAACGCCAGCGCGATCACGCCCAGGCTCACGACCAGCATCGCCATGAAGGTGAGATGCAGCGAGCCGCCCAGCGCCAGCCGGATGCCCGCATCCCCCGCGACGGAGCCGTGCACGCCCTGCAGCAGCAGGCGCAACTGGTCGTCGGTGAACATCATCGTGCCGTCCCCGCGCGTCAATCCGAAATTGAAGACCGCGCCGAAGAAGGCAGCCCCCAGCGCACTGCCAAGGTTGCGCGAGAACACGTTCGACGCCGTGGCGACGCCGCGTTGAGAAAGCTCCACGCCTTCCTGAATCAGGATCAGCGAGCTCAGGCTCATCACGCCCATGCCCAGGCCGATGATGAAAGAACCCACGGCGGGCAGCACCGGTGAACTGCCCGCCCCCAGCAAGGCGAAGGTCGATGTGCCCAGTGGAATCAGCGCCGCACCGGCCACCACCATGCGCCAAAGCCCGATGCGGTGGAAGGTGCGCGAGGTCAACGTCGCGCCGATGGGCCAGCCGAGCATCACCATCGTGAGCGTGAGGCCGGCCGTGACCGAAGAGCGCTCCAGCACCACCTGCACGTACATCGGCAAAAAGGTCGTGATGCCGATCAGCACCATGCCGGCGAGCATGGCCGCGCCGTTCACGGTGGCGATCATCCGTGCGCCCCAGAGGCGCAGCGACACCATCGGGTCGGCCGCGCGGCGCTCCTGCGCGATGAACAGCGCGAGCGTGACGACGAACAACCCGGCCCACGCGAGCGCGACGCCCGAATTGCCGACGCCGAACTCGGTCAGCGCAATCATCAGCGCCGCGATGCCGATGGTGAACAGCACCGCGCCCACCATGTCGATGGACGAGCGCCGCACCGTGGGCGCCTCGTGCAAAAAGAACCAGAAGCCCGCCGCCGCGGCCAGGCCGATGGGCACGTTGACCCAGAAGATCCAGGCCCACGACAGCTTCTGCACGATCAGCGCGCCGATGATCGGCCCGACCACTGCAGACACGGCCCACACGCTCGCAAGCCAGCCCTGCACCTTGCCGCGCTCGCGCACCGGATAGAGGTCGCCCACGATGGTGAGCGACACGGGCTGGATCGCGCCCGCGCCAATGCCCTGGATCAGCCGGAAGCAGATCATGGCCGGCATCGACCACGAGAAGCCCGCCAGCACCGAGCCGATGACGAAGACGGCGATGCCAACGAACATGATGGGTTTGCGGCCGTACAGGTCTGAGAGCTTGCCGAACACCACCGTCATCGCGGTCTGCGCGAGCAGGAAGGAGGCGAACACCCAGCTGTAGAGATGCAGGCCGCCCAGCTCGGAGGCGATCTGCGGCATCACGGTGGAGACGATGGTGGCTTCGATGGCCACCATCGCCATGGAGGCCATGATGGAGGCGATGACCAGCGGGCGGTTTGTTGTTCTGTTGGGGGAGGTCATGAGCCGTGCATGCTATAGACGGCATGAGTCCCTGTCCCCTGCTCGGGCTCTCGGCGCCGTTCGTTGGCTACAGTCCGATGCAGCCGGCCGGCGTCATCCGGGCGCCTGGCGCTTCAGAAAGCTGCGAATGGATGAACTCAACGGCGTCGTCGACGACCTGATCGCGCTCGTGCTGGTGGTGGAAGCCGGCGGGTTCAACGCCGCGAGCACGCGCCACAACATTCCCGTGTCCCGGTTGAGCCGCCGTATCGCGGGCCTCGAAAAGCGCCTTGGCGTGAGCCTGCTGGTGCGCAGCTCCCGGCGCTTCAAGGTGACGGAGATCGGCGAACGCCTGTACCAGCACGGCCTGGCTATTCGCGCCGAGACCCGCAACGCGCTCGCGGTGGCGCAAGACACGCTCAACGAGCCGTCGGGCCATTTGCGGGTGTCGTGCCCCGTCGCCATGGCCACGGGCCTGGTCGGGCGGCTGTGCGTGGAGTTCGTCAAGCGGCATCCGAAGGTGACGCTGACGCTGGACTCCACCGACGGACGCCCTTCCCCTTGGAGCGAGGCGGCCGACCTGCTGATTCGCCCGAGCATCGACACGCTGCCCGATTCGAGCATGGTGTCGCGCAAGCTCGGCGATTTTCCGTACCTGCTGGCAGCCGCGCCGGCGCTGTTCGAATCGCTGGGCGAGCCGGCCACGCCGCAAGCACTTGCCGCGCTGGACGACTGCCCGGCTATCGGCTGGACCTTCGGCCCGCATCCCTCGCGCTGGCTGTTGCGCGGACCCGGCGATGCCGGGGTCGAGCTGAACGTGCATCCACGATTCACCAGCGACAGCCTGCTGCAGATCCACCAGGCGGCGCTCGCGGGCATCGGCATTGCGCGGCTGCCGGTCAGCCTGTGCGCCAAAGACCTGGAACAGGGCCGCCTGCGCGTGGTGGCGCCGGGGTGGGCGCCGCCGACCATCTCGATCCACGCGCTGTATCCCTCGCGCCGCGACCTCACGCTGGCGGGACGGCAGTTTCTTGCGATGCTGGTGGAGGCCACCGAGCCCTATTCGAAAACGGTGCGATAGCGTCGTTCAAAACTGCGTTTTCAGAAAGCTGCGTTTCATTCGCCCGGGTGTCATCGCACGGTCATCGCTCCTAGCATCGGCCGCAAGTCGGGTCCGCTGTGGAACCGGCCACCCGAGGACGACGATGGCGCATCACGAGAAGAAGAGTTCTTTCCCCATCTGGCCCGAAAGCCGGCGGCGGTTCATCCAGGCGACCGGCGCGTTGATCGCGCTGCCGCTGGCCGGTTGCGGCGGCGGAGGCGGTGGCGGCTTCTCGACACCTTTTGCCGGCAACGGCACAGGCACCGGACAACAGGCCGCCGCGCCGGTCGTCGACACCACCTCGGGGCGATTCAAGGGACAGGTCAGCGGCAGCGTTGCGTCGTACCTCGGCATTCCGTATGCCCAGCCGCCTGTCGGCGCGCTGCGCTTCCAGTCGCCGAAGCCGCTCAAGCCCGCGTCCGACATGGTGAACGCCGACAGGTTCGGCGCTGCCAGCCTGCAGACGCTGCCGCCGTACGTCACGTGGATCTACCCCGTGCCGGCGCAGCAGAGCGAAGACTGCCTGACGGTCAACGTGTGGGCACCCGCGAATGCCGCCGACGCCGCCAGGGCGCCGGTGATCGTGTGGCTGCACGGCGGCGCCTGGCGCACCGGCGCCACCAGCATGCCGCTGATGAACGGCGCAGCACTCGCGGCACTCGGCGTGGTGGTGGTCACAGTCAACTTCCGGCTGGGTGCTCTGGGCGGCCTTTCGCACCCGGACCTTGTCGATGCCGACACCGGCAGCGTCGCCAACTGGCAGCTGCAGGACCAGATGGCCGCGCTGCAATGGGTGCACCAGAACGCCGCCGCCTTCGGGGGCGACCCGGACAACATCTGCCTGATGGGGCAATCGGCCGGCGGCACCAGCGCGGCGGTCATTGCGCAGAACCCCGCCTCCCGGAAGTTCCTGCGCAAGGTCGTGCTGTTGAGCCCAGCCAGCAACGCGGCACCGAACAGCTTCAGCCTGAAGGACGCAGCTGCATACACCGAACTGCTGGCCGCCCGCCTGAACACCACGCCGCGGGGCCTGCGCGACGTGCCGGCCGCCACGCTCCACGCAGCGGAGATCGCACTCAACGCGCAACCGTTGCCAGCCACCATCACGACCGGACGCAGTTCGAAGTTCGTTCCGGTCATGGACGCGCAGTTCTGCCTCGCAGACTGGACGCGTGCCGCATGGCCGGCCGACCTGCCCGTGATCATCACGACCACGCTGACCGAAGGCAGCTTCTTCGTCGACCTGATCGACCCCGCCACCGGCAAGGCGCTGACGGCGCCCCTGCCGCAAAACGACACGCAGCTGCTGGCATACATCACATCGCTGACCAACTCGGCCACGGCAAGCAGCCAAGTGCTCGCAAGCTACCGCCAGGCTGCCGCCGACGAGGGACGGCCAACGGGTGCCGGCGACCTGTTGGTGGAGATCTACGGCGACTACGCCATTCGCGTCCATTCGGTGCACTACGCCGGCAGGCTCGCCAGCGAAGGCAAGGACGTGCGCTTCGGCACCTATGCGCACGCCCTCAGGGCGCCGGGACACGGCGTGCCGCACTGCGCCGACCTGCCATTGCTCTTCGGCACCTACGGGCTGGACTACTACAAGGACAAGGTTGGCAACGGCACCGCGGAAGCGCAGCTGTCGGCAAGCATGGCAGCGGCGCTGGTGTCTTTCGCGCGCGAGCCGCAGGCCACGGCATTCGGCGCCGGTACTGCATGGCCGCGCTACACCGGCCCCTTGGCGAATGCGGTGCGCATGGGCGAAGGCAGCAGCGGGAGCGTGGCCGTAGGCACGGTGCCGAAGCTGGCGCAACTCGCCATCTGGGACGGTCTTCTGGGCTACTGAAGCGGCTTCACCTGCGGCCGTCAGCCCGCATTCAACGCCGAGGTGCCGTCGTAGATGTAGCGGCGCGACCAGGGCAGTGTCTTCGCCGACCTGCCCGCCTTGCGCCCGACGATCTGGTAGATGGCCACGTCGTCGTTCTCGAAGGCATAGGCGCAGCCCGCGAGGTAGATGCGCCAGATGCGGAACTTCTCCTCGTCGACGAAGGCGTGCGCCTTCTCGCTGTTGGCTTCGTAGGCGTCGCTCCAGCAGCGCAGCGTTTGCGCGTAGTGGCGGCGCAGGTTCTCCACGTCGAATGCTTCGAGGCCGCCTTGCTGCATTGCCTGCAACGCCAGGCTGATGTGCGGCAGCTCGCCGTTGGGGAACACGTAGCGGTCGATGAAGTCGCCGCCGCCATACGACACGCCGCCGCCCTCGGGGTCGGACGAAGTGATGCCGTGGTTCATGACCACGCCGTCGTCGGCCAGCAGCTCCTGCACGCGCTTGAAGTACGCCGGCAGGTTCTTGCGGCCCACGTGCTCGAACATGCCGACGCTGGTGATGCGGTCGAACTGGCCGGTCACGTCGCGGTAGTCCTGCAGGCGGATCTCGATGCGGTCCTGCAGGCCGGCAGCCTTCACACGTTCGGTCGCCAGGTCGAACTGGTTCTGCGACAGCGTCACGCCCACGCAGCGGGCGCCGAACTTCTGCGCCGCGCGAATCACCAGCGCGCCCCAGCCGCAGCCGATGTCGAGCAGGGTCTGGCCCGGCTTCAGCTCGATCTTGGTGAGGATGTGATCGATCTTCTTCAGCTGCGCGGTGGCGAGGTCTTCATCGCCGTTCTCGAAGTAGGCACACGAATAGACCATGTTCGGATCGAGCCACAGCCGGTAGAAGTCGTTGGAAACGTCGTAGTGGTACTCGATGGATTTCTTGTCCGACGACTTGGTGTGCGCGAAGTAGCGAGCCATGTGCCGCAGCGCGCCGCCGGGCTTGTCCATCGATGTCTTCGCAAGGCCGTAGGCAATGTCGATGACGTCGCTGAGCTTGCCTTCGATGTCGATCTTGCTCTTGACGTAGGCCTCGCCCAGGTTGTCGAGCGTGGGCTGCAGCATCAGCGACAGCGCCGCGGGCGACTTCACGTGCAGCGTGACCGAAGGCCCGCTGAAGGTGCCGAAGTCATAAGACTGGCCGTCCCACAAGGTAAGCCGCGCAGGCAGGTTGGCGCGAGCACGAACGGCGGCGCTCCACTGCGCCAGCTTCTTTTCCCAAAGCATGCATTTCTCCGTGTTGTTTGGTTCTCCCGATCACATGAACGGGCTGCTGCAGCGAACAAAACAATAGCGAAATTTTGCAAAACCGGCATGGTCGGGACGACGCAAGAAATTGCAGCAAGTGCTACAAGGCACCGCTCTTTCTTTCGGCGCCCGTGTCGCCGGAAGGCGCATCGCTCGCCTCGATGAAGATCCGCTTGATCATCGGGAACCGCGCGCGCACCTGCTTCTCGATGGCCGCGATGGCCTCGGCCGCGTCGCCGGTGGGCGTGTCGTCCTTGAAGTTGACGTCGACGATCACCAGCACGTCTTCCGGGCCGATGTACATCGACAGCACATGGCCCACGTCTTCCACGCCGGGCTGTTCCATGGCCAGCGCGCGAATGGCCCGCGCGGTCTCGGGGCGGACGCCTTCCCCGATCAGCAGCCCGCGCGACTGCGCGATGAGCAGCACGGCCACGCCCGCGAGCAGCAATCCGATGACCACCGAGGCCACGCCGTCGAGGGCCGGCATGTCCAGCGCGTGGCTCAGGTAGATGCCGAGCGCGGCCACCGCCAGGCCCGCCAGCGCGGCCGAGTCTTCGGCCAGCACGGTATAGGTGGTCGGGTCCTTGCTGCGGTCGAGCGCCTGCCAGAACGGCTGGCCGCGGGCCTGCGCGCGGAACTGCTTCAGCGCGATGAGAAAGCTCGTGCCCTCGAACAGCGCCGCCGCCGCGAGCACGACGTAGTTCCACGTCGGGTCGCGCATCGGCTCCGGCTGGCGGATGTGCTGGATACCTTCGTAGAACGAGATGCCACCGCCCAGCCCGAAGATGAGCACCGCGACGATGAGGCTCCAGAAGTACAGCTCCTTGCCGTGCCCGAACGGATGCTCGACCGTCGCGGGCCGCTTGCTCAGGCGCAGCCCTACCAGCAGCAGCACGCCGTTGAAGGTGTCGACCGCCGAGTGGATGCCCTCCGACAGCATCGCCGAGCTGCCGGTAACACCCGCGACGATGAACTTGGTGACCGCGATCGCCACGTTGGCGCCAATGGCGCCGTAGATGGCGATCTTCGATTCAGCCATGCGACACGCCGGCCAAGCGCTCTGGCGGGCTCATGCGGCTCATGCCGCTTCCATCGACTCGGCGCCCATCGCATCGTTGCCCGCCTCGCCGAGCCAGCGGCGCTTGTCGCGTAGCGGCGGCGCACCGAACATGCGGCCGTACTCGCGCGCGAACTGCGACGGGCTTTCGTAGCCCACGTTGTGCGCGGCGCTCGCCACGTCGGCGCCTGCAATCAGCATCTGCCGGCGCGCCTCCTGCAGGCGCAGCTGCTTCTGGTACTGCAGCGGGCTCATCGCGGTGACGGCCTTGAAGTGGTGGTGGAACGACGACACGCTCATGTGCACCGCCCGCGCCATGTCTTCCACCCGCAGCGACTGCGCGTAGTTCACGCGCAGCGCGCTGATGGCCTTGGCGATGCGCTGGGTGTGGCTGTCCTGCAGCGCGATCTGCCGCAGCCGCGCGCCCTCGCCGTTGACCAGCAGGCGATACATGATCTCGCGCTTGATCATCGGCGCCATGATCGGCACGTCTTCCGGAGTGTCGAGCAGCCGCAGCAGGCGCAGCACCGGCTCCAGCACCGGCATGGCGATGCGGTTGACGTACATGCCGCGCGAGGCCGGCGCGTTGTTGGCCTTGGCCGGCAGCTTCTCGTCGCCGATGAGGTCGCCGATTTCGTCGAGGGCCAGCTCCAGCCGCACGCCGAGGTACGGCTCCTTCTCGCTCGTGACGCACACCTGGCCGCACACCGGCAGGTCGACAGAGGTGACGAGGTAGTGCATGGGGTCGTACACGTAGATGTCGTCGCCCACGATGATCCGCTTGGAGCCCTGCGCAATGAGGCCCAGCGCCGGCGACGCAAAGCCGTGCTTGGGGCCTTCGGGCTTGCTGATGCAGAACACCTGCAGGCCGGGCACGGCGGTGATGACGGTGCCGTCCTGCCCCTGGGTGATGTGCTCGATCAGCGCCACCAGTTCCTTGCGGGCTTCATCGAGTTCGGGTTCCAGCGGCATCGGCTGGGCGATGACGGCGGCGATTTCGGGTGTTTCGTCGGACATGTTCGGGGCCTTGTCGCGGTAGGAGGGCCTGGGAATGGCCACCATGGAGGATTGAGCGGTTTTGTAGCTTAGCGCGCCTCCCTTGGATTCGCACCTGCCGGCGGGGAGGTCTGGAGAATCAGGCAAATACTTTGCAGGAACGCGCTCGCCACGCCGGGGGCCGCAGCCGGATACTTTTTGCAGCCGCCCGGGCTTTCCGGCCCTTTCGGCCTCCCTCGGGCGCCTCCACCGCAAAGGATTCCTCCATGCAATACCGCAAATTCGGCCGCACCGGCCTCTTCGTTTCCGAGCTGTGCCTCGGCACCATGACTTTTGGCGGCTCCTCCGGCATCTGGGGCCAGATCGGCAACCTGCAGCAGTCCGAGGCCGAAGGGCTGATCGGCCGTGCGATGGACGCCGGCATCAACTTCATCGACACGGCGGACGTGTACTCCGACGGCCAGTCAGAAATCATCACCGGCCAGGCGCTGAAGAACCTCAAGGCGCCGCGCGACAGCTTCGTGCTGGCCACCAAGGTGCTGGGCGAAACCGGCAGCAAGGGCGTCAACTCGGCCGGCGCCTCGCGTTTTCACATCATGGATGGCGTGAAGGCCAGCCTGCAGCGCCTGCAGCTCGACCACATCGACCTGTACCAGATTCACGGCTTCGACCCGGCCACGCCCATCGAAGAAACCGTGCACGCGCTGGACAACCTCGTGCGCCAGGGCCACGTGCGCTACGTGGGCGTGTCGAACTGGGCGGCCTGGCAGATCGCGAAGGCGCTGGGCATCGCCGAGCGCGACCGGCTGGCGCGCTTCGAATCGCTGCAGGCCTACTACACGATCGCCGGTCGCGACCTGGAACGCGAGCTGGCGCCCATGCTGCGCAGCGAGAACGTCGGGTTGATGGTCTGGAGCCCGCTTGCGGGCGGCCTGCTGAGCGGCAAGTACGGCCGCAACACCGAAGCAGAAAAAGGCAGCCGCCGCACCACCTTCGACTTTCCGCCGGTGAACGTCGAACGCGCCTACGACTGCATCGACGTGATGCGCCAGCTGGCCGAGGCGCGCAAGGTGTCGGTCGCGCAGATCGCGCTGGCCTGGCTGCTGCACCAGCAGGTGGTGACCAGCGTGATCATCGGCGCCAAGCGCGCCGAGCAGCTGGACGACAACATCGCCGCCACCGCCATCAAGCTCACGGCCGATGAACTCGCCACGCTGGACAAGGTGAGCGCGCTGCCGGCCGAGTACCCGGGCTGGATGCTGGAACGCCAGGGCGGCGTGCGCGGCAAGCGGCTGGCGGAATCAGGCCAGCGCGGCTGAGACTTCTGATGCGGCAGCGCGACGCGCGGCATGCGCCGCCGTCGCACGCAGTGCGCGCAGGTCGATGTGGCGGGCAGCGCTGGCCGCATCGGGGTGTTCGAGGTGCGGCACGATGCCGAGCAAGGGCGCACCGAGACGCGCGCGCAGCGTCTGCAGATTGGCCTGCGGCGCGAGCATCGACGGATCGACCATGCTCGCCACCCAGCCCGCCAGCACGAGGCCACGCGCGCGAACGGCCTCGGCGCTCAGCAGCGCGTGGTTGAGGCAACCCAATCGAAGGCCGACCACGAGGATCACGGGCAGGCCCAGCGCCACGGCCAGATCGGCGCTGTCGAGGTCGTCGCCGAACGGCACGCAGAAGCCCCCCACACCTTCGACCACCACCGCATCGGCACGCGCCGACAGTTCCGCGAAGGCCGAGAGCATCGGCTGCAGCGCGATGTGCACGCCCTCTTCCCTGGCCGCCAGGTGTGGCGACATCGGCGCGCGCAGCAGGTACGGGCAGCGCAGCGCCAGCGGCGCATCGACGTTGCCGGCCGCGTGCAGCTGCTCCACGTCTTCGTTGCGCCATTCGCCATTCATGTCTTCCAGCCCCGCGGCCACCGGCTTCATGCCGACCGCGCGCAGGCCCGAGCCGGCCAGCAGGCTCAACATGGCACTGCTGACCAGCGTCTTGCCGATGCCCGTGTCTGTGCCGGTCACGAACCAGGCCCGGCGCGTCATGCGGCTTCCTTCAAAGGCTGCGCGAGGGCTTCGCCCAATGCATCGACCAGCCGAGCGACATCGGCCTCGCTGTGGCTGGCCGACAGCGCGATGCGTAGCCGCGCCGTGCCGGCGGGCACGGTCGGCGGGCGGATCGCGCCCACGCGCAGGCCCCGTGCATCGAGTTGCGCCATGACTCGCATCGCGCGTGCGTTGTCGCCGACGATCAGCGGCTGGATCGCGGTGGGCGATTCCGGCAGCCAGGCGCTGCCGTCTGCCGGCAGCACCGCCTTCAAACCCTTGCGCAACTGCGCGATGCGGGCCAGCAGCCGAGCACGGCGTTCCGCGCCCTCCTCGCCCTCGATCAGCGTCAGGCTCGCGAGCAGCGCGTGTGCGACGGCCGGCGGCGCGGCTGTCGTGAAGATGTACGGCCGCGCACGCTGCACCAGGTAGTCGATGACGGTGCGGTGCGCTGCCACGAAGGCACCCGATACGCCCGCCGCCTTGCCCAGCGTGCCCACGAGCACCAGCCGCTCCGAGCGCAAGCCCAGGGCTTCGACTACGCCGCGCCCGGTGCCCCCCAGCACTCCGAAGCCGTGCGCGTCGTCGATCACCAGCCAGGCGTCGTGCCGCTCGGCCAGTGCGAGCAGTTCGGCCACGGGCGCGATGTGGCCATCCATGCTGAACACCGCATCGCTCACGATGAGCTTGACCGGCGCGTCGCAGGCGGCGAGTTGCGCATCGAGCGCGGCCACGTCGCAATGCGGATAGCGCTCGACGCGCGCCTTGGCCAGCCGCGCGCCGTCGATCAGCGAGGCATGGTTGAGCGACTCCGAGAAGATGACCGCCTCGGCTCCGCCGAGCGCCGACAACACCGCGAGGTTGGCCATGTAGCCGGTGCAGAAGAACAGGCTCTGCGCCTCAGGAATGAAGGGCGCCATCCAGCCGGCCAGCCGTTCTTCGAGCAGTGCATGGGCACGCGAGTGGCCGAGGATCAGGTGCGAACCGCCACTGCCCGTGCCGTACAGCGCGGCGCCTTCTGCCCATGCCTTCGCCAATGCGGGATGCGCGGCGAGGCCGAGATAGTCGTTGCTGCTGAACCCAAGCATCGTGCGCGGTGCGGTGGCGCCGGCCAGCGTCAGGGTCTGTTCGGGCGCGCAGGCGGTTTCGGCAATCTGCCTGCGACGGCGCAACGACTGGGCGTCGAGCGCGTGGATCTCGCCCTGCAGGCGGTCAAGCAAGCGCGACATCGCGGGCTCCTTCCTTTGAACTCATGGCCGTGACGGCCTTCAGCGTGGCCAGCGTACCGTCGACCAACTGGTCGATCTCGCTGTCGTTGATCGCATAAGGCGGCATAAGGTAGACGGTGTTGCCGATAGGCCGCATCAGCAGCCCCTGTGCACGCGCCGCCATGTGGAAGCGCTCGGCAAAGCGCGCGCCCGGCTCGCGCACGTCGAAGGCCGTGATCATTCCGCGCTGGCGCAGGTGATCGATCGGCTGGCCTTCGAGCCCGTCGTGCAGCCGCTGCAGCAGGCGCACTGCGCGGCCACGGTTGCGCTGCAGCGCGTCTTCGCTCTTGAACAGATCCAGCGTGGCCACCGCCGCACGGCAGGCCAGCGCGTTGCCGGTGTACGAATGCGAATGCAGAAAGCTGCGCGCCACGTCGTCGTCGACAAAGCCCTCGTAGATGGCGTCGCGTGTCATCACCAGAGCCAGTGGCAGATAGCCACCGCTGATGCCTTTCGAGAGGCAAAGGAAGTCAGGCCAGATGCCGGCCTGCTCGCAGGCGAAGAAGCTGCCGGTGCGGCCGCAGCCCACCGCTATCTCGTCAGCGATGAGGTGCACTTGGTAGCGGTCGCACAGGGCGCGCACGAGCCGCAGGTATTCGGGGTCGTGCATCGCCATGCCGGTGGCGCATTGCACCAATGGCTCGACGATCACGGCGGCGATGGTGTCGTGCTGTTCGGCCAGCAGAGCTTCGAGTTCGGCTGCGGCGCGGCGTGCGATGGCGGCCGCGTCTTCGCCCGGTCTGGCGTTGCGTGCATCAGGTGATGCAACGAGGTGCGCGTTCGCAAGCAATGGCGCGTAGGCATCGCGGAACACCGGCACGTCGGTCACGTGCAAGGCCCCCAGCGTCTCGCCGTGGTAGCCCTGCTTCAGCGCGACGAAGCGCTGCTTGCCAGCGTGGCCGGCGTTGCGCCAGGCGTGGAAGCTCATCTTCAGCGCGATCTCCACCGCCGATGCGCCGTCGGAGGCATAGAAGCAATGACCCAGCGCGCGCCCCGTCAGCGCGGACAGGCGCTCGGCCAGTTCCACGGCCGGTGCATGCGTGCAGCCCGCGAGCATCACGTGCGACAGCTTGTCGAGCTGGTCTTTCAGCGCAGCGTTGAGCGCGGGGTGTGCGTGGCCAAAGAGATTGACCCACCACGAACTGGTGGCGTCGAGATAACGGCGACCTTCATGGTCGGAGAGCCAGACGCCCTCGCCTCGCGCGATGGGCAACGGCGGCACTGCTTCGAGGCGAATGCTCTGCGTGCACGGATGCCAGACATGGCGCTGGCTGCGTTGCTGCAAGGCGGCATTGGGTGATGAGGAAGAAGCAGTCGTAGAAAGCACCCGCGCATTCCTTTCGTGAGGGCAAGGCGCGGGATCGTATCGATGCGTTCACCGTGCGGCAAACCGCCAGACGGCTTGCGAAATGACGGGCGAATCAGCGACGTTTGCAGGCGTAGAAGCCGCGTTCGGAGCAACGTCACCGAACAAGACGGCTTCTCGCTCCCGGGCCGCCATGGCGGGAAAACGCAAGTTGTCCGGCTGCCGCCAGAAACAGGTCACGAATGTCCGGTTTTAGCGGCTTCGCGGCCTGAGACCCGGATATCGGACAGCGTATTGGCGGGTTTCAGCGGTCCGGACTCTTCTTCACCAGCGCGGAGATGTACTCGCCCAGCGAAATCACGCCGCGCTCCGGCTTCTCGGACGGCTCGTAGTGCTGGTCCAGTGTGACGCGCGTCATGGCCGCATACGACCTGGCTCCAGCATCGGAAAAGCCCAGCGACCTGAACGCCTGCTCCCACTGCTCACGCGGCGTCTCGACCACCTCCACCGGTCGCCCCAGCGCTTGCGAGAAAGCCTGCGCAACATCGCCCGCCGAATAGCGCTCCGGCCCCTCGACGTGATGCGGCCCCGAAGACTCGGGCGGGCCCAGCATCAGCCTGGCGGCGAACTGGCCGAGATCGTGCGGCGCCACCATCGGCAACCTGAAGTCGGCGGGATACATGCTGTGCACCTTGCCCTC
Source organism: Variovorax multivorans (assembly GCF_051216835.1). Lineage (NCBI taxonomy): Bacteria > Pseudomonadati > Pseudomonadota > Betaproteobacteria > Burkholderiales > Comamonadaceae > Variovorax > Variovorax multivorans. Next base: position 178,318 of record NZ_JBPJZL010000010.1, read on the forward strand.
TTCACGCGCTGTCTTCAGCGAGGCGTCCCAGTTGCTCATGTAGTAGGCGGCGCGAATGGCGCTGAACGGTGTCGGGCCGGCGCGCAACGCCTGCTCCATGTCGTACAGCACGCCCAGGTCGCCCAGGCCCTCACCGGGCTGCGCGCCATAGGCCGACTCGGCGACGATCTTCTCGAGCCTGCAGCCTTCGAGCGCGGAAAGAATGGCGCGCAAGCTCCTGTGCTCTTCGGCCACCGTGTCGGTCGATGGTGCCGCCGGCGGATTCAGCACGAAGACCCGGTGGCCGCCCTTGAACACACGGTGCAGCGCATGCGTGTCGAACACGTCGATCACGGCCACGTGCGCGCCTTTTGTCCGCAGGGCTTCGGCCCTGTGCGCATCGCGCGTCACCACCGTCACCGGCTCGCTGCGCGCGAGCAGGTCTTGCGCAAGCGCCGAGCCGACGTGGCCCGTCGCTCCCAGGATGATGTGCATCGTCGGCTCCGGGTCAGCCGCGCTTTTCGGCGTTGCGCCTGCGCGTGGCGGCAGCCTTCATCGCGGAAGCCGAGCGTGCGGCCGCTGGGCGATGCGCTGCGGCAGCACCGCCAAGGCGGCCGCCCTTGCGCGCCGGCGCATGGTTCTCGGCCTTGCCACGACCGGAGCCCGACTTCTTGCCGCCACCAGTCTCGGCATTCACCGTGGCCCAAGCGCGGCGCTCGGCTTCGGCCTTGCCCACGCCGCGGTGTTCGTAGCCTTCCTCGATGTGTTCGGCCTGTCGCTTCTGCTTGTCCGTGTAGGACGACTTGTCGCCTCTTGGCATGGCATTGCTCCTGCTCGATGAGAAGCCTTCATGCTGGGCACGCGAGGCGCGCCGTGGGTCGGAGAACGCACGCGCTGCGCGTCAGCCTTGTCTGTCGTGCGTGTCAGGTGCCCGGCTTCATGCGGCGCAGGGACACGGTGAAGTTCATCGTCGTGCCCGATGCGGCCACTGCGGCGGCCGGATTGAAGTCGGGCGCCATCGACGCGGGCCGGATCACGTCGAGCGATGCGCAGCTGAAGTACCAGAAACTGCGCGAGGCCGGCTACAAGGGCGAGAAGATCACCATCCAGAACAACAAGCGCGCGCGTGCCCAGCTATACCGTGGCGGTGCTGGCGCAGGCCATGATGCAGGCCGTGGGCATCAACGCGCAGATCGAGGTGCTCGAATGGGCCACGCAGCTGGACCGCTACAACAGCGGCAACTACCAGATGAGCTCGTTCAGCTACTCCTCCCGCCTCGACCCGGCGCTGAGCTACGAACAGTTCTCGGGCCCGAAGGACAAGCAGGCGCGCAAGGTGTGGGAAGACCCGCAGGCGCTGAAGCTGATCGACGACAGCTTCGCCGAGTCTGACCCGAAGAAGCGCCAGGCCCTGTTCGACCAGATCCACTCGCTGATGATCCAGCAGGTGCCGATGGTGATGCTGTTCAACGGCCTCGACGCTTGGGCGGTGCGCAAGCGCATCAGCGGCTTTGCGGTGTGGGAAGGAAAGCCGCGCATGTGGGGTGTTTCAGCTGCTGCTGCGCGCAGCTGGCCGAGCGCTAGGCCGTCAGGACCTTCGCGAGGTCCGCCTTCAAGGACGTGGCCCGCTCCGGTGCGCGCGCCAGCCCTGCATCGACCAGGGCCTGCGCCCGTGCGCGGTCGCCCAGGTGCACCGCGATCCGCGCGAGATGCAGAGCCGTTCGCGCATGGATCTGGTTCGGGTCGGTCTCGCGCAGCATCTGCTCGAAACTTTGCGGGTAGCTGCCATGCCGTGCAAAGAAAGCGTGCCCCGGCCCCGCCCATTCGCTCACGATGAACTCGACGTTCTCTTCCGCCTGCTCTTTCGTCACGCCATAGGCCCATCCGAAAGCGGCGCCGGGCGGCGGCTCCATCCGGTCGCGGAACACGCAGTGCGATTCCTCCAGCGCATCCGGCGCCACCTGGGCGCCGCCTTCGGTCGGCAGGAAGTCGAGATGCGCGCCGAGGTTCAGGTAGCACGCCTTCCCCCCGCTCGCGCCCTGCACGTTGAACACATGGATCAGCGGCCCATCGATGCGCCGCAGCGTCTGGCCCGAACCCTCGAAGCCTTCGGCCTTCAGCACGGGGAAGAGTTTTTGCGTGAGGAGCTTGAGGAAGGTGCTGCGGTTCATGGGGCGCGGGTTCTCCGTGTGCGCAAGGTGATGGAATAGCGCAAGGCCTCGGTCGGTGCGATGGCATGTTGCCATGCCCAGCGCGCCGGGCCGTGCAGCAGGTACACGGAGCGCGGCTCGATCAGGAATTCGAGCGTGGCGGGGCCTGAGGCCCGTGCGCCGGGCACGTAGGGCCGGAACTGCATCACCGCGTCGCTGTGCAGCGAAACGCCGATGATGTCCTCGAAGTCAGGCACATCGCGATGCCAGCCCAGCGGCGTGCCGGGACGGTACTCGGCGATCAGCATGTGGGTGAGGTCTTCGGGCGGGATGCCGGCCCATGCGGCCGCTTTTGCCCGCAGTGGATGCAGCGCTTCGGGCAGCGGCGCACCGGGCTTGAGGCGGTTGTTCTCGAAGTCGTAGCTGCCGCCGAAGCTGGTGCCGCGCCGCCGTGCCGTGTATTCCTTGTAGCGCATCTCCTTGAGCGGCAGGGCCTGCACGATGTGCAGCAGGCCGGTTTCTTCCTCGGCGGACAGGAAGTCGCGCTCGTAGCGCAAGCCTTCGATGGCAGCCACGGCCGCTTCGCCGAACAGGTCGGGCTGGCCGGCGTGTTCGAGGCGTCTGGCGGCGCGCGTCATCTTCGTCATCTCTGGCAGGTTGCAAGGAAGAACAGCTTGTCGATCTTGCGGACGGTGCCCGCCTTCGGCAGTGGGAAGAACGCCATCGGGGGATGGCGCAGTCGGCTTCCTGCGTGCTTGGCGGCCATGACCCCGTGATTCGCCATGCGGGTCACGGCAGTTGCCAAACGCGAACCCAATCGATCTGCATGACCGGATTCGTGCTGGCGCCGCGCGGGCCATAGCCGTCTGGAGGAATATCGCCTGCCCACGCCTTGTCCTTGATTTCGCTGGTGAGCAGGATGTATTCGTCGCTCTGGGAAATGCCTTCCGTGGTCTCCCAGAACTGCGTCCCGTCGAGATAGAACTGATATTTGGTCGGGGTCCAAAGCAGGCTTACCGTATGCCAGTCGGAGAACGACTTGCCTGCCGGCAGTGTCCTCACCCCGCTGCCGATGCTCTTTATCTCTGCTGCGGCATAGCCATTCCAATGCACTGCGCTCGAATGCCCATTGCTGACGTCTGCCGCATTGTTCGCCTCGACCGCACGGTGCTCGATGATGTCGATCTCCACGCCTGCAGCCGGATTGGGCGGCGTGTATGCCCTGTTCTGGTCCGACAGCAACCAGAATGCAGACCACTGCCCGGGTCTGTTCACAAAGCGAACGCGAGCCTCGACGTACCCGAAGGTGAATTCGCAGCCCGGGCTTGTTTTCGTATCCAGAAAACCCGTGTGATGCGCACCTGTCGAAGGGTCCGTATAGGTCGAAATCGTCAAGACACTGTTGGAGACATCGGCAGCATCGGTTGTTTGCTGTGCTTGGTCTCGCATGGAGGTATGCATTCGCCAATTGCGGCTGTTCACTCCATTGCCTTCAAACTCATCGTGCCAGGCGAGTCGATAACCGGGTGCTGGCGCGGGCGCAGTCAGCACAGAGAACGGCGCGCTGGATCGGCCCGTTCCTCCAGCCGTCCTGACGGTGACCGGACCTGTGATCGCCAAAGCGGGCACAGTCACCGAAATTTGCGTCGCCGAGTCCACGCTGAATTGCACTGCCGCTACGCCTCCAAAGCTTACGAAAGCACTTGAATCGAATTTGGAGCCGGTGATAACAATTACTCCGCCCGGAGCCTCGGCGGACGGAGAGAAAGACTGGACCGTCGGGCTTGTTTCGGAAGGCGAAGAATTCTCGCTGGTCGAGTTGGATGCAGGGGGTGACGACGAATTTTCACCGGCTGGAGTGTTTACAGGAGGTGGTGTTGAATTTCCGCTTTCAGAGGATGGCAACGAATTTTCGCTGGCGGGATTGTTTGCAGAAGGAAACAAATTCCCCCCATTCAAACCCGTGTCGCCGCCCGAATCGCCACCCCCGCAACCGGCCAACATCGAGCCACTCCAAAGTACCGTCGCAGTTTGTGCGCTCTTTTGCAAGAACTGCCTGCGCGAATTTTCCGTGACCGCCGACTCTGTTACCAAACAATTTGATTTCATGAAAGAGGCTGTTCCTTTGTTGAATTTTCCTTCCTGAGTCTAAGTACCAACTAAGGCAGTTACGAGAAAGAGCTGCTTTCCGCAGAACCAAATTCCTTTCAATTACATTTCATATTCAATTGCAATCAATCGACAACAATTCATTCTCTCTGGCCGTGGATAGCGAGTGAGGTCTCAATAGCCTCTATTCGGTGTTTGTTCGAATTGGGTCTGCGAGACCCGCCAGTCGCACGTGCCACCAGCGCGGCAGCAGCTCGCGGATCTCGGCGCGCGCGAAGCGGTCGTCAAGCAGGTGCAACACGCCGCGGTCTTCCTCGGTGCGGATCACACGGCCGGCCGCCTGCACCACCTTCTGCAGGCCAGGATAGAGATAGGTGTACTCGTAGCCCTTGCCGAAGCGCGTCTGCATGCGCTCGCGCGTGATCTCGTTGAGTTCGTTGTACTGCGGCAGGCCCAGGCTGGCGACGAAGGCGCCGATCAGCCGGCTGCCCGGCAGGTCGATGCCCTCGCCGAACGCGCCGCCGAGCACCGCGAAGCCGATGCCCTGCCCGCCCTCCTCGAAGCGCGCGATGAAGCCGTGGCGGTCGGCCTCGCGCATGCCGCGCGTCTGCGTCCACACGGGCACGCCGGGGTGTCGCAGCGAGAACGCAGCGCAGGCTTTTTCGAGGTAGTCGAAACTGCTGAAGAAGGCCAGGTAGTTGCCCGGCAGGCGCTCGAACTGCGCGCCGATGATGTCCGCCACATTGCGCAGCGACCCCGCGCGGTCGCGAAAACGCGTCGACACATGCATCGCCACCTCGACGCGCAGTTGCCGGCTGTCGAAGGGCGAGGCCACGTCGAGCAGCGCGGTGTCTTCGGGCAGGCCCAGCGCATCGCGGTAGAAAGCAAAAGGCGACAGCGTGCCCGAGAAGCACGTGACCGACACCGCATCGCCGAAGCGCGCCTCGAGGAACGGCGCGGGCACGAGGTTGCGGATGGCCAGGCTGCGATCCTGCTGCGTGGCCCCGAGCGTGCGCTCGAAGACCGAGTGGTCGCCAAAGGCCTCGGCCAGCCGGGCGAAGTGCAGTGCGTCGAAGAAGAAGCGCTGCAGCGGCCCCTGCGAAGCATCGGGCGTCGCTGCGAAATACTCGGCCATGGCAGTGTTGGCGGCCTGCAGGGTGCGCAGGAAGCGCTCGGGAATTTCATCGGCGGTTTCGTAGTCGGCCACCTGCGACTGCTGCACCGTGTCCCATTCGCGGAAGAGCCGCGCCAGCGGACCGCGCAGCGCGGCGGGCGCCACGCGGTGCGCTTCTTCGAGCGCCGCGCCTTCGAGCTGCGCGGTATACATGCCGCGCGAACGTTCCAGCAGGTTGTGGGCCTCGTCCACCAGCACAGCCACGCGCCAGTCGGCATCGCGCATGGTGGCGTAGAGGAAGGCGCTGCTGTCGAAGTAGTAGTTGTAGTCGCCGACGATGGCATCGGCCCAGTGCGCCATTTCCTGCGCAAGGAAATAGGGGCACACCTCGTGTGCGAGCGCGATGTTGCGCAGCGCTTCGCGGTCGAGCCACGCCACCTGCGCGGCCTGCTCGCGCGCAGCGGGCAAGCGGTCGTAGAAGCCCCTGGCGAGCGGGCACGCATCGCCATGGCAGGCGCGATCGGGGTATTCGCAGACTTTCTCGCGGGCCGCGAGTTCGAGCACGCGCAGGCGCCCTTGCCCTCTGCCCTTGTCGAGCACGCGAAGCGCATCGAGCGCCACCGGCCGGCCGGATGTCTTGGCGGTAAGGAAGAAAAGCTTGTCGATCTTGCGTGCCGCGCGGGCCTTGAGCAGCGGGAAGATGGTGGCCAGCGTCTTGCCGATGCCCGTGGGAGCCTGCGTCATCAGGCAGCGCCCGCCCACGGCTGCGCGGTAGACGGCCTCGGCCAGTTCGCGCTGGCCAGTGCGGAAAGCGCGGTGCGGAAATTCGAGCTGGGCCAACGTGGCGTCGAGCGCGGCGCGGTGGCCGGCTTCGCTGCGCGCCCAGGCGCTGTAGCGGCCGCACAGCTGCTCGAAGTGCTCCCGCAGCGCTTCGCGGGTGTGGTGCTCTTCGAGCACGGTTTCGTCGCCGGTGGCAAGGTCAAGGTACACCAGCGCCACGGTCATTTCTTCGTGGCCGTTCAGCTCGCACAGCATCCAGCCGTAGGTGCGGGCCTGCGCCCAGTGAAGCGCGCGATGGTTGCCGCGGATGGCGTCGAAGTCGCCGCGGAAGGTCTTGATTTCTTCGACGCGGGCTGCGCGTGCCTCGTAGCCGTCGGCCCGGCCACGCACGCGGACCGCGCCGCAGGTGGCTTCGAGCCCGACCTCGCAGGCGTAGTGCTCGGGATCGCGCCGGTGCTGCACTATTGCGTGCCCGGCCATGCCTTCGAGCGCGCTGGGTGCGGGCACGAAGCGCAGGTCGAGGTCGCCCGCCTTCGCGCCGAAGGCGCACAGGGCCTTGACGGAGACTACATGCGCGATCATGGAGGCCGCGTCTTGCGGGTTGGAGGGTTCGGGGCCCATCTGGCAAATGCTGTATGAATTTACAGTATAGCCACGCGAATACGGCGCCTGCGGTTTCCCTATCCGCGTCAAGACCGTGACGGGGCCTTCTCCGACAGGGCCTCTTCGATTTATCGACAAAACTTGACAAGTTTTGCCTACAACTGCGACCGATGAACACTCCCACCGCGATCGACCCCGACGACTTCGAGCGCCTGCTCAGCCGGAACATCAAGCTGCCCCTGATCGGCGGCGTATTCGGTGCCGTGGTGTTCGTGGGGTTGATCCTGTTCCTGCTCAACAGCATCGGCTGGGTCGAGCACACCGACCGCGTCACCCGCGCCGCCAGCGAGTTGCAGCGCCGCACCATCGACATGGAAACCGGTGTGCGCGGCTTCCTGATCACCGGTGAGCGGAGCTTTCTGGAGCCTTACCAAGGCGCCCTGACCCGCCTCAAGGGCGATACGGTCGGGCTGCGCAACCTGGTGTCGGACAACCCCCAGCAGGTGGAGCGCATCGACCGCCTCGCCACGCTGCAGACAGCCTGGCTCGAATTTGCCAACGGCATGATTGCCGCGCGCGACGCCAGCAGCGGCAATCAGACCGCCATGCGCCTCGGCGACGAAAAGCGGTTGATGGACGACATGCGCGCCGAATTCACCGCCTTCATGGAGACCGAGCAGGCCCTGCGCTTCCAGCGCAACAACGCCGCCAACAGCACTGCCTGGTGGGTTGTCGGGTTGTTCCTGCTGTTCACCCTGAGCTTCACCGGGTTGATGGCCTACTTCGGCCGGCGCCAGTTGGTGCTGCTGTCCGACAGCTACGACGTGGTGTTGAAGGAACAAGCTGCGCACGCCGAGCGGCTCGCTCACGAGGCCTGGCTGCGCAACGCACAGACCGGGCTGGTGGGCGAGCTGGTCGGCGAACTTAGCGCGCCGGACATGGGCCGCAAGGTGCTCGCGTTCTTCTCGCGCTACCTGGGCGCCTCGGTCGGCGCCATGTACGTGCGCGAGCGCCACGGCCCGCTGCGCCGGGCGGCGAGCTACGGCTTCTCGAGCGCGGCCGAAGCCACGCCGCAGGTCTTCTCCCCCACCGAAAGCCTGGTGGGCCAAGCGGCCGCCGAGCGCCGGCGCATGCTGATCGACCCGGTCGATGCCGACTACCTGAAGGTCAACTCGGGCCTTGGCGAGATGGCGCCCAAGTCGGTGCTGCTGGTGCCCGTCGCGAGCAGCGGCATGGTCAACGGCGTGGTCGAGCTCGGCCTGCCAGGCGCGCTGGACGACCGCGGCAACCAGCTGATCGACCTGGTGTCCGACGACATCGGCACCTCGCTGGCGGCGGCGCGCTACCGCGAGCAACTGCAGGAGGTGCTCGGCGAAACCCAGCAGCTCAACGAGGAACTGCAGGTGCAGCAGGAAGAGCTGCGCACCGCCAATGAAGAACTCGAGGAACAGTCGCGCGCCCTGCGCGCCTCGCAGGCCATGCTGGAGAACCAGCAGGCCGAACTGGAGCAGACCAACAGCCAGCTTTCCGAGCGCACCGAGGCGCTGGACCAGCGCAACACCGCGCTGCGCCGCGTGCAGCGCGACCTCGAAGACCGCGCCGACGAGCTGCAGCGCGCGAGCCGCTACAAGTCGGAATTCCTCGCCAACATGTCGCACGAGCTGCGCACGCCGCTCAACAGCGCGCTCATCCTCGCCAAGCTCCTGGGCGACAACCCGCAGGGCAATCTCTCCCCGGAGCAGGTGAAGTTCGCGGAGTCGATCTATTCGTCGGGCAACGACCTGCTGGTGCTGATCAACGACATCCTCGACATCGCGAAGGTCGAGGCCGGCAAGCTCGAAGTGGTACCCGAAGACGTCACGCTCGCCAAGCTGGCCCGCAGCCTGGAGAGCACCTTCAGCCCGCTGGCCATGCAGAAGAACCTGAGCTTCAGGCTCGAAGTACGGCCCGATGCGCCGGCCTCGCTGGTCACCGACCGGCAGCGGGTCGAGCAGATCCTGAAGAACCTGCTGTCGAACGCGATCAAGTTCACCGAGCGCGGCGAAGTGGCGCTGACAGTCTCGCCGGCCGCTGATGGCGGCGCCACCTTCGCGGTGTCTGACTCGGGCATCGGCATCGATCCGCAGCAGCACGAGCTGATCTTCGAAGCTTTCCGCCAGGCCGACGGCACCACCAGCCGGCGCTATGGCGGCACCGGGCTGGGCCTGTCGATCTCGCGCGACCTCACGCAGCTGTTGGGCGGCACGCTCACGGTGCAGAGCGAGCCGGGCCAGGGCAGCACCTTCGTCCTGCAACTGCCGGCGAAGGCACCGCAGGCTTCACCGGCAGCGCTTCAGCCGTCGGCGGTCTACACGCCACGGCCCGCACATGCGCCATCCGTTGCGTCGCTGGCGCCGAAGCCCCCTGCCCCGGTGCCCGCGCCGCAGTTCGCCGACGACCGCTCCATCCCGCGCGACCAGGTGCGCCGCGTGCTCGTGATCGAAGACGAGCCGCAGTTCGCGCACATCCTCTACGACCTGGCGCACGAGCTGGGCTATCGCTGCCTGGTGGCGCATGGCGCGGCCGATGGCTTCGAGCTGGCCACGCAGTTCCTGCCCGACGCGATCCTGCTCGACATGCGCCTGCCCGACAGCACCGGCCTCGACGTGCTGCAGCGGCTGAAGGATTCGCCGCACACGCGCCACATTCCGATCCACGTGGTGTCCGCCGCCGAAGGCGTACAGGGCGCTGCGCTGCAGATGGGCGCCATCGGCTATGCGCTGAAGCCGGCCACGCGCGACGAGCTGATGAAGGTGTTCGGCCGGCTGGAAGAAAAGCTCACGCAGAAGGTCAAGGTCGTGCTGCTGGTGGAAGACGACGAGCTGCAGCGCGAGAGCGTCATCAGGCTGATCGGCGACGACGACATCGAGATCGTTGCCGTCGGCTCCGGCGAAGAGGCGCTGGAGCTGCTGCGCACCCGCGTGTTCGACTGCATGATCACCGACCTGAAGCTGCCCGACATGCAGGGCAGCGAGCTGCTCAAGGCCATGGCGGCGGAAGAAATCGTGTCGTTCCCGCCGGTCATCGTCTACACCGGGCGCAACCTTACGCGCGACGAAGAAGCCGAGCTGCAGCGCTACTCGCGCTCGATCATCATCAAGGGCGCGCGCTCGCCCGAGCGCCTGCTCGACGAAGTGACGCTGTTCCTGCACAAGGTGGAGGCCGAGCTTTCCAGCGAGCGCCGGGGCATGCTGAAGACGGCGCGCGGACGCGACCGCATCTTCGAGGGCCGCACCATCCTGCTGGTGGACGACGACGTGCGCAACATCTTCGCGCTGACCAGCGCGCTGGAGCAGCGCGGCGCCATCGTCGAGATCGGCCGCAACGGCCGCGAGGCGCTGGAGCGGCTCGACCAGGTGAGCGAGATCGACCTCGTGCTGATGGACGTGATGATGCCGGAGATGGACGGCCTGGAAGCCACGCGCCGCCTGCGCGGCGACCCGCGCTTCGAGAAGATGCCGGTGATCGCCATCACCGCCAAGGCCACCAAGGACGACCGCGAGCAATGCCTGGCCGCCGGCGCCAACGACTACCTCGCCAAGCCGGTGGATCTGGAGCGCCTGTTCTCGCTGCTGCGCGTGTGGATGCCGAAGATGGAGCGCCTGTGACAACACGCCCCGGCAACTCGAAGACCGCCACTCACACGCCGCCGCTGCATCCGCTGAGCGACACGGAGATCGAGCTGCGCCTGCTGATGGAGGCGATCTATCTCAAGTACAGCTACGACTTCCGCAACTACACCGTGGCCTCGCAGAAGCGCCGCGTGCTGCACGCGCTCGACCAGCTCGGGCTGCCGAGCATCTCGGCGCTGCAGGAGCGGGTGCTGCGCGACCCTTCGCTGTTCGGCCGGCTGCTGCAGTTCCTGACGATCCCGGTGAGCGAGATGTTCCGCGACCCGGCCTACTTTCTGGCCTTGCGCCAGCACGTGGTGCCGATCCTTCACACCTACCCGTCCGTCAAGGTGTGGGTGGCGGGCTGCAGCACGGGCGAGGAAGTGTTCTCGCTGGCCATCCTGCTGCGCGAAGAAGGCCTGCTCGCGCGTACGCAGATCTACGCCACCGACATCAACCCCGCCTCGCTGGAGAAGGCGCGCCAGGGCATCTTTCCGCTGGAGGCGATCCGCGGCTACACCACCAACTACCAGCGCGCGGGCGGACGCGGCGAGTTCTCCGACTACTACACCGCCGCCTACGACGCCGCGCGCTTCGACCCCTCTCTGTGCGCCGGCGTGATCTTTGCCGACCACAGCCTGGCCACCGACAGCGTGTTCGCGGAAACACAACTGGTGTCGTGCCGCAACGTGCTGATCTACTTCAATCGGGAGCTGCAGGACCGGGCGCTGGGCCTGTTCCACGAGTCGCTGTCGCACCGCGGCTTTCTCGGTCTGGGCTCGAAGGAGAGCATCGACTTTTCGGGCTACTCGGACCGCTTCGACACGCACGCGCGCGTCGAGCGCATCTACCGCAAGAAAGCCGCATGACGGGCAATATGAAGCACCACCTTCGCTCCCCCGTTCGCAAGCGCGTGGACGCCGTGGTGCTGGGCGCCTCGGCCGGCGGCATCGACGCGCTCTCCACCCTGCTGCACGACCTGCCCGCCAGCTGGCGCATTCCGATGGCGGTGGTGCTGCACCTGCCCGGGGATCACGAGAGCCATCTCGCCGAGATCTTCGCGCAGCGCCTGCCGATCCCGGTGCACGAGGCCAACGACAAGATGCCGCTGGCGGCCGGCAGCCTGTACTTCGCGCCACCCGGCTACCACCTGTCGATCGAGCGCGAGCGCGCCTTCTCGCTGAGCTGCGAGCCGCCGGTGCTGTTCTCGCGGCCGTCCATCGACGTGCTGATGGGCTCCGCCGCCGACGTCTACGGCCCCGCCCTCGCCGGCTTTTTGCTGACCGGCGCGAACGACGACGGCGCCGAAGGCCTGCACCGCATTCATCTGGCCGGCGGGCTCACCGCCGTCCAGGAACCGAAAGAAGCTCTTATTCCAACCATGCCCCAAGCCGCCATCGCGCGCCACATTCCCGACTACGTGCTCCCCCTGCGCGAACTGCGCACGCTGCTGCTCCAGCTGGAGGCCGCCCATGAACATTGACATCGAAAGCAAGCTGCTGATCGTCGATGACCTGCCGGAGAACCTGCTGGCGCTGGAAGCGCTGATCCGCGCGCCGGGGCGCCTCGTGTACCGCGCCGACTCGGCCGATGCGGCGCTGGCGCTGCTGCTGGAGCATGAATTCGCGCTCGCGATCGTCGACGTGCAGATGCCGGGCATGAACGGCTTCGAACTGGCCGAATTGATGCGCGGCACCGAGCGCACGCGGCACATTCCCATCATCTTCGTGAGTGCCGCCGGGCGCGAGCTGAACTACGCCTTCCAGGGCTACGAGAGCGGCGCGGTCGACTTCCTGCACAAGCCGCTCGATCCGCACGCGGTGGTCAGCAAGGTGAACGTGTTCGTCGACCTGTACCAGCACCGCAAGGCGCTGCGCCACGAAATGGAATCGCTCGCGGCCGCGCACAGGAAGCAGGAAGAGCTGGTGCAGCAGCTGCAGCAGACGCAGCACGAGCTGGAACGCGCCGTGCGCATGCGCGACGACTTCATGTCGATGGTGTCGCACGAGCTGCGCACGCCGCTCAACACGCTCTACCTCGAGGCGCAGTTGCGGCAGCTGCACCTGTCGAAGGGCAACCTCGCCAGCTTCGCGCCCGAGCGGCTGCCCACGATGATCGAGCGCGACCAGCGGCAGATCCGCAACATGGTGCGGCTGATCGACGACATGCTCGACGTCACCCGCATGCGGCGCGATGCGCTGTCGATCAAGACCACGCCGGTGGACCTCGCGACGCTGGCTCAAGCGGTGGTAGAGAGCCTGCGGCACCAGGCCGAGGCCGCGGGCTCGGTCATCACGCTCGCGGCGCCGGCCGAACTGCGCGGCGAATGGGATGAGTTCCGCATCGAACAGGTGTTGACCAACCTGCTGACCAACGCGCTGCGCTACGGCGGCGGCAAGCCGGTCGAAATGGTCGTGCAACAGCTGGGAAACACCGCGCAGGTGGCCGTGCGCGACCAGGGCATAGGCATTGCGCCCGAAGACCAGGGCCGCATCTTCGAGCAGTTCGAGCGCACCGACGACAGCCGCAAGCACGCCGCGGGGCTGGGCCTCGGGCTCTACATCACGCGCAAGATCGTGACCTTGCACGGCGGGCAGATCGGCGTGGAAAGCGCGCCGGGCGAAGGCTCGCGCTTCGTGGTCGACCTGCCGCTGCAACCACCGGCGCCCCCGGCCGACACCCAAAAGGAGACACCCCAGTGAACGTGCTGATCGTCGACGACAACAAGGCCGCGGCCGATCTGCTGCAGGAGCTGCTGAGCCTGCACGACCACACCGCGCGCTGCACCTACACCGCGCAGCAGGCGCTGGACGCGGCAGCGGCCGAAAGCTTCGATGCCGCGCTGATCGACCTCACCCTGCCCGACTTTCCGGGCACGGAAGTGGCGCGGCGGCTGCGCGCGAGCACGACGGAAGGCACGCCGAAGCTGCTGGTCGCGATCTCGGGTTTCTCTGCGCAGGATGCGGGCGGCAAGGCGGCCGAGGGGCTGTTCGACCACCATCTGCAGAAGCCGATCGACATCGACGAGCTGGGGCGAATCCTGGCACAGACCTGAGCCTGGCGAGTCACTTCGCCGGAGCGAGCTCTCCGTACCAGTAGGCCGCGGTGACGCCGCCGTCCATGAGGAAGTCGCTGCCGGTGATGAAGCCGCCGTCTGGCCCCATCAGCAGCGCGCCGACGTTGCCGACCTCGTCCGGTGTGCCACCGCGCTTGGCGGACGACGCTTCGATCATGCGCCGGTAGCCTTCGCCGCGAGGGCCTGTCAGTTCGTCTCTTGCGAGCGGCGTGAAGATGATGCCGGGGCTGATGGTGTTCACCCGGGCGCCACGCTTGCCCCATCGCACGGCCTCCGCCATGACCCGCAGGGAATTTCCGCGCTTGGAAAGTTGGTACGCGTGCAGGGAGTCTTTCACCTGCTCGGGCTGAAGCATCGGCAGTGCCAGCAAGTCTTCAGTCGGCGTCGTCGCGAGAGCCGCATTCTGTTCAGGGCTCAACGCTGGCAAGCGGTGTCCGGACTGCGACGCGATGACGACGCCAGCGCCGCCTTCCGCGATGACGTTGCCGAACTCTTCCAGGACGAGCGCGGTGCCGTACAGGTCGACTTTGAGGATCGTGGCCGGTGATGCCTGCGAAGGAGAAACGCCCGCGGCGTGGATCAGGCCGGTGACACTGCCAAGCGCGGTGGCCGTCCCCACGAGCGCATGGACCGAGGCGCGCGAAGACACGTCCACGACTGCCGTGCTCACCTCGAAGCCGGCATTCGCGAGCACCTTGGCCGCTGCGTCGGCCCCCTCCTGCCGCAGGTCGGCGAGCAGAACGTGCTTGCCCGCGCTGACACGGCGGGCGATGGCCTGGCCGATGGACCCTGCTCCGATGACAACAACTACTTGGGTCATGATCAATTCCTTTTGCTCGGCGTTAGTCGTCGTCGCTCAGCGGCCGACGAGCTTTTGTCGATCCGCCGAATAGCGGTCGCCCTGGACCTGAACACCCGAGACGGCCGCCTCGATTTCCTTCAGGTCTTCTGGCGACAACACGACAGAGGCGGCACCGGCGTTTTCCTCGAGGCGGTGCAGCTTCGTCGTGCCGGGGATCGGCACGATCCACGGCCTTTGGGCGAGCAGCCAGGCGAGTGCAAGCTGGGCAGGCGTGACCTGCTTGCGCGCGGCGATCTCCGCCAGAACATCGACCAGTGCGCGATTCGCCTGGCGCGCCTGCGGTGCAAAACGAGGCACTGTGCTGCGGAAATCTGCCGCGCCGAACGATGTCTGTGCGTCGATCGCTCCCGTCAGAAAACCCTTTCCGAGCGGACTGAATGGCACAAAGCCGATGCCCAGTTCCTCCAGCAGCGGAAGAATTTCTTTCTCCGGCTCGCGCCACCACAGGGAATATTCGCTCTGCAGGGCAGCGACCGGCTGAACCGCGTGCGCGCGGCGAATGCTGTCGACGCCGGCCTCGGAAAGACCGAAGTGCTTCACCTTGCCTTCGCGGATCAGGTCCTTCACGGCGCCCGCCACGTCTTCCATCGGAACCTGCGGATCGACACGGTGCTGATAGAACAGATCGATGCGGTCGGTGCGCAAGCGCTTCAGCGCCTCGTCGGCCACCTGCCGGATGCGTTCCGGCCGGCTGTCGAGGCCCTTGCCGGCGTCACCCTCGCGAAACCCGAACTTGGTCGCGATCACGACCTGATCGCGCACAGGTTCCAGCGCTTCCCCCACCACGCTTTCGTTGACGAAGGGCCCATAGACTTCCGCCGTGTCGAAAAACGTGATCCCGCGTTCGAAGCCCGCGCGGATGAGCTTGACCGCTTCGGCCGTGCCGGTCGCTGGCCCGTAGCCGTAGCTCAGGCCCATGCAACCGAGGCCGAGGGCCGAGACCTTCAGGCCGCTCTTGCCAAGTTGACGATGTTGCATGTCTATCTCCTTATCGATCAGCCATGGAGGTCAGGCCTTCCGACAGAGGAGCGCCTTGCACGTCGATGGCTGCAAACGCCGCATCGATCTCGCGCAGGTCGTCGGGTGTCAGTTCAAGGTCGCACGCCGGCAGGTTGTCGTCCAGGTGTTCGAGCTTCGTGGCGCCGGGAATCGGCACGATCCACGGCTTCTGCGCAAGCAGCCAGGCGAGCGCGATCTGCGCGGGTGTGCTGCCCTTTCGTGCAGCGAGACCCCGCAGAAAGTCGACGACCGCGAAGTTGGCCTTCAGCGCTTCGGGCGTGAAGCGGGGGAAGCTGCTGCGCAGGTCGCTCGGGTCGTCGAACTTCGTGTCCGGCGTGATCTGGCCGGTAAGAAAACC
Source organism: Variovorax multivorans (assembly GCF_051216835.1). Lineage (NCBI taxonomy): Bacteria > Pseudomonadati > Pseudomonadota > Betaproteobacteria > Burkholderiales > Comamonadaceae > Variovorax > Variovorax multivorans. The sequence continues at coordinate 193,998 of NZ_JBPJZL010000010.1, forward strand.
CTGGCCGAGCGGGCCCCACGAGACGAATCCGATCCCGAGTTCTTCACAGAGCGCCAGCAGATCGATTTCCGGCTCGCGCATCCACAGCGAGTAGTGGTTTTGAATCGCCGCCAGGGGCTGCACGGCGTGCGCGCGGCGGACCGTTTGCGCGCTCGCTTCCGAAAGACCGAAATACTTGACCTTGCCCTCGGCGATCAGCCTCTTGACCGCGCCTGCGACATCCTCGATCGGCACCGCCGGATCGACCCGATGCTGATAAAGCAGATCGATGCGGTCGGTGCGCAGGCGCTTCAGCGAGGCCTCGACTACATCGCGGATGTGCTCCGGGCGACTGTCGAGCCCGACCATCGCGCCGTTCTCGTCGAGCTTGAATCCGAACTTCGTCGCGACGACAAGCTGGTCGCGTATCGGCTCGATGGCTTCGCCGACAAGGAGTTCGTTCGTGAAGGGGCCGTATCCCTCTGCGGTGTCGAAGAAGGTCACGCCCCGCTCGAAGGCCTCTCGGATCATTGCAATGCCTTCGCGCTTGTCCGCAGCGGGGCCCAACCCGAAGCTCAGGCCCATGCAGCCGAGACCGAGGGCCGAAACGGTAAGGCCGCCACGGCCCAGTTGACGTGTTTTCATGGTGTGTGTCCTTGTCCCTAACCGATCACAAGAACTTTAGGCAGCCTGCTTGCCAATGACTAGACTGCTGGATCGACATGTACCTAGAAGGCAGGCTAATCAATGGCACGCTTCGATGACCTGGCCAGTTTTGCGGCCGTGGTGCGCGCAGGCAGCTTCACGCGAGCGGCGGCCCAGCTTGGGGTGACGCAGTCCGCGCTCAGCCAGACCGTCCGAGCGCTGGAGCGCCGGCTCGACCTGAAGCTGCTCAACCGGACCACGCGCAGCGTCGCTCCCACGGAGGCGGGTGAACGCCTGTACCAAGCCGTCGGCCCGCGCTTCGAGGACATCGAAGCAGAACTCGCCGTTCTGGGCGAGATGCGCGGCAAGCCCGCCGGCATGGTCCGCATCACGGCAACCGAACACTCGATGCGAACCTTGATCTGGCCCAGGCTTCAACCATGGCTGCCCCTGTACCCCGACATCAAGGTGGAGATCAGCGGCGACAACCGTTTCACCGACATCGTTGCCGAGCGCTTCGACATCGGCGTGCGCCTGGGTGGCGACGTGGCCAAGGACATGATCGCCGTACGCATCGCGCCCGACATGCGCATGACCGTGGTGGGCAGCCCCGACTACTTCTCGCGCCACCCCCGGCCGTCTACCCCGCAGGATCTGACCCTGCACGATTGCATCGGATTGCGCCTGGCATCCCACGGTGGCCTTCTGAAATGGGAATTCACGCATCGCCGGAAACACGTCAACGCCCACGTCTCGGGCCGGCTCGTCTTCAACTCGAGCGAGCTGATCGTCGCTGCGGCGCTGTCCGGGCACGGGCTGGCATGGCTGCCCTGCGACCTCGTCGAGAAACACATCGAGGCAGGCCGGCTGGTGCCGGTACTCGACGATTGGGCGGCAACCTTTGACGGGTATCACGCCTACTATGCCGGCCGACGCGCCTCGCCAGCCTTGATGCTCGTCGTGGAGGCGTTGCGGCCTCCGGAAACTCAGCGCCTCTTGCTGCGCCCCTTGTAGCTGCGCATGGCCTCGTAGCGGTACACGCGGAATCCGTCCTTCTGCAAGAAGCTGACCGGCTCCCAGCCGCGTGCCAGCGCGCAGTCGGTGATCTGCGCCATCTGCACGCCGAGGTAGTCCTGCAGGCTGTCGGCCACCGCGAGCTCGAACTTCTTGAGCTCGCGGTCCAGCGATTCCAGCGCCGTGATGGCGGCCTCGACGTTGGTGAAGGGGCGCACGTGCGTCACCGCCTTGCTGCGCGCCAGTGCGGGCGCCTCGGGAGGGTCCGCGCTGAAGTTCACGCTGGCCCCGCCTTCCATGCCGTTGAGGCCGCCGATGGCGGTCATGCTGCTCATTGCGTTCATGTCATGAACCCCATATCGCGCGGATAGCTGATGCCACTGGGCGCGGTCACGTTGTTGAAATTCTTCAGGTTGGGCAGGATGCCGTTGAGGTCCGCGTCGGGTACGCCGAACCACTTGGCCAGCGTGGCCGCGTATTGGTCGACCGAGGTGGTCGGCAGCAGCCGGCCCTGGCCGACGTGCCACTGGTCGTCGTCGGCCGCGGTGTTGCCGATGCTCACCGGCGGCGGCGTGCCGTAGAACGCTTTGCCCTTCACGGCATTGACACCGCCGACCACGAAGTGATGACTGCCCCAGCCGTGGTCGGAGCCATTGCCGTTGCTCGAAAGCGTGCGGCCGAAGTCGGAGGCGGTGAAGGCCGTCACCTTGTCGTCGATGTCCAGAGCTTTCATCTGTCGCTGGAAGGCAAACATGGCCTCGGACAGCCGCAGCATCAGGCCGCCCTGCTTCGTGTCGAGGTCGTCGTGCAGGTCGTAGCCGCCCATCGAGACGAAGAACACCTGGCGCTTCACGCCCAGCGAGACGCGTCCGCGGATCAGGCGGGCCACCATCTTGAGCTGGTCGGCCAGGTTGTTGCCGGTGGGAAAGTTGCCGTTCAGGTCGTCAGGCTGGATGGCAGTGGTGATCTTGCCTTCCGCCTCGACCGCGCGCAGCGTGACCTTGTTGTATTCGTTCTCCAGCGTGTGGCTGCGTGCCTGCTGCGCCAGCTGCTGCATGGCGGCCTTGACCGCCGACGAGCCGTAGACGTTGCCCGTGGCGCTGCTCACGCTGTTGATGCGCACCGCGCCGCGCGTGCCGACCTGGTACTGCAGCGCCTCGTCGCCCGACAGGAACACCGCGTTGCCCGCCACCGAGACGCAGGTGAAGAGCGACGCGTTGCGCTGCCCGGCCAGCATCAGGTCGCCGAGGTTGCCGCCCCAGCCGATGGTGGAGCCCTCGGGCGAGGACGACTGCCAGATCGACTGCTGGTCGTTGTGCGAGAACAGCTTGGGCGGAATCGGGAAGTCCTTGCGATTCGAGCTGTTGAACTGCGCGCGCGTGAGCGGCTTGACCAGCGGGCCGACGTTGAGCTGCACCGCCATCCTGCCTTCGTCGAACAGCGTCGCGAGCTTCGTCATTGCCGGGTTCAGCGCGTACTTGCGTCCGTTGGCTAGCGAAACGGCGGGCTTGAGCTCGGTCGCCGCGAGCGCGGCGTCGGACGGCAGCGCAATGGCGCCGCGGATGGCGCTGTACTTCGCGTAGCTGTCGGCGTCGTAGTTGACGAGGGTGTTGGCGTAGTCGTTGCCGCCGAACAGGAAGACGCAGACCAGCGCCTTGTAGTCGTCCCCGGGCGCGGCCTGCGCGGCGGCTTCGCCCATGGCGGCGAGGTTGAGCGCGAACGGCAGCGCGGTGCCGGCCATCGCGAGCTGGCCCGTGCGGCGCAGGAAGGCGCGGCGTGTGTGCGCGGCGGGATTGATCAGGTGCATGTTCGGTTCGCTCCGGCTTCTTTTCTTCTTTATTTCTGGACGAGGTATTCGGGCGAGCCCATCACCAGCAGCACGCCGGAGCAGATGAGGTCGAGCTTGCGGGCGTCGGTAGTGGGGTTCAGCAGCGGCGCCTTGCTCAGCGCATCGGTGATCAACGCCACCGTGGCGGCCGACAGCTGGTTGCCCGTGAGCAGCAGGTTGAGCCGCCGCACCAGCGCGGCGGGATCGGTCACCAGCGTCTTCTCGGCCGCGTAGTTCGCCACCACGTCCTTGCTGTTGAAGCCGTTCTGCAGAATGCCCTGCATGAAGTTGAGATAGCCGCCCACGCTGGTCTCGTTGACCAGCTGGAACTCGGGCGCCACCAGCTTGCTGCTGGCGATGGCGGTCGAGGGCGGCACGTAGCCGGGCCGGAAGAAGTTGAACACCGAGGGCGAGCGCAATGGGCACTGGCCGAGGCTCTGACTCGTGTCGGAGGTATTGCCGATTGCCCAGGTGTCCTGCGCCGAGCCGATGCCGAAAGTGCGGCCCCATTGCACGAGCCGCAGCATCGGCTCGCGCAGGTGGCCGAAGTTCGGGTCTGAAAGACCGGCGGGGCCGCGTGCCTCGTCGTCGAGCAGCACGGCCGCGAACACGCTCTTCATGTCGCCGCGCACGCCCGCGCCGTTGTTGGCGAAGATGTCGGCCACGCGCTTGACGTAGGCCGCGCTGGGGTTGCTGGTAACCAGCCGCTGGATCAGTTGCCGGCCGATGAAGGGGCCGACGTTCGGGTGGTTGAAGAGCGTGTCGAGCGCGATCTTCAATGCCGCCGGGCCGGGCGTGCCGGCGGGCACGGTGGCGCCGAGAAAGCGTGCTTCGAGCATCGAGTGATTGCCCGCCGTGTACGCCATGGGGCGCGTGGTCCAGGCGTTGGTCTCGATGCGGCTGCTTGCGGCGGGCGGAAGAAAGGCATTGCGTTCCGCGGAGCGGATGTCGAGGTCGTAGCCGGTGAAGACGCGCGCGAGGTTCGACACGTCACTCTGCACGTAGGTTTCGAGTGGCTGGCCATCGGCGCCGGTCTTCACCGTGCCATCGGCTTCGAGCTGGTACAGGCCGATGGTCATGAGCTGCATGACTTCGCGCGCGTAGTTCTCGTCGGGCTGGCGGCCCGAGGCGTCTTCCTTGCGGTTGCCGCGGGTGTTGAGGTAGAAGCCCATCGCGGGGTTCAGCGAGACGTCTTCCAGCAGCTGGCGGAAGTTGCCAGTGACGCCGCTGGCCAGCGTGTCCCAGTACTGGGCCATCATCGAGGTGGGCCAGCTCGACCCGATCTCGGTGCCGGAGACCACGAAGATTTCACTGAGCGCCAGAGCCATGCGCTTGCGCACCGGGTCGGCTGCGACCATGAGCTGGCGCCAGATCATCGCGTCGGTGTCGACGGCCCCGTAGAGCTTGCCGTTGACCCACTCCCAGGCCGTGGGCTCGCGCGCCGCGCTGAACTGCTCGCTGAGCCACGGCATGTAGCCCTTGGCGCGCACTGCGGCGATCTCTGCGTCCGAGGCCGAGAACTGCGCTTGCAACAGGAAGCGCGCGGCCTCCGCGTCGTTCTGCGCCTGGGTGTAGTGATAGGGGCCGGTGTCGGGCTGCTCGCCCGGGTTGGGGCTGCCGCCGATGGGAAAGCCGAAGCCACCGGAAGAACCGCCGCCTCCGCCGCCGCCGCATGCGGCCAGTGCCGCCGCGATGGAGAACGCAGCCGCGGCCTTCACGGGCCGCGTTGTTTCATCGATTGCCGCCGTCGTTCTTGTTACTGCATCCGCAGGCGGCGCAGTAACGCACACCACCTCGTCGACCGGGCTTGCGCAGCCGGCCTCGAACTGTTCCACCATGTTCCTCGCTCCTGCGGCGCATCAACGCCGGTCGAGCAATCAAGGCAAGCGGCATGCCCTGCGAAAAACAGCTAGACGGGTGTCTAAAACTGGCGCGGTCGCCACACAAATGTGTGCCAATGTGACTTTTTAGTCACCCCTTGAAACAAAATTGGCATGCCAGCGCGCATGCCAATGTTTCAGCAAACATTCAGGTGACAGTGCCAGTCGTCAGTCGCGCTCGTCGTCCCAGCCGTTCGGCGGACGATAGGGATAGCCGGGGCCGTAGTAGATGCGGCCGGGCGGCGGGCTGTAGATGGGCGCGGGGCGGTAGTAAACCGGTGGCGGCGGCCGGTAGTAGACCGGCGGAGGTGGCTCGTAATAGATGGGGGCCGGATAAGGATAGACCGGCGGGGGTGCGTAGTACGGCGCCGGGTAACCGCCGGCGACATAGCCGGGCGTGCCGATCTGCACTGACCAGCTTCCGCGCGCGTTGGCGGCACCCGCGGCCAGCAGCGCGCCGGCAAAGACGGTGCCGATGGCGGCCCACTTGAAAACAGAAGATTGATGTTTGAAGTTCACTGAGGCTCCAGGGCCAAGGGCGGACAGCGCCCAGGTTGATACGCAACGCCCGACGTGTACCCGTGGTGCACCCGTCACCGCGAAGGCTGGTTGCCAAACGTCACCGCCGCGCGGTGCGTTGCAGCCAACGCTCAACCCGCGATTTCGCGGCGCGACAACATCACGTCGCCGCTGTTCGTGTTGAAGGCGATGGTCGGCGCGCTGAAGTCGCTGAGCGGCGCGCCCAAACCGATTTCACCGCGGCCGTGCAGCACGCATTCTTCGCGCCGCAGGGCAATCTCGGTGCTCGGCCCGCCGTTGCCGTGGAAGCGCACCCAGGTACCGTAGGTGCTGACATCGATCAGCACGCAACTGCCCTGCCGCAACTCGATGCGCGCATGCAGCCGCGAGACGCGGGGGTCGTTGACCACGAACTGCGCGTCGTCGACGCGACCCAGGTGAATCGGGAGCTCTTCGGTGCGGAACATCGACCGCACGTCGAGCCAGGCCAGCTCGATCTGGCCGAAGGAAGAATCCGGCATGCGCAGCGGGGCGAGCGCGGCGGGCACGGTGAGGAAGCTCGTCACCTCATCCTGCCAGTCGATCCGGTGCACGACCGACATCTCGCTTCGGCCCCGGATGTTGATGAGGCCCAGGTCGCGGTGCTGCACCGCGCCTTCGCGCAATTGGGAAATGACAGCGTCGGTCACCCAGATCTGGCCCGGGCCGGCCAGGTCGCTCAGGCGCGAGGCCAGGTTGACGGCGTCGCCGTAGCAATCGCCCTCGACCTCGACCACCTCGCCGCTGGCCACGCCGATCTGCAACGCCATGCGCAACGGCGCCGGCCATGCGAGCAGGCGCTTCTGGTGATAGCGCTGCAGTTCGACGACCGCGTGCGTGGCGGCGGCACCACTGGTGAAGATGGCGAACACACCGTCTCCGAGCGACTTCACCACCCGGCCACCGTGCGCCTGGCACACGCCGCCGATCCATTGCGTCAGCCGCGTCACGGTCTCGGTGGCTCGAGCATTCCCCATGGCCTCGAAGACCCTGGTGCTCCCCGTCAAGTCCGCGAATACGACTGTGGAATTGACACCCATACTGTTGTGATTCTCGATTTCTATCGCAGGTTGTAAATGCTCAGGGCATACGTTCATTTACGCACGGGAGAAACGGCCTTCGCACCTATCGTGTTGACCACATAGGTATACGCCGCGGGCAACGGAGCAGATGCAAGAGGGTCATTCATCAATTTGTAGTACTTTGGATTACAAAATACAACGTCTGTTAAATACGCTAAGTAAAGCGTGTTGTTTCCAAACAAGAAACACCGTTTCAGATCTTGTGAAATGCTTAACTGAGGCTTAAGGTAGCGGCCGTTCTGGCTTCCGGCAATACGCTTTTCGACCCCATGCTCTTCCGCCGCATTCTTCGTCTGCTGAACGTACCCGGCTTCGGATCCCGCCAGGCGACGGAAAGCCAGCTGGGGCGCATTCGCACGGCGATGCTGTCGGTGCTCCAGGGCCATGGCGGCCACTCGGTGCAGCGCGTGAGCCAGCGTGTGCGCTTTGCGGTCGACGTCGAAGCCCTCTGGTATCTGCGGCAGGACGTGATGATGGCGCTGAGCGCCATCGACGGCGAAACCGCCGCACGCCGCCAGATGAAAACCATCAACAGCATGTTCAAGGGCGGATTGCCCGGCTCGATGGGGCCTCGCGCGCATCAGCGCTTTACCAACAACAACAGTTGAAGCTGCGACGGCCCTTCGGGGCCGTTTTCTTTTTCCCGCTTTCTTCTCCCCATGGCCGGCTCAATGGCCGTGATGATGATGGTCATGGCCGTGATGATCGTCATGCGCCGTCGCGTGACGATGACCCCAGACGAGAAAGACATCGCGCCCTTCCGCTGCCATCGACACCTTCGCGCCCACGGGCAGTAGTACCTTCGTGGGCACATGGCCGAACGGCAGGCCTGCCAGCACAGGCACCTTGAGCGATGCGCGCAGCCGGTCGATCACCGTGTTCAGGCCAAAGCCCCGGTCGTAGCCCGGCGCCTTGCGAATGCCCGTGAACTGCCCGAACACGATGGCGCGTTGGCGCGCCAGCACGCCGGCCATCTTCAACTGGTCGAGCATGCGTTCGATGCGGTACGGGTGCTCGTTGATGTCCTCGATGAAGAGCACGCCCTTGTCCACCACGGGAAAGTACGGCGTGCCGATCAGGCTGGCCAGCACGCAAAGGTTGCCGCCCCACAGCACCGCGTCTTGCACCGGCTTGAACTTCAGCTCCGCATCGCGCGCAGGCATGCGCCAGCCGGTGCCTTCGCCTTGCCCCGTGACGAGGTCGTCGAAGCAGGCTTCCATGATGTCGTCGGAACCGGCCTCGGCACCGAAATCTTCGCCGACCGCAGGGCCCGACCAGGTCACGGCGCCGGTCTTGACCAGCAGTGCGTTCTGCAGCGCGGTGAAGTCGCTGCAGCCGACGAACTCGGTGCCCTTGTCGATCGCCTTGGCCACGGCCTTGTACGGAATGGCGTCGAGGATGCGCGTGAGGCCATAGCCGCCGCGTGAGATGAGCGCCACGTCGGCGCCACTCGCGGCCGCGCGTGAAATCGCGGCGAGCCGCGTGGCGTCGTCACCCGCAAAACGCTGATGCACCGAGAGAGCCGCATCGTCGACTTCGACTTCATGACCCAGTGCCTTGAGCCGCTTCACGCCGCGCCGGAAAGCGGCCTTGTCGCGCACCGCGCTGGAGGGGGAATAGATGTAGATGTGTTTGGTCACGTGTTCGAGTATCCCATTGCGTTTCGCGCCAGCGGCACGAACGTTCGGGCTTGCACCAGCGTTGGTCCCGACGACGTGGCGATGGGGCCGAGCGCGCGCAGCGCGGCTTCGTAGCCCCGGTCGGGGAAAGGTGCGCGCCACGCGTCTTCGATGTGCTCGTGGCCCTCAGGTACGACGAGCGCCGCCGCGAAGCGTTCAGGTGCCGCGGCCATCAGCAGCGCGGCCAGGTCGGCGGCGGTCGCGCTGTGCGCAAGCACCATCGCCGCCGACGCGGGCTGCACGTGGGCCAACCATTCGAGCAGCACGTCGCGATGCCATTCGAGGCGATGCGGTGTTTCGCGCTTTGGCTTGTCGCTCTTGCCGAAGCCGATCAGGTCGGGCACGAGCGTGCGCAACCCGGGCAGGCCCACGAGATGCCGGAAGAAGTAGCCCCATTCGCCGGGGCCGTGCAGACACAGGCAGCAGGCAACATCGCCCTCGCCGCCTTCGTCGACGTAGTGCATCCGCCAGCCTTGCTGGCTCGGCAGGTCCTGCACGTAGTGCGGTGCGAAGCTGTAACCGACCAGCGCTTCGAAGCGCTCGGGCGGCGTACGCAGCGCGTCGTCGCGCAAGGGCTCGGCCTGTGCGCGCGCGGCGCTTCTGCGTTGCTGGAAGAAGGCCTGCAGCACCGCAGCGCACTCTTGGGCCAGCACACCGCCTTGCACCTGCGTGTGGTGGTTCAGCCGCGGCTCGGCAAAGAGATCGAGCACCGAGCCGGCCGCGCCGGTCTTCGGATCGGTCGCGCCGTACACGACGCGCGCCAGGCGCGAATGCAGCATGGCGCCCGAACACATCGCGCAAGGCTCGAGCGTGACGAACAGCTCGCAGCCGTCGAGCCGGTAATTGCCGAGCGCTGTGGCACCGGCGCGCAGTGCGTTGATCTCGGCATGCGCGCTCGGATCGTGCTGTGCGACCGGCGTGTTGCGGCCCTTCGCGATCAGTTGGCCATCCTTGACCAGCACCGCGCCGACGGGCACCTCGCCCGCCTCGGCGGCAAGCTGTGCCTCGGCAAGTGCGAGCGCCATCCAGTGAGCATCGCTCGCCGCCGGCGTTGGAAGGGCCTCAGTTGTCATCCGGCATCTGCCGCGCCTTCGCCGCCGCGTCGAGCGCTTCCTTGACCTGCTGCTGCACCTGCTGCGCCTGATCACGCACATTCGCAGGCGCTTCGCCGGTGGCCGGTGCGGCAACGCCGGGCACGGCCGGCCGCGTGGAAGAAGCCATGCTCGTCATCTGCTTCTTCGCGACCAGCCCGACGATCACCAGCGCCAGCACAAGGCCGATCAGCCCGAACGTGCGCATCTCAGCGTCCTTCCGCCACGGTTGCCGCGGCGTTCATGCCGAGGCGATCCATCCACACGGCAAGCGCCTGCTCGTCTGGCGTGCCTGCGCTGTAGACCGCGTGCATTGCCGCATGCGACTCGCGGCGGTGCTGGTTGAGCTTGATCTTGCATTGCAGCGCCGTCACGCGCAGCTCGAAGCCGACGATGCCGGCAAGCATCTTGAGCTGGAATTCCTCGCCCAGGTCGCGCCACTGCTGCGCGTAGGCGGGCTCGTGCTCGCCGATGAGTTTCTTGAGCAGCGTGTCCTTGTCGGACGGCTCCTCGATCAGCCGGGCTTCGACGGTGCAGTGCACAGCCAGGTAGTTCCATGTCGGCACGCGGGCCAGGTCGGGGTAGACCGAAGGCGACAGGTACGAGTGCGGACCGAGAAAGGTCACTGCCGCCTTGGACCGCGCCTGCAGATAACGCCAATGCGGATTGGGCTTGGCGCAATGGCCCCACAGCACAAGCTCATCGCCCTCTCGCTGCTCGGCCACCAGTGGCAGGTGCGTGACGTACGGCAGTCCGTCGTCGTCGTTCGAGATCAGGCTCGCGAACGGGTGCGAGCGCATCAGTTCCAGCGCGATGGCCGGGTCCTTGGCATTGAACTGCGGGGGCATGTACATGGGGCGGTTTCCTCGTGGAGAAACGCCATTGTCCCCGAGCCGCCTATCTTGCGCGCGGAGCTTCCAGCAGTTTCACCATGGCGATGTAGCCACGCGCCTTCGCCAGCTGCAGCGGCGTGTTGCCCTGGCGGTCGGTCAGCTTGAGATTGGCGCCAGCCTCGACCAGCGCGGCCAGCGTGCGCTGGTGGCGTGGGCCGCCGTCGCCGAGCACGATGGATTCGATCACTGCCGTCCAGTGCAGGTTGTTGACATGGTCGAGCGGCGCGCCGGCGGCAATCAACTTGCGCACCACCTCGTCATGCCCGAGGTGTGCCGCCGCGATCAGCGCCGTGCCGTCGTAGCGGCTCGTTGTCTGCCCGGGCTTGGCACCGAGCGAAAGCAGCAGCGAGAGCGTCGCGGCATCGTCGGCCACGGAGGCGATGGTGACCGCGTCGTAGCGGTCGTCTTCGAGCAGGTCGAGGTTGGCGCCGGCCTTGGCCAACAGCTTGATCGCCTCGCGCTGCCGCGCATGCGTGGCGACATGCAGTGGCGTGCGGCCGCGCGTGTCGCGCACATCGAGATTGGCGCCCGAGGCGATCAGCGCCTTCAGCTTTGGCAGGTCGCCATGCCACGCAGCCTGGTGCAGCCCCTCGTAGGCCAGCACCTCGGCCGCCAGCGGCGGCACCTGGGCGAACGCGCCTACCGTCACGCCCAACCCGAGCGCAGCCGCCAGCACCCCCGACCAGATACCGCGCGCCACCATCAGAGCAGGCCCTTGACCTTCTCGAGCGCCGCGTTGGCGCACTGCTCGTCGAGGTGGCCGCCGGGCGCGCCGCCCACGCCGACCGCGCCGATCACTTCATTGCCCGACTTGATCGGCACGCCACCGCCCAGCACCAGGAAGCCCGGCAGGTACACCAGGTTGGCGGCGGCCGGGTTCTTCTGTGCGCCTTCCATCATGGCCTGCGTCGGGCTCTTGGCCGAAGCCGAAGTCCAGGCCTTGCGTTCGCTCGACGCCAGCGTGTGCGGGCCGGCATTGTCGGCGCGCTGCACGGCACGCACGGTGCCCGCGCGATCGACCACGGTTGCCGCCACGTTGTAGCCGTTGGCAGCACAGGCCGCCACGGCTTCAGCCGCGATCTGGTTGGCCAGCACGAGCGACATGTTCTTTTCGGTGCGCACCGCAGGTGCGGGCGTCTGGGCCTGGGCGACGGAAGCTGCGAGCAGAACGGCGAGGCCGCCGAGGCGAAGGATGGATTGCATTGTTCGTTTTCTCCAGTGAAACGGGTGGTTGCGCCAGCTGTTGCCGACGGCTGCGCCACTGTAGAAAACATGCGCCGCCGCAACCATTCGTACGGCTACGCCCGGCGCTCCGTAGAACTACGGAGCGCTGTCCACCAGCACGGCATAGCGCCGGATCAGCTGCGCGAGCGAATCGCAGTCGAGCTTGGCGAACAGATTGGCGCGGTGCGTCTCGACCGTGCGCGGCGACAGCGCCAGCGTGCGCGCAATCTCCTTGTTGGTGAGCCCCTGCACGATGAAGGCCAGCACCTCGCGCTCGCGCTCCGACAGTTGCGCCACTCGCTCGCGCGCCGCGTTGTCGGCCTGCGAGCGTTGGCGTGAGCGCACGTGCTGCCGCACCGCCTGCTGCAGCGCCTCGAGCAGTTGCTCGTCGTCCACCGGTTTTTCGAGGAACTCGGCCGCGCCGGCCTTGAAGGCACGACGGCACATCTCGACCGTGCCGTGGCCCGTCAGCATGATCACGGGCTGGTCGACGCCCTGCTCCATCAGCCGGTCGAGCACCGTGAGACCGCTGATGCCGGGCATGCGCACGTCGAGCACGATGGCGCCGACGCTCGCGCGATCGAACCCGTCGATGAAGGCCTGCGGATCGGCCCAGCTCTGCACGCGCAGGCCGACTGTGCCGATCAGCAGCGACAGGCTGTCGCGCACCGCCTGGTCGTCGTCGATCAGGTGGATCAGCGGAGATTGCGGCGGATGGATGCTCGGCGTGTTCATGGAGACGGTGCGACGAGAGGGAGCAGCAAGGTGAAGCGCGCGCCGCGCGGCGAGGCGTTGGCCGCGCTCAGGCTGCCTCCCATGCCGCTGGCCAGCGTTTCGCTGAGGCTCAGGCCGAGGCCCAGCCCGCCTTCGCGTGTGCTGAAAAAAGGTTCGAAGAGGCGCGGAAGGGCTTCGGGGGCGATGCCGCGCCCGTTGTCGGTCACGGTCAGCACGCCCTCCTGCCCGTTGCGGCCGACGGACACGACGAGGCGCCGCTCGGCCGCCGGCACGAGGTCGAGCGCCTGCAGCGCGTTCATCAGCAGGTTGTGCACGATCTGCTCCAGCGCCACCGCCTCGGCCTGTACGCGCACCGGCGCCTGCGCGGTAGCGTCGAACTGCGCGTTGATCGCGTGTTTTGTGAACTCCGGCACCAGCAGGTGCATGGCGCTGCGCACTACTTCCTGCAGCACCAGCGGCTTCGCTTCTTCGCCACTCGCCTCGGGCCGCTCGATGACCCGGCGCAAGCGCCCCACCACACCGGCCGCGCGGCGCGCCTGCTCCACGGCCTGCCCCATCGCATCGCGTGCCGTGACCAGGTCAGGAGGGTCGTCGTCGAGCAGGCGGCGCGCGGCCTGCGCGTTGGCCAGCACAGCCGTGAGCGGCTGGTTGAGTTCGTGCGCCAGACCGGCCGACAACTCACCCAGCGCATTGAGCCGCGCGACCTGCCCGAGCCGCAGCAGTTCTTCGGCCCGGCGCCGTGCAACGCGCTGGCGCTGCGCGGCCCACAGGCCAGCCAGCAGCGCGGCCATGGTTGCGGCCCAGCCGGCGATGCCACGCCACGGCAGTTCGCCCCAGCCCACCTGCCGCTCGGCGACGAGGTCGAACGGCTGGCTCGGCGACGCCAGCGGCTTTGTCAGGTCGAAGCGCCAGCCGTTCGCGGCCGGCACGCCCGGTTGCAGCACCAGTTGCTGACCGTCGCGCTGCAGGCTCAGCCGCACCGGGCTGCGCTGCGGGTTCATTGGCCAGTCACGCCAAGGCACGGAGCCGGCCAGGTCGATGTCGAGTGCATAGCTGAACGGCGTGGCGCCGATCACCAGCACGTAGCGGCCGCGGGCCAGGTCGAGAATCGCCAACTCTGCGCGCTGCTGGCTGCGCGAGCGCGCCTCCGCCGCGGCCAGTGCGCTGGCCTGCGTGCTGTCTGCCCAGGGCTCGTCGCGGTCGCGCCGCTGCACGCGCAGGATCGACGAGTACACCGAAGGCAGGCGCTGCTCCGGATGGTCCGCGCCGGTGCTTGGCTCCAGCAGCGCAAGCGTGGCCAGCACCGCGTCGTACTGCACCATCTGCTGGCTCATGAGCCGGTGCGCGATGCGCACGTCAGTCTCGAAGTCCTGGTGCATCTGCGCCAGCTCGGCGCGCGCAATCCACACCGCGCCCACGGCGGTGAGCGCCAGCCATGCCAGCCACCAACCACCCTGCGTCCGCAACCACTGTTTCATGGCGCGGATTGTGCCCGGCGCGGCAGGCGTGTTCGATGTTGGCCCAGAATGCGAGCCCAGACATGGCTGAAGTACAGGACTCCCTTTTCCCCGAACTGCCGCGCCCTCAAGAGACGGCTGCAGCCCCCGCCCCCGAGCCTCCCGCGAAAAAGAAATCGCGCACCGGCACGGTCGAGCCTGCGCCTACCGACCCGGAACTGGTCGAGCTCGCCGCGGCACTGCCGCCCAAGCTACGGCTCGGCACCTCGTCGTGGAGCTATCCGGGCTGGGCCAACCTGGTGTGGGACGGCGAATACGCAGAAACCGTGCTGTCGAAAAACGGCCTCTCCGCGTTGGCGAAGCACCCGTTGTTCCGCACAGTGAGCCTGGACCGCAACTTCTACCGCGCCCTCACTGCCAGCCAGTACGCACGCTACGCGGCCATGGTGCCCGACGACTTCCGCTTCGTGGTGAAAGCGCCGAGCCTCGTCACCGATGCCACCGTGCGCGACGAAAGCGGCCGCGGCATGCAGGCCAACCCCGTGTTCCTCAGCAGCGAGATCGCGCGGCAGGAATTCGTGCTGCCCGCGCTCGAAGGCCTGGGCCATCGCATCGGCGTGCTGGTGTTCCAGCTGAGCCCGATCCCGGGGCACATTCTGGCCGACCAGCCCGCGCTGCTGGCGCGCATTGCGGCAATGCTCGAATCGCTACCCGACATCACATCGGTCGCGCCCGACGCGGTGATCGCCGTCGAGGTGCGCGACCCGCAGTTGCTGAACCCCGCCTTCGCCGAAATGTTGCGCAGCGTGCGCGCCACCTTCTGCATGGGCCTGCACGCCAAGATGCCGCCCATCGAAGACCAGTTGCCCATGCTGCGCGCGCTGTGGCCCGGCCCGCTGGTGTGCCGCTGGAACCTGCACCGGCGCCACGGCCGCTTCGGCTACGAAGACGCGGAAAAACTCTACGGCCCCTTCGACAAGATCGTCGACCCCGATCCAGAGACGCGCGAGGCGCTGGCCAAGGTGATCGCGGGCACCACCCGCGCGGGCCAGAACGCCTTCGTCACGGTGAGCAACAACGCCGAAGGCTGCGCGCCGCTGACCATTGCCCAACTGGCGCGCGACCTCACCGGCCTGACGTCGCGTTAGCCGATGTTCTGCTTGGCAGCGACCGTCATCTCGACCTCGACGGTCGCGTTCTTCGGCAGCGCATAGACACCGACCGCCGTGCGCACATGCACGCCGGCTTCGCCGAACACACGGTGCAGCAGGTCGGATGCAGCATCGGCCACTTCGCTCTGCTGGGTGAAGTCGGCCGTGCACTGCACGAACACCCCGACGCGCAAAACCTTCTCTACCGCATCGAGCGAACCGAGCGCGCGCCGCAGCAGCGCGAGGCTGCGCAGTGTGCTGATCTGCGCGCCTTCGCGAGCCTTGTCGAGCGACACCGCGTCGCCGACACGGCCGGTAACCACAACCGTGGTGCCCACGCGCGGCACCTGGCCGCTGAGGTAGATCGTGCGGCCATCGCGCACCAGTGGCACGTAGTGGCCGCCGGCGATGATCTCGCCGTCGAAGCTGTGGCCGAGCTCGGCGGCAATCTGGTCTGCGATCTGGTCCCGGGTCTTTTCTGCTGTCATGGCTGTTCCGTGAAAGGGAGGGTCATTGTCGCCAGCCCTTTCACGGCAGAACAGATACAGAAGGCGCGGACAAGAGGCAGAACAGATCAGCCCTCGAACGCGAGAAACACCCGCCCGCCTTCGATCTTCACCGGGTAGCTGCGCAGGTCTTCCGTGAGCGGAGCGCACATCGCCTTGCCCGTGCGCACGTCGAAGCGCCCCTGGTGCAGCGGGCATTCGATCTCATGGCCTTCGAGAAAGCCGTCGCACAGCCGCGCGTGGCCGTGCGTGCAGATGTTGTCGGTGGCGTGGATGCCGTCTTCGGTGCCGTAGAGGGCGATATCCCTCCCCTGCACCTCGATGCCGACCACGTCGTCGGAGGGAACGTCGTCGACCGCCGCGGCGTCGACCCAGGTCATCGTGCTCATGGTTGCTTTCAGATGGGGTAGATGATGGAGTTCGGGATCATTTCGCTGTCGAACACGCACAGGCGCGTGGCGAACTTCAGGCCCTCGTGCGTGGGCACCACGGTGTCGAGGTAGCGCCCCACGTTGAACACGGTCGAGGCCTGGTCGAGCTTGGTGCGGAACACCGCGTAGTTGGCCTCGCTGTGGATCGTGCCGTCGTCGTCGACCTTGTGCACCAGCGGCAGCCCGACGACGTGGCGCTGGTAGTACGGGTCGTGGAACAGCGTCTCCTTGATGCCGTAGACCCGGTCTTCCAGCATGCCGCGGCTCTCGAAGGAGAGCGTGGCCAGCGGCAGGTTGCGCTCGTGGTTTTCGCGCGGCTGCAGGCGGTAGCTGCATTGCTCGATGAAGAACGCGGGCCACAGGTCCCAGTTGCCGGAATCGACGGCGTGCGCGTAGGCCGCATAGAGCCGCGACAGATCGAGGTAGGTGTCGGCGTCGAGGTTCGTCATGCTTCCATCACCTCACGCCAGTAGCGGTACATGCCGCGGATCAGCGTCTCCGTCACCATGTGGTCGGTGTTCTCGACCTCGCGCCCGCCGAGCTCGGCAAGCGTGCGGTGGAAAGGCTTCTGCTCGAAGCCTTCCTGCGAGAACTCGATCACCTCGCCGTCGTCGGCCGAGACGAAGCCGGCTGGCCCGAACAAGTTGGCCTGCCGCAAGCGGCGTTGCGTCATCTCCTCGGTGTCGTCTTCGAAGCCGAAATGCGTCCAGACGAAATCGAAGGCGTCGTGCCCCACCGGCTGGATATGCCGCGTCGAGACGCTGTTGACCTGCTGCTGCAGGATCAGGCTCGGAAACAGCGTCATCATCACCGCGGTCGGCCCGCCCCACCAGGGCTCGGGCACGATGTCGAGAAAGCGCGGGTCCTTCAGCTGCATGCTCTCCTTGAAGCTCGACACTTGCGTGACCTGCGCAGCCTTGCCGGCGTTGCCGCGCGTGGAAATCATGGCGGCGTGACGGCCGCGCGCGTCCATCTTCAGCTCCGACTTGTTGTCTGCGCGCCAGAGCCCGAAGGTCACGAACCAGGTGTGCAGCAGGCCCGGGTGGTACGGGTCCTTGATGTTCTCCTGCATGAGCTTCCAGTTGCCCGGAATGCGCTGGCGGTTGTAGCCCAGGATGGTGAGCTTGCGCCCATCAAACAGGCGGTCGAAGTAATGAAGGATGTCGGGGCCGAGGAAGTCTTCGAGCGATTCGATCTCATGCTCGAACGACGCGAACACCACGCCGCCGCGCGAGGCCACCTTGAGCTTGGTGAGACCGTTCTCCTCGGTCTTGAAGTCGGCCGGCATGCCGCCGTTGACCTTGCCGTCCTGCTTCACGCCGCGGCGAAACGGCACGCCCTGAAGGTCGCCCTTGAGCGTGTAGTTCCACTGGTGGTAGGGGCAGACGAACTCCTTGCGGTTGCCCTGGCGCTCGCGGCAGAACTGCATGCCGCGGTGGGCGCAGACGTTCTCGAAGACGTGGATCACGCCCTCCTCGTCGCGCGACATGACGACCGAGCGCTCGCCGATGGTGGTGCGCTTGAAGTCGCCCGGGTTCGGAATCTCGGCTTCCAGGCCGACGTAGCACCAGTGCTTTTCATAGAAGAAGCGCTGCAGCTCCTTCTTGTGCAACGCCTCGTCGGTGTAGGCCATGAAGGGAATGCGGTTGCTCTTCTCGCTTTCCCATTTCAGCTCGACGGGGAACACGGCTTGCGTGGTCATCGTGGGTCTCCTTTTCTTTTCTCGTGGGTTTTCGCTTCAGGTGCCTTGCAGGTAGAAGGCATCGGCGTGGGTCTGCTCGGGGGCAAGGCCGCGGCCGCGCACCAACTGCGTCACGGCCTCGACCATCGGCGGCGAGCCGCAGAGGTAGGCACGCCAGCCGTCGAGGCTGCCGGGCCAGTCGGCGCGGATGGCGTCGGTGATGAGGCCGATTCGCTGGCCGTCGCGCGAAGGGCCGGTAACGACGACCACATGCACCTTCAGGCCGGGGTGCTGCGCCTGCAGCTCGCGCAGTTCCTGCAGGCCGTAGACGTCGGCGTCGGAGCGCACGCCCAGGTAGAGGTGAATGGCCTGCGTTAGCCCGGCCGCGATGGCGCCTCGCACGATCGACAGGATGGGCGCCAGCCCCGTGCCACCCGCCGCGCAGAGCATCGGACCCCGGTGTTTGGTGCGCAGGTAGGCCGTGCCCAGCGGCCCGCTCACGCGCACCGAATCGCCGACGCGCAGTTGTTCGAAGATGTGCGCCGTCACGCGCCCGCCGGGCACCCTGCGCACGTGGAATTCAAGCTCCGCGTCGTGGCTCAGCCCCGCCATCGAATACGGCCGCGCCAGGTCGGGCGCGAACTGCAGCTGCGCATACTGCCCCGGAGAAAACTCCAGCGGCTTGTTCGGCTTGAGGCGCAAGCGCCGGATGTCGTGCGTGAGCGCGTCGATGCCCGTGACCGTGGCCTTGAGGATGCGCGCCGGGTGCACCACCACTTCGTCGGGCTCCGGGATCTCGATGGCGCAGCTTTCGGTCAGTGTGCTCTGGCAGGCCAGCACGTAGCGCTCGCCCTGCCCGTCTGGCCGGATCGCGTCCTGGCCAGCGTCGAGCACCTGGCCAGACACCACCTTGCAGCGGCAGGTGCCGCAGCGCCCCGACATGCAGCTGTACGACACCGGCACATGGTGTTCGCGCAGCACTTCGAGCAGGTTCGCGCCGGGGCGAACTTCGAGGGTGCGGGCAAGGGGGTGAATATGCAGGTCCATCGTGGGGTTCTGTTGCGCCAGCGTCATGGCCGGCTTGTCTCTGGGGCCGGATGATGCGCGGCCCCTGCCGATTGACCAATAGAATTTGGTGAATCCTCTCCATCACCGTGATGAATAAAGGTGTGCCATGCAACTCAAGGACATCGACCTCAACCTGCTGCTGGTGTTCGACCGCATGCTGGCCGAGAAGCGCGTGTCGGCCGTGGCCGAGTCGCTCGGGCTCTCGCAGCCGGCCATCAGCAATGCGCTGGCGCGGCTGCGCAAGCTGCTGGGCGACGAGCTGTTCCTGCGCACCGCGCGCGGCATGGAGCCCACGCCCTTCGCGCTGCAACTGGCCGAACCGGTGGCCTACGCGATGGGTGCGCTGCACACGGCGCTCAACCAGCAAGTGGTGTTCGACCCCGCCACGAGCACGCGCGGCTTCACACTCGCGATGACTGACATCGGCGAGATCTACTTCACGCCGCGGCTGATGGAGGCGCTGTCAGTGGCAGCGCCCGGCGTGACCATCAGCACAGTGCGCAACAACACCGCGGCCAGCCTGCGCGACGAGCTGGAAGCCGGCCACGTCGACATCGCCATCGGCCTGCTGCCGCAGCTGAAAGCCGGCGTGTTCCAGCGCCGGCTGTTCCTGCAGCGCTATGTGTGCATCTTTTCAAAGGAGCATCCGCTCGCACGCAAGCGCAGCGTGTCGCTCAAGGACTTCAGCGCGGCCGACCACGTACAGGTGCAGGCCGCCGGCACGGGCCACGGCAAGGCCGACGACGTGATGGCGGCGCAGGGTATTCACCGGCGTATCAAGCTCAAGGTGCCGCACTTCGTGGCCATCGGCCACATCCTGCGCTCCAGCGACATGATCGCGACCGTGCCCGAGCGCCTCGCGCAGAGCATCGCAGAGCCTTTCGGGCTGGTGTGGCGCCCTCACCCGGTGGCGCTGCCGCAGATTGCGATCAACCTGTTCTGGCACGCGAAGGCCCACCGCGATCCGGGCAACCAGTGGCTGCGCGGATTGCTGTTCGACAACTTCGCGGATGGCGGCTAGGCGCCCCCAGGACGAACGACGATGCCGAGCGCGATCCATGCCTCCAGCGCGTCCACCACATCCCAGTGTTCGATCAGCAGGCCGTCTTGCAGCCGATAGCGGTCTGCCGTCGAGAAGTGCAGCACCTTGCCCGTGGCCGGCACGCCGAAGAAGACACCGGTGTGCGTTCCTTCCCAGAACGTCATCGCCATGAGGCTCGCTTCTTCGACCAGCACCTCCTGGCGCACCGGTCTCAGGTCGGGCAGGCCGACATGGAAGGTCTTCGCGAACTCCTTGTAGGCCGGCCGCACGTCGATATGCGGTACGTCGGCCGCCAGCGCCGCCTGGCGCGCGGCCTCCAGCAGTGGCCGCACATTCGCGCTGTGGCTCGAGAACTCGGGATGCAGATGGTCGTCGATGGCAGTGAGATCGTGTGCGTTGTAGAGCCGGCGGCGAAAGTCGAGGAAGCGTTCCCTGATGCGGGCGGTGGATGTCATTCAATGGTCCTTGGTCGGTTGAAAAAGGCAGCGTAGAAGGCCTACCATCCCTCGACAAGACAAGAAGTTATCCGGGTATAAAAACCACCAGCCTCGCACCATGACCCCACCGCTGACCAAGCCTGCGCGCGCTGAAATGGCCGCATTCCTCAGGAGCCGGCGCGAGCGCCTGCAGCCCGCGGAAGTCGGTCTGCCGACGACGGCGAGGCGGCGCACGCCGGGTCTGCGGCGCGAAGAAGTCTGCCAGCTCGCAGGCGTCGGACTGGCCTGGTACACGTGGCTGGAGCAGGCACGCGAGATCGATGTCTCGGCGCATTTCCTCAATCGCATTGCGCGGGCACTGAAACTCGATGCAACCGAGCGCGCCCATCTCTTCACGCTGGCCCACAACCGGCCGCCGCCGATCGTGCCCGGCCCCTCTCTCACGGTCACGCCGCATCTGCGCCGCATGCTCGATGCGGTCACCGGCCCGGCCTACCTGGCTACCGCCTCGATGCATGTGATCGCGTGGAACGCCGCGCTTGCTGCCGTGTTCGGTGACCTCGCAGCGCTTGCGCCCGAAGACAGGAACATGCTGTGGCTGGTGTTCGCCAGCCCGGTACACCGCGCTGCGATTCCGCGGTGGGAGACCGATGCGCGCGCCATGCTCGCGCGCTTTCGCGTCGAGTTCGGCCGGCACCGCGACGATCCGGCCTTCCTGGCATTGATCGAGCGTTTGCAGATCGCCAGCCCCGAGTTCAGGCAATGGTGGCCGGACCACGACGTCAGCATGCGCACCGACAGGGCCAAGCGCTTCGAGGTGCGCGGCGTCGGCCGGATGGAACTGGAACAAAGCTCCTTCATGGTCGAGGAGTCGCCGGACATGCGGCTGGTGGTCTACACGCCGGTCGATGAGCAGAGCGCTCGGAAGGTGAAGCTGTTGCAGCGCCGTTGGGCCGCATCGACGGCCATGCCTGCGCGGTGATCAGTGGCGCGTTCGCATCTCAGGCAGTCGTCTCACTCTGCGCAGCGGCAGGCCACCGGCCCAGCACCTCGTGCACGCCCTCGCCGACGTGACTGTCGATCAGCACGAGCGAAGCCGCGGTCCATCGGACCGGAGCTTCGAGCGCGTGCTTCTCGAGCTTGCGCCGCGCGTAGGCCACGGTCATGTGCGACGTGAACGAGCGCGAGGGTTTCAGGCCGGCATCGGCCAGCGCCTCGCCCAGACGCTGCCTGAAAACCCGGAGGGCCGAGACGTTCGCTTCGTCGTCGGCGCAAAGCACCAGGGCGCCCTTCGCGTAGCTCATGGACTTCTCGAAAACGACATCGAATGCCGGCATGGGCACCGAGGCGGCAGCGTTCGAAGCCTGCGCCACCTTGTCGGCCGGCACCTGCGCGTAATCGCCGAGATCGAACAGCGTGACATGCAGGCGGTGCGCCTCGACCAGCGTGCCCTTCAGTGCGTGTTGTGAATTCATGCGCTCGCCGAGTGCGGCGATCGTCGCGGCGTCTTGTGTGTCGGGAATCAGTGCGAGAAAGAGCGCGTGCGGCAGTGGCTCGTTGCGACGCACCTTGCTTCGTGGACGCGGCAGGGGCCGCGGCGGGGGATCGATTCCGGGAAGAAAAAGCTGTTCTGGCATTGCTCCGATCATCGCGCATCGAGGGTGCGCTTCATGAGCCCTTCAGCAAGCGCGAAGCTCTTCTTCAGATTGGAATTTGAGAATCGTCGCACGTCGGTGACTGGGCGAAACAGCCGGTCACGCGTCGCATTGATCTCAACAGCTCCAACCAGGAATTTCATCTTGAAGCATTCGCTTGCCTGCACCACCCTCGCCGCCTTGTTGCTCGGCACCACCGCCATCGGCGCGCACGCCGCCGCCCCGAACGCCGACACCGGACTCTATGTGGGCGGCGCCATCGGCCGCTCGAGCTACAGCTTGTCGTCTTCCAATCGCGTACCCGTGCCATGGGGCGGCCAGAAGAGCAACAAGGCCGGCACGGCCTACAAGCTCTACGGCGGCTATCGCCTTACGGAAAACTTCGGTGTCGAAGCCGGCTATGCACGCCTCGGCAGCGTGAGCCAGTGGTCGTCGGCCGGCGGCTATTCGAGGCTCCAGCGCGGCACCGGCCAGGCCTTCTACGCAGCCGCCACTGCGCGCCTGCCGTTGGGCGACGCTTTCGCTATCAACGCACGCCTCGGCGTGTCGCGCGGCCGCGTCTCCGGCGAGAACAACAATTGGATGCCGACCGCCCAGCGCATCTCGGGCAGTTCCACGGGCGTGATGGCTGGTTTTGGTGCGGAGTACCGCGTGACGCAGAACCTGGCGATCACCGCGGACTACGACTACTTCGGCAAGCTGTCGAAGCAGGCCAAGGGCGGGATGCTTACGGTGGGTCTGAAGGCGAGCTTCTGAGTAAGAAGAAAGGCGCGCGCCGCTTTGGCGCGCCGCCAACCCGAGAAGTCATCCAGCGGGAGGACTCGCTCCGTTACTCGGAAGGGAATTCGGGCAGCGCCCCCTCGGAGGCAATATCCGTCCATGCGCTTACGGTCTTCCAGCGCTCAGCAGCAGCATTTCTCGCCGCGTCAGCTCCAAGTGCTCCTTGGAATGCATCTGAGCCAAGGAGGATGTGGGGCGGCAGACGATCGGCTCCGGCAACACCGACTACAACCTGCGCGACCTTTTCAGGATCGCTTGGTTCATTGCCCCAATATGCTGCGAGTTGCCGGACAGTTTCCCCAACCGAGGCTTCATAGTCCGGCAGCATGGCAGGCACGCTTCCAAACGCTCGCTTACCCCAATTCGTGCGCATGCCGCCTGGTTCGAGTGCGGTCACTTTGACTCCAAACGATGCGGATTCAAGAGCGACTGTCTCGGCAAAGCCACCCACCGCCCACTTGGAAGCAACGTAAGCAGCATTGCCGGCCAAGGCGGACCGCCCACCGACGGATGAAATCTGGATGATGTGACCGCTCCTCTGTTGGCGCATCACAGGAAGGGCGGCCCGCGTGAGGTTCACGACACCAAAGAAATTGGTTTCCACAACGCGGCGAAAGTCGTCCGATGAAACTTCTTCAAATGGCCGCGTTTCACCAAACCCCGCATTGTTTACGAGAACATCAAGGCGTCCGAAAGCCGAGATGGCAGCGTCTACGGCAGCGACGCCCTCTCGCTCATCGGTAACGTCAAGACGGACCGGCATTACGCGGGAACCATAAGACTTGACCAAGTCATCCAACTGGCTCACATCACGCGCAGTCGCTACGACACGGTGGCCCGCCTCCAGTGCTTTAGCTGTGATTGCCCGGCCCAAGCCGGAGCCACTACCTGTAACAAGCCATACCTTAGACATATTCGATCTCGTATCCATCAGTTTGTGATGGGGTCTAACTCTATGCATGGCTGCAGGTGGTCGTTAGCCTGATCCTTCCCGATCATTGCCCGATCGTCTTGCCGGGCGCGGATTCCTCGTCCGAGCAGCAGCCCGCTGGGCACAATGACTCCATGGTTCTGATGAATGACGCTCGGCTTCAGCCGGCTCGGCCCGATGAAGATTCGGAGGGAGCGTGGCTGCGCGCGCGGCTTCGCTCGCATCTATTGGCGCACTTGCCTAAAGCTGGCGACCACGTATCCGCGTTGCCGGGCCTGACTCTGTATCGTCGCGATGGCCCGACCGAACCCGCCTCGATGCTTTACGAGTCCAGCGTCGGCTTCGTCGTTCAGGGCCGCAAGCGTGTCGTCCTGGGCTCGGACGCACATGAGTACGACGCGGCCAAATTTGTTCTGACGGCGGTGGATCTACCCACGATCTCGCATGTACTGGAGGCCAATCCCAGCCGCCCCTGCCTGTCCATGATGCTGAAGCTGGACTTTGCCATGGTGCAGGCGATCGGAGGGGAGATCGACCTGCAAGGCATCGCCGCGACGGGCAAGGCCGAATCTGGCATGACTTTCGGCCATATGACCACGGAGCTGCTTGACGCTTTCGTGCGACTTTCCGCGCTTGCTGACAAGCCTCAGGACACCGCGATCATGGCGCCCCTGGTGCTGCGCGAAATTACCTATCGTCTGCTTATGGGGCCGTCGGGCGGTCATCTTCGTCGCATTGCCAGACAAGACCCCCGGCGCGACAAGATCCTGACTGCGATCGCCTGGCTGCGTGAGCATTACGCTGAAGCGATCCGCATCGAGGATCTGGCGGAAATAGCTGCAATGGGGGTTTCGACTCTGCACCATCACTTCAGCGCCATCACGCACATGAGTCCGCTGCAGTATCAAAAGCACATTCGGCTCCATGAAGCGCGACGCTTGCTGTTGACCGAGGGGCTGGACGCGACCTCTGCCGCGTATCGTGTCGGCTATGAAAGCGTGACCCAGTTCAGTCGTGAGTACAGGCGACTGTTCGGTAATCCCCCCATTCGCGACATCTCACTGCTACGCGGCGACTTGGATGAACAGCCCGGCAATCTCTGAAATACACATCACGCCGAAGGACACGGGCCCGCAGCAAGCACGCCTAGATGTCGGAGTCAGTGGCCGCGATTGCCGGTGTCCCGGAGAATCCGCTGCCACTGCTCGACCTCGTCACTCCCACTCAATGGTTTCCGAGGGTCGAAAACCCGCATGAATGCTAGCTTTGTGGGGTCGGGACATCGTACTTTACCGTCACTTCTACCGTCCAAAAACGAGCGCTTTTGCTGGCGCGGGAGATGGACTCGTTTTGCGGGGCGGCTACTCCAGCACATCAATCGTCAACGATCGCCAAAGCTCGTAACAGCATTCTGCACATCTTCGGCCCTCCTTTCCGTGGCACTGGACGCTGTTCTTTCGAGGCTAGCAGATGGCCCGATCAGCCAGCGAGCCGGAGAGCTTCAAGCCCACAGCAATCTCTATTGCCAGTCAGACGACCTTGATACAGTTTTCTCCGGCCGAAATTCGTGTTGCCGATGGAAGGCAAGATAGCCGGCGTGCTCTTGCTTCAGGCCATCCAAGCGCCAATCGCCCGACAGCCCCAGTTGCAGTCGTGCTGCCCCAGGAAGTGATGCTGAGGTCAACAGCGTCCCGTCGTCTTCAAACGAAATCCAGCCCCCATCGAACAGGGCATCAAGGTGCGGCGCCAGGAGCAGGCCATTGAAGACGTCCAGTCGCTCGTCATCGGTCACGCACTTGCCCCAAGGCTTTATGTGGGAAGCACGCAGCAGGCTGGGAAACGCCAAACCCGAAACGCAGCATCGCCCCTGCCAATAGTCGAGCAGAGCGTCCCTGAATAAGCCCTGCCCCACACGTTGAACAACGAAGCGCTCTGCCTCGGTCGACTGCGGGAGCTTGGCCTTCTCTTGCCGAAACTTGTCGGCCACCCGGTTTGGCATCGTCCTGGCGACGGCTGACGCGCGTTGCAGGACGGCGTAAAGCTCGCCATACGCATGGACCTCGACAGCATCACCAACCGCACGGTCCAACAAAGCACCCGATGATGTCGACACCCTGAAACTGGCAGCCTCAGTGATCAAAACCGAGACACAAATGGTCTCTGGAAATGCCGCCGATCGCAGCTCAAGCACGCCACTATCGGTCATGCGAGGTGTCATTTCGAAGCCGCAATCTGACCCGGCCTTCTCCAGCCGCAGGCGGTCCAGAGGGGTCATGCAGCGCCTCCATTAAAACTTTGCCGGCCTGCACGCACGGCGCCTGCGGCAGGCAGTTGGCGCGTCGTCTGGAACTCCGCGCAGGACATGCCCCACTGAGCACACATCTGCGCCCAGGCTGCGGCGCCACCGCGCTTTCGCCGGCAGTGTGTTGGCCGTTCAGCCGAAGGACGCATCACGACGGTCTTCCCCTGTAGCCGGCCGGCGCTGCCTTGAGCTCCTTCGGCGCCTTTGCAGGATTGGTCGATTTGAAGGGCGCGGGGTCAACCTCGAACACGCTTACAGCGACTTGGTTGTTCCCATGAACATGTGCAATGAGGCGTTCATGCTTCGGGAGCGGCGCTTGGGCAGTGGAGCCTCCGAACTCGCCGGAGTTGGCCAACACCACTGGCTGATACATGTGAAAGTGAAGCGCCGCCACCATGTTGTCAAAGGTCTGGACGTCCTGATTGAGTGCTGCCACCAAGAACACGTCGGATCGATCCCGAAGGTCGGCAACCAAGTCAAGGTCTGTTGCGTCGTAGCAAATGGCAGCGGCAATCCGTGTTCGCGTCTTCGAGCCGACCGGTAGTTCGACCAGCGTCAGGTGTGGCCGATATCCCTTCACTCCCATCGCTCGTTCCAGCTTCATCGGATGAAGCTTGCCTTGCCACACGTACTGGATGCTGCGACCATGATCGGGAGACTCTGTGCGTATTAACCACAGCCCCTGGTTGATCGGTGCGCCCAGCTTGGCCGACGCTTGGAACGTCAGCCCAGTGAAGATGTTCGCGCCAAGCTTGTCGGACAGTCGGCGAAGCAAAAAAACATGCTCGGGGTGTACGGCCAGTTCTGGGAACAAGATGACATCCACGATCGGTCCATCCCCTTCTTCGCCGGCCGACTTTGAGCTCTGTGCCGAGGCCCAGGTTCGAAGCTTTTGAAAAGTCAGCCTGCAAACCTCCGCCAAATGCCTACGGTGCTCAGCGAGGACACCGGGGGTCCAGTGCGTGGGGTCCTTGACATCAAACTCGTCCCTGCGTGGACGCATCGGCTGAACGATGGCGATACGCAAGGGCCTGTCTTGTAACGGCGCGTGGTCGTCGGTGGGCACAACGTACATAGGTGTCTTGCTTCGCGTCCCGAACAGGGCCCGCTGTACGGCAATCCGCTCCTCAAATACCGCAAGCAACTCATCGGCTGTTCGGGCCGTCCCTGCCGCGGCTGCGTGATGCGCACGAAACTCGACCCCAGGCCAGCGCAGCAATGTGGAAAGCAACCCCGATAGCCACGGAGACACAGGCCCCGGTTCATCCAACAGTCCGCGCCCAGAGTTCATTAGCCCGAATCTGCGTTTGAACCAGCTGCTCCGAAGACCGGTGTAGTGACCTACCTCCTCAGTCACGAGGTAGCGTCGGCTCGTGAAGTCAAACTCGCCGGTCAGCGCCGCTCGCAGAATCCGGCCCAATCCGTATAGCCACGCACTATCGTCGTCGACCCAAGGTGGGTTGCCGTACAGAGGACTTGCCGGTTCGGTGCGCACCAAGGGCTGCACAGACAAGAAATCCTTCTCGTCGGGCAGCGCATGAACCCGTGTCCAGTCGTCGCAGGCGAGCGTGATGTCCATCGCGCTCAAGCCTGAGCTCAGGTGCGCCTCTATGCCGTCTACGCCGAGCAGTGCCTTGGCAAGCATCAGGACTCCGTTCTCCTGCGCGAACACATTGTCGGCTTCCATCATGACGTGATGGAGCGGCCGGACACTCCGGCGCGCCCCACTGGTGCGGCGGGAAGACGTTCGCTTGCTGGTCTCTATCAGTGCGGGGGGCACAAATTTGCGCCAGCGCGGAGCCCTGCTGCCCCGCCCATTCAAGGCCGCCAACATGAGGTCTGGTCGGTGAAGCGAGACGGTCGTCACCACCTCCGCCTGCATGGCGTCGTCCTTGGTTAGACGCAGGCCTTCTGCCAACCAGACGCCGAATCGCCTCGGATTGGGGTGCAACTGCTGGGCGACAAGCGCCAACGGAAGCACCTCCATCAGCGCTTCGGAATGCGCGGGTTCGAACATGATTGCGCGGTTGAGCGCCCTGTAAGGCTGGACCAATGCGAAGCTGCTTTCGTCCGTCACCGCCAGCGAGACATCGCCAATGGAGGACAGGTACAGATGCGCCTGTTGCAGCAGATACCAGGGGGAATCCGCACGCTCAAGAACAACACGACGAGCCAGTGCGCCCAAATCCTCTCTATAGCCGGCAATATCGACGGACTCGGGATAGTCCTCCTCTGCACGAAAGCCAGTTTCGACCGCACCTGCGCGCA
Source organism: Variovorax multivorans (assembly GCF_051216835.1). Taxonomy (NCBI): domain Bacteria; kingdom Pseudomonadati; phylum Pseudomonadota; class Betaproteobacteria; order Burkholderiales; family Comamonadaceae; genus Variovorax; species Variovorax multivorans. Next base: position 222,315 of record NZ_JBPJZL010000010.1, read on the forward strand.
GAAGGTCTGCGAGAACGTACTCGGCGACCCGCACCTGCCTCAGCTGAGCTGAATTGAGGCCGACCTGAGGGTAGAACAACTTGACGCTGAGCGCTTCGGTAACCGGCGACAACAATCTGGGATGTGGAAACAGATCCAGTCCGCAGCGCAGTAAGAGGGCCAGTGATGGGTTTTCGGCCCAGCACTTGATGAGCTTGCGCGCCGTGGATTCGAACTCATGGGCCAGGGCCATGCCATTGGTCACACGGTCGCTGAGCACGTTGCCAGCGGACGTGTGTGCAGTGGCATCCGTCATCGCCAGGCGATGTCGCATCAGCTGTGCCAAACGCGTCGCCACGAAGCGCTTGACCGTGTCGTCGCGTACGTCCGTGCTGGGCGCCGCGACAGTGGCTAAACGCAGTCGCGAGGGCTTGGGCTCCTCAGCATCGTCAATCTGGTCCGACATCCACAACAGGCCATCGAGCCCGCCAGCAGCCTGGGCCAGCGACTCCAGGTCGAAGGTTCCGCTGAGTTCCGCGTTGAGCACGTCCATGAGGGCAGACATGTTGCTCTGAGCCGAAATCGAGCGGTAGGGCGTCACAACGCACTTGTCGGGCGACAGTTCAAGAACCTTCTGTGCCTTCAGCAGTTCGCTGTGGCTCTTTAGGGCGTCGGTGACAAATGCGACCACGAGCCTCAGGATCGCATCTTGTCCCAGGCCACCCGTGCCGCTGGGGGCTTCGACGACCATGCGCATATCGTCCACATATCGACAGTAGTCGAGCAGCTTGACATCGTTACCGACGCTGGTTGTCTGAGCTGCTGCTTGATAAAGCTGGCGGTCCAGCCTCAGCAGGTACGCATTCGCCAGAAAACCGGAGGCAACCAGCCCTTGTGGCAGGCCCAGTTCCAGCTCTTCTTGACCAGCCCCGTAAACCAGCTCTGCTTGCTTGTGATCTTCCGACCGCCACTGCCAACGAAAGATGCGCTCGGCGCGCTGCCAGAACGCCTCATCCGCTGCCGTCCTGTCAGGCAGCCCGAAGGCCTGCCGATGCTCCACTTCAATCCGGCGGAGTTCCTGCAAGAGTGCCGCCGTATCGATCCTGTCGAAGAAAGATTTGATGTCGAGAGAAACCACAAACAGCTCGCGTCTGGGCGGCAACTGCGACAGCAACTCGGCGCACACTTGTCGCGGCCTTGCCAGGAACGCACGATAGTCTTGAAAGTACTGACGGTAGGTTCGACTGTTACCCCAAGAAAACTTGGCACGAGAAGGCGCGTTGGGCTGCTCGACCCAATTGCACTGAAGTCGGTTGCCATAGCTCACCACGCCCCGCTCGCGCATCGTCAGTACGTCCTTTCCGGACGTGTCGCCCTGCGCCGTCTCAACGGCTTCCGCCAGACACATCATCACGGCCGTGGCAAGTGTCTGGTCACGGATAGACAGATGTGCCAAGGGGCGCAGCTTTTGAGTCAGGTTGTTTGAGGCCGCATCGGCGCCAGGCTCGCTCACTTTGGTCTTGGGCGCCCAGTCATCGAACGTGGGCTCAGAGCCGAGGCTGTCGATGTCCAGGTCGAGGAGGTCTTCCAGTGATTGCACAACCGGGGTGGACCTGAACTCCCACTTCGCAATTTTCGGGGCGGGCACCAGAAGCAATTCGTTCGGGCGAAAGCTGTCTTGACTGACGTCAGCACCCCAGCGCAAAAGCTGGTCCTCGAGATCGACCGTCGATGCATCCAACTCCAGCACGTCGGCATACCAGTTGTGACGGCGGATGAATGCGTGAGACTTCTTCCAGGCCTGGGAAAGCACAACCACATCGGCAAGGCTGCTACCGTGTAGCGCCAGCTCCAGATACGCATCCTTAATAACTGACATGTACCCCCTCCTTCTTCTTGTTCAAGTTATTCTTCGCTTCAAAGCACGCTTTCGCATAAGCGTCGTTTTCACGGATTACTGGAAGCCTGGGAGCTCCGGCACAAGCTCGCGCCTGAACAACAACTTCTCGTCGGATCCTGGCTCCAGTTCGAGCACGACATACAACTCACCACGAACCTTCTCGGGGGGTGGCGATGTCGTTGTCACGATGAACTGGAATGGCGCCCCGTTGTCTCTACCGAGTTGTTCCGCCGCCTCGGCTGCCACGAGAAAGAACTCTCGGTAGAGCACATCGCTCATGTCGGCCTCACGTGGACAGTCGTGCACCAAAAAGCCTGGGTGACTGCTTGCCTCGGATGTCGCTGAGTCAAGCAAGCACACGATGTCACCCAGAAGGACTTCAAGAACTTGATAGGCCTCACCGCCCCTTGCGACCTCGAAAGGTCGATATTCATGATCCTGCACGAATCGAGCATGGCCCGACGCCCCAAGAAGCCTTGTCGATACAAGTGCTGTCAGTGCCTTGATGGCGTCGGCACGAGCTGACTGCTGTGACCGACGACTAGCTAAGGTTGATCGGAGGCCATTCAGTTCACCTTCCAGCCGTGCGAGAAGCCCACGCGCGTTGATCAATTCTGCGGACTCGATGCCCTGCTCTTTTTGTGTGTGCAGGAGCTGAAGCTCCGCCCATGACGTCTTGAGGAGCGAACGAGAACTTTCGCTAGTTGCGACCCGAACTCGCAGACGCCGAAGCTCTGCTTGTTGAGTTGATATCCGCTTCTGCTGAACGGTCACCGCAGACTCGGCGCGCACCTGGTCTGCCTGGCACTGGGAAAAATTCCGTGCCCGTTCGGGCGCGTTGGCCTGGACTTCCTTGCCATCTCGGAACCAGGTCATATTAACCGTGCTCTTGCGAGCTTGAATGTGCTGACACGCAGAGAATTCAACGTCGCCATGGTCACATCGGCCGTCCAGCCACGCCAACTTTTCACGCACTTTCGTCAAGCGCTCAAAGTCCGCCTGATTTGCTTCCACGAGCGCCTTGGCGATACTCACCTCAACTTCGGCCAACTTCAACTTGTCGTTCAGGTGCGCCAAATGAAGCTGCTCTTGAGCAAGCAGCTGTTCCGCTAGGCCGACATCACTCTCCCACGCCGCCTCGGACGTCTCTGCTGAAGCGAGAGCTTCTCGAACACGAGATTCGATGGATTCACCCAGTATGGTTTCGAACACAGGCTCGTCCTCACCGGATCGAATACGGGCGCGTAACTGCCGCTCCGCATGTGAAAGAGCATAGACCGGAGCGCGTTCCAGTTCTGGAATTTGCTCCTTGGACTTATCGAACTTCCCCTGTTTCGACTCAAGGTCGCGAAGCAGTTGGTCCAAGCCCGCATCGACCAAGCCCAGCACCGAGCCGACAAATAGCGGCGGGTCACGTCGGGAACGAAGAAATCCAAGCCCCTCGCCGTCTCGCCAGTGATAGAAGCCGTCAAAGCGCGTCCGTTGATCTCTGATGCACCAAGCCAACAGGTGACGCCATCGGAGCGGTTGGTTGGTACCCGGCAGCGACTGCGCGGCAAGACGGCCTATCGAAAACAGTTCCAGGGCGCCAAGGTATTCTTGGAACTCATTGGGGACAGCGCCCTGCACCAGCGACTCCAACGCCTCGCAAGGCGCTGCGAGGGAATGGCTGTAAGCCCCGTAAGGGCGATACACCAGCCATGCTGTCCCGTCCACATGCACCTTGGCGGCAACGCCACCTTTCGGGAAGCCCGCCGACGCCTTCTCACGCAAAGTTGAAATGGCTGGCGCATCGTCGCCCAGGATGTACCGCATCAGCAGGCACAGCGAAGTCTTCCCAACCCCGTGGCCTGCGCTGGCCAGGCCTGATGTCTCCGTGGACGTCGACTCTCGAGCCCAAACGATGTTCAGGCCAGGATGCAGCTCGATCGTACGAGTCACTGACAAAGGCTCACGGGACTCCACCAGCCAAAGCGTCTCGATCCACATCCGAGGCTGCCTTCGGACTGGTTCGTAACCCTCAAGCCATTGCTTTGTCATATGTGTCACCTTGTTCCTGAAGACTTCGACGGCTGCTCGCTGTCCGACGTTCCTGCACGATCAGATTCCAAACGTCGCGACTCTGCTGCTACGAGAAGCCGGGCGACGTCACCATGCTCCGGAACCTGACGGACATCTCCGGGCGGTACTGCCTCACCTCGAGTGAATGCAGCCTCGCCGGCGCGAGCTTGGCGAGTGAGGACGCCGACGGACTCCAGGCGCTGGACGATAGGGAGAGCGCGGCTCAACAACTGCGTTGCAGCGTTTGAAATGCCCAATAGGCTGGAAAGCTCCGTGAAACGCCGCGCGTCCGACGGGTCCAGGTACTGCGCCGCGTTCGCCGAACGAGCGACGAGGAACTGAAGCTCGGACACAGAAATTCCTTCCGGTCGGGACTCGACCAACGCAACGATGAGTCCAGCAAGCAACGCCTCTTCCTCGTTGCGAATCATCCCCAGCTCGGAGAACTGAGAAGTGACGGCTGGAGCAGCCAGCGGTACCTGAACAGGCGCGGCGTCAAGTTTGTCCCAGGCCTGTAACACCAAGCGCTGGGTACGGTACTCGCCGAACTCTCGCATCTCGCTGTTCTTGAGCACGCGGAAGGTTTCGCTGGGATAGTCGGGACCCATCACGTCGGCAGGGTCGAGGATGTAGCGCAGCTCGTCGCGGGTCAGGCCGTAGAGGCGGGCGTAGTAGGCGTCCAGCTCGGAACGCAGTTGAGCGCGGCGTGGGGGATTCCAGGCAAAAGGCTGATCACGTTCGGTGGCTGAGCGGGGGTCGAAGGCCGCAAGAGCGTCAGCCCAAGGCCGCAGGTCGTGGGCGGTAAAAGTGAGTTCGAGCACACGCGGAACGATGAAATCGAGGTCGGTTTTCTCAAAGTGCTTTGGAAGCAGCGTCGGAAACTGCTCGACGTAGCCAAAGGTCATATTGGTGCCCCCCAGTTTCTGACGGACCACGTAGTCGAACGAGAGTGATGTCAGCATTCCAAGGAGTGCGGCGGCCAATTCAGGAGCGGTGGAGACCTGATAAAGCGGCATCGAATGCCCGACACCAAGCCTAGGCATCACCGAGGCGATGAAACTGCGTTCATCGGTGCTGCGCGCGATATTTCTGAATCCGAAGAGCCACTGTGGGCTACGTCGATCCAGCCACTCATCTATTAAGTCCAACAGCGCTTTCTCCATCGGCACTTGCTTGAATACCTGACCGATGGCTTCAAGTTCGCTATCGGACATGCGCGCATCGAGGTTCTGCAACGCCCATTTCGGGAACTCGGTCAGGGCCTGCTTGGTGGTAAGACCGGTACCCAACAGAGCTTTGGAGAGGGGCTCGAAACTGGCTTTGAGCTGCGCTTCGATGGAGGCGATATGGGGAAGAACACGTTTTTGCGAGCCCTCTGCTACCTCGAGTTCCCCTGTCGCGCGGGTGAACAACTCTCCAGCCACCCAGGCCGCGAGGGCCAACAACAGCTCGGGCAGCGCGCTGTCTTGCGTAGCTGCCTGGGCAGTCGCCGCATGCCACGCCAGCCAAGCACGCGCCACACGGGTCGGCACGCGCGCGATACGGGCCAGCACCTCGCGCTCAGGCACCCAGTAGCGCGGACGCACGGTGAAGGCGGGGTCGGCCTTCTGTACAGGGCTCGAGTCGACGGTCTCCAGGCCACCCGGCTTGTCGGGCGCATCGACGTAGGTCGCCCAGCGGTGGTCAAATTGGTGAACCATCTTGGCTTCGTACAGCGCTACCAATCCTTCTCCCGGCAACGACTGAAACGAATCACTGTCGTCGGACATGTGCAGCATCCGTCCGAGTTCGATGCCCCATGGATTCGTGCTCGGTTCGTCGTCTCGAAGGAGAACGGGTGCAGCTCGATACAGCTTCTTGGTCAGTTCGGCGTCGCGTTGGCTGCGGAAGACCGGGCATGTACGGCTGTTCGGGTTGATGAGGGCGAACTCGTCCGGGGTGAGAAAGAAGCGGCGGCGTTCGTCGTTTAGATGTTCTGTCTTAGTGGCGAAACAAACGAACTCGGACTGCGTCGCGGCGCCAAGGGTCAACAAAGAAAACTTGTAACTGCGGTGGACGGAGGGAAACACCGCATCACTGTTTTCGAAATCGAACAGACTCGCCAGTCGGCTACCCGTTGCAACGTGGGAAAAGAACGCCGAGGTCGACTCGTCCGTGGCTATTCCGGTGGGTACTATGAACCCGGCACGGCCGCGCGAAGACGTCGCTTGCAGCAGGGTTTCTGCGAAAAGTGCATAGGTATTGACATCGCCAGCACCAGTCAGCACATATCTCCGGCTTTCGCGTGAGAAGTGCTTTGACACATCGGCAGCTCGATGCGCCAATGCGAACTCGTGATAGAGCGCCTGCTCGGTCGCGCTAGGGGGGCTCAACCCTTCCGCAGCCTCCAAATCGGGAGCTACGGTATGCAGCAACATGCCGCGCGCCAGCAAGCTGATGCGCCTCGTTCGTTCCGCCTTATTTTGGGCTTGCGCGATAAGTGGACTACGGTTCGCGAAAAACTCTTCTTCTTTGAGAGTCAACCTCTCCCATGGAGGATTCCCCAGCATCACTGAGAAGCCACCGGCCGCAGCTACCTGCGGAAAGGCCAGCCACCAATGAAACACGCCGAGCTGGCGACATATCGATTGGGCGGCGTCTTCCACCTCAGCCAGGGAGGGTTGATTGCTCAGCACACTCCATAGATGACTCGAAAGCGGCACCGTCGCCTTCGTCTCCGCCAATTTGGGCGTCAGAAAGGCTGCCACGAAAATATCAGCTACGCGCGCGAAGCCGCTATGGTGAGCTGCGGCATCGACCTCATGCCAAGCTTGGCGCTTGGCGGCCAAGTGTTCAGTAGTGTCATCGTCCAGTGTCTCAGCGGTCACGGCCTGGGCGACTAGGCCAGCTTGAGTCACCAAGTCGCCGCTGGCTATTGAACGCCAGCTCTTGAGGTCGGCTTTGTTCTGCTTCTTCAGTGCCGAAGCCACTGTCTTGTCATCTCCGGAAAGCGCGGCATAGGCTTCGTCGGGGATACCATCCTCCAACACCTTCGGGTCAAGCACACCGAGCAGCGCGTCACCTATGCGCAGGTGATGGTCGATGAAGCTCAACGGTCGGTCGGGCGAGTAGGCCTCCAGCCAAAGCGCCGTCTTGGTCAGCTGAATGGCCATGGGGTTCTTGTCCACCCCGAAAATGCAGTGGCTGACCACATCTCGCAGGGCATGGCGGTAGTCGACCGGCGCGGGGGCTCCGCCTTCCCGCTCCGCAGCGGCACGGTGCAGGGCCACTTCGTCAGCCAAACGCCGGGCTGCAGACAGCAAGAAGTGGCCGCTGCCGCAAGCCGGGTCGCAAATGGTCAGGCCAAGCAAGGCTTCTACAGGCCGCTCAGGGTTGGCGCGAACCGTATCCGCAATGACAGGCTCCAGCGCCGTCTTGATGAGTTCTTGCACCAAGCTGTCAGGCGTGTAGTAGCTGCCGGTCAGCTTGCGAGTGTTGCCTTTGGTGCTGCCTTCGCTGTCGCCATCGCCGACGAAGGCCAGACGAGCTGCTGAGGGCTGTGACAGCATCTGCAGGTCGGGCACCAGTTCCAGCAGGCTTTCGTAAACGCTGCCGAGCTCTTCCGGGCCCATGTCTCGGTAGTTGACGCGGGTCAGGCCGCCGTCGGCACGGAACCACCCCAACTGGAAAACCGCAGTTAGTAGCCAACGGTTTTCCAACTGTGTGCCATCGAGCCACGCGCATTGGTCCGCATTGAAGAGGCCACCAAGCGCGGGAAGACCCAGATGCGCTTCACCCCTTACCAATGAGCCGAAGGTGATACCGAGCGCCTGCCACAGGTCGGCGTGCCGGTCGTGCTGGCTGCGCCGCACAGCCCGCTCGCGCAGCCAAGTCATCGAATAGCCGGACAGATAGCGTTGCTGCACTTCAGGCGGCGCGTCGGGCGTGAAGATGAGGCGTCGCCCGCTGGTCTGATCGGTTCGGTCTTCGACCGTGGACAGAAAAATGAGCCGATAGACCAAGCGGAGCAGTTCTTCAAAGAATGCCTGGCGACCCAGGGCACCATCCTCCCCGTCCATTCGTTGCAGGGCCGCCCGTAGCTCACTGTTGGCGGGATGCGAGAGGAAGCCGGTTCCAAGAGCACGCAAAGCATCGGCCACCTGAAAGCGCAAGTTGGTTCGCACGGTGACACCCGCAGCTTGGCCCGTTGCTCGCCAGCGTTCCCACACGCAATTGGTCGGCTCACCCGGGGGGCTGCTAAATCGGCTGGCGTGCGCCAGGAGCCAGAACGCGGTGAAGTCGGGGTGCAGCTCTTCAGTGAAGAGCGCTTCCAGATCTACCTCGATGTAGGCCGGCCGGGTTAGGCTGGGGTTGTCGCGCAGGATGCGCAGCGTCAAACCATTGGTGACAATGGCCCACAAAGAGGCATCGGAGGCATTGACGGCCTCTTGAGCCAGCATGTAGGGGCTGCGCCGGCGAACCTTGCCCGTGTCTGGGTTGGTTTCCCCAAAGCGCTCGGCCGCCGTATCCAGTGGCTGGTCATGCGCGGCGAACACCATGGGCACGCAGCCGCTCTCGGCGGCATGGCCAATGGCGTAGCTATGATCATTTTTTTCGATTGCCGCACAACGACCGATGTCTGAGAAGTGCAGCACTTCGCGCATCAAGGGCAGCAGCAACTCCCGGACGGTCACATCGTGGGCGTTGACGTCGGTGCGTCTGCGCAACGCCTTGAAGTCGTTCCACAGGCTCAGAGCAATCTTGAAGTCGCGCCCGATCTCATCGCGCAGTTTGAGGCCTTTAGATATCCGGTACTGCGCCTCCGTCTGCTCGGTTGAAGCCGGCTCGGCGAGGGTGGTCAGGCGGGCGAGCTCGTCTGCGGGGATGAGCCCACCTTCGATGCGGATCGCGCGGTAAGCCAGGGTGGTGATTTTCTTGCGCGCCATGGTGTCAGGCTCCCTCGCTCTGGGCTGCAGCGGCAGGGACCAGCACGTAGACGCCCATCACATCCACCGGTAGGCTGGCGGTCACTTGGTAGGTGCCTTTGGCGTCAGCCGCTTCGCGCACACGTCGATGGTCTTGCAGGAGCTCCTGGGCGCGTGCTTTGGCAATGGCTTCCAGTTGCGGCTGCCATGCTGGCAGTCCATCAAGCGCCGTTTGCAATTGACGGTCTCGCAGGGGTGGCGGCATGTTGCGGGTGGCTTCGGAGCCCAGCAGCTCGCGAGCCTGGTCGGCGGCCAGCAGCTCAAACGGGGTGGCACCTGCCGAAGCCACAGCCACGGACTCCTCGCAGAGAATGAGCCGGGTCTGGCTGCCGTGCGTGACGCTGAGCTGATGGCGCATCCGCAGCAGCAGCACGGTGGTCTTGAGCGGGACGTTGCCGACGAAGGCGGCACCGGCTCGGGCGACTGAGCTGTCGTCACTCGCGCCGTTCGTGGCGTCGAGTGCCCTTTCGAGCAGCGTGTCCGCCAACACCACCACCAGCGGGTGGGTGCGGTGAATGAACAGCGCACCCTGTGCGGCGGGTTGATGAAAGTCGATGCGTAGCGTGCCTTCAATGCCCTCCGCACTGAGGCGTTCGCGAATGGACTGCGGCAGGTGCTCGGTCAGGAGCTTGAAATGCCCGCGAACAATTTCCAGCGGTGCGCCCAGCTTGACGGCTGCGCGACTGACGAATCGCTCGACATCAGCTTCGCCACCTAGTGCAGCAGCCGATTTGCGCCACTCAGGCAACACGTCCTCAGGCTTCAGACGACGTTGGGCAAAGATAGAGCGATTCAGCTTGGCCTTTTCTTTGGCGCTCTGCCATGCCAGCTCGATCTGTTTGGCGGGTTCGCCAAACAGATCGAGCTGTGACTGTGCATTGATGGCTGTGCCCTTGCGCAGCAGCACAGCGTTCAGCAGCGCCTGGGTCAGCTTGCCCTCGTTATCGGGCATGGGCACCAGAACGCCCAACTCCTTTCGGATGCTCTCGGCCTTGCGCAAGATGACCTGAAGCACGGCACCATCGACCGGGTTGTCTTCACCATATAGCATGGTGCTGCGAACTTCTCGAGCCTTCTGACCGAAGCGGTCTACTCGGCCTTCACGCTGTTCGTGACGGGTGGGGTTCCAACTTAGGTCGTAGTGAACGACTGCCGTGAAAAGGCTCTGAAGGTTGACTCCTTCGGAGAGACAGTCGGTTGCCACCAGGATGCGGATCTCGCTTTCACCCAGTTGCTCGACAGCGGCTTCGCGCTCGCCAGGTGTGAGTTCCCCGGTCACAGCCTTGACCTTGGCGGACTTGAACTTGTTGCTCAGGTAGGCTGCTAAGTAGTGTGCCGTGGCGATGTAGCGACAGAACACGACCGGCTGGAAGCCATCTTTCAGTAGCACTGTCAGGTGCTCCTGCAACTTGGCCAGCTTGGGGTCGTTTTGACTGCCGGCCAGTGCATCGGCGGCGGCAATCAGTGCCTGGAGTCGTTGCGAGTCTTCGGTCTGCGCACCGGGCTCGATGTCGTCGATTGAGAGTGCGTCGTCCGCACCGTCCAGCACCCGGTCACTGGCCTGCAGCTCCAACTCTTCAAGGGACAGCGTCTCGGCTTCAGCATCGTCTGCTTGAACACCATGCAGCCGTGTTCGCAGCGAATTGACGGCAGCCGCAGGCGACGACGAGATGCAGCGCAGCAAGGCCAGTGCAGCCCACCAATTCATGCGCTGCTCACGCAGGCCCTGCCCCTCGGCGCGTTCGACGAGCTCGCGAGCGTAGACCAGCACGTCATTAAACAGTTGTCCCCAGGCACCGGTCAGGCGGTAGGTTATCTCAGCCGTCCTGCGGTCCGGGAACATGGACGAGTCTTGCCACTCAGCAATGTCGGGCCGGCGCCGTTGGACGAAATGGCGCGACAGTGCCTCGCGCAGGTCGCTACGCTGGGTACTCGGCAGGTCCTTAAGCAGGGTGAAGTCAGTACGCAGCAGACCCAAGAGATTGAAGAACGCTTCTTCGTCGCCGCTGTGTGGCGTGGCCGTCAGCAGCACCATGTGGCGGCCGGCGTCCTCGGCCAGCCCCTTGAGGAGCTGATAGCGTTGCTGCCGGCCTTGACCGCCCTGCGTGCAGGTATGCGCCTCGTCCACGATGACGAACTCGGGGCAGAAGCGCTGAAAGGCCTCGCGTCGGCGTTCGGACTTGATGTAGTCCAGGCTCACCACGGTGAAAGGATGCGCGTCGAACAAAGACGTGCCAGGGGGCAGATCACGCTCCAGCCGGTCGGCGGTGTTCGAGCGCACCACCATCGCGTGGATGTGGAAGCGCTCGGCCAGTTCACGCTGCCATTGCTCACAAAGATGAGGCGGACAGAGCACGGCAAGACGCTGGACCTCGCCGCGGTCAAGCAATTCACGGGCGATGAGAGCTCCCTCGATGGTCTTACCGATACCGACGTCGTCAGCAATCAGAAGACGCACCGTGGGCAGCTTCAGTGCCATCAACAGCGGCACGAGTTGGTAGGCGCGTGGTTCAACAGCGATGTTGCCGAAGCTTCGGAACGGGCCTGCACCACTGCGCAGTTTGAGCTGCAAGGCATCCAGCAGCAGCTGGCTGGCCGAGTGATTGCGGGCCTGACCGACCGTGGGCCAAGGAAAGGTTGCCGGTTGAACCGGCAGGCGCTCCAAGGGCAGGAAGATGAGGGTTTCGTCGCGCTCACCGCCGCTCAAGGGGCGCAGGTGCAGCGTGCTGGTGTCGGACTCGGGCAGCACGATCCACTCGCGGCCGCGAGCGGCAATCAGGCTTCCCGGAAGGAACTCCGGCAGGGGTGCATTCATATCGATTCAGTTCTTGCCGGGACCAAACAGGTCCGTGTTGTTCTTGAAGATGTCGGGCCATGCCGTGGTCTCTTTGGGGAACCTCACGACCAGGTAGCCCAGTTCATCGAGCTTGCGATTGATGTCGGCGTCCTTCTGCTTCTGGCCCTCAGCATCATGATGGGGGCCGTCGATGAAGACAGCCAGATGGAGGTCGTCGTAGAAGAAGTCCGCGCAAGTGCCCGCAGTGGCAATCGTGTGTTGGCCGCGGTCCGGCTTGCGGTGGCCGTTGTCGCTGACATGGGCAAGCCACGCCTGCTCCAGGCTGCTGCCAGCCGTGCGTGACAGCTCAGCGTCGTGCTGCTCAGGCGCACGGCCTTGTGTACCTTGCTCGGTGCTGGCCAACGTCAGTCGACAAAGGATGTCCAGCAGCAGGCCGCCGGCATCCTTGTCTTTTCGGTCAATGAGCGTGTGGTCCGGCTGGTTGTAGTACGACAGCAGGCATCGATAGCAACCCGCCTCGCACAGCGGCTGACCGTCGGTATCACGCTCCTCTTCCAAGGTCTTGCGCAGCCAGGGTTGCCCAGGTACGGGTGGCAGGAAGTGCATGACCTCCAGCGCCTTGGCAGCGATTTCAGCCATCGCCTTGGGCTCCGTTGCCAGACGCGTCAGCACGCCTGCACCACCCTCTGCGGCCTCGAAGAAGAGGATGGACTGACGGTTGTCACGCGTTGGGAGGGGCTCAGCCATCAGCTCGCTCTCTTCGAGCTGGTACAGCGCCTCGATGCCACGTTTCAGGGCATATTGCAGCGTGGTCAGCGTCTCTGCAGACAGAACACCGAGCCGGTAGTGTGGTCGCACGATGAGGATATTTCGGCGGTCTTCAACGTAAGGAACGATGCGCTGCGGCGGTGTCTTGTCGGGTGGGGCGTCGCCTTCCGCCTCAGACTCACCGCTGCCGTCGTCAACGCCGCCAACCCAATGGCCCGTGACGGGGTTCATCATGAAGCCTTGAATGGCTTTCTCTTTGCGGCGGCGCCAGCCGAAGTTCATGCGCCACACCGTGGCCGCAGGGCCGTATTGCAGTTCCAACAAGGGGCCTTGGTCGTCACTCGCGATCGTTGTCACCATCTGCAACTTGCCGTCTGATTCGGCGAACTGCAGCGTGGTTTGCATCTCGTAGCCTTGTCGAACACGTTCTTCCTCGTTTGCGGTAATGCGCTCGGCCCGCTTGGTGGAGACGTTCTCGATTCGGTAAAGGTTCTTGACCTCCTGGGCACCGTCCAGCGATGCGCCGCAGGAAACACAGCGGTCAGCATCGCGCTGTGAGCGGAAGTGGCCGTAGCCGCAGGCGGGGCACAAACGGGCAACATCCGTCGGCAGGCGTGCGCCGTCACTGACCTGATCTTGCCCCGTTATGGTCAGCAGGGCCTTGATGACCCTGTACTGGCTGCCTTCGTGATAGATGAGGCTGTAGGGGCCGAACTCGCCAAGTGCCAGGAAGCGTGGGCGTGACAGGAAACTTTCGCGGCCGATATGACCGCGACGTGCAGGCAGATAAGCCAGCAGTGGCAGCCGCGGGAAGTTGTAGCCGGGCAAGAAGCCCTGGCTGGCCATGTAGCGGTAGGTGTAGAAGTCGCTGTTGAAGGCGCTGTCACCGGCCAGTAGCAGGTCACGCTGCTTGCGAGCTTCGTTGTGGCGTTGTTGGGCCTCACGCCGTTCGCGCTCGCTCGCTGCGGGATTGTTTTCGATCTTGAAATTTAAGTCGATGGCCTGGGCCGTGGCACGGTAGAGGTCGCGCCAGCGCTGCAGGGCCGCATCGAACTCGATGTATGAACGCTGGAAGACGGTCTCGGCCCATGCGTCGCTGAACCACGGTGCACGTTGCGGCGTGAGCTCGGTCTTGAGCATGCTAAGGACCTTGAGGCCTCGCGAGTGCGCTCGCTTTTTCGCATCGGGTTTGTCCAGGTCCGACGCCATCTCTTCCGTCACAGGAAGGGACTCTGGCTGGTTCATATCCAGCAAGTCGCGTACGCTGTTGCCAAGCTTCTTGCCGGTTTCTGCCAGCCAGATGGCATGCATGTGGCTCTTGATGAGTTCCAGGTTGGCCAGGTCGAGCGTCGGCGCGTTCACTTGACCATGAACCATCCGGACGGGGTCGCGGAAGTAATACTGATCGTGTGGGCTCTGGGCGGCACAGTAGGTGATGACCAACGCTGGCTGCCCTGCCCGGCCAGCTCGGCCACTACGCTGTGCATAGTTCGCCGGTGTAGGCGGGACGTTGCGCATGTACACCGTGTTCAGTGACGAGATGTCGACGCCCAGCTCCATCGTGGGCGAGCAAAACAATACCGGGAGCCATTCAAGGGGCGTGCCGTTCTTGTTCTGCCACTCCGTTCGGTCTTTCTCGGTGAAACGGAACCTGGCCTCGCGCTCCATCCGGTCGTCCTGCTCGACTTGAGCGGTGTGCTCGCGAGCTTCGAAATCGAAGAGCTGGTGAACCGGGCTGTCAAGCAGGTTTGCGATGTTCTTGTAGAGGCCTCTGAAGAATGTGTTGTCGTTGGCCTGACGCTGGCTTGCACCCGAGCCCGGCGCCCAGACCAACGCTGTGCCATTCAGTTGCCAGCCGGTGAGACCGACATCTGTATCTTCTTTGCGGACCAGTCCATAGGATTCGGCGGCCTTCAGCAGTGCAGCGATGACATCCGGGTATGTTTGGTCATTTACCTGCTTGTAATACGGATTGGCGCCGCCCCAAGTGCTACTCTTCCGCAGGTCCCTGCCCAGCCGGGACCGGCTGGAGCCGATGACGAGAAAGTCATCCAGATTGACACGGCGGCCCCTGCGGTCGCTTTCTTCCTTGGGCCGGCTCGTGACGAACCACTTCGCAGGCTGTGGGCGCTCGTCCTCCGTGAAGCCCCATGGCTCGCACAGATTGGCGTAGCTTTGCGTACGGAGCTGGTCCAGTTCGGTGCGGTCAAGGTAGCGAGTGGCGATACACAGCCCCTGCCGCATGAAATCGAACAAGGCGCGCAACACCAAGGCGCGTTCGCTCGGCTTGGCGGCTTGCAGCACCGGCGGTGCATTCGCCCACTCGGCGGCATCGGCGGCTAGGTCGTCAATGTCCTGGTAGTCGATACGCACCAGCCCTAACTGTTCCAGATTGGGGTTGTTGAATCGCCAACCACGACGCAGATCGAAGTAGCTTCGGTAACCAAGGATGCCGCGCATGGCCTCCTGAACTTGCCGTCTAGTGTTGCCCTTGACCTCGGGCTGCTGCATGTACTCCGACCGGACAGCGAAATCATCGCGGTGGAAGCCGAGCGCTTCGAAAACCGCATTGGCGACCTCCTTCTCGCTCAGCACGTTGGACGGGGCCTTGTTAACGGCCGACAGGAGCGCAGCGCGGGTCAACAGGACTTGCAGAAAATCGTTGAAGTGACCGGCCTGAAGCGCAGCATCCTGGCGGTTGTCCGAGAAACCCAAGACTTTCTTGGCATCTGCCGAGAGCTGCTGGTCTTGCTCGTACAAGTAGCGCAATGCCGACAATGTCAGCATGGTCGTGGCAGAGCTGCGTCCCTCGCCCGACAACGAGGTCAGACGCAGCGCGTCCTTGCCAGAGGTAGCGTGGGCAGTGCCACATGCGAGACAGAAACGGAACGCGCCAGGGATGAACCACGCGGTGAGCCCGAGTTCTGTCGTTGTCACTCCGTCCGCACGGACATTGACGGATTGCGGAATAAACTTGCGTTTGTCGGGTTTGACGCGCCACTCACCGTCCACGCGCTCTTCCACCCAGCCCTCTGGGTAGCGTTCGGGGTCAGAAGGGTCCCATCCGTCCAGACTGGGTAGCAGGAAGCCGAACTTGACTTGATCGTCGCCATGTTGGCGCTCCTCAATGCTGCGGGCATTGAAAGTTCGACCTTCCGGACTTTCAGCATCCCAGACAGGCAAATATTCCTGCCCACAGTCTCGGCAGAAATGGACGTGGTAGTAGCGGCGAAATCGGTCCTTGTCGCCTGACACGTACTGCTGGCCATCGAGCGTGATGGCGCGGTGACGGGGTGCCTCCAGCGTTGCGTAGACCTTGCCGCCACCAGCGATGAACTGGTGCAGCTTGAACGCGAACAGCGACTTGCCCGACTCGTCAGTGACCGCGTAGGCCAGCAGCATGAAGCGTTGGAGGTAGTCGAGACAGGTGTCCGTCGTCTCGCCTGACGCCTCGTGCAAAAGCCTGGCGGCTTCTGCCAGTGTGCGCGGACGAGCGCGGCGCGGCTTGTCGCCTTCGTAGGTCAACCCCAGCGTCAGTTCTACCCATACGGAGACTGGGTGTGCTGCGAGCGCCTGGAAGACGGATCCTGCGGGTACACCAGCGCGAATAGCGTCTCCAAGCCTTCCCGCAACAGTGGTCAGCGTATCCTGCTCAGGCGTGGTCCTGCGCAGCGTTTCGGTGATGATGTTCCGGTCTGGGATGCTGGTGCCGAACAGGCGAGAGGCGACACCGGCGACGACGGCATTGCGTGCCATCTGCGTACCCTCGGTGGCCATCGTTGCCGATGTGCCGATGCAGATGAGGCTTTCGGCCAGCGCCTCCCTCACGCGGCGAACGAGCAGCGCAACGTCTGCGCCCTGCCTACCACGGTAGGTGTGCAGTTCGTCGAGTACGAGGAAGCGCAGACCCTTGGCGTTGCGCATCACCGCCTTGTCGATATCGTTCTGCCGGGTCATCAGCAGTTCGAGCATCATGAAGTTGGTGAGCAGGATGTCGGGCGGATTCGCAGCCATGGCCTGCCGCTCTTCGTCGGACTCCTGCCCTGTGTAGCGCCCGAAGGTCACTGCCCGTTCGCCCAGGACTGAACCCAAAAACTTCTTCAACTCTTCCAGCTGCGAATTGGCCAGCGCGTTCATCGGGTAGATGACGATGGCCCGCGTGCGCGGCTTGGGATCGACTGCTTTCGCCTTCAGGCAGGCATCAACGATGGGGATGAAATAGCTCAGGGACTTGCCGGAGCCCGTCCCGGTGGTCAGCACATAGCTCTCTCCCGCTGCAGCCAAGCTGATGGCCTCGGCTTGGTGCTTGTGCAGGGGAAGCGAGACCCCCTCCGACGAGGCGGTTTTTCCAAGACGAAAGATGTCGGCGCACTGAGCGTTTAGCTGACCGGCTGCAACGAACTCATCGACCGTCCCGCCCGATTTGAAGTTTGGATTGATTTGGATGAGCGGCTCTGGCCAATATTTTTGACTGGCGTACTGGCCATCCACATAGTCGCGAATGTCATCCGCGCGAATGCGCGTGAAGCTACGAGTGAACTGCTCGTATTCACTAACGATGTGCTCTCTAAACTCGAAAACATCCATGTCGGCTCCCTGTTTGGCTCAGCGGCTCTCAGCACGCTTGACTTCTGCGCTCAGACCTTGCGCGCTGCAGTGCTGTCTGACCAGCACTTCGATGAAGTTAGCAATCGTTCGTCGCTCTTGCTCAGCCGCAATCCGAATTAATTCCTTCAGCTCGGGTGTAACCCGCAGGTTGAGGGTTTCGGTTTTTCGTTCCATGGCTTTGCTCGTCAAAGGATGTACCGCAAATGTAACGCGAAAAGTAAGTACTTGTCAGCTGTGACGCCTGAATGCTTAGGCATGGATGAGACTTGTACGAAAGCCCTTATGCATCACTTTTCCGTCGATCTCATCGATAGGGGCCCTCTGCCGCGCCTTGCTCGGCAGCCAGAGGGGCCGCCAAGCAGGCGGCGCCTGACGTCGCCGGCAATCAGGTTCTGAGTCAGGTCGTGTGACTGTGGCGGCAAGACCGCTCTGTGACTGTTCCCGCCATCGCTGCATAACAGGGGCCTTGAAAACTGTCAGAAAATACGTCATACTTCTACCACCTCTAAAGTTATCGCCATGCAGACCCTCGCCAAACAAGTTCTGGAACACGCCGCCGGGTTGCCGGAAGGCACGCCCTTGGTCGCGAAGGAATTGCTGCATCTGGGGACCCGGGCCGCAGTGGACCAGGTTCTGTCTCGCCTTGTGCAGCGCGGCGCCCTGCTGCGCGCTGGCCGGGGCATCTATGTCCTGCCGGTCGAGAGCCGCTTCGGCTCCCGTGCGCCCTCGACCGCCAAGATGGTCGAGGGGCTCGCCAGCCAGCGGGGGGAAACCATCGTGTCGCACGGAGCGTCCGCCGCCAATGCGCTCGGGCTCACGACTCAGGTGCCGATGCGGTCCGTCTACCTGACGTCCGGCCCCAGCCGCCGTCTAAAGCTGGGCGCCCAGACCGTGGAGTTGCGGCATGCGCCGGTGTGGCAGCTGATCTTTCCTGGCCGCGCCGCTGGCGATGTGGTGCGAGCGCTGGCATGGTTGGGGCCAGAAAAGGCCGGCGCCGCGCTGCGGGCGCTACGCGCCAAACTGCCACCAGCCGAGATGAGGGACGTGGCGTCGGCGCGCGCGCGCCTGCCGACGTGGATGGCGCAGGAGGTGAGCGCGCTGGTACCGCGTGGCTGAGTTCTTCGAGCTTTCTGCCGGCGAGCGCTTGGAGGCCCTTGCCCAGGCCGCCAATGCGTCCGGGCGCCCTCCTCACCTGTTGGAAAAGGACGTTTGGGTGGTGTGGTCCCTGCGGCACCTCTTCGCCGCGCCCTATGCGCCTCATCTCGTCTTCAAGGGTGGAACCTCCCTGTCTAAGGCCTATGGCGTCATCCAGCGGTTCTCGGAGGACGTGGACCTCACCTACGACATCCGCGCGATCGCCGGTGATCTGATCGGAGATGCGGGCACGCCGCTCCCAGCCAGCAAGAGCCAGGAGAAGAAATGGAGCAAGGAGATCCGCACCCGTCTGGCCGACTGGGTGACAACCGAAGTCGTCCCGCGGCTCCAGCAGAGCCTTGGGCAACATGGTCTGCCCGCCACAGCCCGGGCCGAAGGCGACAAGGTGTTCATCGACTACACGCCGTTGGTCTCGGGAACGGGCTACGTGCCGCCGACAGTCATGCTCGAGTTCGGCGCGCGATCCACTGGCGAGCCTTGCGAACTGCGCTCCGTCCATTGCGATGCCGCCGCACACCTGAGGGGCGTGGAGTTTCCCGAGGCGACGCCGCAGGTGATGCGCGCCGAGCGCACCTTCTGGGAGAAGGCCACGGCGATCCACGTCTTTTGCGCGCAAGGCGTCTTTCGGGGCGGTGACCGGTTTGCACGTCATTGGCATGACGTGACCCGCTTGGATGCCGCAGGCTTCGCTGACTCGGCGATCACGGACACGGCGCTGGCGAAGGCGGTGGCCGATCACAAGAGCATCTTCTTTGCGGAGAAGAGCCCGGATGGAGAACCGATCGACTACCACGCCGCCGTCTCGGGCGGTCTGCGCCTCGTACCCGACGACGGTGCCTTGGCCAGGTTGGCCGCCGACTACCAGCACATGGTCGACGATGGTCTGTTCCTCGATGGGGTCGAACCCTTCGACGCCCTCCTCCGTCAATGCCACGCCATCCAACAGAAAGCGAATGCGGCATGAGGCGCAGACGATCGGGCGCCCTGGATGCCGTCAATGTACGGCAGGAACATCATGGCCGACATCTCTTCCATTGAACGGCGCAAGCTGGAGCGCCTGTTCCGCATGGGCAGCGGCTATGTGCTCGACTTCTCGGACCGGACCTTCAGCGAGTTTTTTGAAGAGCACACGCGCCGCGACATCGACGCAGCGATCTACCGCGAACGCGGTACCTCGAAGGCCAACCGTCTGCGTGGCTTCTGGGCAGCCGAAGGCAACCACCTTGTCGGCAAAGTCATCCAAGCACTGATCCAGTACGGCCAGGCCGAAGACTGCCTGGGCAATGAAGCGGGATTGACCGACCTCACCGATGACTGCTGGAAGATCGCTGCGCGCATGTTGAACGACACGCCGGTGGCCGAGCTGGACGCCCTTACGGCCACGGCCGACGAGCGCGATTTCGAGACTGTGGCGCAGCACGTGCGCGAAGCGATCGAAAAGAACCAGCCCGAAGCCGCCCTGGATCGCCTGCACACCTTCGTCATCAAGTATCTGCGCACCGTGTGCGCGCGTCGCGGTGTCGAGATCAATCGCGACAAGGCGCTGCACAGCATCTTTGGTGAGTACGTGAAGCGCTTGCGCGACGCCGGGCTGCTTGAATCGCTGATGACTGAGCGCATCCTGAAGTCCAGCATCTCCGTGCTGGAGGCCTTCAACGACGTGCGCAACAACAAGAGTCTGGCGCACGACAACCCGATCCTCAACTACGAGGAAAGTCTGCTCATTTTCAACCATGTGGCCAGCTCGGTGCGTTTCATCAAATCGCTCGAGGCCAAGGCGACACCAACGACTTCATCCCAAACGACTGCAGACCTCGCGAACGATGCACCGTTCTAGCTTGTTCAGAAAACTGTCAAATTTACTGTGCAGTAAACAAGCAACAAACGAAGAGCCCTATCCGAAGAAGCCACACCAATGCCTACCCAGGTCCCACCGATCTGGCGCTCACCAAGGGGCCCAAATTGACTAAGCCGAAGGAAGCGATGTTCAATGTTCTGATCGACACGAGTGTATGGCTGTCCCTCGCAGAGGATCAAAAGCAGACACCTCTCCTCAAATTGCTCGTCGGGTTGCTGTCGGGGGGGCGCATAAACATCCTCGTGCCGCGGATCGTACTAACCGAATTTCTGACGAACAGGGATCGCGTGTCGAAGGCAAGCGCCAAGAGTTTGCAAACCCATTTCCACCTTGTATCGGATGCAATACGCAAGACGACGGGTGAGCAGCGCGAGAAGGTCAAGGTGCTCGACTACCTCATGAACGCCAACCACCAGATCCCCCTCTTGGGAGGGGCAGCGGAAGGGACGTTGAAGCACATCGAAACGATCCTCAAGACCGCAATCCCGATTGAGGCAAGCAACGAAATCAAGGTGCGCGCCGCAGACCGCGCTTTGAATCGCAAAGCCCCTTGCCATCATGAGAACAAGAACTCCATGGCTGACGCCGTGCTGATCGAGACCTACTTCGACTGTGTGAAGAAGGGCAAGGCTGGCGATCGGTTTGCATTCGTCACGCACAACAAGCTTGACTTCAGCCTTATTGGAGGCAACGCGAAGCTGCCGCACCCCGATATCGCTGGCGGCTTCACCAAGATCAAGTCGCTGTACTACATCAACCTCGGCGAGTGCCTGCGCAAGATTGATCCGCAGCAGATGCAGTACGTGGACTGGGATCGGGAATTGGAGACCGAGCCACGCTCACTGGCCGAAATCCAGGAAGCGGCACACCGGCTCACGCTGCAGGTCTGGCATAACCGTCACAAAAATCGCGCGTGGGAAATCAAGCAAGGCAAGTTGAAAGTGGTCTCGCGTGAGAAGTGGTCCAAAACCAAGGGGTACAACCATTCGGAAATCATTGACGAAGTTTGGAAAGGTGCCTGCCAGTCCGCGAAGAAGGCCGAGCGCGAGCTTGGAACTGGCAACCACGGTCCATACAGCGACTTCGAATGGGGAATGATCAATGGGAAGCTGTCGGCCATTCGCTGGATGTGGGGCGAGGATTGGGACGAGCTGTATACCTAGCGTGTTGCTCAACTGCCGACATGCCTAAAGACCTCAGTCAGCTTGAGAGCACCACCCGTACTTGTGCGTCACCCGGCATCGCCGGGTCGCGCTGTTGTGCTGCGCATCGAGCCGCTGATGGCGTCTCGCCCCTTCGGCATCCATCGCTGACGCCTTCGCGCGTGCCCCCGCTGCGCGCTTCGCTTGCCCATCCGGAAACGGGAGTGTGGCGGTGGCTGGCTTGCTGTTCCCTTCACCGTATCACGCCGTTCTCGTCGTCAAGGTCTGCGCGCCCTGCCCTGTGGTTGTGCGCTTGCGTCCTGGCGGCCGTCTTCGAACCCTGACCACTGCGCTGCGCCGTGCTGGTGCCGGTCTCGGGCAATCCCGCCCGATTCATGGAGCCGACGATGGCGCACGATCTCTTCTCTTTCGATTCTTCCGTTCTTCTGGTTCGCGATGTCGCGGGCGACTACCGGCCGGCCGATGCCGGCGAGGTGCTGCAGGCCGCGCAGCGGCTGCTGGGGCAGCAGTTGCAGGGGCGCGAGGTGTTGTCGTCGCCGCAGGTGGTGCGCGACTTCCTGCGGGTCAAGCTCGGGGCGTTGGAGCACGAGGTGTTTGCGGTGCTGATGCTCGATGCGCAGAACCGGCTGATCGAATACGTCGAACTGTTCCGCGGCACGGTCAGCCAGGCGTCGGTTTATCCGCGGGAGGTTGTCAAGGAGTCGCTGGCGCGCAATGCGGCGGCGCTTGTCCTGGTGCACAACCACCCATTATGTTGATTTCGAGGGTGTCAACACGGGGGAGCCTGTGACCCCCGTATTCGTCTATTTACGTATTGAAACCAGCTTTGGCTTGGCATTTCGGCGCAGGTCGGCGAGTTCGCG
>NZ_JBPJZL010000011.1:0-220104 GCF_051216835.1 Variovorax multivorans
CACCTCGATCGAAGATCTCACAGAAGTCATCTGCACCCCACTTGTTTCGTGCCAGGTAACGGATCACGGCTGGAGCATCGAACCGCGTACCCAGCCTAACAGGTACATGATGCATAGCGCATCCCCATTGATCAACGCGCAAGAAAACGCCCCAAGCTCTCAGACCTCGTCGTCGAAGACGTGAAGCGCTGGATCGTTACGGAGCGCAAGCAGCCGGGCGACCGGCTACCGAACGAGAAAGAGCTCGTCGAGCTTTTCGGCGTCTCGAAAAGCACGATGCGGGAGGGACTGAAGGCACTGGAAGTGCGCGGCCTGATCAAGACGCGCACGGGCCCGGCCGGCGGTGCCTATCTCCAGCAGGTCTCGCTCGATCACGCGTCAGAGCCGCTGAGAAACTTCCTGCACTTCCACCATCTGGACGGGCATCACATCTACCAGCTGCGCAAGATCCTGGAGCCCGAACTGGCGGTCAGCGTCGTCGGCCGGCTCGACGCGAAGCAACTGGATCTGATCGAGCAGACCATCCGCCTGTGCGAGCAGGAGCCTCGCAACGATATCGAGTTGCGTGCACAACGCGTCGCCGAGCTGGAGTTTCACAACCTGCTGGCGGACAAGTGTCCCAACGCCCTGCTCGCCTTCATGTGCCGTTTTCTCAACGACCTGCTGCGCGACCTCATGGTCTACAAGAATGCGTGGGAGCACCGCCACTTCGGCGAAGCCAACCTGGGCTTTCACAGCAAGCTGCTGCAGGCCTTCCGCGATGAGAACGCCGACGCCGTGCATCGCCTGATGACCGAGCACATGGTCGATGCCGAGACGCACATGCACGAGATGGAAGTGCATGTCGGCGTGCAGCAGTTGCTGATGCCCGCGGGTCGGCGCCACGCGTGACGGGCCTGCCCAAAGAGAAAGAGCCGCCCCCTTTCGGGAAGCGGCTCTTTGCTCGTGAACCTGCGAAGGTCCGGATCAGAACGGAATGTCGTCGTCCATGTCGTCGAAGCCCGACGACGACTTGGCCGGTGCCTGGCGCGGAGCCGGCGCCGCAGCGCGCGGAGCGGCTGCCGGCGCACGCGGGGCGTAACCGCCGCCGCCACCACCACCGCCATTGCCGCCTTGCGAATAACCACCGCCGCCACCCTGCGAGTAGCCGCCGTCGTCCTCGGGGCCGCCCGATGGGCCGCCCTGGCCTTGACGGCTGCCGAGCATCTGCATCTGGTCGGCGCGGATTTCGGTGGTGTACTTTTCGATGCCGTCCTTGTCGGTCCACTTGCGCGTGCGCAGGCTTCCTTCGACATACACCTGCGAGCCCTTGCGCAGGTACTGGCCGGCGATTTCGGCCAGGCGGCCGTTGAAGACGATGCGGTGCCACTCGGTGGCTTCGCGCATTTCGCCGCTTTGCTTGTCTTTCCAGCGATCGGTGGTGGCCACTGTGACGTTCGCGACCTGGTCGCCGCTCGGGAAGGTACGCATTTCGGGGTCGCGCCCCAGATTGCCGACGACGATGACTTTATTGACCGATGCCATATGCACTGCCCCTGATAAGTAGATGAAGGAGGAGGTTGAGAAGAACCCTCAATTGTGCCCCAAGGCGACCGGCGGCACTCCCGTCAGGTGCCAGAATGGGCCTCTCCGATGAACCGCGAACCAGACTTTTTCGAGCATCTGCGCGCCGAGCTGTCGAACGGCCGCGTCTGGCTCGACCGGGCCATCGTGCTGGGCTACGCCATCGCGGCCGGGCTGTTCGTGGTGGGCTTCACGCTGGCCAGCGACTGGGTCTTTGGCGAGTTCCACCGCTTCTACCGCGCCTGGCCCTGGGCAGTGCTGCTGACGACGCCGCTTCTCACGGCCGGCATTGTCTGGTTCACATTGCGCTTCTTCCCCGGCGCGGGCGGTTCGGGCATTCCTCAGATCAAGGCGGCCCTGAATCCGGCCCTGCCCGAGGAGCGGCGCTTCGTTTTTGCCTCGCTGCGGCTCACGGTCGCCAAGATCGGGCTGGGCGCGGCGGGCTTCGCGGCCGGCCTGTCGATCGGGCGAGAGGGGCCTTCGGTCCAGGTGGCGGCGGGAGTGATGCAGCATGCGCGCCGCTGGCTCTCGCCCAACACCACCATCGATGGCCGGGCGCTGCTGGTTGCCGGCGGTGCAGCGGGCATCGCGGCAGCCTTCAATGCGCCGCTGGCGGGCGTGGTCTTCGCCATCGAGGAACTGTCAGGCCGGCTCGAGGCGCGCTCCAGCGGCCTGATCATCACGGCCATCGTGCTGGCGGGCCTGGTGGCTGTGTCGGCCTTCGGCAACACGAGCTACTTCGGCGTGATCCGCGTACCCCGGCTGGGCTGGGACATGCTCGGGCCCGGCCTGCTGGTCACCCTGCTGAGCGGCGCGGCCGGCGGGCTGTTCGCGCGACTGCTTATTGCCTCGCTCACGGGCGCGGCCGGGCGCTTCAACCGCTGGCGGGCGCGCTTTCCGGTGCGGTTCGCGGCCTGCGGCGGGCTGGCCGTGGCTGTCATCGGGCTGGCGACGGGCGGCGTCACCTTCGGCGCGGGCTCCGAGGCGGTCAAGCAGATGCTGCAGGGCCATGACGAGCTCACGCCGCTCTACACCGTGCTCAAGTTCATCGCCACCTGGCTCACGGCCTGGTGCGGCGTGCCGGGCGGCATCTTCGCGCCGTCGCTGTCGATCGGCGCGGGCATCGGCGACGCGGTGGCGCGGCTGGCCAGCAGCGACCAGGGGCCGGCGCTCATCGCCATGGGCATGGCCGGCTTCCTGGCGGCGGTGACGCAGGCGCCGCTCACCGCCTTCATCATCGTGATGGAGATGGTCGACGGCCACTCGATGGTGTTGAGCCTGATGGCCGCGGCCATGCTGGCCAGCCTGGTCTCGCGGATGATCAGCCGCCCGCTGTACGACACGCTGGCCGAGCACATGGTCGGCCGGGCCATAAGCAGTACGGGCAGTACGGGCAGCGGAGACAGCACCGAGCCGGTGCATCCGCCCAAGCCTCCAGAGCCCGGCCACTCGCCATGAAATGCGCGGCGGTCTATCATGTCCGGTTGCCCTCGGACGATCGCCCCCTTGAATTCAATATCCACTGAAGACACCGCAGCCGACGCCGAAAGCGCACGCGATGCGGAACGCGAACGCGCCACCTACCTCGGCGCGGTGCTCGCGCAGCAGCGCATCAGCATCCGCGGTGCGCGCACCCACAACCTGAAGAACGTCGATCTCGACATTCCGCGCAACAAGCTGGTGGTGATCACCGGCCTGTCGGGCTCGGGCAAGTCGAGCCTGGCCTTCGACACGCTGTATGCCGAAGGGCAGCGGCGCTACGTCGAGAGCCTGTCGGCCTATGCGCGGCAGTTCCTGCAGCTCATGGACAAGCCCGACGTCGACGTGATCGAGGGCCTGTCGCCCGCCATCAGCATCGAGCAGAAGGCCACCAGCCACAACCCGCGCTCCACCGTGGGCACGGTGACCGAGATCCACGACTACCTGCGCCTGCTGTACGCCCGCGCCGGCACGCCCTACTGCCCCGACCACCACCTGCCGCTGCAGGCGCAGACCGTCTCGCAGATGGTCGATGCCACGCTTGCGCTGCCGGGCGAACCGCGCCTGATGATCCTGGCGCCCGTGGCACGCGAGAAGAAAGGCGAGTTCCTCGAACTCTTCGCCGAGATGCAGGCGGCCGGCTATGTGCGCTTTCGCGTGGACGGGCAAACGTACGAATACAACGACCTGCCCAAGCTCAAGAAGACCGAGAAGCACGACATCGACGTGGTCATCGACCGCCTGCGCGCGCGAGCCGACATGCAGCAGCGGCTGGCCGAGAGCTTCGAGGCCGCGCTGCGCCTGGCCGAAGGCCGCGCCATTGCACTCGAGCTGGGCGCCGAGGGTGCGGCTGATAAAGAGCACCTGTTCAACGCCAAGTTCGCCTGCCCGATCTGCCACTACTCGCTGTCGGAGCTGGAGCCGCGCCTCTTCTCGTTCAACTCGCCCGTGGGCGCCTGCCCCAGCTGCGACGGCCTCGGCCACCGCGAGGTGTTCGACCCGGCGCGCGTGGTGGCCTTTCCTTCGCTGTCGCTGGCCAGCGGCGCCATCAAGGGCTGGGACCGCCGCAACGGCTACTACTTCAGCATGATCGAGAGCGTCGCGAAGCACTACAAGTTCGACGTCGACGCGCCCTTCGAGTCATTGCCGGCCTCGGTGCAGCAGGTGCTGCTGCACGGTTCGGCCGCCGAGGAGATCAAGTTCAACTACACCATGGAGTCGGGCAACTTCGCGGGCAAGAAGCTCACGAAGAAGCATCCCTTCGAGGGGATCATCCCGAACATGGCGCGGCGCTACCGCGAGACCGATTCGGTGATGGTGCGCGAAGACCTCGCGCGCTTTCGCAATCTGCAGCCCTGCCCCGACTGCGGCGGCTCGCGGCTGCGGCCTGAGGCGCGCAACGTGTTCCTGGTCGACGAATCGAACCGGCCCGCCGACGGCAGCGAACCACCGCGCATGGCGATCTTCGAGCTCAGCCGCCTCACGCTGCGCGATTCGCTCGCCTGGTTCCACACGCTCAAGCTGCGCGGCGCCAAGGCCGACATCGCCGACAAGGTGGTGCGCGAGATCGGCCTGCGCCTGAAATTCCTGAACGACGTGGGCCTGAACTACCTGAGCCTGGACCGCAGCGCCGAGACGCTCTCGGGCGGCGAGGCGCAGCGCATTCGCCTCGCGTCGCAGATCGGCTCGGGCCTCACGGGCGTGATGTACGTGCTCGACGAGCCCAGCATCGGCCTGCACCAGCGCGACAACGACCGGCTCATCGGCACGCTTAAGCATCTGCGCGACATCGGCAACAGCGTGATCGTGGTCGAGCACGACGAAGACATGATCCACGCCGCCGACCACGTGATCGACATGGGCCCCGGCGCGGGCGTGCACGGCGGACGGGTGATGGCGCAGGGCACGTATGCCGAGGTTTCGTCCAACCCCGACTCGCTCACCGGCCAGTACCTGTCGGGCACGCGCAAGATCGAAGTGCCGAAGCACCGCACCGCGTGGCTGCCCGTCGTGAACAAGCCCGCGTTCAACGAAGGCAAGAAGGCCTCGCGCTTTCCGCCGAGCCCCGCGGCCGAGCGCCGCGCCGCACGCGAAGCCGCGCACCTGGCCACGCAGACCGACCTGCAGGAAATTCGCGTCGTCGGCGCCACCGGCAACAACCTGAAGAACGTGAGCGTGGCCTTCCCTGTCGGCCTGCTGACCTGCGTGACGGGCGTCTCGGGCTCGGGCAAGTCGACGCTGGTGAACGACACGCTCTACACGGCAGTGGCGCGCACGCTGTACCGCGCGCACGAAGAACCGGCTGCGCACGAATCGGTCGAGGGCATCGAGTATTTCGACAAGGTCATCAACGTCGACCAGAGCCCCATCGGTCGCACGCCGCGCAGCAACCCGGCCACCTACACGGGACTGTTCACGCCCATCCGCGAGCTGATGGCCGAGACCAACACCGCGCGCGAGCGCGGCTACGGCCCGGGCCGCTTCAGCTTCAACGTGGCGGGCGGGCGCTGCGAGGCCTGCCAGGGCGACGGCGTGGTGAAGGTCGAGATGCACTTCCTGCCCGACGTGTACGTGCCCTGCGAGGTCTGCCACGGCCAGCGCTACAACCGCGAGACGCTCGAAGTGCTCTACAAGGGCAAGAACATCGCGCAGATCCTCGATATGACGGTCGAGACCGCGCACGAATTCCTGAAGGCCGTGCCCACCATCGAACGCAAGCTGCGCACCCTGCTCGACGTGGGCCTGAGCTACATCAAGCTCGGCCAGTCGGCCACCACGCTGTCGGGCGGCGAGGCGCAGCGCGTGAAGCTCGCGCTGGAGCTCAGCAAGCGCGACACCGGCCGCACGCTGTACATCCTCGACGAACCGACCACCGGCCTGCATTTCGCCGACATCGAGCTGCTGCTGAAGGTGCTGCACCAATTGCGCGACGCGGGCAACACCATCGTCGTGATCGAGCACAACCTCGACGTCATCAAGACGGCCGACTGGCTCATCGACATGGGCCCCGAAGGCGGTGCCGGCGGCGGCATGGTGGTGGGCGAAGGCACGCCGGAAGACATCGCGGCGAACGAGGCGAGCCACACGGGGCGTTATCTGAAACGGCTGCTGTAGCCGCTTCTCGTCATCAACCTCAGGTCGTCGTCTGCACGTGCAGGCGGCTGGTCTTGCAGCGGTGCAGCGCGCGGTAGTGCTCCAGCGGCCGGCCGTTGGCGCCGTAGGCGATCGATTCGATGCGCAGCAGCGGCTCGGGCTGCGGCAGGTTGAGCAGCTGGCAGGTCTCGGCGTCTGGCAGCACCGCGTCGATCCAGCGTTCGGCGCGCACCAGGCGCAGGCCGTACTGGCGGCGCAGCACGTCGTAGAGCGAGCGGTCGTCCAGGCGCGTGCGGTGCAGGCCCGGCGCAAGGTCGGCGGGCACCACCGTTTCGACCAGCAGGCGCAGCTCGCCATCGACACTGCGCAGGCGCTTCAGCGCGACAACTTGCGTGTCGTCACTCAAGCCGAGCGACGCAGCTTCCTGCTCGGTGGGCGCGCGCAGCTCCTGCGTGAGGATCTGCGTGCGCACCGAGCGACCCTTGCGCTCCATCTCGTCGGAGAAGCCGAGCACGGTAGAGACGAAGTCCTCGTCGCGTTCGCGTGCTGACACGAAGGCGCCGCGGCCCTTGATCTTGTAGATAAGGTTGTTGCGCACCAGGTCGGCCAGCGCCTCGCGCACCACGATGCGCGAGATGCCGAACTGCTCGCCGAGCTCGGCTTCGGACGGCAGCTTGGCGCCGATGGGCAGCGCGCCCTGCAGGATCTGCAGTCGAAGCGCATCGCGGAACTGGGCCCACAGGGGCGACTCGGAGTCGCGGTCGAGCACGGTCGAAGTTTCGGTCGAAGAGTTCACGTTGAGGGCTGGCCCAAGGCCTGAGGAGTCATCAATGATGCATCGAAAGACGGCGGCGCATCGGCCACCACCGGCGAAAGCCGAACGCCGTGGCGCTCACGCAGGGCGGCGGAGCAGGCTTGCAGTTCGTGATGCGCCTGCGCTGCGTCCCAGCCGAGCGCCTCGGCTGCGATGCCAGCCATCTCGGCCAGCGCGGCATCGGTGACGAGCCCGCGAATCGCCAGCAGCGTGCGGCGGATCACGAGGTCATCGAGATGGACCACGCCGGTTTCGAGGCAAAGGTACGAAAGTTCGGCGACCGAGTAATCGGGCGCGTGCTGCAGCGGCACGTCGCCCGAGGCACCGAGGCGCTGCGCCAGTGGCAGCGCCTTCGATCCGTAGCGGCGCAGCAGCACCTGTGCGCGCGTGCGGCCCAGGCCGGAGGTGGCAACCATGCGATCGACGAAGCGCTCCGTCGCCTGTGCATCGGCAGGCAGCTCAGCACCGCCGCCGATGGGCAGCAGCTCGGTCGACGCGGTGCGCGGGCGGCCCAGCTGCTGCAGCACTTCGTTGGTGGCTTCTTCCGCGAGCGCACGGAAGGTCGTCCACTTGCCGCCGACGAGGCCGACGATGGGAATGTCGCGCGTCGCGTTCGGCGGGTCGAGCACCACCGAGTGGTCGCGCGAGATCTGGCCGGGCTTGTCGGCATCAGAGCGTGCGAGCGGCCGTACGCCGACATACGTGTACACCACGTCGCCGCGGCCGAAGGACAGGTTCGGGAACACCTCGGCCAGCACGTCGAGCAGGTAGTCGACCTCTTCGGGCTCCGTGCCGATCTGGTCGGGGTCGTCCACCGGAATGTCGGTGGAGCCCACCAGCACGCGGTCGAGAAAGGGATAGACGATGCACACGCGGCCGTCCACCGCCTCGAAATAAGCCATGCGGCCTTCGAGCGCATCGCGCAGCGCGGGATGGTCGAGCACGAGGTGCGAGCCCTTGGTGCCCATCACGCGCGAGCCTGCGCCGCCGAGCACAGCGGTGCTGCGGTCGAGCCACGCACCGCTGGCATTCACCACGGTGTCGGCCGTCACGCGCACCAGCGCGCCGGTGATCTCGTCGCGCAGCGTGAGGATGTTGCCCGCGCAACCCATCACGCGGCAGTAGTTGGCGGCGGCCGAGCGCGGCTGGTCGCGGCAGGCGTCGCCGATGAGTTCGAGGATCAGCCATTCGGGGTGGCTGATCCATGCATCGAAGAAGGTGGCAGTCCAGCGCACCGCAGCGCGGAACAGGCTTCGGTCGTTCTGCGGCACGCGGCTGATGCGGTGATTGGGCATCACGCGCTGGCGGCGGCCCAGCAGGTCGTACAGGCGCAGGCCCGCCGCCACGGCCAGCAGGCCGCGCGTGCGCCGCGGCGGTGTGCGGCCGAAGAACTTGAGCGCGCTGCTCATCAGCCCGCCGAAGAAGCTCGACAACGGCACCACCGTCTTCAGCGGCTGCACCAGGTGCGGCGCATTGCGCAGCAGCAGGTTGCGCTCGCGCGTGGCCTCGGCCACCAGCGAGAAGCTGCCGTTCTCCAGGTAGCGCAGGCCGCCGTGGATCATGCGCGACGGCGCGCTGCTGGCGCCCGCGCTGAAGTCTCCCTTGTCGACGATGAGGCAGTCGACGCGCTGCAGGCACAGGTCGCGGAACACGCCCACGCCGTTGATGCCGGCACCGACGATGACTGTCGAGAAGTGGCGGTCAGCCAAAGAAGCCGGACGCACGAAGGGCAGTTGCCAGGCGCTCATTTCGCAGCTCCCGACAGATGGGAAAACACAGGAGACATGGTGTCGATCAGTTCGTTGAAGCCGGCGTTGAAATCGGCATGAGCGCGTGCCTCGGCGGCATCGGGCTCGACCGTGTCACAGGGCGCGAGCAATGCGCTGCCCTGCGCGGCGTGGTCGATGCCTTGCGACATGGCGGCGTAGATGGCGGCACCACGCGCGCCGGTTTCGTCGTCGGCGCAGCGTTCGACCGGATGAGCCAGGAAGCCGGCGAGCAAACGCACGAGGCGCGTGTCGCTGGCCCCGCCGCCGAGCACGGTCGATGCGGACACGGGCAGGCCGCAGGCTGCAAGGCGCGCTGTGTGCCGCGCGTGCAGCGCGGCGACCGAATCGACCACCGCGCGCGCCATGTCGCCGCGCGTGTGGTGGCTCTTGAGCCCGACGAAGCCCGCCGTCACGCCGCCACCGCCGTTGACGAAGGGCAGGAAGCGCAGGCCGCCCGCGCCCAGCGGCACCGACATCGCCAGGTCGACGACAGCGCGCGAATCGGGCAGCCCCAGCACCCCGGCCAGCCATGCGATGTTGGCCATCGACGACGGGCTGTTCTCCATGTAGAGCCGCTTGTCCTCGCGGCCGAAGTTCACGACGGCGGCAACGTCGGGCTTGGGCTCGATCACCGGGCCGATCACCGCGTTCACGCACCAGGTGCCGAAGACTGACACCGCACGGGCGCGCCCTTCCGCACAGATCGCAGTCATCGAGGCGAGCAGGTCGATGGCGCCCATCGCCACGGGGATGCCGGCGGGCAGGCCGCACAGAGCGGCTTCGGAAGGCCGCAGCTTGCCGACGACCTCGCCGCTCGGCAACAGCGGCCCGAAAACGTGCGGGCCGAGGTCCGCGATGCCTGAGGCATCGAAGGCCGCCTGCGACCACGTGCCCGTTGCGATCGACACCAACCCGGCGGTGCTCGCATCGCTGGCATCGGTCGCGATCTCTCCGGTCAGCAGAAAGCCGAGATAGTCCTTCGCGAACAGCAGCCGACGCACCGCGCCGCGCTGCACGGCATCGGTGCCCAGCAGTTCGGCCGCGATCACGGTGGGCTGGCCCGGCCACGGCCTGCAGCCCACATCCGCAAACAGCGTCTCGCCATGGCCCAGCGAGAGCGAACGCGCACGCGCATCGGCGCGCTGGTCGGTCGAGGCCACGGCCCGTCCGCCCACGAGTTCATTGCGCGCATCGAGCGCATAGAGCCCCGCGCCGTGGCCCGTGCAGCCGATGGCGCGGACCTCGGCCACGCGGGCGCCGAGCTGGTGGGCGACATCGCGCAGCACATGGGTCAGGGCCGCGCGAATCGCCGTCGCGCTCACTTCGCACCCCCCTCCAGGCAGCCGGTCGTGCGGCAGTGGCATTCGGGACAAGGCGATGGAGCGGCCGCTCCCGGCTTCGAGGGCCAGGGCTTTCAGGCTGCTCGACCCCATGTCGATGCCGATCAGTATGTTTGGCTTCATGTCATAACAGCTTCGGCGGAATAAAAGCGCGTTGCCAGTAGCGTTTCCCCTAGTTATCCCGTCAAACGGGCAGCGCGTACATTCTAGCCTGTCATAACAACTGTCGTGACACAGAGGATCAAAGCGCTGCCCTGAAAAGCAGCATCGCAAGCTGAGCCCACCCAACGTGAGGAGACAAAAAATGAGGCGTAATTTCCTGAAGTCCGCCGCGGCAGCCGGCATCGGCCTGGCCGGCGCCAGCGCATTCGCGCAGCAGCAGGCCGCGGCACCCGCCGCGGGCGGCGGACTGCGCGGCAACCCCAGCGACGTCTACGTGATGAACGTGATGGTGTCGGGGGTCGAGTACTGGTTCCCGGTCTACGAAATGATGAAGCAGCTCGGCCGCACGCTGGGCGTTCGCACCCGCTACACCGGCACGCCGGAGTACGACGTGAACAAGCAGCTCGCATCGTTCGAGCAGGAACTGGCGCGCAAGCCCGCCGGCATCCTGCTGCACCCGATGAACCCCGACCCGTTCATCGAGCCCATCAACCGCGCGGCGGCGATGGGCATCCCGGTCGTCACCTTCGCGGCCGACTCGCCGAACTCCAAGCGCACCTCTTTCATCACGTCCGACAACGACCGCGAAGGCACGCAGGCCGCCGACGCCATCGCCGCATCGCTGGGCGGCAAGGGCGAATACGCCGTGCTGGAGAACCCGGGCCAGGACAACCACGACCGCCGCATCGCCGCCTTCGTGAACCGCATGAAGGCCAAGCACCCGGGCATGAAGCTGGTCGGCCGCGCCGCCAGCAACCAGGACCCGAACAAGGCCTACCAGGCAGTGCTGAGCCTCGCGCAGGCCAACCCGAACCTGGGTGCGCTCTTCATGCCCGAGGCCAACTCGGCACTCGGCGCGGCGCAGGCCAAGGTCGAGACCAAGAAGAACATCAAGGTGATGTGCTGCGACGTGAATGCCAAGATCCTCGACATGATCAAGTCGGGCGACGTGTTCGGCGCCATCAACCCGAACCAGGGCATGCAGGGCTACATGGGCATGATGATGCTGTTCCTTGCGAAGAACCCGACGCTCATCGACCCGATGAACGACGCCAAGCGCAACGGCACCAACCCGATGGCCGTGCCCTTCCTGGACAACGGGCTCGCAGTGGTCAGCAAGGCCAACGCCGACGACTTCTACTGGGACAAGTACCTCGCCCGCCGCGGCACCAAGGGAATCGGCGAGTGAACGCAGTGAGCGCATTGCTCGAACTGAAGGGGATCAGCAAGCGCTTCGGCGCTTCGCGCGCGCTCTCGGGCGTGGACTTCACGCTGCACCGCGGCGAGATCCACGCCCTGTGCGGCGAGAACGGCGCGGGCAAGTCCACGCTGATGAACATCATCGATGGCATCCACCAGCCGGACGAGGGCACGATCTCGCTCGACGGCCAGCAGGTGGTCATCGACGGCCCGGCGCACGCCATGCGCCTGGGCATCGGCCTGGTGCACCAGGAGATCGCCCTGTGTGGCGACGCCACCGTGGCCGAGAACATCTTCATGCCGGAGATCAACGCCGGCAAGCACGCGTGGATGAACTACGCGAGCCTCAACGAGCGCGCCGCCAAGGTGCTGCAGCGGCTGGGGCAGGACATCGATCCTTCCGCGCTGGTGAAGGACCTGAGCATTTCAACGCAGCAGCTCATCGAGATCGCCAAGGCGCTCACACTGAACTGCAAGGTGCTGATCCTCGACGAGCCGACGGCCGCGCTCACCGACAACGAATCGGCCGCGCTCTTCAGGGTGCTGCACGACCTCAAGGCGCAGGGCATCGGCATCATCTACATCAGCCACCGCATGGCCGAGATCTTTGCGCACGGCGACCGCGTCACCGTGCTGCGCGACGGACGCGACGTGCACAGCGGCCCTCTCTCCGAACTGGACGCCGACGACCTGGTGCGCCGCATGGTCGGGCGCGACCTGGGCAACTACTACCCGCCGAAGCAGGAAGACAGCAGCTCGAACGAGCATGTGCTCGAAGTGACCGACATCGCCGACGGCGAACGCGTGCACGGCGTGTCCTTCACGCTGAAGCGCGGCGAGATCCTCGGCATCGCGGGCCTGATGGGCGCCGGCCGCAGCGAGCTCGCCGAAACCGTGTGCGGCCTGCGCCCCGCACGGCAAGGCACCGTGCACCTGCGCGGCAAGCAGCTCACGATCCGCAAGTACAGCGACGCATTGCGCGAAGGCATCGCCTACCTCAGCGAAGACCGCAAGGCGGCAGGTGTGTACCTCGACCTGCCCATTGCGCAGAACATCGCATCGATGGCGCTGAAGCGCGTGAGCTCGCGCTTCGGCCTGCTTCAACGCTCGGCCGAACACAGGCTGGCCGTGGAGCTCGGCGCCAAGCTCAAGCTGAAATCGGACGGGGTCGACATCGACGTGGCGAGCCTGTCGGGCGGCAACCAGCAGAAGGTGGCCATCGCCAAGCTGCTGGCCACCAACCCCTCGGTGCTGCTGATGGACGAGCCCACGCGCGGCGTGGACGTGGGCGCCAAGTCGGAGATCCATCACATCCTGCGCGAGTTGGCCAACCAGGGCGTGGGCGTGATCGTGATCTCTTCGGAGCTGCCCGAGATCATCGGGCTGTGCGACCGCGCACTGGTGATACGCGACGGCCGGCTGGCCGGTGAAGTGCGAGACAACGAAATGACGGAAGAGGCGCTGCTGCGGCTGGCCTCTGGACTTTGCGAAGAGGAAACGACAGCATGAACTACCCGGCACAACTCGATGCGGGGGCCGCCCCCGGCCTCCAGCCGCGACCACAGACTGGAGGAGGAGGCCCCGTGAAACCCGCCAGCAAACTCGGCAGCATGCGAGAGATGGGCTTGCTGCTCATCATCGCGGCGCTGTGCGTGGGCATGAGCTTCGCGTCGCCCTACTTCCTCACGTGGGACAACGTGCGCGCGATGCTGCTGTCGTTCTCCATCGAGGGCATCGTGGTGGTGGGCATGACGATCCTGCTGATCGTCGGCGGCATCGACCTGTCGGTGGGCTCGGTCGTGTGCTTCGCGATGGTGGTCACGGGCAAGCTCTTCCTCATGGGCTTCGACCCGTGGACGGCGGGGCTGGTGGCCATCGGCGCGAGCGCGCTGATCGGCGCGATGATCGGCGGCTGCGTCACGCGCATCGGCCTGAACCACTTCATCGCCTCGCTGGCCTTCATGGTGATCGTGCGCGGCCTGTGCCTGGCACTCACGCAGGGCACGCCGCAGTCGCTGTTCTCGCTGCCGGCCGAATTCAAGTTCATCGGCCAGGGCACGCTGTTCGGTATTCCGGCCGTGATCCTGATCTTCCTGGCGATCGTGGTGGCAAGCGACTTCGTGCTGCGCCGCTCCACCCTGCTGCGCCGCGTGTTCTACACGGGCAGCAACGAGAAGGCCGCGCTGTATTCAGGCATTCGCGTGGGCAACGTGAAGTTCTGGGTCACGGTGCTGTGCTCCGCTTCCGCGGGTCTTGCCGGCGTGATCTACACGGCCCGCTTCGGCGCCGCCACGCCGACCTTCGGCATGGGCATGGAGCTCAACGTGATCGCCGCCGCGGTGATCGGCGGCGCCAGTCTCAAGGGCGGATCGGGCACGGTGCTCGGCGCGGTGCTGGGCCTGGCGCTGCTGTCGGTGGTGACCAGCTCGCTGATCCTGCTCGACGTGTCGCCTTACTGGCAGGACGTGATCAAGGGCCTCATCCTGCTCGCAGCCGTGACCATCGACCACATCCTGAACACGAGAAAGACCAAGCGATGAACAACGCATCGACCATGAAGAAGACCACGCTCGGCCCCTCGGGCATCGAATGCTCGGCCATCGGCCTGGGCACCTGGGCCATGGGCGGCTGGATGTGGGGCGGCGGGGACAACGCCGCCGCCGTGCTGGCCATACAGGCTTCGCTCGACGCGGGCGTGAACCTGATCGACACCGCGCCGGCCTACGGCCTTGGGCGCTCCGAGAGCATCGTCGGCACCGCACTGAAGGGCCGCCGCCACGAAGCCGTGATCGCCACCAAATGCGGGCTGGTGTGGCACACGCAAAAGGGAACGCACTTCTTTGAAGAAGACGGCCACCCGGTGTATCGCTACCTCGGACGCGAGTCGATCGTCCATGAATGCGAAGAGAGCCTGAAGCGCCTGCAGACCGACTACATCGACCTCTACATCACGCACTGGCAGGACAGCACCACGCCGGTCGAGGAGACGATGAGCACGCTGCTCGAACTGAAGAAGCAGGGAAAGATCCGCGCCATCGGCGTGAGCAACGTGAGCCCCGAGACGCTCGCCGAGTACCTGCGCTACGGCCCGGTCGATGCGGCGCAGGAGCGCTACAGCCTGATCGACCGCGAGATCGAGCAGACGCTGGTGCCGTTGTGCACCGAGCACAACGTGGCGGTGCTGGGCTATTCGTCGCTGGCGCTTGGTCTGCTCGCCGGCCCGATCGACCCCGAGCGCAAGTTCAACGGCGACGACCAGCGCGCGAGCAACCCGCGCTTCAGCGCCGGGAACCGCGGAAAGCTCAAGGCCTTCTTCGAAGAGCTGGAGCCGCTGCGCAAGCAGCTCGAATGCTCGTTCGGCCAACTGATGATCGCGTGGACGCTGGCACGCGGCAGCGTCTCGGTGGCGCTGTGCGGCGCGCGCGTCAGCAAACAGGCCATCGAGAACGCGGGCGCCGGCTCGGTGCATCTGCGCGACGACGCGCTGCAGCTCATCGACACGGCGGCCAGCAGGCATCTGCTCGCGCTGGCCTGACCTGTCTTTTCTGTCATACAACCAAACAAGCAAGGATCTCTTTCGTATGTCGAAGGACAAGACCGCACGCCTGAACCGGCTGCTGAACAACGGGCGCTGCCTGGACATCGCGCTCGACCACGGCGTGTGCAACGAGCCCTCGTTCCTCAACGGGCTCGAGGACATGCCGCAGGTGATCGACAAGCTGGTCGCTGCCGGCCCCGACGCGATCCAGCTCAACTACGGTCAGGCCGACCTGCTGCAGGACCGCCCCGGCCGTGACAAGCCCGCGCTGGTGCAGCGCATCGACATGGGCAACCCCTACAACGCCACCGCGCACCGCGTGATGTGGGCCGTGCTGCAGAACGAGCATGACCCGGTGCTGCCGGCCGTGCAGCGCGACGCGGCCTGCGTGGTCGTCAACCTGTTCATGCTGCCGAACGAACCCGACCTGTTTCGCCAGTGCGTGCAGAACATCGCGCGCGTACGCGCCGACTGCGACCGCTACGGCATGCCGCTGATGATCGAGCCGCTGGTGATGCGCCCGCACAGCGAGCAAGGCGGCTACATGGTCGACGGCGACGCCGAGAAGATCGTCACGCTGGTGCGCCTGGCGCGCGAGATGGGCGCCGACATCGTCAAGGCCGACCCGACCAGCGACCCGGCCGACTTCCACCGCGTGGTGCAGGCCGCGCGCTGCCCCGTGCTCGTGCGCGGCGGCGGGCGCGAAGACCTGCAGCAGGTGTTCGCGCGCTCGCGCGTGCTGATGGACGAAGGCGCCGTCGGCATGGTGTACGGGCGCAATGTGTACCAGCACGCCAATCCGTCGGCGGTGGTCGATGCGCTGATGGCCATGATCCACCGCGGCGCGAGCGCCAAGGAGGCGTGGGACATCTATGAATCGGGCGGCGTGAGATGAGCTGACGCCACCCGACCAAGGAGAGAGGGAAGAAGAGGAAGCAAAGGCTGTACGGCGGGCGACGCATGCGTCGCCCGCCGGGGTGCGTCCTGCGCGCGCGCTTTTGCCAGAAGAAAAAAAGACGGAGCGAGTTGGCCGAGAAAAAGGGTTCCCCTGCGGACTTCAAACAACCTGGAGGCGACGATGAAAATCCGGTATTACTTGATGGCATTCCTGCTGCCGTTCGTCACGCTGCTGACGCACGCGGCTATCACCGGGGTCAGTCCGATGACGACCCTGAGCAACATGGCGGCGGCGGTGTCCGAAGCCGTTGCCGACCCGCTCCCCCTGCAGGGGCCGGGCCTTGGCAATCTCACCTACACGTCGGCCGAGCTGTTCAAGCCGGTGTCGATGATCACGAGCCTCGCGCACCCGCTCGATCCGGCGCACAGCAGCGCCTACGAATCGCGCGAAGTGCCCGCCACCTACCCGGGCCGCAAGGACTACGGCATGAACGCGGGCATCATGGTCAACGGCTACTTCCTCACCTCCTTCGCGCCGGACAGCGGCCTGGGCCCGGGCGGCTTCCTGCTGTACGACGTGTCGAACCCGCGCCAGATCAAGCTCGTCAAGAAGATCTACGAACCCGAGGCCCGCACCAAGGAGTTCCGCGAAACGCACTCCTTCGGCACCGCGAAGATCGGCGGCAAGACGTACGTGGTGCTGCCCAGCATCAACGGCGTCGAGTTCTGGGACTTCACCGACATCAATGACATCAAGCAGGTGAAGAAGCTGGCGCTGCCCGGCGTCAACGGCGGCGACTACGAGGACGTGGCCTGGCA
Organism: Variovorax multivorans; assembly: GCF_051216835.1. Taxonomy (NCBI): domain Bacteria; kingdom Pseudomonadati; phylum Pseudomonadota; class Betaproteobacteria; order Burkholderiales; family Comamonadaceae; genus Variovorax; species Variovorax multivorans. Next base: position 16,675 of record NZ_JBPJZL010000011.1, read on the forward strand.
GCTCTGGTGGCAGGCGCCCTACCTGTACGTGGCGTCGGCGGGCCGGGGCATCTTCATCGTCAATGCCGCGGACCCCGCGAACGCCGTGATCGCGAACCGCGGCGCCGGCAAGCCCAACCCGGTGCCCACCGGCGAACTCGGCGGCTTTCGCATCGGCCCGATCTTCACGATGGGCAACCACATGGTGCTGACCGCGATGGAAGGCAGCGGCGGTTTCGCGAGCCTGGACATCTCCGACCCGCTCAACCCCAAGGTGCTCGATTCCATCGTGGGCAGTACGCCGTTCTACTATGCGACCTGCTTCGACGGCAGGAACCTGCATGCCTCCGCGCGCAACAGCGGCGCCAAAATGTACAGCTACGACCTGAGCGACCGCTCGCACTTCGTGGCCGAGGACAACCGGCTCGTCATCGACGAACAGCTGTACTGCGCCACGCAGGACAACTACGTCATCCAGGGCGCGCAGACGCGCATCCACAAGGTCGACGTGAGCAATCCGCTCAATCACGTGGAGGTGGGCCGCGGCAGCATCCTGCGCGAGGACGACCCGAACTTCACTCATTCGGACAACGGCCAGGTCGCGATGTTCGGCAATCTCGTCTTCGTGGGCAACGACCACGGCTCGGGCAGCGGCTTCGTCGTGCACTCGGTGGACCCCGACACCACCAAGCCCGAGGTGAAACAGGTCTCGCCCGCCAACGGCGCGAAGCAGCAGGCGCTGACATCGCGCATCGGCCTGGGCATGACGGACAACATCCGGCCCGAGAGCGTGAACTCCAACACCTTCATCGTGCGCCCGGTGGGCGGCAACACGCTGGCCGGCACCTACAGCGTGCAGCTGGGCATCATCAACTTCCACCCCGAGCAGCCACTCTCGCCCGGCACCAGCTATGAAGTGTTCCTGCCGGCCAACGGCGTGAAGGACTATGCGGGCAACGCCATCGGCGCGGACTACAAGTCGACCTTCAACACCGGCAACGCGACCGACATCAACCTGATGCACTACTGGACGCTGGCGGGCAACCTCTCCGACCAGATCGGCGCCAACAACGGCACTCCGGCCAGCGGCGACGCGTTCGAGAGCATCGGCATGAACTTCGCGAACCGCACCGCCGGCGTGCCGCTGAAGAACGACAGCGTGGCCACCGTGCTCGGCGGCACCGCGTCGCTGAGCTTCTACATGAAGACCACGCAGGCGGGCGGACCGAACTCGTGGACCGCGCCCGGCATCTTCGGGCGCGACCAGTCCGGCGGCGCGGACGATGTGTTCTGGGGTTGGCTCGACAACGGTGGACGCATCAAGCTGTCGATCGGCAACGATGCGGGCACCACCTCCACCGCGGTGGTGAACGACGGCAGCTGGCACCACGTTGTGATGACGCGCGACGCGGCCTCGGGTGCGCAGGCCGTGTACGTCGATGGCGTGAAGACCACATCCACAGGCCCCACAGGCAACAAGGGCCTGTCGAACAAGTTCAACCTGCTGGGCCAGATCCAGGGCAATGCGGCGCTCTTCAAGGGCACGCTGGCGGAGGTGCGCGTCTACGGTCGCGTGCTCTCCGACAGCGAAGTGAGCACGCTGCGCGGCCAGGCCATCATCGGCGACCCCGGCATCGGCGGCGGACCGAAGATCGTCAACGGCCAGCTGGTGTTCAACCCGGCCACGCTGGGCAGCGGCGGCGCGCAGTTCCGCTGGAACTTCGGCGACGGCACTCCGCAGACGGCCTACTCGAGCCAGCCGAACTACACCTACACCTACACGCGCCCCGGCCACTTCACGGTGACGCTGACGGTGAAGGACAGCAGCGGCCGCGAGACTTTCTACACCTACAACCTCACCGTGATCGTTCCGACCACGGCACGGGCGCCCACGCACACCACCAACATCGCGGGCGACGCGAACTCGGTGTATTCGGTCAACCCCGACAGCGGCGCGGTCGCCGCCATCAACGCACAGACCCTGGCCAAGCTCTGGGAGACCCGCGTGGGCGAGGAGCCGAAGACGCTGGCCGTCGGCCCCGACGGACGCATCTGGGTCACGGTGCAGGGCGAGGACAAGCTGGTCGCGCTCAACGCGGCAGACGGCGCCATCTCCGCCACCGTGGCGCTCGCCTACGGCAGCGGCCCCTACGGCGTTGCCTTCACGCCAGACGGCGCGAAGGGCCTGCTGACGCTGGAGAGCAAGTCGGTGCTGATGAGCTTCGACCCGAGCAACGGCGCCACCACCGGCGCGGTCGCGCTCGATGGCGCGCTGCGCGGCATTGCCGTCAACTCCGACTCGCAGGTGGCCTACGTCACTCGCTTCAAGTCGAAGATGACGGGTGGCCAGTTGCACAGGGTGAACCTGCAGAGCATGAGCGCCATGACCACCATCGCGCTGCCGGTGGACACCACCACGGTGGACACCGAGAGCCGTGCGCGCGGCGTGGCCAACTACCTGAGCCAGGTCGTGATCTCGCCGGACGGCAAGCGGGCGGTGCTGCCTTCGAAGAAGGACAACATCGTGCGCGGCAAGTTCAGGGACGGCAACAACCTGGTGCACGACCAGACGGTACGTTCCATCCTGTCGCAGGTCGACCTGCAGGCGGCGGCGGAGAAGTTCGACGAGCAGATCGACTTCGACGACCGTGCACCGGCGCGCGCCGCGCTGTTCTCCGCCTCGGGCGACTACCTGTTCGTTGCGCAGATGGAGGGCAACCGCGTCGCCATCGTCGATCCGTACAGCCGCGCGGTGCGCGGCGAGATCAACGCCAGCAGCGCGCCGCACGGCCTGTACCTGGACTCGGCGCGCAAGCGGCTGTTCGTCAACAACTTCCTGGCGCGCTCGGTGTCGGTGCACGACGTGGCCTCGGTGCTGAGTTCGGAGACCAATGCCCCGACCTTCCTGCAGAACGTGTCGACGGTGGCGCAGGAGCCGATGGCGGCCGCGGCGCTGCGCGGCAAGCAGGTGTTCTACAACGCGTCGGACAGGCGCATGAGCAAGGACAACTACATCTCCTGCGCGAGCTGCCATGCGGACGGCGGCGACGACGGCATGGTGTGGGACTTCACCCAGCGCGGCGAGGGCCTGCGCCGCACCATCAGCCTGCAGGGCCGGCGCGGCATAGGCCACGGCAAGCTGCACTGGACGGCCAACTTCGACGAGGTGCAGGACTTCGAGAACGACATCCGCAACGAGTTCGGTGGCACCGGCTTCCTGACGAATGCGGACTTCGCGGCCACCTCCGACCCGCTGGGCGCGCCCAAGGCCGGCAAGAACGCGCAACTCGACGACCTGGCAGCCTACCTGGGCTCGCTGAGCAAGTTCATGCGCAGCCCGGCACGCAACGCGGACGGCAGCCTGAGTGTGGATGCGACGCGCGGCCAGACGCTGTTCAGCTCGGCGCAGTGCGTGACCTGCCACAGCGGCGGCACCTTCCGCGACGGCCTGCGGCACGACGTGGGCACGATCCAGGCATCGTCGGGCAAGGGCATGAACCAGCCGCTAGCGGGCGTGGGCTTCGACACGCCGACGCTGTCGGGCACGTGGAACACCACGGCGTTCTTCCACAACGGCCAGGCGGCCACGCTGCAGGACGTGCTCACCAGCGGCCACGGCAACGCCAACAGCCTGCCGGGAGCCGACCAGGTGGCGATCCGCGAGTACGTGCGCTCGCTCGACACTGCGCCGGCCGTCGTCGCGCGCATCCGCTCCGACCTGAACCCCACGATGTGCGTGAACATCAAGGGCGCGGCGACCACCAGCGGCACGACCGCCGTGCAATGGCCGTGCGGCAACGCCGGCAACGAGAAGTTCACGGTGAACAGCCTCACGGGCGGCTACGTGCAGTTCGTGGCGGAGCACAGCGGCCTGTGCCTGGCGCAGAACGGCACCGCGACGACGAACGCACCGGTGGTGCAGCTGGCCTGCACTGCCGGCAACACGACGCAGTGGAGCCTGGTGGGCGGAACGGTTCGCAACCGCGCATCGGGTTCATGCCTCGACGTGCCCAACGGTTCGACGACGCAAGACACCGCGCTCATCACGTGGACCTGCAACGGCGGCAACAACCAGAACTGGACGCAGCTTCCCTGAAGCACGAGCGCGGCCGCAAGGCCGTGCTTTTCTCGAAGCCGACCGTTTCGACGGTCGGCTTTTTTGTGCTCTGTTGGACTGATGCAGCCGTGCATCGATAGAAGGCATTCATCGCAAGCGCGTGGTCGGTCAAGAGCAGCCGTCTACAAGCCGGGCGAAATTGCCCTCGCGCAGACGTTCAGGTAGAAAGTGCGGACCCTTGCCAGTCGCTGCAAAGCTCTGGATCGCCACCTCTGCCATTGAAGCTGGATGCCCACACCATCGCGCCGCGCGGTACTGCTTGGTTTAGCCGCATGCTCGGCACTGCGGCCGACGTCAAGCAGCGCCCGTTCGCTGTGTGACGAGCCTGCCAGTGGCAACGGCCCCACCTTCTCGCCGACGGGGCCTCGTGCAGAAGCATTCGGTATCAGAGAAGGTTTCCCTGTCGCTGATCCCTTGCTGCGTGGTCAGCCAGGCGAACCTCTGGACATGAAGTACCGCGTCGGTGCCTTCAGTCACTTCGATGACCAGTACCGCACTCGCCGGGTTGCTCGCGCAGCGGCCCCATGGTGCTTTGCCTATGCGATCACCGATGTTCGCTATCGCTACAAGGGTGCCGACCAAACCATCGAGGACTATCTGGCGCGGCACCCGGTCACCGGTCTGCTGATAGCCAAGGATCAAACGATCCTGCAGGAGCGCTATCAGTACGGTCGGTCGGACCGCGATCGCCTGTTCTCGGGTTCGATGGCAAAGAGCATCACTGGCCTGCTGGTTGGCCTTGCCGTCGCAGACGGGTCGATCAGGTCGGCAGACGACGCAGTACAGGGCTATGTTCCGGAGCTCCAAGGCACGGAGTACGGCAAGACTGCTCTGCGTGACCTCCTGCACATGTCCTCTGGCGTGAAGTTCGGCGAAGAGGCCAACGGCGACCGAGATCTTGATCGATTGTGGGGCGGGATGGTTCTCGGCCACCGCTCCTGGATCGACAGGCTGCTCGGCCGTGGCGCTCCGCAGCGCAGCACCATCGACACGATCTCTGCCTTCACCCAGCGCATTGCCCCGGCCGGGACTGAATTCCACTACTCCAGCATGGAGCCCGCGGTGCTCGGCCTCGTCGTGGAGCGTGCGACCGGTCGAACCCTGTCCGACTACCTGCACGAGAAAGTCTGGTCTCAGATAGGCACCGAGGCCGACGGCGCCTGGCTCGTGAACGCGCAAGGCAGCGAAGTCGCCTGGACGTTCTTCGGCGCGGCTCTGCGGGACTATGCACGTCTGGGACGACTGCTCGCGCATGACGGAAAGTGGGAAGGCAGACAGATCATTCCGGCCCAATGGATGATCGAGGCAACGACAGCGCGCCCGTCAGATCGCTACCTTTCGCCCGGAGTATCTGGCCCTCAAGCCCTTGGCTATGGCTACTTGATGTGGCTGCTTCCCGGTTCGGGACGCCAATTTGTTCTTCTTGGCGGGTACGGCCACCGCATCTTCATCGACCCAACGGCCAAGCTGATCATGGTGCAGACCGGTGTCGATAGCTCGATCGATCAGAGCGACGAGCCTGGTCGTCTTTGGGCGGCGGTAGTGAGCAAGTTCGGTCGCTGAAGTTATTCGTCGAACGTTCGGCGAGGCTGCGACGTTCGGAAATGGACGGCTGGCCGCTTACCATTCATCGCGCACCGCCTGCGCTCAAGGCAACACGCAAAGACTGAATCGTGGAGCCGGCTGTTTCAATCCGACGCCGCAGCATGCCTGCAGCGCAAGTGATTCCGCGCTAGCGGCTTCAGAAGATTCGGGAAACGAAGAGACGTGCGCGGACGCGCGAGTGATTCCAGCCATGAATGGCCTCCAAGTGATTGCGGTTTGCTGAAACCGCCGCACCCGAGGCCAATCCCGATCACGCCTGTTTTTGACATGACGGGCGCGGTATAGCCACGCTCAAAACATCGCACCTGCTACATGACCTCCCACGTCATGGACCGTGCGCACCCGCTCTGGGAAAGTACCTCCATCGAATCAATCGATCAATCAACCAACCAACCAGGAGAAAACACCATGACCGGCTTCAACATCCTTCCCCTCGCAGTCGCCTTGCTGATCGGCGTCGCGGCCCTCGGCTCCTGCCTCGGCATCGGGCTGGTCGGCCAGAAGTTCCTGGAGAGCACCGCGCGCCAGCCCGAGCTGGTCGACACGCTGCAGACCAAGTTCTTCCTGGTGGCGGGCGTGACCGACGGAGCCTTCATCATCGCCACGGGTATCGGCCTCTGGTTCGCCACCGCCAACCCCTTCGGCTGAGCAGGAACGAGGCGGCGCACTGGCACCATTCGTGCTAGCACTGTTGACACCGAATTGTTTACAGTTAAAGTATTTAGCTATCAACGGTTTGATGTCGTCGGTGCCGCATGGGGCGGTGCCGGTGCGTTGTTTCATCCTTCCCTGCCGGAGAACCCATGAGCCACCTGCCCCCGAAGTCGCCCGCGCTGCCGCGCACCCTGCTTTCGCTGCTGCTGTGCGGCGCAGCCCTCGGTACCGCTGTGTCGGCCGCTGCCGCCCCCGTCAAGGTGGGCCTGGCCCTCGACATCTCGGGACCCTTCGCGGCATTGGGCGCCGAGGCGCGCGACGGCTTCGCGCTGGGCATCAAGCAGCTGGGCGGCAAGCTCGGCGGACAAGACGTCGAATTCGTGCAGGCCGACATGGCCGGCAGCCCCGACCAGGCCAAGCAGTTGGTCGACCGCATGATCCAGCGCGACAAGATCGACATCTTCAGCGGCCCCATCGGCTCCAACGTGGCGCTGGCCGTGGGCCCCACACTCTTCAACGCCAAGGTGCCGTACCTGTCGGCCAACGCCGGCCCGAGCCAGTTCGCGGGCGCGCAGTGCAATGCCTACTTCTTCGGCACCGCCTACCAGAACGACCAGTTCCACGAGGCCGCCGGCAAGTTCGCGCAAGACCGCGCCTTCAAGAAGATCGTGCTCATCGCCCCCAACTACCCCGCCGGCAAAGATGCCCTGGGCGGCTTCAAGCGCCAGTTCAAGGGCCAGGTGGCCGACGAGCTCTACACCAAGCTCGGCCAGATCGACTACGCCGCCGAGCTCGCGCAGCTGCGCGCGGCCAAGCCCGACTCCATTTACTTCTTCCTGCCCGGCGCGATGGGCATCAACTTCATCAAGCAGTTCGTGGGCGCGGGCCTGTCGAAGGACATCACGCTCGTGACCAGCGGCTTCTCGGCCGACGAAGACGTGATCGGCGCCGTGGGCGACCCGATGCTCGGCCTGTTCAACACCTCGCACTGGGCGCACGACCTCGACAACGCCGCCAACAAGGCCTTCGTGGCCGCGTTCCGCAAGGAATACAACGGCCGCTACCCGTCGGTATACGCCGCGCAGGCCTATGACGCGATCCTCGCGATGGACGCCGCCGTGAAGCAGTCCGGCGGCAACGCGCAGAACCGCGAAGCCGTGGTGGCCGCGCTGAAGAAGGCCAACTACGCATCGACGCGCGGCAACTTCAAGTACGCGAACAACCACTTCCCCATCGAGAACTTCTACCTGCGCGTGATCGGCAAGGACGCACAGGGCAAGGTCACGAACAAGCTGATCAACACCGTGCTGACCAACTACGGTGACAGCTACGCAGACAAGTGCCCCCTGAAATAGGCTCGCCCCCAGGCTTCGCGCACTTCGTGTCGCTTCTCCTTCCCCCTACCGGGGGCAACACCTGAGGCCCGGCAAAGCCGGCTCCTCGGTGTTCCTCGAATGAAAACGCGAGCAATCCTTGTGATCCTATGAGTGGAATTCTTGTTCTCGAGCAGCTGCTCAACGGCCTCGGCTACGGGCTGATGCTGTTCCTGCTGGCTGCGGGGCTCACGCTGGTGTTCGGCATCATGGACGTGCTGAACCTCGCGCATGGCTCTCTCTTCATGGCCGGCGCATACGTGGCGGCCGAGGCGCACACGCGCACCGGCTCGTTCGCGGCGGCCATCGTCATCGCGGTGGCAGTCACCGTCGTGGTCGCGCTGCTGCTCGAAGTGCTGCTGATGCGCCGCCTCTACACACGCGACCATCTCGCGCAGGTGCTGGCCACCTTCGGCGTGATCCTGGTCGCCGACGACATCGTCACGATGGCTTGGGGCCCCTCGCCAGTGATGGCGCCGACGCCGGCCGCGCTCTCGGGGCCGGTCAACCTGATGGATGGCCTGCCCTACCCGGCCTATCGCCTCGTGATCCTCGTCGGTGGCCTGCTGGTGGCGCTGGCGTTGTACCTTCTCGTGAACCACACGCGCATCGGCATGCGGGTGCGCGCGGGCGCCTCCGACCGGCCGATGGCCGAGCTGATGGGCGTGCGCGTGGGCCGCATCTTCAACGGCGTGTTCCTGCTCGGTGCGGCACTGGCCGCGCTGGCGGGCGCGCTGATGGGCCCGATCGTCGCCGTGCAGGTCGGCATGGGCGAGGCCATTTTGATTCCAGCGCTCGTGGTGCTGGTGATCGGTGGCATCGGTTCGGTGCGCGGCGCCTTCGTGGCCGCACTGCTCGTGGGCGTGGTCGACACCGTGGGGCGTGCCTTCGTGCCGATGCTGCTGCGTGCCACGCTGCCGCCGGCCACGGCAGCCGACCTGGGGCCGCTGTTCGCCGAAGTCGCGATGTACGCGCTGATGGTGGTGGTCCTCATCTTCCGGCCCTCGGGCCTTTTCTCGGCACGCGCATGAAGTCCTCACGCTACATCGGCCTCGGGCTGCTCTTCGTGCTGCTCGCGGCGTTTCCGCTGGTCGCGCCCCTCTTCGGGCTCGAGTTCTACATCGGCTTCGTGCGGCGCGTGCTCATCGTGGCGCTGGCTGCGGCAAGCCTCAACTTCATCCTCGGCTTCGGCGGCATGGTGGCGCTGGGGCATGCGGGCTTCATCGGCATGGGGGCGTACACGGTGGTGGCGCTCAGCGATGCGGGCGTGATGTCGGCGTGGGTGATGTGGCCGCTGGCCGCGCTCGTGGGCGGCCTCGTCGCCGCGCTGATCGGCACTGTGGCCCTGCGCACGCGCGGCGTGTACTTCATCATGACCACGCTGGCCTTCGCGCAGATGCTGTACTTCGTGGTGGTGTCGCTGCGCCGCTATGGCGGCGACGACGGCTACACGCTGATGTCGCGGCCCACGCTGCTGCCGGGACTGGACCTGGGCAACGAAGCCAACTTCTACTGGGTGGTGCTGGCAATCGTCGCGCTCGCGCTCTGGTGGCTGCACCGCGCGACGCAATCGCGCTTCGGCCATGCGCTGATGGGCATTCGCGACAACGAGACGCGCATGCGGGCGCTAGGCTATCCGGTGTTCCGGCTGCAGCTGGTGGCGTTCGCGATTGCTGGTGCCATCGCGGGGCTGGCCGGTGCGCTGCTCGCGGGCGGCAACGGCTTCGTGAGCCCGGCGACGATGCACTGGACGCAATCGGCCACGCTGCTGGTGATGGTCGTCATCGGCGGGCTGGGGCGCAGCTGGGGCGGGCCGGTGGGCGCTGTTGTCTGGCTGGTGCTCGAAGAGGTCTTGAAGCAGCACACAGAGCATTGGCACATGCCCCTGGGGTTGTTGTTGATCGCTGTTGCGTTATGGGCACCCAAAGGGCTTGCTGCCCTGTACAAGCGCCGCTTGCCCCTCACCCCAACCCTCTCCCCAGAGGGGCGAGGGAGCAAATCATGAGCCTTTTCAGAATCGAAGGGTTGGTCAAGCGCTTCGGCGGATTGCTTGCCACCGACCACGTGAACCTCACGGTGGAGCGCGGCGAAGTGCATGCGCTGATCGGGCCGAACGGCGCGGGCAAGACTACGCTGGTGAACCTGATCACCGGTCTGCTGAAAGCCGATGCCGGCCGCATCCTGCTCGACGAAGCCGACATCACGAAGCTGAAAGACCACCAGCGCGTGGCCGCCGGCATGTCGCGCTGCTTCCAGGTGACGCGTGTGTTCCCCAAAGAAACCGTGCACGACAACCTGATGCTCGCGGCGCAAGCCCATGCGGGCACCAGCCTGCGTTTCATGGCGCCGCGCGCGAAGGAGCGAGATCTCGTCGATCGCGCAGTGGCGCTTGCGGACCGCGTCGGCCTCGGCAGCGAACGCGAGCGCATCGCGGGCACGTTGCCGCACGGCGCGCAGCGCGCGCTCGACGTGGCGCTGGCGCTCGCGGCCGAGCCCAAGCTGCTGCTGCTCGACGAGCCGATGGCCGGCATGGGCCCGGACGAATCGGCGCGCATGGTGGAGCTGATCGAATCGCTGCGCGCATCGATGGCCATCCTGCTGATCGAGCACGACATGGACGCGGTGTTCCGCCTGGCCAACCGGCTCACCGTGCTGGTGCAGGGCAAGGTGCTGATGAGCGGCACGGCCGACGAAGTGCGGGGCCACCCCGATGTGCAAGCCGTCTACCTCGGCACGGAAGCAGAAGGCCATTCATGAGTGCGGCATCCACATTGCTCGAAGCGAAATCCATCGAAGCCGGCTACGGCGCGAGCCAGGTGCTGTTCGGCATCGACCTCGACATCCGCCCCGGCGAAGTGCTCGCGCTGCTCGGGCGCAACGGCATGGGCAAGAGCACGCTGCTGAAGGTGCTGACGGGCACGCTCTCGCCGATGCGCGGCAGCGTGCACTTCGGCGGCGCGGCCATCGGCGGCCCGAACAAATCGATGCGGCCCGACGCCATCGCGCGGCGCGGCGTGGCCATCGTGCCCGAGGGGCGGCATGTGTTCCCGAACCTCAGCGTGGATGAACACCTGCGCGCCTTTGCAAGACCGCGTCCGGGCAGCGCGCCGCGCTGGACGCTCGATGCGCTCTACGGCCTGTTCCCTCGCCTGTCCGAACGCAAGGCCAATGCGGGCAACCAGCTCTCGGGCGGCGAGCAGCAGATGCTGGCCATCGCCCGTGCGCTGTCGACGCACCCGCGCCTGCTGATCCTCGACGAAGCCACCGAAGGCCTGGCCCCAGTGATCCGCGAGGAGATCTGGCACTGCATCGCCACGCTCAAGGCCGAGGGCGAAGCGATCCTGGTGGTCGACAAGTACGTGCAGCGCCTGCTGCCGCTGGCCAACCGCCACGTGATCCTCGAACGCGGGCGCGTGGTGTGGCAGGGCGACTCGGCCGCGCTCGATGCCGACCGGTCGCTCTGGACGCGCTACCTGGGCGTGTAGGACCTCCGTTCGCCCCATGGTTCGCGCGGCTTCACGGCGCAGCGTCTCATTGCGGACGAAGCGCCAGGAAGTAGACCCACGCTTCCTCGTTGCGGCCGATGCGCTCCATCTCCCAGTGCGTGTGCAAGCCGGCCTCTTCAAGCTGCGCGGCGAACAGGTCTTTCGCCCAGTACACGGTGTGACAGTCGCCATTCGTCTCGCCTTCGCCGACGCGCATGGAGACCAGGAAGACACCGCCGGGCTCGAGTGCATCGAAGACCTTGCGCAAGATCGGGCCGATCTGCGCGCGATCGACATGAATCAGCACGCACATCGCGAGGATGGCGTTGTAGGGCCCGCCCAGCGCATCCGTGATGACGTCGAGCAGTTCGCCCTTCTTGCCGCGCTCCGCCTGCAGGTCGAGAAATGCCTGTGCCGCATCGGTGCGCCTGACGACCCCGCCCAGGGACTCGATGAAGTCGGCGTCCCGCCCCGGACCAGAGCCGATCTCGAGCACGGTGCCGCCGGTGGGCACGAACTGCATCATCCGCCGCAGCGCGTCCGCGATTTCGGGCTGCAGCGGGTGTTCGGCCACGATCGCGTTGTACTCGCGAGCAGAACCTTCGTAGGACTGGACGGTGCGGTGCGATTTCTCCAGCGCCTGTGCGGAGATTTTCATGAGCAGCCTTTCCGGACCATCGGACATCCGACGGAACCTGGAAAGGCTAGGCCCAAGACGCCACCCGGGCCATGGGGCAAATCACCTAGTGGACTGCCGATGAAGTCAATGAACTGGCTGGGTTGGCAATACCTGCCGCAGCAGGCAGCCTCACACAGAGCGCGTGATGCCGCCGTCCACGCGCAGGTTCTGCCCGGTGATGTAGCCCGCGCCTTCCGACGCGAGGAAGCCGATCACGGCCGCGATCTCGCTGCTCTTGCCGTAGCGGCCCATGGGAATGCGGCCACGGAATTCGGCCTTCTCTGGCAGGCTGTCGATGAAGCCGGGCAGCACGTTGTTCATGCGCACGTTGTCGGCCGCGTACTTGTCGGCGAAGAGCTTGGTGAAGGCTGCAAGGCCGGCGCGGAACACGCCCGATGTGGGGAACACGGGGTCGGGCTCGAAGGCAGCGAAGGTGGAGATGTTGATGATGGAGCCGCCGCCCTGCTTCGCCATGAGCGGCGCGACGAGGCGCGCAGGGCGCACTGCGCTCAGCAGATAGACGTCCATGCCGCGGTGCCAGTCTTCGTCGGTGATGTCGAGGATCGGCGCGCGCGGGCCATGACCTGCGCTATTGACCAGCACGTCGACGCGGCCCCATTCAGCTACGACCTTGTCGACGAGCCGCTTGAGGTCGTCGTTCGACTGGTTCGAGCCTGTCACGCCGATGCCACTCAGCTCGGCGGCCAGTGCCTCGCCCTTGCCCGACGAGGAGAGGATGGCTACGCGAAAGCCGTCGTCTGCGAGCTTGCGGGCTGCCGCGGCACCCATGCCGCTGCCACCTGCGGTGACGATGGCTACTTTTTTCTGTTCTTCAGAAGACATCCAGGATTCCTTGGTTCATGCGAGACCTGCATTTAGCCAAGGAATCAGGCTTCTTGCCATTCAGGGGTGCGTGCGAATGACACCGGGTACTCCCCTCCGCGAATGTCCCCCGGCCTGCGGCCTCCTCCTTTATTTCGCTGCGGGGAGCACCCGATGCCATTCGCACATGGGCGCGGCCGTTGTGCAGACATTCAAAGGCCTACTGCTTGCAGGTGCGCTGACGTTCAACCTGTTTCGTCATCTGGACGATCTCGTGCTCAACGCACATGGACTCCGCCGTCTGCTCCAGCAATCCACCGCCATAGTCCTTCGCCGCGTTGCGTTTGCATCCCTGGTCGCGCACGACTTCCCAGCGGGCGATCCTGGCTTCGAGACGCTCCTTGCAGGCCGGCAACTGCTGCACCTTGCTGGCTAAGGCGTGCTTCAGTTTCAAGTCGGCTGCAACGACATCGCGATACGCGCAAATATTCATTGCTGCTTGACTTGCCTCGCAGCGGGACAGAAGGCCGCGCAATTCGTCCGCAGGTATCCCGGAGCGTTGCGCCAAGGCGGTCAATACCTCCTGAAAACCAGGCTCGTACTTCGCAGGAGATGCTGCGGATGCTCCCGAGACTGCGAAGACAGCCAGCAACGTTGCCAACACGCGTTTCATCGTGTGGGCTGAAACGTCGATGCTTCCTCGCAGAGACAAAGTTCTGCGCGCCCACTGGCACTCATCGCCATATTTTCATTGGCCATTCAAGCTCCCTTGTTGTGATTCCAAGGCCCGCGTTTTACCGGCGCCTCATGACGGAACCAACCGACGCGGCTGTAGTGCTGGTCGACCAACCACTGCGCTGAACGATCACGCCGATGGGGTGCCTTGCGCAGCGAAACAAAGGAGGAGGCCGAAGGCCGAGGGACATTCGCGGAGCAAGGTACCCCGTCAGCGTGAGCGCGCCCCGAACGAACGAAACCTAAACCGCAGGCAAAGTAGCCCGCATCGACGCACGCTGGTTGAATGCTTCGAACCACTTCGCACTGTTCGGCGCCTCAGCGCGCCAGTCGACGGCAGGAAACCGGAAGTCCATGTAGCCCAGCGCGCACCCGAAAGCGATGGTGCCGATGTCGACACGATCACCGAACGAAGGCGCAGCCGTCTCGAGCCATTCGAGGCCAGTGCGCACCTTGGCGAGTTGACCATCGGTCCAGTCAGCCCAGCGCAGTTCCTCAGGGCGCAGCACGCTCTCGTAGCGGGCGAGCAATGCTGCGCCGGTCATGCCGTCGGCCAGCGCGAGTTCGGTCAGGCGCGCCCAGCGCGCGGTTCCGTCTGCCGGAAACAGTTTGCCCGACTGCGTGGCGTTCAGGTACTCGCAGATCACGCGGCTGTCGAACAGCACCTGGCCGTCGTCGGTGATGAAGGTCGGCACCTGGCCGAGCGGGTTCTTCGGGATGATGGTGGCGTCGCGCTTCACGGGGCCGGCCGCGCTCGGCAGCTTCTCGATGCGGTCTGCAATGCCGAGCTCGTGCGCCACGACCATGCACTTGCGCACGAAGGGGGAAGCGGGAGAGAAGAAGATTTTCATGCTGATGAGGGCTTGTGTTTCGGGCGTGAACTGTGGCTACGCCGGCTTCCTGATGCGCAGCATGCCCTCCTGCGCGGCCGAGGCCACGAGCCGGCCGTCGCGCGCATAGAGGCTGCCGCGGCACAGGCCGCGCGCGCCGCCCGCGCTGGGCGAATCGAGCACGTACAGCAGCCAGTCATCCATGCGGAAATCGCGGTGGAACCACATCGCGTGGTCGAGGCTCGCGGGGCGCACCTGGCCGCTCATGAAGCTCAGGCCGTGCGGCAGCATCGCGGCGCGCAGCAGGCCGTGGTCGGAGGCGTAGGCCAGCAGCGCGCGGTGCACCATCGGATCGTCGGGCAGCGGCGCGATGGCGCGCATCCAGATGGCGCTTTGCGACACCGCCGGGCGCGGCAGCGGTGCCATCAGGTCTTCGGGGTCGACGCGGCGGTATTCGATGCCGTGCGGCTGGATCGCCTTGGAGCGCCAGGGCTCGGGCAGGCGGTCGCCGAGGGCGATGCGCTGGTCGAGTTCGCTGACGAGGCCTTCGGGGCCGGCCACCTCGGGCATGTCGAACTGGTGCTCGACGCCTTCGTCCACGGTCTGGAACGAGGCCGACATTTCAAAAATGATGCGCTCCTGCTGGCGCGCCACCACGTGGCGGGTGGTGAAGCTGCGGCCGTCGCGCACGCGGTCGACGCTGTATTCGATCGGCGCGTGCTCGCCCGGCAGCAGGAAGTAGGCGTGCATCGAATGCACCGGGCGCTCGGCGCCCACCGTGAGGCTGGCCGCCATCAGCGACTGGCCCAGCACCTGGCCGCCGAACACTGCGGGCGTGCCGATGTCCTCGCTCTGGGCCAGGAAGCGGTCGTTGCCCAGTGGCTCGAGCTGCATGATCGCGACGAGTTCGTTGACGAGGTGAGCGGCGGTAGCGGAATCGGTGGTCATCGGGGGAAGGCTGTCAAAACAGGGCAGAAAGCAACCCTGGACCATAGCAAAGGCCGCGCCCGCGGGCTGTCGCGGGCCGGTCAGCAGTCGCTATCTGAAAAAGCAGACGTCCATGAAACGGGCCCGGCAGCTGTAGTCCGTTCCGCCCTGCACCACGGACAACGGCGCCCCACCCAGCACCAGCGAGCCATCGGCGGCTCGGGACAGCGGCGTCGGCGCGGCCTTGTCGGCGGGGCCGCTGGCCGTTTCCTGCTCGACGTACTTGAGGTACTGCGTCCGGGAGAAGTCGACCGCCTCGTCCTGCTTCAGCACGCCGGCCTCGTAGCGGCGGCCCTTGACGCTGCCGAAGTAGCGCAGCGCCGGCCCGGTGCGGTCGCCGTATTTCACTTCGGTCCTCGCGAAGCCGGTCTGGATCAGGAAGGCCTGGTCGTCAGGCGTCAGGTCGGTGTCGAAGACCATCAGCACGTACTGGCCTTCGAGGCTCTGGTTGCGCGCCACCTTCAACTCGCCGACCAGGGCGGGCGAGATCTTGGTGCGACCTTCCCACCGCAGGATGGTGGCCACACCCGGGTCGCCGTCGAATACGTAGTGGTACTTCTCGCCGGCAATGACGAGCTTGCGGCCGTCCTTGCTCGCGAGAAAGCTCACCATCGCGTCCTTGCCATGAACGGGCTCGCCCTCGGGCGTACTGGCGCAGCCCCACTGCATCAGGCCGAGCGCGGCGCATGAAAGAGCCAGGAAGCCGCGGCGCGCGGTGATCGACAACGAAAGAAGGTTCACGTTTCGTCCGGGGGTCGAGTTCATCTTGCCCCGGACTCTAGCGCGCCGCCGTGCTCAGCGGTCGAGGTCGGCGCCGTCGGCGGCCAGCTTTTTCTGCAGGGCCGGCACATCGACCTTCGCGAAGGCGCCGCCGCCCAGCGACGCTGCCGCCGTGCCCGCGGCCTGCCCCATGACAAAGCAGCCACCGCTCGCGCGCGCGGCCGACTGGCCCTCGTGCGTCATCGATGCGCAGCGGCCGGCCACCAGCAGGTTGTCGAGCGTCTGCGGCACCAGCATGCGCCAAGGCAGGTGGTTGTAGGCGTTGGCTTCGTCGCGCGGAAAGGCCCATTCGATGCGGCCGTCGGCGTGCATTTCCATCGGCCAGGCATTCAGGCCGATGTTGTCGTCGAACTTCGCCGAACCGAGGATGTCTTCGCGCCCGAGCGCGTAGAGGCCCTGAATGCGCCGCGTCTCGCGGATGCCGACCTGCGGCGCGATCTCCACGATGGACGACTGCGCGAAGCCCGGCACCTCGGCCTTCAGGAACTTGAAGTACTCGCTGATCTGGCGGCGGCCTTCGAGCTCGCCCTCGGTAAGCTCGCGCGCATCGACGCCGTTCATCGCGCGGCCCTGGGCGTTGCGGATCTGCGTGACGTTGGCACGCCATTCGCGCGGGTCCTTGTTGGGCCGCAGGATGGCGCCCTCGCGCGGGAACTTGTAGACGCCCGGCTTCTGCTGCTCGGTGCGCACCATGTAGTCGTTGATGGCCTTGAACTCGCCCACCGCCTCCAGCGCGGCCGGCGCGTCGACCTGGCCGATGCGGAACATGGTGGTCGGAAAGAGCCCGCTGCCATGGCCGTCGCCCACTTCGAAGGGCACGCCGGCAAAGGCAGCCACATCGGCATCGCCGCTGGCGTCGATGAAGGCGTTGGCGCGAATGGCCTGGCGGCCCGACTTGGTCTCGACCACCAGCGCCGCGATGCGGCTGCCGTCGCGAATCACCGCGGCCGCGTACGCATGGAACAGCAGCTTCACGCCCGCGGCGTCGAGCAACTGGTCGGCGGCCAGCTTGTAGGCAGAGGTGTCGTACGAGCGCACGCAGATGCGCCCGCCCATGCCGTTCTGCGGCTGGTTCATGCCGTTGAGCCCGGCGATGCGGTCGATCAGCTCGTCGACCACGCCGTGCACCAGCTGCGTCATCTCGCCCTGGCGCTTGCCGTACAGGCCCGCGAAGTTGGTAACGCCGCCTGCAGTGCCCATGCCGCCGAGGAAGCCGTAGCGCTCCACCAGCAGCGTGTTGGCGCCGTGGCGTGCGGCGCTCACTGCAGCGGCAATGCCGGCGGGGCCGCCGCCGACCACCACCACGTCGTATTCGCCGAATACCGGCAGCTCGCGCGCCGGTTCATGCAATGTTGTGGGAGACGTAGTCATTACTGCAGCTTGATTCCGCGGGCCGAGATGATCTTGCTCATGATCGCCGCCTCTTCGTTCACACGCGTGCGCATGCCGTCAGGCGAGGTGCCCACGGCCTGCCAGCCCTGCTCGAAGAGCTTGCGGCGCACGTCCGGGTTCTTCATGACCACTTCGAGTTCGCGGCTGATGCGCGCCTGCGCCGCCTTCGACAGGTTGGCCGGGCCGAGCAGCGCCACCCACACTTCGAGATTGAAGTCTTTCACGCCGGCTTCCGACAGCGGCGGGATCTCGGGCACCAGCGCGCTGCGGCCGCCGGTGAGGCCGATGGCCTTGAGCTTGCCGGCCCTGATCTGCGGCATGGCCACGCCCGGCGGGATCAGGCCCATCTGCACCTGGTCGCCCAGCATCGCGGTAATGACCTGCGGGTTGCCCTGGTAGGGCACGTGCTCGGGCTTGAAGCCGGGCACGCGGGTCTTGAGCAGTTCCATGCCCAGGTGGCCGACCGAGCCGATGCCCACCGAGCCGTAGTTCCACTTGTCGCCGGCCTTGCGGCCCTCGTCGAAGAAGGCAGTGCCCGAGGGCAGGTTGTTCTGCGCCACCAGCACCAGCGGCGCGGTTGCGATCAGCGACAGGTAGGTGAAGTCTTTCACCGGGTCGTACGGCAGCCTGGCGTACAGCATCTTCGACGACGTGAGATTGCCGTTGATGACGATGCCCAGCGTGTGGTCGTCGGTGGCCTTGGCCACCTGGTCGGCCGCGATGTTGCCCGAGGCGCCGGCCTTGTTGTCGACCACGATCGGCTGGCCCAGCGCCTTCGACAGCGGCTCGGCGATGGTGCGCGCCGCGATGTCGGGCGTGGAGCCGCCCGGGAAGCCCACGAGCAGGCGGATCGGCTTGGTAGGCCAGGCGGCGTTCTCTGCATTGGCGCTCAGTGGCAGCGCAACGGCGGCAGCAGCCAGGCCGCAGGCAATCAGGAGAGCTCTCTTGGTGGCTTGCATGAAAAGAAGTGTGAAAAAGTTGTCAAAAAACAAAGAGGGTCAGCTTAACTGTCGAGTGAGACAGCGGGCAAGCCACGCCCCCGTTAATCCAAGCTGATGTTGCCCCTGCGCACCAGCTCGCCGTACACCTTCGACTTGGCCTCGGCGTTGCGCTCGATTTCCTCGGGCGACCAGGCCAGCGGCTCGAAGGCGAAGGTGTCGAAGCGGGCGCGGATTTCGGGGTCGGCGATGACCTTGGCCACGTCGGCATTGATCTTCGCCTTGACGGCCGCCGGCACGCCCTTGGGCGCGAGCAGCGACACGAACGAATTCACCTCCAGCGAAGCCGGGCCGCCGGCCTCGGCCATGGTCGGCACGTCGGGCATCTGCGGAATGCGCTTGGGCGCGGCAATGGCGAGGTAGCGCAGCTTGCCGGCCTTGTAGATACCCTGGCTCGACGGAATGCTCGCGAAGCTCCACGGCACCTCGCCGGCGCCCACGTTGGAGAACAGCTGCGACACCTCGCGGTACGGTGCGTGGCGCATATGAATACCGGTGAGCGCCTCGAGCTGCTGCGCGCCCAGGTGGCCAGGGCTGCCGACGCCCCACGAGCCGTAGACGATGCCGTCAGGGTTGGCCTTGGCGGCGGCGATCAGGTCGCTCATGTTCTTCCACTTCGAGTCGGTGGCCACGGCCACGAAGAAGGGCGTGCGGAACAGCGAGGCCACCGGATCGAAGTGCTGCAGCGTCACGAAGTTGCGCGACTTGTACAGGTGCGGCAGCGCGGCGATGTGCTCGCTGTCGAGCTGCAGCAGCGTGTAGCCGTCGGGCGCGGCGCGGCGGGCCTGGTCGATGGCGATGAAGCCGCCGCCGCCGGGCTTGTTGTCGATCAGCACGCGCTGGCCCCACAGGCGCGAGAGCTTGTCGGAGACGAGGCGCAGCACCGCGTCGGGGCCGCTGCCGGCCGCGAACGGCGTGACGAGGGTCACGGGCTTGTTGGGGAAGTCGCTGGCTTGCGCCAGTGCTCCCGTGGTGGCCGTCAGGGCAAGGAGGCCTGCCAGCAGTGCGCGCGAAAAATTCATGTCTTGTCTCCTGGGCCTGGGGCCTCGATGGTTATGAATGTTGGAAGCAACGGGTGTCAGTGCGGCAAGAGCACGGCGGCCGCTTCGGCAGATGGCCGCAGCGCCTCGGGCGCGTCGTCCAGGCAATGCTCGGGCCGCCAGGCATAGAGCCATTCGACCGCATCGTAGAAGCGCTCGGGCGAGCGGCCGACCCACAGGCTGTTGCGCACGAGGCGTTCCACGCCCTTGGCGTGATACAGGCGCCCCATCTCGCGCACCGAGAGCACCACGCGTGCCGTGCGGGCGATGCGTGCCGCTTCATACAGCTTGAACGCGGCGGTCATGTCGAAGCCACAGGCTTTCACCGCCTCGCCGAGCGTCACCGCGTCTTCGAGCGCCATGCAGGCGCCCTGCGCGAGGTACTGCATCATGGGATGTGCCGCATCGCCCAGCAGCGTGGCCGGGCCCTCGCTCCAGCGTTCGACCGGGTCGCGGTCGGCGGTGCTCCAGCGGCGCCACGAGGTGGGCCGATCAAGCAGCTGGCGCGGGCGCGCATGCACGCCTTCGAAGTACGAGAGCACTTCTTCCTTGCTGCCATCGGTCACGCCCCACTCTTCGTGCTCGCGGCTGTGGAAGGTGACGACGAGGTTGTATTGCTCGCCATGGCGCAGCGGGTAATGCACCAGATGGCAGTTGGGGCCGGCCCAGACCACGGGCGCGTTCCAGCGCAGGTCGGCGGGCATGTCGGCCGCGGGCACCACGGCGCGGTAGACCACGTGGCCCGACACGCGCGGCGCATCGCCGATGAGCTTGTTGCGCACCACCGACTTCACGCCGTCGCAGCCGACGATGGCGTCGGCCTTGAACTGCCGGCCGTCGCCCGTGACGGCAGTGACGCCTTGACTGCCCATGTCGATTGCCTCGACCTGTGCCGAGGTATGGAAGCGGATCAGCGGATGCTGCTTCACGGCCTCGTGGATCGCGCCGTGCAGGTCGGCGCGGTGGCTCACCGCATAAGGATTTTTGAAGCGCGCTCGGAAGGCTTCGCCGACCGGCACCGAGGCCACTTCGCCGCAATCGACCGCGTCCATCATCACCAGCCTGTCGGTGAATACCGAGCCCCGGCGCACCGCCTCGCCCACGCCCAGCGCATCGAGCGCGGCGAAGGCATTGGGTCCGAGCTGCAGGCCGGCGCCAATCTCGCCGATGGTGGCGCTCTGTTCGAGCAGGTCGATGGAAACGCCCAGGCGCGCAAGCGCCAGCGCCGCGGCCATGCCGCCGATGCCGCCGCCGACCAGCAGCACGGCGGGAGGGTTCTTCGATGGTGTCATGGCGGGCCTGTGCTTTTCTCGGTGAAGGCAATCAGTCGATATGCACGGTGAGCGACGGCAGGCGGTCGATGCTCACCTTGATCGTCTGGCCGGGCTTCACCGCGCCCACGCCTTCGGGCGTGCCGGTGAAGATCAGGTCGCCGGGCTGCAGCGTGAACAGCGTCGACAGGTTGGCGATGACTTCGTTCACCGACCAGATCAGATGCGTGATGTCGCTGTTCTGGCGTACCTGGCCGTCGACTTCGAGCACGATGGCGCCGGCGTTGATCTCGCCCACGTCGGCCAGCGTGCGCAGCGGCGCGATGGGCGCGGAGAAGTCGAAGGCCTTGCCGATTTCCCACGGGCGGCCCTGCTCGCGCATCTTCATCTGCAGGTCACGGCGGGTCATGTCCAGGCCCACGGCGTAGCTGTGGATGTGGCTGGCGGCCTGGTCGACGGGGATGTTCTTGCCGCCCTTGCCGATGGCGACCACCAGCTCGGCTTCGTAGTGGTAGTTGCTCGTGAGCGGCGGGTAGGGAATGGACGCGCCTTTGCCGTCGAACACCGGCACCACGGAAGCGTCGTCGTTCGGCTTGCAGAAGAAGAAAGGCGGTTCGCGGTCGGGGTCGAAGCCCATCTCGCGTGCATGGGCCGCGTAGTTGCGGCCGACGCAGTAGACGCGGCGCACGGGGAACTGCTGGTCGGAGCCCACGATGGGCAGGCCGACGATGGAAGGAGGCGTGAAGACGAAGGACATGAAGGCTCCTGCCGCGCGTGGCGGCACACGGTCGAACAAAAAAAGAAAAGAAGGGTCGCCCGTGCTTCAGGCGTCTTCGAGAAAGGCTTCGCGCAGGATGCCCATGGCCTGCTGCACCGGGCGATCGGAAAAGCTGAAGAGCACGGTGTCTTCGCCCGGCGACGACAGCCGCAGCGGCGCCCACGAAGGCACCACGAAGGTGTCGCGCGGACCGAACGCGAAGCGCTGGCCGGCAATCTCGGCCGTGCCATGGCCTTCGACCACGCTGTACACCGCGCCATCGGTCGCGCGGTGCGTCTTGCCCGCGAAGCCCTTTGGCAGCAGCTGCAGGTTGGTCGAGATGGTCGGCATCGGCGAGCCGCCCGTCAGCGGGTTGATGTAGCGCAGCTTGTGGCCCAGCCAGGCATCGGGCGCTTCCTGCGTCTGCAGTTGCGCCAGCGCCTCGCGGCTGCGTGCGTAGGGGTAGTTGAAGATCGGCGAGGTGGCCGATGTGTGGTCGTGCCGCACCGGCACCATGTTGTGGCCGAAGCGCGCGAGGCTGTTGCCTTCGGGGCGCGACACGTGCTGCACCTTGGCGTCGTCGTTCTCGGCGAAGCCGGCGTCGAAGAAGCGAAGCATCGGAATGTCGAGCCCGTCGAGCCACACCACCGGCTCCACGGTGCCGCCGATGCCTTCGTTGCCATGGTCGTGCCAGGCCCACGAGGGCGTGATGATGAAGTCGCCGGGGTACATAGTGGTGCGCTCGCCGCCCACCGTGGTGTAGGCACCCTTGCCGTCGACGATGAAGCGCAGTGCCGACTGCACGTGGCGGTGCGAAGGCGCCACCTCGCCCGGCATGATGAGCTGCAGCCCGGCGTAGAGCGACTGCGTGATCGACGAGTTGCCGGGCAGCGCCGGGTTCTCGAGCACCAGCACGCGGCGCACGGCCTCTTCGGCGGTGATGAGTTCGGCCGACTCCATCAGCAGCGGGCGGATCTCGTCGTAGCGCCACAGCGCGGGCACGCAGGGCGTCTGCGGTTCGCGCGGCACCAGCGCGTGCAGCGATTCCCACAGCGGCGTGAGGTTCAGCGGGCGGATGCGGGCGTAGTAGTCGCGGCGTTCTGCCGCATTGGAAGGCGCGGGTTTCATGGCGTGGATGTCTCCGTGGCGGCATTGTTGAGCCGCACCACTATTTCCTCAAGACCGGTGGCCAATACACGGAATTCGAAATTTCGATAATGGTGTCTTTCACCGTACGCAGGAGCCCCGGATGTCCAAGCTCGATCTCGAATGGCTCGCCGTGTTCGACGAGGTCTACAAGACCGGCAACGTCTCGAAGGCGGCCGAGCGGCTGGGCATGGCGCAGGCGGCGGCCAGCACCGCGCTGAACAAGCTGCGCGCGCACTTCGACGACCGCCTGTTCACCCGCACCGCGCAGGGCATGCAGCCCACGCCGCATGCCGAGCGCATCTACCCGAACCTGCGCGAGGCGCTGGCCCAGCTGGCTCAGGCCCAGGGCAACCGCAGCAGCTTCGAGCCCGCGCAGGCGCAGCGGCGCTTTCGCATCTGCATGACCGACATCAGCGAGGTGGTGCTGCTGCCCGGCCTGCTCGACCACCTGCGGCGCGCGGCGCCGGGGGTGCATATCGAAACCGAGATCATCTCGACCATCAGCGGGCGCCGCCTGCAGGACGGCGAGGTCGACCTGGCCGTGGGCTTCATGCCGCAGCTGGACGCGGGCTTCTACCAGCAGACGCTGTTCATGCAGAACTTCGTCTGCCTGGCGGCGCAGAACCATCCGCGCATCGGCGCGAAGCTCACGCGCAAGCGCTTCGAGGCGGAGGCGCACGCGGTGGTGTCGACCTCGGGCACCGGGCATGCCATCGTCGACACGACCATCGCGCGGCTGGGCCTGAAGCGCGACGTGGTGGTGCGGCTGTCGAGCTTCCTGAGCGTGGCGCGCATCGTGGCGCATACCGAGCTGATCGTGGTGGTGCCGCGCATCCTCGGCAAGGTGCTGGCCACGCAGGAGCCGGTGAAGCTGCTGGAGCCGCCCTTCACGCTGCCGGCCTATGCCGTGAAGCAGCACTGGCACGAGCGCTTTCATGCCGACCCGGGCAATGCCTGGCTGAGGCGCACCCTGGCGCAGTTGTTCAGCGGCAGCTAGCTGAGCGTGCATGCCCGGACGACGGGCGGCAGCCGCAAGCGTGCGCCCGCTCGCATAATCGCGGCTCCCCACCTCATAGCCATATCCGAAAAGGCGGCCCCATGTCTTCGATCACCCTGCGTTTTCTTGCCGAGCCCAGCACCATCAACTTCGGCGGCAAGGTCCACGGCGGCACGGTCATGAAGTGGATCGACGAGGCCGGCTACGCCTGCGCGACCAGCTGGGCCAAGCGGTATTGCGTCACCGCCTTCATCGGCAGCATCCGCTTTCACCGGCCGATCATGATCGGCGACCTCGTCGAGGTGGAGGCCCGCCTGGCCTACACCGGCAACACCAGCATGAACATCTCGGTCGAGGTGCGCAGCGGCGACATGAAAGGCGGCTCGATGGAAAAGACCACCGAATGCCTGATCGTGTTCGTCTCGGTCGACTCGCACGGGCGGCCGCTGCCGGTCGAAGCCTTTGTGCCCGGCACGCCTGGTGAAATGGCTCTGGCCGAGCGCGCCAAGGCGCATCTCGACGCGAGCCGCGCGGCGGGCGCAACGCCCTGAGCCTTTCCCGGGGAGGCTTGGCCTCATAGACGCGAAGCTCTAATGCAAAGCACGTCGAACAGCTAGAGTCAGCCGCTTGTTTGCAAAGGAACATTCGCATGGCTACCCAGGACGACGACAGCAACGGCAAGGCCGCCGACCGCATCAAGGATTCCGCCCAGCAGATCTGGCTTGCCGGACTCGGCGCCTTCGCCAAGATGCAGCAGGAAGGCAGCAAGGCCTTCGAGGCGCTGGTCAAGGACGGCGCCGGCATGCAGAAGAAGACCCAGCAGGCCGCCGAGGAAACCCTGTCCCAGGCCCAGCAGCGCATGGCCGGCTTCGCCAGCGAGTTCGGCACCAAGGCCGCTGGCCAGTGGGGCAAGCTGGAGAACATTTTTGAAGAACGCGTGGCGCGCGCGCTCGAAAAGCTCGGCATCCCCAGCGCCGCCGACATGGCCGCGCTGCAGGCGCGCGTCCAGGCGCTCGAAGCACAGCTGAAGAAATCGCAGGGCGCCACCGCCGCTCCCCGCAAGACCGCGGCCCGCAAGACGGCTGCGCCTGCCGCCAAGAAAACCTTGCGCCGCAGCAACGCCGGCTGAGCCAGCCCGCGCCGTCTGCCGACCGGTCGGTATTGCGGCACTGCACAAAAATTCAGCGCCGCAAAACATGTCCCGCACCGTTCATGGTGCGGTGCACATGCGCTAGAGTGCCCCCAAGAGACCACGAGACAACCGGGGGCACCGACATGGCAAAGAAGGCGCCACGCCGCACAGCGCAACGCATCCTCGAAGCCGCATTGGATCTGTTCAACCGCTTCGGGGAGCCGAACGTCTCGACCACCCTGGTGGCGGGCGAACTCAACATCAGTCCGGGCAACCTGTACTACCACTACCCGGCCAAGGAAGAGCTGATCAACAAGCTCTACGAAGCCTACGAGATCGAGCTCAACGAACTGCTGCACGCGAGCGAAGGCGTGCACGACGTGGAGGACGCGTGGTTCTTCATGCACAGCCTGTTCGAGCTGATCTGGCGCTACCGCTTTCTCTACCGCGACCTCAACGACCTGCTCAGCAAGAACCGGCGGCTGGAAACCCAGTTCCAGCTGGTGCTGAAAAACAAGGCACGCGCCATCCGCCAGCTGATCGCCGGCCTGAGCCGCGCCGGCCACCTCGAGATCGACGCGCACGAGGTCGACACGCTCGCGCAGAGCATGGTCGTGGTGCTGACCTACTGGCTCAGCTATGAATACGTGCGCAACCCGCGCGAGGCGCTGGAGCCCGCGCATGCGCAGGGCGCGCTGATGCGCGGCGGCCACCACACCCTGCACCTGCTCGCGCCCTACCTCGGGCGGGAACAACGGCGGCATCTGCTGACACTCAGCAATGCCTACAACGGCGAAGATTCCAGCAACAGCGGTGCCGGCAGCAGCGCCGGCGCCGTGGCTTCCCCGGTCGATATGGCGGTCTAGCAACCATGCCCCACCCCGATTTCAAACCGCTCTCGCTGATGTCCGCCGGCCCGGTTGCCACCGCCGACGCGGCCCCCTGGACGCCCCTGCCCTGGGCCGACGTGCCTCGCTTCGATGCCCGCAGCGTGCTGCTCCACTGGCCGCGCCTGCATGCCGGCCACGAGTTGCCGCTGCCGGCCGAAAGCTCTGCGCTCGCCGAAGGCTGGGCGCTGTACCACAGCGGCGAATTCGAACGCGCCGCCGCCATCGGCCTGTTGCAGGGCGCCGAAGGGCTGGCGCTGGCCAACCAGGCGACCGCGATCTACGCCAACTACGTCGAGCCGCGCGAGGCCGTGCGGCTCGCGATGTTCCGCCAGGTGATCGAGCGCGCGAGCGCGCAGGCCGCTGCCGAGCCCGAGAACTGCCAGGCGCTCTACTGGCAGTCCTACGCACTGGGCCGCTACAGCCAGGGCATCAGCGTGGCGCGTGCGCTGGCGCAGGGACTGGGCAGCAAGCTCAAGGGAGCGCTGGAGCGCGTGATCGAGCTGCAGCCGCGGCACGCGGACGCGCACCTCGCGCTGGCTTCGTTCCACGCCGAGGTGATCGACAAGGTCGGTGCGCTGGTCGGGCGCATGACCTACGGCGTGCGTGCCGAGACCTCGCTCGAATTGTTCGAACGCGGCCTCGAGCTGCACCCCCATTCGGCCGCCGGAATGATGGAATACGCCCGTGCGCAGCTGATGCTGCACGGCGAATCGCGCATGGGCGAAGCAACGCGGCTCTATGAAAGGGCTGCAGGGCTGAAGCCGGCCGATGCGCGGGAGCGGCTCGATGTGGAGCTGGCGCGGGCGGGGCTGAAGGACTGAATCTGGTACCACCGGGTACCGTGCAATTTAAGATGCACGGTTTCCGCTTTCTTCAATTCGACCGCCATGTCTGATCTCAACGCCCAATTCGAAGCCGCCCAGGCCAACTCCAAGCTGCTCGCCGAGCGCCCCGACAACCCGACGCTGCTGAAGATCTACGGCCTCTTCAAGCAGGCGACCGAAGGCGACAACACCGCCAAGAAGCCCAGCTTCAGCGACATCGTCGCGCGCGCCAAGTGGGACGCGTGGACCGCCCAGAAGGGTGCGAGCGCCGACGAGGCCAAGCAGAAGTACATCGACCTGATCGAATCCCTGCGCGGCTGATCGACCGCGCCTTCGCTCCAGTCAGGCCGGAAGCTTCGTATCGGCGTAGCGCCGGATGGGCTGGACGAACGCGATGTCAACGCCATCGAGCACGTCACGCCCTTCGAGGCTTTCGAACCTGAGCCCGGTCTCCGCCTCGATGAACGCGAGCGGACGCTGCGATGTGTCGAAGTCTTCAAGGTCGCGCGCCACCCCCGAATCGAGATAGGTGCCCTGGCTCATCAGGTAGGCGATGGCGCTCAGCTCGCCCGTCGCCTCGCTGATGAAGGCAACCACCTTCCAGAAGTCCCGCGGGATCTGTATGCCGAATCTCTCCGGGTCGCCCGACCGGAGGATGGGGCCCGTGAAGACGCTGATGCGCTTGTCGTCGCCCTGGGCATTGCCGAGGATGTAGTCCTCGAGGTCGCCCCACAGCCCATCGTTGAAAGGCTGCCATTGCGGGCAGGCGTTGGTGGCGAAGAATGTGTCGATGTTGGCCCGTTGCGCCGTCGCCAGCGAGCCCCAGTTCGGGTCCTGCCTGCGCGTCATGTGGCCGCGGGAGAATTTCTTGTCCTGCTCGGGGCCGTAGGCCTCCCGCAGCATCTGGTATTCCTTCCTGATGCGGCCGTCGTAGTTCCAGGTGTCATGGCGCGGAACGCTCTTCGACTTCGACCCGTCGATGTTGCACGCCGAGTAAAGCGGCACGCGCCGGGAAATGCATTGCACCGTGCTGAAGTGCTGGTACTTGAGCTCGAAGGAGCCGTCTTCGAGCTTTGCGATGTCGTCCATGGAGATGGCGTCGCCCATCGACGGCAGTTCCACTCGGTTGGCATCGCCGAAGAACTCTGGTGCGTAGCCTTCACGGCCCCTGAAGAATTCCGGCGGCTTCGGCGTTGCGGCGACGCGCTGGATTCCGGCCCATGAATTGCTCACGACCTGGATGTCTGTATCGGACATGAAGCTCCCTATCCAAAAAACTCCATGACCACCAGCGGCCATGGGCGCCTTGCGGCTATTTCGCGAGCTTGGCGCGTGCGTTTTTCAGATTGAAGACAGGTTTGCGGATTTCCGCGAAGGTAGGCTGGGACACGGCCCATTCCGGGTTCTGTTCGAGCACCGCCAGTTGCTCCTCGTCGAGCTGGGCTTCCACCAGGGTGCTCGTCTTCGGCGTGAGCACCGCGCCCGGCACGCTGCGACGCAGCCGTGCTTGCGCCGACAATTTCTTGCCGGGGCTGCCTGTGTAGGTCAACACGACGCTTGTCACTTCAGAACTCCAAAACCTTCATATTCGGCTGGCCAACCCACCTTTTGCGCTGTCTGAGACAGCATCTTGACGATGGCGTCGGCCTTTTCAGGACCGTCAGGCATGTTAAGCAGCTTCGAATTCCCTGACAACAGACGGGCCGCCATGCCCGAGGAGTACGGCGTGGCCATCGAGGTGCCGGACATCATTGCGTACTTTTCACCCGGAAACGTCGACAGCACCGCCACGCCGGGGCCGATGAAATCGGTCGAAAGCCCGTAGTTCGAGAACTCGGCGACAAACTCCTTCTTGCGGCGGATCTCGCTCTCCTGAAAGCTCTCGGGGCAGTCGGCCGGAAATGTTCCGTCGCGCCCCAGCGCGCCAACGGCCAGGGTGTGGCTGTAGCGGGCCGGATAGCGCAGCAGGGGCTGGCCGTCGTTGCCGGTGGCCGCGAACACCACGACGCCGGCATCGCGCGCCTTCTGGAGGATGTCCGGCATCTCCGGCATCGGCTCCAGGCTGCCCATGCTGATGTTCACGATGTTGCAGCCGTCGCTGATGGCGCGTTCGAGCGCGCTGGCAATGTCGGTCGATTTCGCGCGTCCACGCTCGCCGGTCTTCGGGCAGACGCGATAGGCCAGCAGGCGGCAGGCCGGCGCCAGGCCGTAAATACCGGTGGCCGCAGCCTTCTTGCCCGCGATGATCCCGGCGACGTGGGTCCCGTGGCCGATGCCGTTGTCGAGAAAATCCGCGGCATTCTCGCCAGTGACGAAACAGCCGCCGCCCGCCACGGCGATGTCCGCATGCGGCCCGACGCCGTTGTCGATCACGCCGACCGTCACGCCCGCCCCCGCCTGGGGGTCGTAAGGCGCGTAGTTCGCCAGCAGCTGGAAGCTGTCGGGCACCAGCGGCGTGGCTTGCACGTTCAATCGCTTCGGTGCCGCGACCCGGTCGAACCCCTTGATGAAGACCGACCAGTGCGTGTGTTCCGGCTCGACCAGGATCATTTCCACCCGCGGATAGAGCACCGGAATTCCCAGGCTCGCGATTCCCTTGCTGTCGGTCACCGCGGGCACGTGCGCGCCGTCCCAATCCACGAGCGCCTTGACCCGGACGCCCGGCACGGGCTTGCCCTGCGGGTCCGCAAGATGCAGCTCGAAGCTCTTGACCTTGGCCCCCGGCGCAACCTGGATCGCGCTGGAATCCATCTCATCGCCCAGCGGCCGGATGTACTGGAGGTAAGCCCATGCGGCGGGTGCCACCCGCAGCCCCGGCGTGTTGCGGCGCATCGCCAGCAGGGCGGACGAGTTGGCCTGCATCACGGACACGTCGTCGAGCTGCTTGATGAGCTTCATTCGGGGAATGCCGCGACCTTCCACTCTTTGGCCGAGCGCCTCCGCCGCGTTGCCGAGATTGATTGCGCTCAGTGTCGCCATCTCTGCACCACCAGCCACGGCGCTCCTGGAGGGCCACACGATGACGTCGTCGGAGAATTTGGGCTCCACAGCCACGCGGCGCAGACGCAGTTGCTGCAGCAGGTGCTCCACCTTCTCGCAGTCCGATTTCGACAAGTCCCATTTCGCAGTCCCGTAGACGCGTTCGGTTTCACGCGCAGGGGTGCTGCTGTTCCGCCTCGGGGCTTCCTGTCGCCTGTTCGCTGCTGCCATGGACTCTCCTTGTTGCCCGGTTTATCGCACGGGGGCCATTGCAGGCCCATGAATGGCCCGTATCGGCTAGCCCACTATTCCGCGCTCGTGCAGCGCGGTGATCTGCTCGGCGCTCAGGCCGATTTCCTTCAGCACCGCATCGGTGTCCGCGCCCAGCGCCGGCGCGTTGTGCCGATGGCTGGCCGGCGTGAGCGAGAGCTTGGGCACGAAACCAGGCACCGCGAGCGCGCTGCCGTCAGCCATCTGCACCTGCTGCAGCATGCCGCGCGCGGCGTAGTGCGGATCGGCCGCGATGTCGGCGATGGTGTAGATCCGGCCGCCTGGCACATGCGCCGCGTCGAGCGCGGCCAGTACTTCGTCGACCGTGCGTTGCGCGGCCCAGTCGCCGATGGCGGCGTCGAGCATTTCGACCTGCGCCACGCGGCCCGTGTTGCCGGCCAATGAAGGATCCGCCGCGAGGTCCGGCCGGCCGATGCACGCCATGAGCCGGCGAAAGATGCTGTCGCCGTTGCCCGCGACGATCGCGTAGCCACCGTCCGAACATCGGTACGCATTGGTCGGCGCAATGCCCGGCAGCGCGCTTCCGGCCGCCTCGCGCACCGCGCCGAATTCGCCGTACTCGGGCAGCAGGCTTTCCATGCAGTTGAAGACGGCCTCGTAGAGCGCCACGTCGATCACCTGTCCGCGGCCCTTCGGATATTCGGCACACACCGTCGCATGCCGGTGCTGCATCGCCATCAGCACGCCGATCACGCCATGCAGCGAGGCCAGCGTGTCGCCTATCGACACGCCCACACGCACCGGCACACGTCCCGGCTCGCCCGTGAGATGGCGCAGCCCACCCATGGCCTCCGCCACCACGCCGAAGCCGGGGCGATCGCGATACGGGCCGGTCTGGCCGTAGCCGCTGATGCGCAGCATCACGAGCGCGGGGTTGGCGGCCAGCAGTTCGTCAGGGCCGAGGCCCCAGCCTTCCATCGCGCCGGGGCGGAAGTTCTCGATCAGCACGTCGGCCTCGGCCGCGAGCTTGCGCACGACGGCCTGCGCCTCGGGTTCGCGCAGGTCCAGCGCCAGCGAGCGCTTGTTGCGCGACTGCACCTGCCACCAGACCGAGGTGCCGTCTTTCAGCAGCCGCCAGGTGCGCAGCGGATCGCCCGCGCCGGGCGGCTCGATCTTGATGACCTCGGCGCCGAAGTCGCCCAGCGTGCGCGCAGCAAAGGGCCCGGCGATGAGCTGCCCGAGCTCGATGACCTTGAGGCCGGCCAGCGGGCCCGCTGCCGGAGGGGAGGAGCTTGTTGTCGTCATGACGCCAGAGTGTGCCCGGGCCTGCCGGGGCGGGAAAACACCTATGAATTCTTGACTCCGCAATTCCGGCGCTTTCCGCAGCGCAGCAAATACCGCCCGCTGCCCTGCTCTCCCCGAGGAGAAAGGGGTTTGCTGCGGCGCAATGCAAGCCGCCGCATCGGTCGTTCAGGCCTCCCCGGAAGTCAAAAAAGTATCGATCCAGGACGCCTTCTCTGGTTGTTGGCATCGGGAGCGGTTCGTACAGTCCGCCCCATGCAACCCGACCTGGAAATCGTTGAAGTCCGCGGTGACGAATCGTTCACCTGCTGGGCGCACGGCTACCCGTACCGCACGGTGCGCTGGCACTTCCATCCCGAGTACGAGATCCAGCTGATCGTCGAGACCCAGGGCGTGTATTTCGTGGGCGACCACGTCGGCCACTTCGAGCCGGGCAACCTCGTGATGATGGGCCCCGACCTGCCGCACAACTGGATCAGCGACGTGCCCGCAGGCCAGAGCGTCGAGCGGCGCGGCATCGTGATCCAGTTTCCGGCCGGGCTGGTGCAGAACATGGCCGGCACTTTTCCGGAGTTCGAGCGCATCGCGCCGCTGCTGGCCGAATCGGGCTCGGGTCTGCTGTTTTCGGTGGAGACCGCCGCCGCGGCCAAGCCGATCATGGAATCGCTGCTGGAGGCGCGCGGCCTGCGCCGCGTGATCCTGCTGCTCTCGCTGCTCGAACTGCTGGCCGACGGCAGCGACCGCCAGCGCCTGGCCAGCCCCGCATTCAAGCCCGACCCCAAGGCTTTCATGTCGCACGCGATCAACAACGTGCTGGCCCACATCGCGGCCAACCTCGGCGACGACCTGCGCGAGCCGATGCTGGCCGAGCTGGTGGGCCAGAGCCCGAGCGCGTTCTCGCGATCCTTCCGCAAGCACACGGGCCAATCGTTCGTGCGCTACGTGAACCGGCTGCGCATCAGCCGCGCCTGCGAGCTTCTCACCAACAGCGAGAAGCCGGTGCTCGACGTCTGCATGGACGTGGGCTTCAACAACGTGTCGAACTTCAACCGGCAATTCCTGCTGCACAAGCGCATGCCGCCGACCAAGTTCCGCAATTTCCATCGCATGCAGGCCGCGGCCTCGCGTGCCGCCAACCCGCCGTAGCCGGGCTTCCGTGTTCCCCGTGTCGTCACCGACGCGGCCCTTCGGGCGCCGCGTGGGGCGAGCCTTTGTCCGCGTTTTTCGACAGTCACAAACCCAAGGAGACAGCCACCATGAAGAACATCCTCAAAGCCACCGCCCTTACCGCCGCGCTGATCTGCGGCGCATCCGCCGCACAGGCGCAAGCCTCGAAGCAGCCGCTGCGCATCGGCATGACCTTCCAGGAGCTCAACAACCCCTACTTCGTGACGATGAAGCAGGCGCTCGAAGAGGCCGCCGCCAGCATCGGCGCCACCGTGGTCACCACCGACGCGCGGCACGACGTGGCCAAGCAGATCGGCGACGTGGAAGACATGATCCAGAAGAAGGTCGACATCCTGCTGCTGAACCCGACCGACTCCACCGGCGTGCAATCGGCCGTGCGCTCGGCCAAGAAGGCCGGCCTCGTGGTGGTCGCGGTTGATGCCAATGCGCAGGGCCCGGTCGATTCCTTCGTCGGCTCGAAGAACACCGACGCCGGACGCCTGGCCTGTGAGTACCTGGCAAAGAGCATCGGCGAGAAAGGCGACGTGGCCATCCTCGACGGCATTCCGGTCGTGCCTATCCTGGAGCGCGTGAAGGGCTGCCGCGAAGCGCTCGCCAAGTACCCCGGCATCAAGGTCGTGAGCACGCAGAACGGCAAGCAGGAACGCGCCACCGCGCTCACCGTGACCGAGAACATCCTGCAGGCCAACGGCAACCTCAAGGGCATCTTCAGCGTGAACGACGGCGGCTCGATGGGCGCGCTCGCCGCCATCGAAGCCAGCGGCAAGGACGTGAAGCTCACCAGCGTGGACGGCGCCCCCGAGGCCATCAAGGCCATGCAGAAGCCCGGCTCGAAGTTCATCGCCACCACCGCGCAGTACCCGCGCGACCAGATCCGCCTGGCCATCGGCATCGCGCTGGCGAAGAAGTGGGGTGCCAACGTGCCCGCTGCGGTGCCGGTCGACGTGAAGCTGATCGACGCCGACGGCGCGAAGACCTTCACCTGGTAACCGACGCCGGAAGCAGCGCACGGCCATGAACGACACCGCCGAAATGCTGAGGCTCGAAGGCGTCTCGAAGAGCTTTCCGGGCGTGAAGGCGCTCGCGGGCATCGACCTCTCGATCCGCAAGGGCGAAGTGCACGCGCTGCTCGGCGAGAACGGCGCGGGCAAGTCGACGCTGATGAAGATCCTCGGCGGCATCTACCAGGCCGACGAGGGGCGCATCTTCATCGAAGGCAGCGAGCGGAAGTTCGCGGGCTACAACGATGCGATTGCTGCCGGCATTGGCATCATCTTCCAGGAGTTCAGCCTCATCCCGTACCTGAACGCGGTGGAGAACATCTTCCTCGGACGCTACCTGAAGAACCGTTTCGGGCTGATGGACAAGGCGGCGATGAAGCGATCCGCGCAGGCCTTGTTCGACGAGCTGGGTGTACAGATCGACCTCGGCGTGCCGATCTGCCGGCTCTCGGTAGCGCAGCAGCAGTTCGTGGAAATCGGCAAGGCGCTGTCGCTGAAGGCGCGCCTGCTGGTGCTCGACGAACCGACTGCCACGCTCACGCCGAACGAGGCCGGGCACCTGTTCAAGATCATGAGGGAGCTGCGCGCCAGGGGTGTGGCGATGATCTTCATCTCGCATCACCTCGACGAGATCTTCGAGGTGTGCGACCGCATCAGCGTGCTGCGCGATGGTGCCAACGCAGGGCATGCCGAGGTGGGCGCGACCGATGTGAATGCGCTGGTCGAAATGATGGTGGGCCGCCGCATCGAACACAACTTTCCGCCGAAGCCGGTGCCTGCGCCGCGCGGGCGCAAGGTGCTCGAAGTGCCGCACATCCAGCTAGCGAAGGGCGGGCCCATCAACGCCTTCGAACTGCATGAAGGCGAGATCCTCGGCTTTGCAGGGCTAGTCGGCTCGGGCCGCACCGAACTGGCGCTGGGCATGATGGGTGCCGACCGCGTGCATCGCAAGACGGTGCTGCGCAACGGCAAGCCCGTGCGACTGAACGACCCGACGCAGGCGCTGGAGAACGGTATCGGCCTGCTGCCCGAAAGCCGCAAGGTCGAAGGGCTGATCACCGATTTCAC
This sequence comes from Variovorax multivorans, assembly GCF_051216835.1. Lineage (NCBI taxonomy): Bacteria > Pseudomonadati > Pseudomonadota > Betaproteobacteria > Burkholderiales > Comamonadaceae > Variovorax > Variovorax multivorans. The sequence goes on from NZ_JBPJZL010000011.1 coordinate 50,940, forward strand.
GATCCGCTTCAACATCTCGCTGAACAACCTCGGCAGGCACCGCAGCGCGGGGCTGGTCAGCCAGGCGTCGGAGAAGCAGGCGGCCGGTGAACTCTCGCGCCGCGTAGGTGTGAAGGCGCCGAACATCGAGACGCGCGTGGCGACGCTGTCGGGTGGCAACCAGCAGAAGGTGGTGATCGCGCGCTGGCTCGGCCACGCCTCTGAAGTGCTGATCTTCGACGAACCCACGCGCGGTATCGACGTGGGCGCCAAGGCCGAGATCTACGGCCTGATGCGCGAGCTCACTCGGCAGGGCAAATCGATCGTGATGATCTCCAGCGAGCTGCCTGAGATCGTCGGCATGTGTGACCGTGTTGCCGTGTTCTCGGGCGGGGCCATCGTGGCGACGCTCGAAGGCGACGCAATCAACTCGGGCGACATCATGCGTCACGCTACTTCATCCGGGAGCGCTCAATGACTGCGGCAGAGATTTGTTCGGGGTGCGATCACGCCGACAGCGCCCACTGTGCACAGGGCATCCCGTCTTCGCGCAATACCCAGTGGAGCACATGAAATGAACGCAACCGCAACCCACCCCACACCACCGGCACCTGCAGGCGGCTTCTTCACCCAACTGCGCCGCTCCACAGCCTTCCTCCCACTGGTAGGCCTGGTCGCGATCTCGGTCTTCATGATCGTCGCGACCGACAACTTTCTCTCCTGGGGCAACCTGCAGAACATCGCGCTGCAGTCGTCGATCAACGCGATCATCGCGGTGGGCATGACGGCCGCGATCCTCACCGGTGGCATCGACCTTTCGGTTGGCGCGGTGGTGGCGCTGTCGGGCACGCTGGCCTCGGGAATGATGGTGCAATTCGGCCTGCCGCCGATGCTGGCCGTGCCGCTCGGCCTGGCCGTTGGCGTGGTGATCGGCCTGTTCAACGGCTACTGCGTGGCCTACCTGCGCATGCCGCCGATCATCGTGACGCTGGCCACCATGGGCATTGCGCGCGGCATTGCACTGATCTACACGGGCGGCTATCCCATCGACGGGCTACCCGATTCTTTCGCCTTTCTCGGCGGCGGCGTGCTGGCCGGCATCAAGGTGCCGATCCTCATCATGCTGGCGACCTACCTCGTGGCGTATGTGCTGCTGAACATGGCGCCGTTCGGCCGCTACGTGTATGCCATCGGTGGCAATGAGGAAGCCACCCGGCTGTCTGGCGTGCGCGTGTCGCGCTACAAGCTGCTGGTGTATGCGCTGAGCGGATTCACCGCCGCCATCGCCGGCATCGTGCAGGCGGCGCGTGTGACCAGCGGACAGCCCGGCGTGGGCGTGGGCTTCGAGCTCGACGCCATCGCGGCGGTGGTGATGGGCGGCACATCCATCGCCGGTGGACGCGGCGCCATCGTCGGCACGCTGGTCGGTGCGCTGCTGCTGGGCGTGCTGAACAACGGCCTCAACATGATCGGCGTGTCGCCGTACCTGCAATTGATCATCAAGGGCGGGATCGTCCTGCTCGCCATCTTCATCAGCCGCGAAGCCAAGCGCTGACTTCGCAACAGACACATTCCCCCACTCCCCCAACCTCATGTCTTATCAAAAGCTCCAGCCCGGTATGTCCGGCGCCATCGCCCAGCTCGCCATGCAGGCCGTCGTCTGCCACGGCCCCAAGGACTACCGCCTCGAAACCGTCGACATGCCGGCCATCGGCCCCAACGAGTTGCTGATCTCCATCGCCGCCTGCGGCATCTGCGCCTCCGACTGCAAGTGCCACTCGGGCGCGAAGATGTTCTGGGGCGGCGACGGCCAGCCCTCATGGGTCAAGGCGCCGGTCATCCCCGGCCATGAATTCTTCGGGTACGTCGAGGCCCTTGGCGAAGGCGCGGGCGAACACTTCGGCGTGGAGAAAGGCGACCGCGTGATCGCCGAGCAGATCGTGCCCTGCGGCAAGTGCCGCTTCTGCACTTCGGGCAAATACTGGATGTGCGAAGTGCACAACATCTTCGGCTTCCAGCGCATCGTGGCCGATGGCGGCATGGCCGACTACATGCGCCTGCCGCCGACCTCGCGCGTGCACAAGATCCCCGACGGCATCTCGCTGGAAGACGCGGCCATCATCGAGCCGCTGTCGTGCGCGATCCACACGGTGAACCGCGGCGACATCCAGCTCGACGACGTGGTGGTGATCGCAGGCGCCGGCCCGCTGGGGCTGATGATGGTGCAGGTCGCTGCGCTGAAGACGCCGAAGAAACTCATCGTGATCGACCCCGTGCCGGAACGCCTGGCGCTCGCTAAGCAATACGGCGCCAACGTCGTCATCAACCCGAAGACCGAGAACGCAGACGCCATCGTCAAGGGCCTGACCGAAGGCTACGGCTGCGACGTGTACATCGAGACCACCGGCGCGCCCATCGGCGTGACGCAGGGGCTGGAGATGATTCGCAAGCTCGGCCGCTTCGTCGAGTTCAGCGTGTTCGGCTCGGAAACCAGCGCCGACTGGTCGATCATCGGCGACCGCAAGGAGCTCGACGTGCGCGGCGCGCACCTGGGCCCGTACTGCTACCCCGTTGCCATCGACCTGCTGGCGCGCGGCCTCGTCACCTCGAAGGGCATCGTCACGCACGATTTTCCGTTGACCGAATGGGAGCGCGCCTTCGCGCTGGCAAACTCGCTGGATTCCATCAAGGTGCTGCTCAAGCCGCAGCCCCGATCCTGAGAGACAACACATCATGAAATACGTGATCGGCGTCGATATCGGCACGCAGAGCACCAAGTGCCTGCTGGTCGGCATCGACGGCAAGGTGCATGCACAGGCGAGCGTGGCCTACCAGCCCGAGACGCCGAAGCCGCTGTGGGCGCAGCAGGACTGCGCCGTGTGGTTCGACGCGGTGTGTGAGAGCGTGCGCGCCTGCGTGGCCGGCAGCGGCGTTGCGCCGTCGGACATCGCGGCAATGTGCGTGAGCAGCCTGTATGGCGGCGCGGGCATTCCGGTCGACGAGCAGATGCAGCCGCTGCACCCCTGCCTGATCTGGATGGACCGCCGCGCCACGGCTGAGGTCGCATGGGTGAACGCGAACGTGGACGTGCCGCGCCTCGAAGCCATCACCGGCAACGGCGTGGACAGCTACTACGGCTTCACCAAGATCCTGTGGGTGCGCGAGCACCTGCCCGAGGTATGGGCGAAGACGCGCCATTTCCTGCCGCCCAACAGTTACATCAACTGGCGGCTCACGGGCGAGCTGGCGGTCGATCACAGTTCGGCCGGCAACATCGGCGGTGTGTACGACGCGGCGCGCCGCCAATGGTCCGAAGAGGCGATGCAGATGCTCGGCATTCCGTCGCGCATGATGCCGTCGCGCCTGGTCGAGTCGAGCGAGGTGGTCGGCGGGCTGAGCACCGAATGGGCCGCGAAGCTCGGCCTTGCCGAGGGCATGCCGCTGATGGCGGGCGGTGTCGATGCGGCGGTGGCCACCTTCTGCGCGGGCGTTACCGGCAGCGGCGACCACGTGGCGATGATCGGCACCAGCATGTGCTGGGGCTTCGTGAGCCCCACGGTCGATGCGAGGCACAAGCTCATCACCATGCCGCACGTGTATCGCGGTGCGGACCGCAGCTATGTGTTCGGCGGCGCGATCACGGCGGGTGCGGCCATCACGTGGTTCCGCGAAGCCTTCTGCCAGGCCGAAGTGGCCGAGGCGGCGCGCACCGGCGAAGACGCGCACGCGCTGATCGAACGCAAGGCCGTCGACGTACCACCCGGCGCGGAAGGCCTCGTGTTCCTGCCCTATCTCATGGGCGAGCGCAGCCCGATCTGGGACGCGCAGGCCAAGGGCGCCTTCATCGGCCTCTCGCTCGCGCACAGCCGGGCGCACCTGTACCGCGCGGTGCTCGAAGGCGTGAGCTTCGCGCTGCAGCACAACATCGAGGCGGGACGCCAAAGCGGGCAACCGCTGGACGACCGGCTGATCGTGGTCGGCGGCGCGGCACACTCGGACCTGTGGATGCAGATCGTGGCGGACATCACGGGCTATCCGGTGTTCACCATCGAGCAGGAGGTCGAGGCAGCGCTCGGTGCGGCGATGCTCGCGGCACTCGGTGCTGAGCTGGTCGATGCTGCAACGGCTGAACGTGGCTGGGTCACGCTGGTGGAGCGGGCGCGGCCCGAGCCTGCGGCACAGGCTGTGTATCGAGAGCGCTTCGAGATCTACAAATCTCTTTATCCAGCATTGCGTGATGCGATGCATCGGCTGACGTGACTGCTCGATGCGATCGGGGGGTGCGATCACGCCGACGGCGTGCTCTGCTCCGCGAATGTCCCCCGGCCTGCGGCCTCCTCCTTTATTTCGCTGCGCAGAGCACACCATCGACGTGATCGCCCAGAGCACTCGTTGATCGGCCGGCATAAGCGCTGCGCCCATGTGCGAATGGCACCGGGTGCTCCCCGCAGCGAAATAAAGGAGGAGCCGAAGGCGGGGGACATTCGCGGAGGGGAGTACCCGGTGTCATTCGCACGCACCCCGGACGAACACTGAAGCAACTGACATGACAACCTCCTTCAACTTCTCCAGCCAACGCGCACTGGTGACCGGCGCGAGCAGCGGTATAGGCCGCGCAGTGGCAATGCGACTCGCGCAGTCGGGCGCAATGGTCACAGCGGTGGGACGCAACGCCGCGGCGCTGAAGACGCTGCACGCCGAAGCCGGCTGCACGCCACTGGTGCTCGACGTAGCCGACGCTCCCGCACTGGAGCACGCGCTAGCTGCGTTGCGAGCATTCGACCTCGTAGTGAATTGCGCCGGCATCGCGCTGCTCGAATCTGCCGCCGAAATGAAGGCCGAGAGCTTCGACACCGTCATGGCCGTCAACGCACGTGCCGCAGCACTCGTGGCCTCACGCTGCGGCAAGGCCATGATCGCGGCCGGCATACGCGGCAGCATCGTCAACGTGTCGAGCCAGGCCTCGCTGGTCGCACTCGACGCGCACCTCTGCTACTGCGCCTCGAAGGCCGCGATGGACGCCATCACGCGCTCACTGTGCCTGGAGTTCGGGCCGCACGGCATCCGCGTGAACAGCGTGAACCCAACCGTCACGCTCACGCCAATGGCCGAACAGGCCTGGGCCGACGCGAACAAGAGCGCTGCTGCCCTCAGGAACATTCCGCTGGGCCGCTTCGCGCAGGTGGAAGAAGTGGTGGCGCCGATCCTCTTTCTGCTGAGCGATGGCGCGTCAATGGTGAGCGGCGTGGCGCTGCCGGTGGACGGCGGCTACACCATCGTCTGAAGCCGAAGGCTCTCAGGCGAGACGGGTGCCGCCACCCCGGGGGGATTCGAGCAACGCGTCGAGGTTGCGCGTGATCTTCTGCTCGATCATTTCGCTGAAGCTGCTGAACAGGAAACCCAGCGTCGCATCGAGCGTGAAGGTGCTGGCCGTGACCTCGACGGTGCCGTCGATGCCAGCGCGCGTGAAGGTTGCCACGTCGCGGTCTTCGCCCTTGGTGTAGACGCATTCGAGGCCGAACTCCTGCTCGGCCTGCTTGATCCACTGGCGTGCGGCGACGCGCGCCCCGGCGATGCCCAGCGTGTGGTTGCGTTCGATATGGATGTCAGGCACCGTGATCTCCGTTTTTTTGTTCCGGGCTGGAATGGGTTTGCATGATGCCGGTCGCCGCCTGCAAGGCACTGCGGCGTTCTTCCGTGGTCGGCAGCGCGGCGATGCGCCGGACCTCAGTGTAAAAGCGCGGCCAGTCGTGACCTTCGTGTTCGAAGAGTTTCTCGAAGCTGGGCACGAGATCGTCGTAGGCGCCCTGCGCGCCGAAGGCCGCGTTGTTGGCGCGCGCCACCCAGGCGTCGTAGGCGTTGCGGCGGGGGCCGGACCAGCCCTCCTTCAGCTTCGCGTAGCGCTCGCGGAAATCGGCCATGGCCGCCTGCTTCATGACCTCGACCTTGGCCCAGTCCTTGGCCTTGGCTTCGGGCGATTCGTAGACCTGCGTCAGCGCGCGGCGCGTGTTGAGCGCCAACGCCCGGAAGTCCTGGCGCTGCCCATCGAACTGGGCGTACTCGCGGCGGGCCTGCTCGCCGGCTTCGCGCTGCAGCCACATCGCCCCGCCGATGCGCTCGACGGCCGTGGCGTACGACTCGTTGAATACCGTGTCGCCGGCCACGTAGAGCACCTGGTGCGCCAATTCGTGGAACACGATGCGCGCGAGCTCGCCCTCGGGGTAGCCGATGAAGGTGGACAGCAGCGGGTCGCCGCCGGCCCAGTTCATCCAGCCCAGCGTGGAGTACGCGGGCACGGGGTACACGGCAACTTCCAGGTCTTGTTTCTTCTGCGCCTCGGCTTCGGCCTTGGCCGCGTCCTCGCTGTAGTAGCCGCGGTAGCCCACGCAGCCGGCCACCGGGAAGCACCAGCTCTTGAGCGTCAGCGAGTACGGCGGCGCGGCCACCACGTTCCACACGGCGGCGGGGCGGTGCAGGTCGGCGTACGACTTGTAGCTGGCGTTGTCGGGCAAGCCGAGTTCGGCGGATGCGAAGCGGCGGATGCGCTGCGTGAGTTCGAGCTTGGCCTTCAGCGGCGCGGACACGGCCGGGTCGGCCAGCCACTCGGGCACGGGCTTGGCGGCCCGCATGATGCCGATGTGGCCGCTGGCGGACTGCCAGTAATAGCCGAGGTCAGCGCAGCCGGTGAGGAACAGCGAGCCGGCCAGCGCGAGCGCGGGAAGCGCGGGAAGAGGCCTCACGCCTTCTCGACCTCGACGAGGCAGTCGTAGAACGTGGGCCCGCGGCCGATGTCGGTCAGGCGCTGGCTGGTCAGCTCGTTGACATTGGTGCCGTCCATGCCGAGCTTGCGCCACCAGATGCCCATGCCGTGCACCACGCCCTGCCGCGCGCGGCGCGAGACCTCGGCGCGGCAGCGGTGCTCACCGCGCTTGTTGAACACGCGCACCATCGCGCCGTCCTCGATGCCGCGCGCGGCGGCGTCGGCCTCGTGGATCTCAAGCAGCGGCTCGACCTCGATGGCGCGCAGGCTCGTCACGTTGACGAAGGTCGAATTGAGGAAATTGCGCGCCGGCGGCGAGATCATGGCCAGCGGAAATTCGGTCGAACTGCCGGCCGGCTCCCAGTTGGGTATGTGGTCGGGCAGGCCGCCGATGCCCATGGCTTCGAGGCGCGCGCTGAAGAATTCGCAGCGGCCCGAAGGCGTGGGGAAGCTGCCTTCGGCAAACGGCGCCTCGGGCAACTTCACGCTGGTGAAGCCCTGCGCCAGCAGTTCGGGGAAGTCGATGGCGTTGTCGGCAAAGGCGGTGCGGCACAGCGTTTCGTCGGAATCCGAGAAGCAGGGCTCGCTAAAGCCCATGCGGCGCGCCAACTCGCGGAACACCCAGGCATTGCTGCGGGCCTCGCCGCGCGGCGCCACGGCCGGGCGGTTCAGCAGCACGTCGGTGTGGCCGTAGCTGCAGTGGATGTCCCAGTGCTCCAGCTGCGTGGTGGCGGGCAGCAGGTAGTCGGCGTAGTCGGCGGTGTCGGTGCGGAACTGCTCCAGCACCACGGTGAACAGGTCTTCGCGCGCGAAGCCGGCCGCCACCTTGGCCGACTCGGGCGCCACCGCCACCGGGTTGCTGTTGTAGACCACGATGGCCTCCACCGGATTGGCGGTGTCCAGCAGCGCGTCGCCGATGGTGCTCATGTTGACGGTGCGCGGCTTGCGCCCGGCCAGCAGGTCGGGGCGCTGAAGCGCGGCGCGGTCGACCGGGTAATGACCCGAGCTGCTCAGCAGCAGGCCGCCCGCGCGGTCGCGCCAGGCGCCAACCAGCGCCGGCAGGCAGGCGATGGCGCGGGCCGCGTTGCCGCCGCCGCGCACGCGCTGCATGCCGTAGTTCAGGCGGATCGCAGCCGGCTTCGTGGTGCCGTAGGCCTTTGCCAACGACACGATCTGTTCTTCTGGAATGCCGCAGACTTCGGCCGCGCGCGACGGCGGCCATTGGAGCGCGCGCTCTCGCAGCTGCTCCCAGCCCAGCGTGTGGTTGGCGATGTAGTCGTGGTCGAGCCAGTCGTGCACGATCAGCTCGTGCATCAGGGCCAGCGCCAGCGCGGCGTCGGTGCCGGGCAGCAGCGCGATGTGCTCGTCGCACTTGTCGGCGGTTTCGGTCTTGCGCGGGTCGATGCACACCAGCCGTGCGCCGGCGCGCTTGGCGGCCTGGGCATGGCGCCAGAAATGGAGGTTGCTGGCGATGGAATTGCTGCCCCAGATGAGGATCAGCCTGGCCTCGGCGAAGAACTCGATGCGCATCCCGACCTTGGCGCCCAGCGTGTAGACCATGGCTTCGCCGCCGGCCATGGAGCAGATGGTGCGGTCCAGCAGGGTGGCGCCCAGCTTGTGGAAGAAGCGCCGATCCATCGACTCGCCCTGCACCAGCCCCATGGTGCCCGCATAGCTGTAGGGGACAATAGCTTCGGGTTTTCCCTGTAATACTCGAAGATGCGCGGCAATGTCGTCCAGCGCGGCGTCCCACGACACGGGCTCGAACTGGCCACTGCCCTTGGGGCCGACACGTTTCAGGGGCTGTACCAGCCGTTCGGTGTGGTCGTTGCGTTCGATGTAGCGTGACACCTTGGTGCACAGCACGCCACCGGTGTGCGAGTGGGCGGCATTGCCCTGCAGCTTGACGGCCACGCCATCCTTGACGGTTGTAACAAGCGCGCAGGTGTCCGGGCAGTCGTGGGGACAGGCGCCCAGCACGGTGGTCGTTACGGGCTGGGGAGGCGCTTCTTCGAGCAAGGTATCCGGTGCGTGGGCCATCGGGCGAGTCTAATTTGTGCGCGAGTCAGAGCGCGGGAGTGGGTTTTCATCATGTTGAATCGACGTCATTTTTCTTTGGCCGCGGGCGCGGCCGCCACGCTGGGGGGCTTCGGCATCGCGCGGGCACAGGGCGACACGCCGCTGGTGCTGGGCCAGTCGGCAGCGTTCACCGGTCCGGCGGCGCAGCTGGGCATCCAGTTTCACCAGGGCGCCAAGCTGTTCCTGGACCAGTACAACGCCCAGTCGGGGCACCGCGACGTGGTCATCAAGAACCTCGACGACGGCTACGAGCCCGACCGCTGCGCGGCCAACACGCAGAAGCTGATCTCGGAAGACGTGTTCGCACTCTTCGGCTACATAGGCACGCCGACCAGCCTGGCGGCGCTGCCGCTGGCGGTGAAGGACAAGGTGCCGTTCGTGGCCCCCTTCACCGGCGCGATGTCGCTGCGCGAGCCCTTCCAGAAAAATGTGTTTCACGTGCGCGCCTCGTACAACGACGAGACGGCGCTGATGGTGAAGCAGCTCACCCACCTGGGCCTGAAGAAGATCGCGGTCTTTTATCAGAACGACGCCTACGGCAAGGCCGGGCTCGACGGGGTGACGCTGGCGCTCGGCGAGCAGCAGCTCAAGCCCGTGGCGCTGGCCACGGTGGAGCGCAATTCGGCCGACGTGGCGCAGGCGGTGAAGTCCATCGTGGCGGCGAAGCCCGACGCGGTGGTGCAGGTGGGCGCGTACAAGGCCTGCGCGGCCTTCATCCGCGAGGCGCGCAAGGCGGGCTATGGCGGCACTTTCTTCAACATGTCTTTCGTCGGCACGCAGGCGCTGGCGGACGAGCTGGGCAAGGACGCGGCCGGCGTGATGGTGACGCAGGTGGTGCCCTCGCCCTACAACCAGGCCAATGCGCTGGCGCGCGAATTCACCGAGGCGGTGCGCAAGGCCGGCGGCGGCGCGAGCGCCAATTTTTCGAGCATGGAAGGCTACCTGGCCGCGAAGGTGCTGACCGAGGGCCTGCGCAAGGCACCGGGCAAGCCCACGCGCGAGAGCCTGATCGCAGGGCTGGAAAGCATCGACCGCCAGCAGTTCGGGGGGTTCGAGGTGTCGTTCTCCGCCAAGAACCACGTGGCGTCGAAGTTCGTCGAGCTTTCGATGCTTACTGGGGATGGGCGGGTCAGGACTTGAGACTTGTGCTGACTGTGCTGACCGATCAGGTCAGCCGCTGAGCCCGTCAACAGCCTGGAACATCGCCTGCCGCGCCTGGCTGACGATCTGCCCGCGCCAGGCATCGGTGTCCGTATAGAACGCCTCCAGCATCCGAGCACGGATACCGTCGGCCAGGTCGGCCGGCGCCTGGGGGTGCTTGTGCAGCCAGTGGTCGGCACGCAGCGCGCCGGTCACTTCGAGGATCGGCAGCGTGCCGTATTCGAGCGCGATGCCGGTGTACTCGGCCTGCGGGCACTCCTCGTATACAGAGTCCCACATCAGCCCGCGCAGCAGCGCTGAGGTCGAGGAGCCGTCGTAGATCGAGGTGACGGGCGCGGCGGGCGTGCCCCACCATGCATTGGCGCGCGCATAGGCGACCTTGTCGTCGCGGCAGGCAAAGATGCGTTCACCCAGACCGTTCGGGCCGAGCCCCGTATGCAGGTCGATCCAGGCCAGGCGCTTGGCGTTGCCCGCGTGGCGCTTGAGCACGCTGCGGATGGTCTTGTTGCTCCAGGTCGGCGCCTTGCCGCCGAAGAACAGACCATCGTCGAACTGGTATTGCCCGCTTGTCACGGCCGCCTGGTAGGCAGTGGCGCCGTGCTTTCCGATCCACTTGTCCACGGCCGCCTGGTTCTCGGGCGTGGGCGGCCAGGTGGCGGGCAGCAGCAGGTCGTGCAGCTTGGCATACGGCTCGTTGACCGGCACCGGCTTCGAGAAGTCGATGAAGTTGCGGTTCAGGTCGACGTTCTCGTGCGTCACGCGCCGGCCGTAGGAAAAACCGTGCGGGTTGAGCGCATGCACGTACAGCACCGCCACGCCCTGCGCCTTGGCCTTCTCGCGCCATTCAGAGTCGTGCAGCGCGAACACCTGCACGCCGCTGCCGCAGTGGCCTTCGGCGCCATGGCAGGCGCTGCTGACGATCAGCAGGTTCTGCGCATTCGCGTCGCCGTCGAGCGCGACGTCCATCGACAGGTCTTCGCCGTCGCGCCCCTTGAGCGGGTGCGCATGCGGCTCGACCGTGAGGCCGGCGCTCACGCAGCCTTGCAGGAACTTCTGGCGCGCCTGGGCGTAGCGCGGCGAAAAGGCCTCTGCGATGCCGATCATGTCGCTGCGCCGCCGGGCTTGAGGAACTGCTCGGCGATCTGCACCCAGCAGGTGGCGCCCAGCGGGATGAGGTCGTCGTTGAAGTCGTAGCTCGCGTTGTGCAGCGTGCACGGGCCTTCGCCGTGGTGCACGTCGCGGTGCGTGCCGTCGCCGTTGCCGATGAAGGCATAGGCGCCGGGCTTGGCCTGCAGCATGAAGGCGAAGTCTTCGGAAGTCATGGCGGCCTCCTGCTTCAGCACGTTCTCGGGGCCGACGATGCCGCCCATCACACGGCGCGCGAAGTCGGCTTCGGCCTCGGTGTTGATGGTGGGCGGGTAGTAGCGCTCGAAGCGGAAGTCGCAGGTGGCGTCGTGCGCCGCGCAGATGTGGTCGGCGACCTGCTTCATCTTCGCCTCGATCAGGTCGAGCACCTCCAGCGAGAAGGTGCGCACCGTGCCCGACAGCTCGCAGTTGTCGGGAATCACGTTGTTGGTTTCGCCGGCATGGATGGTGGTGACCGAGATCACGGCCGAATCGGTCGGCTTCATCTTGCGGGTGAGGATGGTCTGGAAGGCCTGCACGATCTCGCAGGCGATAGGCACCGGGTCGATGCCCGTATGCGGCAGCGCGGCGTGGCCGCCCTTGCCGATCACGTTGATGTGGAACTTGTTGCCCGAGGCCATCACCGGGCCGGGGCTCACGGCGAACTGGCCCGCCTTCATGCCGGGCCAGTTGTGCATGCCGAACACGGCATCCATGGGGAACTGCTCGAACAGCCCTTCCTTGATCATCTCGCGGGCGCCGCCGCCGCCCTCTTCCGCCGGCTGGAAGATCAGGTAGACGGTGCCGTCGAAGTTGCGGTTCTTCGCCAGGTGCTGAGCGGCCGCGAGCAGCATGGCCGTGTGGCCGTCGTGGCCGCAGGCGTGCATCTTGCCGTGGTGCTTGCTGGCGTGGGCGAAGGTGTTGAGCTCGGTGACGGGCAGCGCGTCCATGTCGGCGCGAAGGCCGACTGCGCGGCTGCTGGAGCCATTCTTGACGATGCCCACCACGCCGGTGGTGCCCAGGCCGCGGTGAATGGGAATGCCCCATTCGGTGAGCTTGCCTGCCACCACGTCGGCGGTGCGGACTTCCTGGAAACAGAGTTCGGGGTGGGCGTGAAGGTCACGTCGGACGGCGGCGATGCCAGCCGCCTGCGTGACGAGCGAGTCGATGAGTTTCATGGCGTGGACGTCTCAAAATGCCAGTCTATCCACTCTGGCGTTTCGAGGCACCACCAAAAATACGCACCCCGGGTGCGCACCCGGGGTTCAGTGCCCGGCGGTCCAGAAGCCGACGTGCGGCGCAGAGGCCTCTTCCTCGAGCAGCGGCCCCACCACCTCGACACGTCGCTGCCCGCGCGCAAAGACCTCGCGGCAGGGAAGCGAAAAGGTCGGGTTTTCGGGGTGGTCGCCGGTCAGGCCGAGCAGCGCGTGCTCTGAAAGCGCGTAGACCACGCGGCCGATGTTCGTCCAGTAGATGGCGCCCGCACACATGCAGCAGGGCTCGGCGCTGGTGAACAGCGTGCAGCGCGCGAGCTGCTCGGGCGTGAGCAGGCGCGCGGCCTGCGCGGCGGCCACCAGTTCGGCATGCTGCGTAGGGTCGCCCTCGGGCGGCATCGAGTTGTTGCCCGCGGTGACGACGACCTCGCCATGCTCGTTCGCCACCAGCGCAGCGAAGGGATGGCGCCCGCGCGCCTTCGACTCATCCGACAGCCGGATGGCCATGCGCAGAAGTTCGAGGTCGCGTGGCGACAAGTTGTCGGTGGTCATTTGCGGACAACGCCCCGATCAGCGGCCGATGCTCTTCAGGTAGTCGGCGCGCGCAGCCAGCGCGGTGTCGGTGAAGTCGGTGAACACGCCGTCCACGCCGAGCTTGTAGTACACGCCGTATTCGCTCTTGCCGTCCTTGTTGTAGTCGGACGCCAGGCGGCGCGACTCGTTGCGGAAGGTGAAGGGGTGCACGAACAGGCCGGCCTTGTGCGCATCGGCGATCAGCGAGGTGGGCGCGGTGGAGGTGGCGTCGGCGTCGTTGATCTTGCCGTCCTTGTTGACGTCCACCGGCTTGCCGTCGGCGCCGATGGTGCCCTTGATGCTCACGATGTAGCGCTTCCACGGGCCGATGCCGTCGGCGTAGGTCTTGATCTCGGCCAGGCCCGCGGGCGTGACCATGGCGTCGAAGTTGCGCTTGTCGCCGGCCTTGGTCCAGTCGTAGGGGCGGTCGCTGGGCACGGCGAAGGTCACGGCGCCGGTCTTCAGGTCGACGCTGTCGCCGTCGATCAGCTGAATGAGCCGGGTGTTCAGGCCCTTGCTCTTCATGTACTTCAGGCTGCCGGGCTCGAAGGACTGCACGTAGATGGGCGCGGTCTTGCTGTTCCAGCCGGCGGCGTTGATGGCGGCGATGACCTTGTCTTCCATCGGCAGGCCGAGCTCGCGGAAGTAGGTCGGGTTCTTGGTCTCGGGGTAGATGGCGATGGTGCGGCCGGTTTCCTTCGACTTGGCCTTGGCGAAATCGATGATCTCCTGGAACGTGACGATCTTGAACTTGCCGTTGAATTCCTGCGGACGCTCGGCGTCGGTGGAGATGCCGCCCAGCGTCTTGATCTCGGCCAGCGTGAAGTCGTTGCTGAACCAGCCGGTCTGGGTTTCGCCGTCGACCTTGATGGTCTTCTTGCGCGAGGCGAAGCGGGGGTGCTTGGCCACGTCGGTGTTGAGGGCGAGGTTGGGGTCGTGACGGGCGATGAGCACGCCGTCCTTGGTGGAGATCAGGTCCATCTCGATCACGTCGGCGCCGAGTTCGATGGCGCGCGCATAGGCTTCGAGCGTTTCTTCCGGCAGGTAGCCGGATGCACCGCGGTGGGCGATGACCAGCGGCGGGTTGCCGTCGAGCGTCAGCAGCTTGTTGCTGGAAGGTCCGGTGGTGCTGCAGGCGGCCACGCAGAGGGCGGCGGTGGCGGTCAAGGCGATCTGAAGGGTGCGCATGGTGCTGGTTTCTCCGTCCAAAAGAAGAGGGGCAGCGTACCCGCTTCGCGTGACGGCTACGACATCCACGCACGCGCCGCGCCGACTTCCGGGAGAATGTGTTGCATGCTCCACACGCTTTCCCCCCAAAGCCTGCTGCTGGCCCAGACCCTGGTGCGCATGAACACCGTCAGCGCCAACAGCAACCTCGAACTGATCGACTTCGCGCAGAGCCACCTCGCGGCCCTGGGCGTCAAAAGCCGCATCACCTACAACGCCGAACGCACCAAAGCGAACCTGTTCGCCACGCTGGGCGAAGGCAAGCCAGCCGGCGTGATCGTCTCCGGCCACACCGATACGGTGCCCTGGGACGGGCAGGACTGGAGCGTCGACCCGCTCTCCGCTGTGGTGCAGAACGAGCGCCTCTACGGGCGCGGCTCGGCCGACATGAAGAGCTTCATTGCCATCGCGCTGTCGAATGCCAAGCGCTTCCTCGAGAGCAACTCGCCCTTCGCGGTGCACTTCGCCTTCAGCTACGAAGAAGAAATCGGCTGCTTCGGCGTGAAGGAACTGATCGCCGACATGCGCGATGCCAACATCAAGCCGCTGGCCTGCATCGTGGGCGAGCCCACCAGCATGGTGCCCGCCATCGCGCACAAGGGCGTGTACCGCTACAAGTGCTGCGTGCGCGGCAAGGAGGCGCATTCCTCGCTCACGCCGAAGTCGGTCAACGCCATCGAGATGGCGGCCCGAGTGATCGGCAAGGTGCGCGACATGGCAGAAGACTTCGAGCGCAACGAGCCGCGCTACGAAGGCTTCGACGTGCCCTTCAGCACCGCGAGCGTGGGCCAGTTCCACGGCGGCATCGCCGACAACGTGGTGCCGCGCGATGCCGAGTTCCGCTATGAATTCCGCGACCTGCCGACCGCCGACGCCAAGCGCATGCAGGCCGACGTGGTGGCCTACGCGGGCAGCATCGAACCGGCGATGAAGAAGGTTGCGCCCGACGCGGGCTTCAGCTTCGAGACCATCTGCGAGATTCCGAGCTTCCTTGGCGCGGCCGACAACCCGATCACCAAACTGGCGCAGCGCCTGGCGGGCGAAGAACGCACCACGCTGGTGGCCTTCGGCACCGAAGCGGGTCTGTTCAAGAACGCCGGCATCCCCACCGTGGTGTGCGGCCCCGGCAGCATCGAGCAGGCGCACCAGCCCGACGAATTCGTGAGCCTCGAACAACTGGCGCGCTGCGAATTGTTCATGGAGCGCCTTGCTTCCACCCCCAGCATTGGCTGACAGCGGCGATGCGCTGGGGCGCATGAAGCGCGTCGCGCTCGGTCTGCTGTGCGGCGCGGCGCTGCTCTATGCACTGGCGAGCGCGCTGCATGCGCAGCACCCGGCCTGGGGCTACGTGGCAGCCTTCTCGGAGGCCGCGATGGTCGGCGCCATTGCCGACTGGTTCGCGGTGGTGGCGCTGTTTCGCCATCCGCTGGGCCTGCCGATCCCGCACACCGCGATCATCCCGAGCAACAAGGACCGCATCGGCGCCAAGCTCGCGGGCTTCATCTGCGACAACTTCCTGAGCACCGAACAGGTGCTCGGCAAGCTGCGGCAGTTCGATGCGGCCGGGCGCATCGCAGACTGGCTGGCACGCCCCGCCAGCGGCGAGAAGCTCGGCGAATTGGGCGTGGCCGCCACGCGCTACGGACTCTCGGCCTTCGACGACGAACGGGTGCGCGACTTCATGGGGCGCGCCGCCGCGGCCGGCCTCGAAAAAATTGACCTCTCGCGCCTGACCGGCCAGGCGCTCGACGCGCTCACTGCCGGCGGGCGCCACCAGGCCCTGCTCGACGACGTGCTGCAGCAGGTGGCCGGTCTGCTCGAAGGCGACGAGGTGCAGGCGCACATCACCGAAGCCATTGCGCGCGAGATCAAGACGCTGCGCTACGTGGGCCTCGACCAGGTGGCGGCCAAGCTGGCCACGCGCAAGATCGTCGCGGCCGTGGCGCGCACCATCGGCGAGCTGGCGGCCGAGCCCGACCATCCGATGCGCAGGCGTTTCGATCACTTCGTCGACGACTTCGTGGTGCGACTGAAGCTCGACCCCGAGTTCCAGCAGCGCGGCGAACAGATTCGCGCCGAACTCATCGCGCACCCCGCCCTCGGCGACTACCTGCACGGGCTGTGGGGTGAGCTGCTGGCGTGGCTGCACGACGACCTGGGCCGCGACGACTCGGCCATCCGCCAGCGCATTGCCTCGATGGCCGGCGCGCTGGGCGCACGGCTGCAGGGCGACGAAGCCATCCGCCGCTGGATCAACGAGCAGATCGAGGCCGCCGCGCCGCTGGCCATCGAGCGCTACCGCGAAGACATCCGCCGCTACATCGAGGAACGCGTCGGCGAGTGGAACGCACAGGAAATGACGCTCGAGCTGGAACGCCACATCGGGCGCGACCTGCAGTTCATCCGCATCAACGGCACGCTTGTAGGTGGGCTGGTGGGGTTGCTGATCCACACGGTGACGCAGCTGCTGCGCGGCTGAGCGAGCGGGCTCGGGTAATCCACAGCGGACGAAAGTCCGCATCGTGTCTCCGGAGAGACTCCACCGCCTCTTCCTCCTCCTAGACTGCTTCGCGCACCCACAAGAGGAGACACCATGCCCCGTAGAAGCAGCCTCGGCGCGATCGCGCTGACCGCCTCCCTCGCCCTGCTGGGCGCCTGCAGCAGCCTTGCGCCGCCACCCACCCGGCCCGCCTCGTGGGGCCCGCCCGAGGCGCTGGTCGCGCCCTCGTCCTTCTCGGGCGTGCACGGGCTGGCCATCGACGCGAAGGGCCGGCTGCTCGCGGGCTCGGTCGTCGGCAACACGCTGTGGGAGGTCGACCGCAACACCGGCGCGGCCAAGGTGCTCATCGATGCACCCGAAGGCCAGGCCGACGACATCGCCGTGGGCCCGAAGGGCGAGCTGGCCTGGACCAACTACCTCATGGGCATGCTGCGCTACCGCGAGAGCGACACCGCCCCGCTGCGCGTGCTGGCCAAGGACCTGCCCGGCCTGAACTCGCTCGACTTCGACCGCCGCAACGGCAAGCTCTACGCCTCGCAAGTGTTCCTGGGCGACGCGCTGTGGGAGATCGACCGCGAAGGCCAGAAGCCGCCGCGGCTCATCAAGAAGGACATGGGCGGCTTCAACGGCTTCGAAGCCGGCCCCGACGGCATGCTCTACGGGCCGCTGTGGTTCAAGGGGCAGGTCGTGAAGATCGACCCGGCGAACGGCAACATGACCGTGATCGCCGATGGCTTCAAGATCCCGGCCGCCGCCAACCTCGACGGCAAGGGCAACCTCTGGGTGGTCGATGCGCGCAGCGGCGAGCTGGTGAAAGTAGACCTCGCCACCGGGCGCAAGACGGTCGCGAAGCAGTTGCGGCCTTCGCTCGACAACCTGGCCATCGCGCCCGACGGCACGATCTACGTGTCGAACATGGCCAACAACGAGGTGCAGGCCTTCAACCCCGCCACTGGCGAACTGCGCACGCTCACCAGCGGCAAGCTGGCGGTGCCGGCCGGCATGAAGATCGATGGCAACGACCTCTGGGTGGCCGACGTCTTCGGCTTCCGCCAGGTCGACGTGCGCACGGGCGAGGTGCGAGACGTGTTCCGCATGCAGCGCGATCCGGAGCTCGACTACCCCTTCGCGGTGGGGCTGTCGCCAAAACTCTTCGCGCTGAGCTCGTGGTTCACGGGCACGGTGCAGCTGGTCGACCGGCAGACGCTGAAGACCGTCGAAACCATCCACGGCCTGAAGGCGCCGTTCGACGCCATCCCCATGCCGGACGGCAGCGTGATCTACGCCGAAATAGCTACCGGCAGCATCACCCGCGCCAGCGAGCCGAAGTTCACTGAAAAGTCAGTGCTTGCTAGCGGCCTGAACGGCCCGGTGCAGATGATCGTCGGCCAGGACGGCGCGCTCTACGTGACCGAGGCCGCCGGCAAGCTGCTGCGCATTCCGCTGGACGCCAGCGCGCCGCTGCGCACCGTGGCCGACGGGCTGGCGCTGCCCGAAGGCGTGGCGCAAACGCCGTGGGGCAGCTTCATTGTGGCCGAGAGCGCGGCGCGGCGGCTGGTGGAAATTGCCCCCGACGGCACACGCCGCACGGTCGTCGAGAACCTGCCGATCGGCCTCACGCCTGGGCCCGGCCTGCCCCCGCCCTACGTGGTCACGGGCGTCGCTGTGGGGCGCGACGGCACGATCTACATGGCGGCCGACCGCAACAATGCGATATATCGAATCCGTCCCGTAAGGTAGGGTAACAATAAGTGTAAATTGGAGTTTACTTTTAAAAACAAATATTACAGACTGCGCGGGACGTCTTGTGGCGTCCCGATTGCATCCGGTGGTCGGGAGGTCTGCGAGGCGCTCTTTTCCTGAACTTGAAAGGACATCGCATGACTCCGCTCGTCGTAGGCCAACTCCTGTCGCCCGAGTACTCCCTGGGCATGGTGGCGCTCTCCTTCCTGATCTCATTCGCGGGCTCGCTGGTGGCCCTCATCTGCGCCAGCCGCATGGTCGGCGCGGACGGCAAGCCCAACCTCGCCGTCGTGGCCTGCGCCGCGGTGGCGCTGGGCGGCATCGGCATCTGGTCGATGCACTTCATCGGCATGTTGGCGTACCGCCTGCCGGTGGCCATTTCGTACAACATGCCGCTCACGGTGGTGTCGCTGGTTGCGGCCATCCTGATCTCCGGCATTGCGCTGTACATGGCCGGCGGACGGCGCAAGTTCAGCAAATCGGGCTGGCTCGCCGGCAGCCTGCTGGCCGGCATCGGCGTCTGCGTGATGCACTACATGGGCATGTTCGCGATGAGCATGCGCGCCTCGATGAACTTCGACCTGGCGGTGGTCGGGCTGTCGGTGCTCATCGCCGTCACCGCCGCCGCGGCGGCCCTGTGGCTGGCGTTCAACCTGCGCAAGTTCTCGCACAAGGTCGCGGCGGCCGCCGTGATGGGCGTGGCGGTCTGCACCATGCACTACGTGGGCATGAGCGCGGCCAGCATGGTCTGCATCGCAGCCGCGCCCGCCGACGCGCTGGCCATCGGCGGCAGCTACATGGGTCTCACGGTGTTCGGCACGGCCGGCGCGGTGCTGATCTTCATCTACTGGGTGGTCACGGGCAGCAGCCTCGATGCCCCCGTTGCCGCGCCACGCGCGCGCGCCGGCTGATGCCCGGTTGACGACCAGCTAGTAGGCGCAAGCGGGCGCGGCGCCCGCCCCCTAGAGTCTGTGCAGAGCGAAAACAAGCGACCTGTACAGACTCTTCCCATGCCCGTCATCGAATCCCGGCTGCAAGCGGCCAGCGACACCTTCCAGGCCAACCGCACCGGCATGCTCGCGCTACTCGACCAGGTGCGCGCACACGAGGCCCGCGCCGTAGCGGCCTCCGGCGCTTCGGCCGAGCGTTTTGCCAAGCGCGGGCAGCTGCTGCCGCGCGAGCGCATAGCGCTGCTGCTCGACACCGGCGCGCCCTTTCTGCCGCTGGCCTCGCTCGCGGGGCTGGGGCAGGACAACCCCGACCTGGAGAAGAGCGTGCCCGGCGGCGGCCTGATCTCCGGCATCGGCCAGGTGTCGGGCGTGCGCTGCATGGTCAACGCATCCGACTCGGGCATCGACGCCGGCGCGCTGCAGCCCATGGGCCTCGACAAGCAGCTGCGCGTGCAGGAGATCGCGCTCGAAAACAAGCTGCCCTACGTGCAGCTGGTGGAAAGCGCCGGCGCCAACCTCATGCACTACCGCGTGCAGGACTTCGTGCGCGGCGGCAACATCTTCCGCAACCTCGCGCGGCTGTCGGCTGCGGGCCTGCCGGTGGTGACGGTGACGCACGGCTCCTCGACCGCGGGCGGCGCCTACCAGACGGGCCTGTCCGACTACATCGTGATGGTGCGCGACCGCACGCGGGCCTTTCTCGCGGGACCGCCGCTGCTGAAGGCAGCCACCGGCGAGATCGCGACCGAAGAAGAACTGGGCGGCGCGGTGATGCACACGCACATCTCGGGCCTCGGCGACTACCTGGCGGAAGACGACCGCGACGCCATCCGCATCGCGCGCTCGATCCTCGGCGGCATCGACTGGGCGCGCAACGAAGCGCCGCGCCAGTTCATTCCGCCGCGCTACGACGCCGAAGACCTGCTCGGCATCATGCCGAGCGACGGACGGAGGCCGGTCGACATGCGCGAGGTCATCGCGCGCATCGCCGACGGCTCCGAGTTCCTTGAGTTCAGCGAGCACTACGGTAGCGCCACCGTCTGCGGCCACATCCGGCTCGAAGGCCACGCCGTGGGCATCGTCACCAACAACGGCCCCATCGATTCCGACGGCGCGACCAAGGCCACGCACTTCATCCAGGCCTGCTGCCAGACGCGCACGCCCATCGTCTACCTGCAGAACATCACGGGCTACATGGTGGGCCGGGCGCACGAGGAGGCCGGCATCATCAAGCACGGCGCGAAGATGATCCAGGCCGTGACCAACGCCAGCGTGCCGCAGATCACGCTTCACTGCGGCGCTTCGTACGGCGCGGGCAACTACGGCATGTGCGGCCGGGGCTTCGCGCCGCGCTTCTGCTTCTCGTGGCCCAACGCGCGCACAGCCGTCATGGGCGGCGAGCAGGCTGCGAAGACCATGGCCATCGTCATGGAGGCGGGCATGGCGCGCAAGGGCGCGATCGACCACGCGAAGATCGACGCGATGCAGCAGCAGATCGTCGAACGCTTCGATCGGCAGATGAGCGTTTTCACCACCAGCGCGCTGCTGCTCGACGACGGCGTGATCGACCCGCGCGACACGCGTGCGGTGTTGGCGGAAGTGCTCTCCATCTGCCGCGATGCCGATGCGCGCGTGCCGCAGCCGATGCAGTTTTCGGTGGCGCGGCCATGAGTGCATTCCACAAGATCCTGATCGCGAACCGCGGCGAGATCGCGGTGCGCGTGATGCGCACTGCGCGCGCGATGGGCTACCGCACGGTGGCCGTGTACTCCAGCGCCGATGCGGAGGCCGAACATGTGCGGCAGGCCGACCAGGCAGTGTGGATCGGCGAATCTCTGCCCGCGCAGAGCTACCTGAACATCGCTGCGATCATCGAGGCCGCGCGCGCCAGCGGCGCCGATGCGGTGCATCCGGGCTACGGCTTTCTCGCGGAGAACGCAGCGTTCGCGCAGGCCTGCCGAGACGCGGGACTGGTCTTCATCGGACCATCACCGGAGGCCATTCGCGCGATGGGCGACAAGGCCGGCGCCAAACGGCTGATGCAGGCGGCGGGCGTGCCGTGCATTCCGGGCTACCAGGGCGAAAACCAGAGCGCGGAGACGCTGGCGGCCGAGGCAGCACGCATCGGCTGGCCCGTGATGATCAAGGCAACGGCGGGCGGCGGCGGGCGCGGCATGCGGCTCGTGACGTCGGCCGCTGAATTCACCGCGCAGCTGCACAGCGCGCAGTCCGAAGCGCTCAACGCATTCGGCGACGCCACCGTGATCCTGGAGCGCGCCATCGTCGCGCCGCGCCATGTCGAGGTACAGATATTCGCGGACCGGCACGGCAACGCCATCCACCTCGGCGAGCGCGACTGTTCGGTTCAGCGGCGGCACCAGAAGGTCGTCGAAGAAGCGCCCTCGCCGGCAGTGTCTGAAGCGCTGCGCGAACGCATGGGTGCCACCGCCGTCGCTGCGGCGAAAGCCATCGCCTACGAAGGCGCGGGCACGCTCGAATTCCTGCTCGACGCCGAAGGCCAGTACTGGTTCATGGAAATGAACACGCGCCTGCAGGTGGAGCACCCGGTGACCGAAGCGGTGACGGGCCTCGACCTCGTCGAGCTGCAACTGCGCGTCGCGGCCGGCGAACCTTTGCCGCTCGCGCAGCAGGACGTGCGCATCACAGGCCATGCGATCGAAGTGCGTCTGTGCGCCGAAGATCCGCGGCAGAGCTTCATGCCGCAAAGCGGCACCCTCACGGCGTGGCGGCCCTCTGCCGCGCTGCGCGCCGAGCACGCCTTGCGCGACGGGGCCGCCGTGCCGCCCTTCTACGACTCGATGATCGCCAAGCTCGTGGCGCATGGCCGCACGCGAGAAGAAGCCCGGCACCGGCTGATCGCGGGCCTGCAAGACACGGTAGCGCTCGGCATCTCGACCAACCAGCAGCTTCTGCGACGCGTGTTGTCGCATGACGTGTTCGCAAGCGGTGCTGCTACGACCGCCTTCATCGGCGATCACCTCGACGCCCTGCTCGCCGCAGACGCGGCGAACGACACCCGCGCCGCATTGCTCGCCGCTCTGCTGCTCCAGTTGGGCGAGCGCGGCTGGCCCTCGCCGCTCGCGCACACGCTCCCCAACGCCCTGCGCTTCGCGCTCGACGGCACGGTGCACGCGGCCCGCGTGACACCATGCGGCGCCGGTCGGTTCGACATTGCACTGGGCGACAAAGCACCTGTGCAACTCGCCTTGCTCGCTCTACCCGGCAACGGCAGCCTCCGCTTCTCGTGCGACGGCCTGTCCGAACAAGCCTTCGTCGTGCGGCAGCCCGACCGCGTGGATTTCCACTTCCGCGGCCAGTCATTCCAGCTGGAAAACCTCACGCACGTCGCGGTTGCACGCACCGACGACACCGCCGGCGACGGCCTGCTGCGCGCATCCATGAACGGCCGCGTGATCGCCCTGCTGGTGGCCGAGGGCGATGCGGTCGCCGCAGGCCAGCCGCTCGTCACGCTCGAAGCGATGAAGATGGAGCACGTGCACTGCGCGCCGCGTTCCGGCCGTGTCGCACTGCATGTCGCGGTGGGCACGCAGGTGGCCGCGCGCCATGTGGTGGCCGAGGTCGCCGACGCGTGACGCTCTTCAAGACAAGTTTCCGAAAGTCTTCCGCATGAATGCATCCTCCCGCTACCGCTCCGTCTTCGCACCCGGCCTGTTCGGCGGACAGGTCATCGTCGTCACCGGCGGCGGCTCCGGCATTGGCCGCTGCACAGCGCACGAACTCGCGGCGCTCGGCGCGCAGGTGGTGCTGGTCGGCCGCAAGCCCGAGAAGCTCGACAAGGTGCGCGCCGAGATCGAAGCCAGCGGCGGCAAGGCCAGCACGCAGGCCTTCGACATCCGCCAGGAAGAAGCGGTGCGCGCAGCCATAGCCGCCGTCGTCGCCGCGCATGGCCGCATCGACGGGCTCGTGAACAACGCAGGCGGCCAGTACATCACGCCGCTCGCCGCCATCTCGGCCAAGGGCTGGGAGGCGGTGATCCACACCAACCTGACGGGCGGCTTCCTGGTCGCGCGCGAGTGCTACGTGCAAAGCATGCAGGCCAACGGCGGCGCCATCGTCAACATCGTGGCCGACATCTGGGGCTCGATGCCCAACATGGGCCACAGCGGCGCGGCGCGCGCCGGCATGGTGAGCTTCACCGAGACGGCCGCCGCTGAATGGGCCGTGAGCGGCGTGCGCGTGAACGCGGTGGCGCCGGGCTACATCGCATCGAGCGGCATGGACCACTACCCGCCCGAAGCCGGCGACATGCTGCGCGCCATGCGCAACACCGTGCCCGCCGGGCGCTTCGGCAACGAGGCCGAGACCTCAGCCGCCATTGCCTTCCTGCTGAGCCCCGCGGCCAGCTTCATCAGCGGCAGCGTGCTGCGCGTGGACGGCGCACGGCCACAGGTGCGCATGGGCTGGCCGATGGAAATTCCCGACGCGCAGACGCAGCAGCGCGCGGCGGTTCGGCCTTTCGATGGCTTCCATCTCGCGCAGACGCCGCGCGTGTTCCAGGACAAGTAAAGAACGACCGGAGACAAGACACCATGCAGTACACCCACGAACACCTCGAAATCCAGAAGACCCTGCGCCGCTTCATCGACGACGAGATCAACCCGAATGTGGACGAATGGGAGGCGGCCGAGATCTTCCCTGCGCACGAGGTGTTCAAGAAGCTCGGCAATCTCGGCATGCTGGGCCTGAACAAGCCAGAGGCCTTCGGCGGCGCCGGGCTCGACTACTCGTACGCGATGGCGATGGCCGAGGCGCTGGGCCACATCAGCTGCGGCGGCGTGCCGATGGCGATCGGCGTGCAGACCGACATGTGCACGCCCGCGCTCGCACGCTTCGGCAGCGACGAACTGCGCCGCGAGTTCCTGGCGCCCGCCATCGCCGGCGACATGGTCGGCTGCATCGGCGTGAGCGAGCCCGATGCGGGCAGCGACGTGGCGGGCCTGAAGAGCCACGCGCGCAAGGACGGCGACGACTACCTCATCAGCGGCCAGAAGATGTGGATCACCAACAGCCTGCAGGCCGACTGGATGTGCATGCTGGTCAACACCAGCGACGGCCCGGTGCACCGCAACAAGTCGCTCGTGATGGTGCCGATGGACAGCCCCGGCATCGAGAAGGCGAAGAAGATCCGCAAGATCGGCATGAATTCGAGCGACACCGGGCTCATCTACTTCGACAACGTGCGCGTGCCGCAGCGCTACCGCGTCGGCGAGGAAGGCCAGGGCTTCGTCTACCAGATGCAGCAGTTCCAGGAAGAGCGGCTGTGGGCCGCCGCAAGTTCGCTCGAACCGATGGAAGACTGCATCGCGCAGACCATCGAGTGGGCGCAGCAGCGGCAGATGTTCGGCGCCACGCTGGCCGACCAGCAATGGGTGCAGTTCAAGCTGGCCGAGCTGAAGACCGAGGTCGAGGCGCTGCGCGCGCTCACGTACCGCGCCTGCGACCTGCATGTGCAGGGCGAAGACGTGCTCGAACTCGCGTCGATGGCCAAGCTCAAGACCGGCCGCCTCACGCGGCAGGTGTCCGATACCTGCCTGCAGTTCTGGGGCGGCATGGGCTTCACGCTGGAAAACCGCGTTTCGCGGCTGTACCGTGACGGCAGGCTGGGCTCCATCGGCGGCGGTGCCGACGAGGTGATGCTGGGCATCCTCGCGAAGACCATGGGCATCGCCAAGCGGCCGCCGCGCGGTTGAACGAGCAACGCCGCATGAACGCCGAACTGCAAGCCGACCGAGCCGCGCTCGCCGACACGGTGCGGCGCTTCGCCGAAAGCGAGATCGCGCCGCATGTGCAGGCATGGGACGACGCGGGCGAGTTTCCGCGCGCGCTCTACGCGCGTGCCGCCGAACTCGGCCTGCTGGGCCTGGGCTATCCGGAAGAACTTGGCGGCACGCCCGCCTCGTATTCGCTGAAGCTGCCTGCGTGGGTCGCGCTCGCGCGCCATGGCAAGAGCGGCGGCGTGCTCGCGAGCCTGTTCTCGCACAACATCGGCCTGCCGCCCGTGGTGCTGCATGCAAGCGACGCGGTGCGCCAAGAGGTCGTGCCGCAGGTGCTGCGCGGCGAGAAGATCGCGGCGCTCGCCATCACCGAACCCGGTGGTGGCTCCGACGTGGCTGCGCTGCGCACCACAGCAAAGCGGGAAACAGACGGCGACGGCGATCACTACGTGGTCAACGGCGAGAAGACCTTCATCACCTCCGGCATGCGCGCAGACTGGATCACGGTAGCCGTGCGCACCGGCGAAGGGCGCGGCGCGGGCGGCATCTCGATGCTGATGGTGCCAGGCGACACGCCGGGCCTTTCGCGCACGCGCCTGTCGAAGATGGGCTGGCTGTGCTCCGACACCGCGACGCTGCACTTCGACAACGTGCGCGTGCCGGCGCGCTACCTTCTCGGGAACGAGGGCGAAGGCTTCCGCATGGTCATGGGCAACTTCAACGGCGAGCGCATCGGCCTTGCTGCGGGCGCCCTGGGCTTCTCGCAGGCCTGCCTCGATGAGGCCCTGGCCTGGGCGCGCGAGCGCAAGACATTCGGCGCTGCGCTCATCCAACACCAGGCGGTGCGCCACAAACTGGTCGACATGCAGATGCGCATCGCCTCCACCGAGGCCTGGATCGAGGCGGTGTCGGTCGAGGGCGACGCGCTCGAAGCAGCCGGGCGCTTCAACGCACCCGAATGGGTCGCGCGGATCTGCATGCTGAAGAACCACGCGACGCAGACCATGCAGTTCTGCGCCGACCAGGCGGTGCAGATCCTCGGCGGCATGGGCTTCATGCGCGGCACCGTAAGCGAGCGCATCTACCGCGAGGTGAAGGTGATGATGATCGGCGGCGGGGCCGAAGAGATCATGAAGGAGCTGGCAGCGAAGCAGATGGGCTGGTAGCCGCAGGCCTTTCTTAGCCGGCCTTTCTTTCTTCGTGCTGCGAGGAACGCCGCCGCGCGCCGGTTGTCCAACCATCCAGCGCTTTCGCTGGGTCGCAGGAGACCGACATGCTCTCTCTCACCTCCGGCATAGGCGCCGTCATCATTGTTCTGCTGGCGGTGCTGCTGTTTTCAGCGGTATGGATCTTCCGGGAGTACGAACGCGGCATCGTGTTCACCCTCGGGCGCTTCTCGAAGGTTTCGGGGCCGGGCCTGGTGCTCGTGATACCGGCCATCCAGCAGGTGGTGCGCGTCGATCTGCGCACCGTGGTGCTCGAAGTGCCGACGCAGGACGTGATCTCGCGCGACAACGTGTCGGTGAAGGTCAGCGCGGTCGTCTACTTCCGCATCGTCGATGCCGAGAAGGCCATCATCCAGGTGAAGGACTTCTTCAACGCTACCAGCCAGCTGGCCCAGACCACCCTGCGCTCGGTGCTCGGCAAGCACCAGCTCGACGACATGCTGGCCGAGCGCGAGAAGCTCAACCTCGACGTGCGCGAGTCGCTGGACGTGCAGACGGCGTCATGGGGCATCAAGGTGTCGAACGTGGAGATCAAGCAGATCGACCTGACCGAATCGATGGTGCGCGCCATCGCGCGGCAGGCCGAGGCGGAACGCGAGCGGCGCGCCAAGGTGATCCACGCCGAGGGCGAGCTGCAGGCCTCGGAGAAGCTGTTCCAGGCCGCGCGCGTGCTGGCGCAGGAGCCGCAGGCCATCCAGCTGCGCTACCTGGAAACGCTCACGGTGATCGGTGCGGACAAGAACACGACCATCGTGTTTCCGCTGCCGGTGGATCTGATATCCAGCTTCCTCGGCAAGCACGCATAGCGCACGGAAACGGAAAACTGTTCTTCACGCGCGGGGCGCGCGGCGCATGGCCTTTCGCAAGGCACGTGCTTACCATCGTCCGCATGTTCAAGCACATCGTGATGTGGGACCTGCGTGGCGACACGCCGGAAGAAAAGACGCAGGCCCGCCAACTGCTCAAGCGCAAGTTCGAATCGCTGCGCGGCCAGATCCCGGGCCTGCTGCACATCGAAGTGGGCGTCGATTCGAGCCGCGCAAGCTATGCCTGCGACGTGGTGCTCTACAGCGAGTTCGACAGCCAGGCCTCGCTCGACGGCTATGCCACGCATCCGGCGCACCTGCGCATTCGCGAAGAGCTGGGCGACCTGCGCGTCGCGCGGCACCAGGTCGATTACGCGGCAGACTGATCGGCGCTGGTCAATCGTTCTTCTCGGGAGCATCCCCCCGGGCCGCGGCAAGCGCAGCAGCCGTACGCAACTTGTCTTTCTTGCTCGGCCGCTTGCCCTTGATGCCGCCCGTGCCCGACGCATCGACCACTGGCACCGCCACTTCCGTCGGCTCGAAGCCTTCGACACGCTCACGTGGCAGGCTCAGCCCCTGGCGCTTCTCGATCAGCCGGAAATGCGCCTCGGTCGATGCGCTCACGAAGCTGATCGCCAGGCCGCTCTCTCCCGCGCGGCCCGTGCGGCCGATGCGGTGGATGTAGTCGGTCGGCGAGCGCGGCAGGTCGTAGTTGATGACCACGGGCAGCTGCGCGATGTCGATGCCGCGTGCCGCGAGGTCGGTGGCAATCACCACGTCCCAGCGGCTCTGCTTGAACTGCGCAAGGATGTCGGTGCGCGTACCCTGCGCGATGTCGCCGTGGAAGGGCACTGCGTAGATGCCGTTCTTGTAGAGCTTCTCGGCCACGATCTGCGCGGCGTGCTGCGTGGCGACGAAGACCAGCACACGGTCCCATTCGTTCTCGTGCTGCTTCAGCAGATGGCGCAGCAGCTGCGTGCGACGGGCGGCGTCGACCTCGATCACGCGCTGCACGATGTTCGGCTCGGTGCCGGGCTCGCCCTGCACGTCGACGACGGCCGGGTCGTGCAGCATGCCATCTGCCAATGCCTGAATGGCGCTCGGAAAGGTGGCGGAAAACAGCAGGTTCTGGCGCTGCTTGGGCAGCAGCGCGAGGATGCGGCCGAGTTCTTCGGCAAAGCCGAGGTCGAACAGGCGGTCGGCTTCATCGAGCACGAGCATCGACACGGCATCGAGCTTCAGCGCGTTGTGCTCGACCAGGTCGAGCAGACGGCCCGGTGTGGCAACGACGATGTCGGCACCGCCGCGCAGGCCCATCATCTGCGGGTTGATCGACACGCCGCCGAATGCGACGACGATCTTCAGGCGCTCGGGCAGGTGCTGCGCCAGGCTGCGCATGGTCTCGCCGACCTGGGCCGCGAGTTCGCGTGTGGGCACGAGGACCAGCGCACGCACACGGCGCGGCGACTGCGCAGCTTCGGCGACTAAGCGCTGCAACAGGGGCAGGGAAAATGCGGCGGTCTTGCCGGAGCCGGTCTGCGCCGAGCCCCGCACGTCGCGACCTTGCAGAATCGCGGGGATGGCCGCGGCCTGGATGGCGGTCGGCGCGGCATAGCCGCTTTGGGCGGCAGCCTGCACGAGCGCGGGGATCAGGCCCAGTGAGTCGAATGGCATGTAAGCAGACAGAGAGAGAAGAGACGAATCGAATGTCGACGATGAAACAGCAGCGCAATCAGTCCGGCAGCGCCCTGGTGTACTCCACCGAGGCGGGCGGGCGCATGTGCCCCGACTGCGGGGAGCCGGTGGCCCAGTGCCGCTGCAAGGAACTCAAGGCGCGCGTTCCGGCCACCGACGGCATTGTGCGTGTATCGCACGAGACCAAGGGGCGCAAAGGCAAGGGCGTGACGGTGGTCAAGGGCGTTGCGCTCGATGCGGCGGCGCTCACGGCACTCGGCAAGCAGCTGAAAACGGCCTGCGGCTCGGGCGGCACGGTGAAGGACGGCGTGATCGAAATCCAGGGCGACCACCGCGAAACGGTGATCGCCGCGCTCGTGAAGCAGGGCCACACGGTCAAGCGGGCGGGAGGCTGAGCGCGCGATGAAACCCGAAGACCTGCAGCGCCTGGTGACGCTCGAAATGCCTTTTGGCAAGCACAAAGGCACGCTGATTGCCGATTTGCCCGGAAATTACCTGACGTGGTTTGCACGCGAGGGTTTTCCCTCGGGAGAAATAGGCCGGCTACTCCATTTGATGCATGAAATAGACCACAACGGGCTCTCGGACCTGCTGAAACCGTTGCGAAACCGCCCGTCGCGCCGGGATGTTTCTCAATAACACACGATTTCGCCACGTTTTTTGCAATTAGGGCTGGATAATCCGGCCTACGTGTCTGTGAGCTTTGTCTCCCGTGCACGTAATTCGGTGATCGGTCAGTTTCGCGCCACAGCGCATTTTGTTTGTTGTGATTCTGGGACTCCATCGCTTTGTCTTGTTGGTTTGAATTAGGAGTCCCTCAATGGGCAAGAAACTCTACGTAGGCAACCTCGCCTACTCCGTGCGTGACAACGACCTGGAACAAGCCTTTGGCGAGTTCGGCGCAATCGTCAGCGCCAAGGTCATGATGGAACGTGACACCGGCCGTTCGAAGGGCTTCGGCTTTGTCGAAATGGGTTCGGATGCTGAAGCACTCGCAGCCATCGAAGCCATGAACGGCCACTCGCTGCAGGGCCGCGCCCTGACGGTGAATGAAGCCCGTCCGATGGAAGCTCGTCCCCCCCGTACCGGTGGTGGCGGCGGCTACGGCGGCGGTGGTGGTGGCGGCGGCTACGGTGGTGGTGGCGGCGGCGGTTACGGCGGCGGCGGCGGTGGCCGCAGCGGTGGTGGCGGCGGTTACGGCGGCGGCGGCGGTGGTCGCGGCGGCTACTAAGCCCTTCCCTCCAGAGCCTTCGGGCTTCTGAATAAAAAGCTCCTTCGGGAGCTTTTTTCGTTTGTGGCCCTCTGTGGCGCAGGGAGCGCCGAGGGAGAACCCTCGCCCTGCGGTAAGCATTTGTCCGTACCGGGCAGGTCAGCCAACGGTCAGGCCCGCAGAACGACCCTCACTCCTCCATACAAGAGGGGCGAGACGACATGCGCATCAAGAGTCAGGCTGACTTCTTTTCAGGAGTCATGTTCACCACCGTGGGGGGCGCCTTTGCGATAGGCGCGACCACCTACACCATCGGCGACGGCGCCCGCATGGGGCCGGGCTACTTCCCGCTCATGCTGGGCATCCTGCTGGCCATCCTCGGGGCCATCATCATGTTCCAGGCGCTGGTGGTCGAAACCACCGACGGCCACCCGATCGGCAAGTGGGCCTGGAAGCCGCTGGCCTTCGTGCTCGGCGCCAACCTGGCCTTCGGCGTGCTGCTGGGCGGCCTGCCCAGCATCGGGCT
This sequence comes from Variovorax multivorans, assembly GCF_051216835.1. Taxonomy (NCBI): domain Bacteria; kingdom Pseudomonadati; phylum Pseudomonadota; class Betaproteobacteria; order Burkholderiales; family Comamonadaceae; genus Variovorax; species Variovorax multivorans. The sequence continues at coordinate 81,470 of NZ_JBPJZL010000011.1, forward strand.
GCCGGCCATGGGGATGATCATCGCGATCTACGCGCTCACGATCATCTCGAGCATGGCGGGCGAGCACTTCAAGCTGCGCGACGTGCTGATCCTCTCGACCATCCTGGCGGCTGGCAGCTACGTGGCCTTCATCTGGGCGCTGAAGCTCCAGATCCAGGTCTGGCCCACTTTCATTTCGGGCTGAGGAGCGCACACCATGGACCTGATCCACAACCTTTCCATCGGTTTCGGCGTTGCCTTCACCTTCACCAACCTGCTGTATTGCCTGCTGGGCTGCATCCTGGGCACGCTGATCGGCGTGCTCCCGGGCATCGGCCCGGTCGCGACCATCGCGATGCTGCTGCCCGCCACGTACGCGCTGCCGCCCGTGTCGGCGCTGATCATGCTGGCCGGCATCTACTACGGCGCGCAGTACGGCGGCTCGACCACGGCCATTCTGGTGAACCTGCCCGGGGAGTCGTCCTCGGTGGTCACCTGTATCGACGGCTACCAGATGGCAAGGCAGGGCCGCGCGGGCCCGGCGCTCGCCGCGGCCGGCCTGGGCTCGTTCTTCGCGGGTTGCGTGGGCACGCTGATCCTGGCCGCCTTCGCGCCGCCGCTGACAGAGCTGGCTTTCAAGTTCGGCCCGGCCGAGTACTTCTCGCTGATGACGCTGGGCCTGATCGGCGCGGTGGTGCTGGCTTCGGGTTCGCTGCTGAAGGCGGTGGCGATGATCGTGCTGGGCCTGCTACTGGGCATCGTGGGCACTGATGTGAACTCGGGTGTCGCGCGCTACAGCTTCGACATTCCGGAACTCACCGACGGCATTGGCTTCGTGGTGATCGCCATGGGCGTGTTCGGCTACGGCGAAATCATCGGCAACCTCTCGCAGCCCGACGACGAGCGCGAAGTGTTCACGCACAAGGTCAAGGGCCTGTGGCCCACCAAGGATGACTTCAAGCGCATGCTGCCCGCGGTGCTGCGCGGCACAGCGCTGGGCTCGGCATTGGGCATCCTGCCCGGCGGCGGCGCGCTGCTGGCCTCGTTCGCCTCGTATGCGCTGGAGAAGAAGATCCGCATGCGCCCGGGCGAAGTGCCCTTCGGCAAGGGCAACATCCGCGGCGTGGCATCGCCCGAGTCGGCCAACAACGCCGGTGCGCAAACTTCCTTCATCCCGCTGCTGACGCTGGGCATTCCGCCCAACGCGGTGATGGCGCTGATGGTGGGCGCGATGACGATCCACAACATCCAGCCCGGCCCGCAGGTCATGACCAGCAACCCCGAGCTGTTCTGGGGCCTGATCGCCTCGATGTGGATCGGCAACGCGATGCTGATCATCCTGAACCTGCCGCTGATCGGCATGTGGATCAAGCTGCTGACGGTGCCCTACAAGTTCCTGTTCCCTGCCATCGTGCTGTTCTGCGCAATCGGCGTGTACTCGACCAACAACAACACCTTCGACGTGTGGATGGTGGCGGCCTTCGGCTTCATCGGCTACCTGTTCATCAAGCTGCGGACGGAGCCTGCGCCATTGCTGCTGGGCTTCATCCTGGGGCCGATGATGGAAGAGAACCTGCGGCGTGCGCTGCTGCTGTCGCGCGGTGCGTGGAGCGTGTTCGTCACCCGGCCGCTGTCGGCGGGGCTGCTGGTGGCGGCGGCTCTGCTGCTGGGCATCGTGCTCTTGCCCGCAATCAAGGCCAAGCGCGAGGAAGCCTTCGTCGAGGAGTGAGCGCTCCGGTCCTCACAAGAAGCCCCCACTCCGGGGGCTTTTTTCATTTGGGGCCTTTGTTCGGGGTGCGTGCCCCAAATGGACGCGCTCTTGTTGGTGCCCAGCAGGGTCGCCGACGGTGCCCGGAAACACGGCGAACAACGAGGCGCCCGTTACCACCAGCATTTTCATAAGGGGAGGATTGCCCCACCCGTGGCGCTATCAAAAAGGGAGCTGAAGATGCAGGTGTGTCAAGTCATGCAGGCATAAAAAAGGCGCCGACCAGCGGCGCCTTTCAAAGTCAAACACGGCATCTCGTACGGAGCCTTTGAAGCATTTTTATTGTTGCTTGGGGATTGTCTCCTCGGACCCTCGGCAGCACGAGCAGGGCCCGTTCGCGAGTGGGCAGACTTTAGGGTGCGCACCGCCTCAGTGCATTGGGAATTACCCGCTTTGCCTTACCGAGAAAGCCCGATTTGCGAACCAAAGTGTTTCTGATAGTTAACGATGTGGCACGACTTGTGCAGGCAGCACCAAGGTCCATCACTTCAAGAAGAAGAAACGGTCATGGCCCTGGCTCCGCACGCCTCCATCAACGCGGCAGACACCGCATGGATGATGACTTCGACCGCGCTGGTGCTGCTGATGACGCTGCCCGGCATCGCACTCTTCTATGCGGGCATGGTGCGCCGCAAGAACGTGCTGGCCACCATGGCGGGGGTGGTGGCGATTGCCGCGGCGGTCTCGCTGACCTGGTTCGCGGTGGGCTATTCGCTGGCCTTTACCGAGGGCTGGCCGTGGCTGGGCGGCACCGGGCGCTTCTGGTTCTCGGGCTTCGAGTATCTGAAGGAGGCCGGGCAGGTGGCGGTAAGCCACGTCGCGCCGAACGTGCCCGAGTCGGTCTACGCGATGTTCCAGCTGACCTTCGCGATCATCACCACCGCACTGGTGCTGGGCGCTTTTGTCGAGCGCATGCGCTTCTCGGCGATCCTGTGGTTCGCGCTGCTCTGGAGCGTGCTGGTGTATGCACCTGTCGCGCACTGGGTGTGGGAGCCGGGCGGCTGGCTCGCGCAGATGGGCGCGCTCGACTTTGCCGGTGGCTCGGTGGTGCACGTCAACGCGGGCATCGCGGGGCTGGTGTGCGCCTATGCGCTCGGGCCGCGCAAGGGCTACGGGCGCGAGGCCTTCGAGCCCTACAGCCTGGCGATGACGATGACGGGCGCGGGCCTGCTGTGGGTGGGCTGGTTCGGCTTCAATGCGGGCTCGGCGGTGGCGGCCGACGGGCGCGCGGGCCTGGCGATGCTGGTGACGCACATCGCGGCGGCGGCCGGCGCCATGAGCTGGATGCTGGGCGAATGGATCGTGCGGCGCAGGCCTTCGCTGCTGGGCCTGTGCTCGGGCCTGGTGGCCGGGCTGGTGGCCATCACGCCAGCGGCCGGCTTCGTCACGCCGCTGTCCGCGCTGGCCATCGGCGCCATCGCGGGGCTGGCCTGCTACTGGGGCGCCACCGGGCTCAAGCACCTGCTTGGCGCGGACGACTCGCTCGACGTGTTCGGCGTGCACGGCATCGGTGGCATCGTGGGCGCGCTGCTGACGGGCGTGTTCGCCGATGCGCGCATCTCGGGCGCCACGGGCGACGTGCTGACGCAGGCGATCGCCGTCGGCAGCGTGGCTATCTACAGCGCAACGGGGACGGCGGTGGTGCTGTTTCTGGTGCACATCATGGTCGGGTTGCGCGTCGATGCCGACAGCGAGGTGCTGGGCCTCGATCTTGCACAGCACAGAGAACATCTCGGGAGTAGTTGACCCACCGACGGAGGAACCATGCCATCCATGTCCGAAAGCGAACGCATCGCCCTTGCTGCCCGCCTTCACGTGGCGCTGCGGCGAAAGCATGGGCGCGTGACCGACACCGAGTGGATGGCGACCAACGCCGAGTACGCCGCCGAGATCGTGCGCATGACGCGCGCGCACGCTGCTGATACCAAGGACGAGGAGCTTTACCAACTGGCGATGCGGCTGGAGCAGGCGATGGAGCCGCTGGCGCGCGCTGCGCGGTTGGCGGCGCGGCAGCCTGATGGGACGCCGCCTACGCCGCCGCCTCGCTATGTGGGTGGATTGCGCTAGGTCTTTTCGGGGTGCGTGCGAATGACACCGGGTGCTCAGCTTGCAGCCAGCGCTGCCTTGCGAATCGACTGCAGCGTGCTTCCCGGGGTGATCGCTTCCGGATCGAGCAGGCAATGCAGGATGGCCGGCTTGCCGCTGGCACGCGCACGAGCCAGTGCGGGGCCGAATTCTTCGGTGCTGGTCACACGTTCGCCGTGGCCGCCGAACACTTCGGCATAGCCGCGGAAGTCTGGGTTCTTCAACTGCGTGGCGCTGATGCGGCCGGGGTAGTGCTTTTCCTGGTGCATGCGGATCGTGCCGTACATGGCGTTGTCGAGCAGCACCACGATGATCGGCAGGCCGTACTGCACGGCCGTCGCGAACTCCTGGCCGTGCATCATGAAATCGCCGTCGCCCGCAAACACGACCACTTCGCGCTGCGGCCACAGCCGCTTGGCGCCGACGCCGGCCGGCAGGCCGTAGCCCATCGAGCCACTGGTGGGCGCGAGCTGGCTGGCATAGGAGCGAAACGGCCAGAACCGGTGCACCCAGGTGGCGAAGTTGCCTGCGCCGTTGCAGAAGATGGTGTCGGCCGGCAACACCTCGCGCAGGTGCTGCATGACCTCGCCCATCTGCAGCGGGCCTGGAATGTGGATGGGAGCCGGGTCGCTCCAGCGCAGGAAGTCTTCGCCGGCGGTCTTCGTTTCTGCCTGCCATGCCGGCGTCTGCACGGGGCGCAGCGTGGACACGGCCTCGGCAAAAGCCTGCGGCGTGGCGTGGATGCCCTGGGCCGGGCGATAGAGCTTGCCGAGCTCGTCGGCGTCGGCATGCACATGCACCAGCGCCTGCTTCGGCTGCGGAATGGCCAGCAGCTCGTAGCCCTGCGACGGCACTTCCGACAAACGCCCGCCGACCAGCAGCACGAGGTCGGCGTTGCGGATGCGCTCCAGCATGCGCGGGTTGGCGCCCAGGCCCAGGTCACCTGCGTAGCAGGGGTGCTCGGCCGACATCAGCATCTGGCGGCGGAACGAGCAGTACACGGGCAGCGAGAACGCGGCCGCGAAATCTGCGAACTGCTGCGTGGCCTTCTCCGACCAGCGGCTGCCGCCCAGGATGACCACCGGGCGCTGCGCCTGCGACAGTCGCTGCTGCAGCTCTGCGAGTTGCGCCGCACCGGGATGGGTTTCCGTCACCGCGTAGGGCTGCGCGTCGGCCACTGTCGCGGCCTCGGTCAGCATGTCTTCGGGCAGCGCGATAACCACAGGACCGGGCCGGCCCGAGGTTGCGACATGGAAGGCGCGCGATACCAGCTCGGGCACGCGCGCCGGATCGTCGATCTGCACCACCCACTTGGCCATGGTGCCGAACACCGCGCCGTAGTCCAGCTCCTGGAAGGCTTCGCGGCCCAGTGCATCGCGCGCGACCTGGCCGACGAACAACAGCAGCGGTGTCGAATCCTGGTGCGCGATGTGCACGCCGGCCGCCGCGTTGGTAGCGCCCGGGCCGCGCGTGACGAAGCACACGCCCGGCTTGCCGGTGAGCTTGCCCTGTGCCTCGGCCATCATCGTCGCGCCGCCTTCCTGGCGGCACACGGTCACGTCGATGGATGCGTCATGCAACGCGTCGAGCACGGCAAGAAAGCTTTCGCCGGGCACGCAGAACAGTTGCTTGACGCCGTGGGTGATGAGCTGGTCGACCAGGATCTGGCCGCCGGTGCGAGGTGAGGTCATGCGGTTTCCAATGAAATGAAGGAGGTCATTCGAGCGCGGCGCAGGCAGCGATGATGCGCGCGCACGCCTCTTCCAGCTGCGCCATCGACGTCGCATACGAAATGCGGAAGTACGGCGCCAGCCCGAACACGCTGCCCGGCACCACCGCCACCTCGAAGTCCTGCAGCAGGTAGCGGCAGAAGTCGCTGTCGGTCTGCAACAGCGCGCCGCCTCGGGTGCGCTTGCCGAGCACGCCGGCGCAGCTCGCGAAGGTATAGAACGCGCCTTCCAGCACGCGGCAGTGCAGCCCCGGCGCGCGGTTCAGCGCGGCGACCACGAAGTCACGCCGCGCCTGGAAGTCGGCGCAGCGCTCGGCCACGATGTCCTGCGGTCCGGTCAGCGCCTCGATGGCAGCGGCCTGGCTGATGGACGAGGGGCAGGAGGTCGTCTGGCTCTGCACCACGGCCATGGCCGCGATCAGCGCGCGCGGCCCGGCGCCGTAGCCCACGCGCCAGCCAGTCATTGCGTAGGCCTTCGACACGCCGTTGATGGTCAGCGTGCGTTCGCGCAGGCGCGGCTCCACGGCCACCGGCGTCGCAAACGCCAGCCCGTCGTAGAGGATGTGTTCGTAGATGTCGTCCGCCAGCACCCAGACTTGCGGATGCCGCAGCAGCACCTCGCACAGCGGCTTCAGCTGCGCTGCGCTGTAGGCTGCGCCGCTCGGGTTCGACGGCGAGTTGATGAACAGCCAGCGCGTGCGCGGTGTGATCGCTTCTTCGAGCTGCGCGGCATCGAGCCGGAAACCGTTCTCCCCGGTGCATGCCACCGGCACAGGCACGCCGCCGCAGATCTGCACGATGTCGGCGTACGAGGTCCAGTACGGCGCGGGCAGGATCACCTCGTCGCCGGGGTTCAGGCTGGCCATCAGCGCGTTGAAGATCACCTGCTTGGCGCCTGCGCTCACGCTGATTTCGTCAAGAGCAAAGTCGAGCGCGTTGTCGCGCTTGAACTTGAGTTGCACCGCCGCCTTCATCGCCGGGCTGCCGTCGAGCACCGTGTAACGTGTGTCGCCGCGCCCTATGGCGCGCACTGCGGCCTCGCGCACGTTCTGCGGCGTGTCGAAGTCAGGCTCGCCCGCGCCCAGCACGATCACCGGACGGCCCGCGCGCTTGAGGGCGTTGGCGTGGTCGGTGATGCGCAGGATCTCCGAGACACCGATGGCGCGCACGCGCTGCGCCGGCTGAAAAGCGAGAGGGGCAACGGTATCTGCTGTCACTTGGCGTAGGCCTCCAGTGGCTTGTCGTTGGGTTCGAGCATCAGCTGCTTCAGCGCCGGGCTCATCGGCAGGTTCAGGCTCGTGTTCTTCGGCGGAATGGCCGCCACGAACCACTTGGTGTAGATCTTCTCGAGGTCGCCGCTCTTCATCATGCGACGCAGCGAATCGTCCACCGCGGTCTTGAAGGCCGGGTCGTCCTTGCGGAACAGCAGCGCGATCGGCTCCGAGCCCAGCGCGTCGCCCACGATGCGGTAGCCCGCGGGGTTCTTCGAGTTCGCGATGATCCCGGCGAGCAGGTTGTCGTCGAGCACGAAGGCATCGGCGCGGCCCGACTCCATCAGCAGGAAGCTTTCGAGGTGGTCCTTGCCGAGCATGGTGTTGTACGAGACGTTCTGCGCGCGCTCGCGCTTGCGCAGCAGCTGCACCGCAGTGGTGCCGGTCGATGCCGACACGTTGCGGCCCGCGAGCTGGTCGAGCGTGGTGATGCCCGAGTCGACCTTGGTGGCCATGCGCACTTCGCTCACGTAGGTGGTGAGCGCGAAGGCCACCTGCTGCTGGCGCGCAGTGTTGTTGGTGGTGGGGCCGCAGCCGATGTCGAGCGTGCCGTTCTGCACCAGCGGGATGGTGTTCTGCGCAGTCACGGCCATGTATTCGAGCCTGGCCGTGGGCGCGATGTCTTTCAGCACGCGCTCGCACAGCTCGACGTGGTAGCCCACGTACTTGTCGCCCGCGCCGAGCATGTAGGCCATCGGCGGCGAGGCTTCGCGCACGCCGAGCACGACCTTGCCGCTGGTCTTGATCTTGTCGAGGGTGCCGGTGGCGGGGGTCTGCGCGATGGCACCGAATGCGAATGCAAGCAGCGTGGCGGCCGCGATTCTCTTGAAGGGAATGCTCATGTTCTCTGTCTCCTGGTTATGGTTTTTTGGTGAACGCATGCGGCCGCCCGCCTGCCGCCGCAGCCAAACGCTGCGCGGCAAGCTCGAACGAACCGGGGGGCGATCAGTCGCCGATGTCGAAGGTCACGCCTTGCGCGAGCGGCAAGGCAGTGGAGTAGTTGATGGTGTTGGTGGCACGGCGCATGTACGCCTTCCAGCTGTCGGAGCCGGCTTCGCGCCCGCCGCCCGTTTCCTTCTCGCCGCCGAAGGCACCGCCGATCTCCGCGCCGCTCGGACCGATGTTGACGTTGGCGATGCCGCAGTCCGAACCCGCGCTCGACATGAAGCGCTCGGCCTCGCGCATGTTCAGCGTGAAGATCGACGACGACAGGCCCGCGCCCACTGCGTTGTGCAGCTCGATGGCTTCGTCGAGCGTGCTGTAGCGCACCACGTACAGGATGGGCGCGAAGGTCTCGCGCAGCACCGGGCCTTCATGCGACTTCAGCTCGACCAGCGCGGGGCGCACGTAGTAGGCGTCCTTCGTGCCGATGCCTTCGACGCGCTGGCCGCCGTGCACCTTGGCGCCGATCTCGCGGCACTCACCGAGCGCCTTCTGCATGCCATCGAAGGCCGCGCGGTCGATCAGCGGACCGACCAGCGTGCCGGTCTCGCGCGGGTCGCCTACCTGCACGTTGCCGTAGACCTTGGCGAGCTTGGGCACCAGCTGGTCGTACACGCTCTCGTGCACGAACAGGCGACGCAGCGTGGTGCAGCGCTGGCCGGCCGTGCCCATGGCCGCGAAGGCGATGCCGCGCAGGGCGAGGTCGAGGTCGGCCGAGGGCGTGACGATGGCAGCGTTGTTGCCGCCGAGTTCGAGAATGGCGCGGGCAAAGCGTGCGGCCAGCTTCGGCCCCACTTGCCGGCCCATGGCGGTCGAGCCGGTGGCCGAGAGAATCGGCACACGGTGGTCGTCGACCAGCACCTCGCCGACGTCGCGCTGGCCCAGCAGCAGGCCGAGCAGGCCTTCGGGCGCATCGCCGAAGCGTTCGATGGCGCGCTGCGCGATGGCGTGCACGGCCAGCGCGGTCAGCGGCGTTTTTTCAGACGGCTTCCACACCACCGAGTCGCCGCACACCAGCGCCAGCGCCGCGTTCCACGACCACACGGCCACGGGAAAGTTGAAGGCCGAGATCACGCCGCACACGCCCAGCGGGTGCCAGGTTTCCATCATGCGGTGCTCGGCGCGCTCGGTGGCCAGCGTGAGGCCGTAGAGCTGGCGCGAGAGGCCGACCGCGAAGTCGCAGATGTCGATCATTTCCTGCACCTCGCCCGCGCCTTCGGACGGGACCTTGCCCGCCTCCAGCGTGACGAGCAGGCCCAGGTCGCGCTTGGCGGCGCGCAGCTCTTCGCCCAGCAGGCGCACCAGCTCGCCGCGGCGCGGCGCCGGCACGTTGCGCCAAGCCTTGAAGGCCTCGTGCGCGCGGCCGATGGCAGCGGTGGCCTCGGCCGGCGAAGTCTGCGGCACCTGCGCGATCACCTCGCCGCTGACGGGCGAACGCACCGTCAGCTCGCCGCCGGTGTGGGCCTCGGGGGGCACGCCCAGGCGCTGCAGCAGCTGTTCGACTTCGGTGGCGACGGAGGGGGAGGTGTTGGCTTCGGACATGGACGCGCTCCGGGAAGGAGGAGAAAGGAGGACCCGGTCAATATCTGCGAATCCCGCGCGCTTGCCTAGTGAAAATATGGAAGGACCTGATGCGTTTCAGGAATGAACTCGCACGGTTCATGTGCGGCTAGCGCACCAACCGGGTGGCCGCGAGAACCCACAACACCACCAGCACGCTGTTGCTCGCGGCGAACAGCACCAGCCGGTGGATCACGTGGTTGTAGGTCAGGTGCACCACGCTGTGCAACGCGCGCAGGCCGACGTACACCCAGGCCAGCCAGATGGCCCCGGGCGTGGGCAGCACCGCCACGTAAAACAGCAGGCACACCACATAGAACAGCACCGGCAGCTCCAGCAGGTTCATGTAGTTGCGGTTCGGGATGCGCACGGCGTCGGGCACCGCCGCCGATTCGCCCAGCTTGAAATCGATGCCCCGGACCTCGCGGCGCCGCACCGCGCGGATGCGCACGATGGGGATGAGCAGCAGCACCAGGCCGGTGAGGCCGGCGAGGGCGAATACGGGGTAGAGGATCGAGGGGTTGTTCATAGGAGGTTCCTTGCTCAGCCTGGCCCAGGCGCCTCGGGCAACGAAATCTTCTGGCTCGCCGGTGACCCCGCCAAGCTCTGCGCCGGCCTCCTCAACGTCGCATCGAACGGATTGATCCTCGGCCCGATGGCCGCCGCCTCGCGCTTGAGCAGTTCGACCACCGTCGGCATGCGGTCCGCATTGAGCCGGTCGGCAATCGTGCCCACGCTCAGTGCCGCCACCGCGCGCCCTTCGCGGTCGAGAATCGGCACGGCCACGCCGGCCATGCCTTCGAGCAGGCCGGTGTTGCGCCCCGCGTAGCCCTGCTGCCGCACACGCTCGATCTCGGTGCGCAGGTACACCTCGTCGTACACGCCGTACTCGCGCACGCGCGACAGGTTGAAGCGGATCACCTCTTCGCGCTCGGCCTCGGGCAGGAAGGCCAGGATCGCCAGCGCGCCCTGCCCTACACCCAGCGCGATGCGCCCGCCGATGTCGCCGGTGAACGAGCGAATGGGGAACGGCCCTTCGCTACGGTCGAGGCACACCGCGTCGAAGCCGCTGCGCGCCAATAGAAAGATGCTGTCGCCCAGGCTCGCGCACAGGCGCAGCAGCACCGGCCGGCAGATAGAACGCAGGTCGCCCGGGTTGCCAGCGCTCGCGGCGAGCGCGAAGAAATCGATGCTCAGCCGGTAGAGCTTGCTGCGCTCGTCCTGCTCGACCATGCCTTCGGCCATGAGCGATTGCAGCAAACGGTGCGTGGTGGCCTGGGTGAGGCCCACGGATCGTGCGATCTGGGTCACGCGGCCGCCTTCGGCCTGCACCGCGCCGAGCGCGCGGATCACCGAAAAGACGCGCGGCACGCCGCCGCTGGCCGCCGGCGACGCCGAAGAGGTCTCCATACCTTGCTCCTGTGGAATCCGATGTATCAATCGCAGCCATCATATTCCATTGATCGGAATAAATTGAAGAAAGATTCTGATTAATGGAATACCCGAGGCGATCTGGCGCAATCGTTGCAATAGAGTGAATTAAGAGCAGCAAGCTGTCCATGGCCCGCACCAAGGTGAAACAAGGTGCCTGAAGCCATCTTTTCGCCCCCGAAGAAAGGCCCGTTCCATGTCATTCCTCCGGCTTACCGACGTGACCAAGTTCTATGGCGCCACCCGCGCGGTGTCGGCCATGAGCCTCACTGTGGAAAAGGGCGAGTTCGTCTCGCTGCTCGGCCCCTCGGGCTGCGGCAAGACCACCACGCTGCAGATGATTGCGGGCTTCGAGGCCGTGAGCAGCGGCCGCATCGAGCTCGCGGGCAAGGACATCACGCATGCCAAGGCCAACACGCGCGGGCTGGGCATCGTGTTCCAGACCTACGCCCTGTTCCCCCACATGACGGTGGCCGACAACGTGAGCTTCGGCCTCGAGATGCGCAAGATGCCCAAGGCCGAGCGCATCGAGCGCGTGAAGCAGGCGCTGGCGCTGGTGCACCTCGAAGCGCATGCCGGGCGCTATCCGCGCGAGCTTTCGGGCGGCCAGCGGCAGCGCGTGGCGCTGGCGCGCGCGCTGGTGATCGAGCCGCCGGTGCTGCTGCTCGACGAGCCGCTGTCCAACCTCGACGCCAAGCTGCGCGAGGAAATGCAGTTCGAGCTGCGCCAGATCCAGCGCAAGGTCGGCACCACCACGGTGATGGTCACGCACGACCAGAGCGAGGCCATGTCGATCAGCGACCGCGTGGTGGTGATGGAAGGCGGCTGCGCCACGCAGATCGACCACCCGCAGCGCGTGTACGAACACCCGAGCACGCGCTTCATTTCCACATTCGTGGGCAAGGCCAACCTGCTGGACTGCCGCGTTTCGAACAGTGGCGCCACGCGCACCTGCGTCGAGGTCGGCGCGCTCTCGCTCGACGTGGACGACACGGGCTTCAGCGTCGATGCCGCCGCGCTGCTGAGCGTGCGGCCCGAGAAACTGCAGCTCGTGCCGCCTGGTCGTGGCCGCCTCGACGGCGAGGTGCAGGAGCGCTTCTTCCTCGGCAGCCAGTGGCTCTACCGCGTGGCCACTTCCGTGGGAGACCTCACTGTGCTGAGCCCCAACGACGGGCGCGAAGCGCTCGAAGAAGGCAGCCGCACAGGCCTCGACTGGCCGGCGCACTGCATGCGGCTGCTGCCTGCGGAAGAAAAGGCCGTTGCAGCATGAGCAGCGCATTGAAGAGCAAGGCCACCCCGTGGTGGCTCTCCGGCCCCGCGCTGCTGCTGTTCACCGCGCTGCTGCTGGTGCCGCTCGCGCTCACGGCGGTGCTGTCGTTCAACGTGTACGACCCGGCCACCGGCCCGAAGTCCGGCGAGTTCACGCTCGCGCACTACGCGCTGGTGTTCTCCGACTCGTACTACCTCGGCATCTTCTGGCGCACCTTCTGGGTCTCGGCCCTGGTCACGCTGATCTGCGTGCTGGTCGGTGCGCCCGAGGCCTATGTGCTGAGCCGCATGCGCAACCCGTGGCGCTCGGTGCTGCTGCTGGTGGTGCTGGCGCCGCTGCTGGTGTCGGTGGTGGTGCGCGCCTTCGGCTGGAGCATGCTGCTGGGCCCCGAGGGCGCTGTGAACGGCTTGCTGGGTCTGCTCGGCATCGGCCCGGTGAAGATCCTCTACACCAGCACGGCCGTGGTCATTGCGCTGGTGCACGTGATGCTGCCCTTCATGGTGATACCGGTGTGGACATCGCTGCAGAAGCTCGACCCGGGTGTCGAGAACGCAGCGCTCTCGCTCAACGCCACGCCCTTCATCACGTTGCGGCGCATCGTGCTGCCGCAGGTGATGCCGGGCATTCTCTCGGGCAGCCTGATCGTGTTCGGCCTGGCCGCGAGCTCGTTCGCGATTCCGGGGCTGCTTGGCGGACGCCGCCTCAAGATGGTCGCGACCATCGTCTATGACGAATACCTCAGCGAGCTCAACTGGCCGCTCGGCGCAGCCGTGGCGCTGGTTCTGCTGGTGGCCAATCTCGTCGTGACGCTCAGCTACAACCGCCTGGTAGAAGGCCGCTACAAGAAAGCGCTGGGCTGAAGCGATGAACAAGAACGGCCCCATCGCCCTCGCGTTCAACGCGCTCGTCATCGTCTTCATGCTGGCGCCGCTGGTGGTGGTGTGCATCGTGGCGTTCACGCCCGAGAACACGCTGACCATTCCGACCACGCACTTCTCGCTGCGGTGGTTCAAGGCGGTGTTCGCGCATCCCGACTTCATGCAGTCGTTCTGGAACAGCCTGTGGCTCGCGCTGAGCTCGGCCACCATCGCCACGCTGCTCGCGGTGCCGGCCGGCATGGCGATCACGCGCTATGAATTTCCGGGGCGCAACTTTCTCAACGGCCTGTTCCTATCGCCGCTGATCGTGCCGCACCTGGTGCTGGGCGTGGCGCTGCTGAGGCTGTTCGCGCTGGTCGGCGGCACGGGCAGCTTCGGCTGGCTGGTGATGGCGCATGCACTCATCGTCACGCCCTACACGCTGCGGCTGGTGGTGGCGGCGCTGGTGGGCTTCGACCGCAGCGCCGAGCAGGCCGCGCTGTCGCTGGGCGCGAGCCAGGCCACGGTGTTCCGTCGCATCACGCTGCCGATGATCCTGCCGGGCGTGACGGGCGGCTGGATGCTGTCGTTCATCAACAGCTTCGACGAAGTGACGATGTCGATCTTCGTCACCGCGCCGAGCACGGTGACGCTGCCGGTGCGCATGTACATGTACGCGACCGAGTCGATCGATCCGCTGATGGCGGCTGTGTCGGCGCTGATGGTGGCGGTGACGGCCGTCGCGATGATCGTTCTCGACCGCGTGTACGGACTGGACCGCGTGCTGGTGGGACGCAGGTAAATGACCATGACTCAACATGCACTTCTGCACCGCGTGGCCGAAATCAACGGCCGCGACGCCGTGCCCTTCACCCTCGACGGCGCACCCGCGAGCGCACTGGCCGGCGACACCGTGCTCACGGCCGTGCTCACGCAATGCGCCCAGCTGCGCCGCAACGAATTCAGCAACCTGCCGCGCGCGGGCTTCTGCATGATGGGCGCCTGCCAGGACTGCTGGATCTCCACCGGCGAAGGCGAACGGCTGCGCGCCTGCTCGACCTTCATCGCGCCCGGCATGGCGCTGGTCACGGGAAGGAACGGCGCATGACGACGGCAAGCGAAATCCGCCCCGTGATCGTCGGCGCTGGCCCGGCCGGCGTGCGCGCGGCGCAGACGCTGGTGGCGCATGACCTGCGGCCCGTGCTGATCGACGAAGCCTCGCGCGCCGGCGGGCAGATCTACCGCCGCCCGCCCACCGTGTTGGCACAGCGCACTGCGCGAACACTCTACGGCTTCGAGTCGAAGCGCGCCGACGCCGTGCACGCGGCCTTCGACGCACTGCAGGGCCGCATCGACCATCACCCCGACAGCCTCGTGTGGAACGCACAGGACCACAAGCTCGACGTGATGCACAACCCCACGTGCAGCACCCGCCGCGTGCCCTACAGCCATCTCATCGTGGCGACCGGCGCCACCGACCGCGTGCTGCCGGTGCCGGGCTGGACGCTGCCCGGTGTCTACACGCTCGGCGGCGCGCAGGTCGCGCTCAAGTTCCAGGGCTGCGCCATCGGGCAGCGCGTGGTGTTCATGGGCACCGGGCCGCTGCTGTACCTGGTGGCGTATCAGTACGCGAAGGCTGGCGTAGAGGTGGCCGCGGTGCTCGACACCGCGCGCCTGGCCGACCAGATCGCCGCCACGCCCGCGATGCTGACGCAGCCTGCGGTGTTCGCCAAGGGCGTGTACTACGTGGGCTGGCTGCGCGCGCACGGCGTGGCGCTGCACAGCGGCGTGCGGCCGCTGCGCGTGCTCGGCGACGAGGCGCAGGGCCGCGTCACCGGCGTGGCATGGCAAGACGGCAATGAAGAACGCACGCTGGTCTGCGACGCCGTCGGCTTCGGCTACGCGCTGCGCTCCGAAACGCAGCTCGCCGACCTGCTCGGCTGCCGATTCGACTACGCGCCGATGCACCGCGCGCACCTGCCGGTGCGCGATGCGGCGGGGCGCTCCAGCGTCGAAGGTGTGTACCTCGCGGGCGATGGCGCCGGCATCATGGGCGCTGACGCGGCCGAGTGGGCCGGCGAACGCGCTGCACTGGCGCTGCTGGCGGACAACGGCGTGACCGTCGACACAACACGCGCCGCCGAACTCGAACGCAAGCTCGACAAGCTCACCAAATTCCGCCAGGGCCTCGAACGCGCCTTCCCCGTGCCGCAGGACTGGGCCGCGCACGTGAGCGACGACCTCGTGATCTGCCGCTGCGAGAACATCACGGCCGGCACGCTGCGCCAGACCGTCGCCACCGCCGGCGCCGACGAGATGAACCGCCTGAAGGCGCTGTCGCGCGTCGGCATGGGCCGCTGCCAGGGCCGCATGTGCGGCGTGGCGGCGGCGGAGATCCTCGCGCACGCCACGGGCCAGCCGCTGCAGCAGGTCGGCAGGCTGCGCGGGCAGGCGCCGATCAAGCCGATTCCGATCATGCTCGTGCCCGCCGAGGGAGCCGGCGCATGAGCGCCGCGCCGGGCCGCCCCAAGCAAGCTCGCACCGCAGTGCGAAGCACGAAGGTACTCCAATGAGCACCATCAAAAAGCTGCAGACCGACGTCGCCATCATCGGCGGCGGCATCGTCGGCTCTTCTGCCGCGCTGGCCTTGCGCCGCATGGGTCTGGGCGTGGTGCTGCTGGAGCGCGATCTTTGCGGCTCGCGCTCCAGCGGCGTGAACTTCGGCGGCGTGCGCCGGCAGGGCCGGTCATTGAGCCAGCTGCCGCTGACGCAGCGCGCGCACCGCATCTGGGGCCAGCTGCCCGAACTGCTGGGCACCGACGGCGAATACATCCGCTCGGGCCATTTCAAGATCGCGCGCAGCGAATCGGACATGGCTTCGCTCGAACGCTACCGCGCGCTGAGCAGCGACTTCGACCTGGGCCTCGAGCTGATCTCCGGTGCGCGCCTGCGCGAGCAATGCCCCTGGCTCGGCACGCGCGCCGTGGGCGGCTCGCTGTGCGCAGAAGACGGGCAGGCCAATCCGCGCCTGGTGTCGCCGGCCTTCGCGCTCGCGGCGCAGCGCGCGGGCGCGCAGATCTTCGAGCGCCACAAGGTCGACGAAGTCGCACATGACGGCGCCATGTTCATGGTGCGCAGCGGCAATGCGCTCGAAGTGCAGGCCCCCGTGCTGCTCAACTGCGCGGGCGCCTGGGCCGGCGCCATCGCCAGCCAGTTCGACGAGACGCCGCCGCTGCGCGCGCGCAGCCCCGTGATGGCGGTGACCGAGCCGGTGCCGCACTTCATGCAATGGAGCCTTGGCGTGGAAGGCGGCGGCATCTACTGCCGGCAGGTGGCGCGTGGCAATCTCGTGCTCGGCGGCGGCACGGGCATCACGCTCGATGCCGAACGCGCGCGCGCCGAGCGCGACGCCATCGCCACGCTCGCAATGCAGGCCGTGGAGCTGTTGCCCGTGCTGCGCCATGCGCACATCATCCGCACCTGGGGCGGCACCGAAGGCTACCTGCCCGACCGCGAACCGGTGCTCGGGCCCAGCCGCACCACGCCCGGCCTGTTCCACGGCTTCGGCTTCTCGGGCGCGGGCTTCCAGATCGGCCCGGCCGCCGGCGAAGTGCTGGCCGAGCTGGCGCGCGACGGGCGCACCGAGACGCCCATCGACGCCTTCGCCATCGAGCGCTTCGACGAACAACCCCTTACCGTTTCCCCCACCTGAACCTGAACTTGATTGGAGAGCATCGCCATGTACCGCATCGCCAAGTCCCCCCGGTTTCTCCTCCTTGTCGCGCTGCTCGCGGCGGCCGGCAGCGCCAGCGCGCAGACCAAGACCATCTATATCGGCATGAACGGCGGCACCATGGAGAAGGCGTACACGCAGTACGTCTTCCCGGCCTTCGAGAAGGCCTACGGTGCCAAGGTGGTGGTGGTGCCCGGCACCTCGTCCGACATCCTCGCGAAGGCGCAAGCCAACAAGGACAAGCCGCAGATGCACGTGATGTTCCTGGACGACGGCGTGATGGTGCGCGCCATCGGCATGGGCCTGTGCCAGAAGCAGAAGCCCAGCCAGTCGCTCAGCGAGATCTACCCGGCCGCGCGCTTCAAGGACGACATGGCCAGCGGCGTGAGCCTGGGCATGACGGGCCTTGCCTACAACGCCAAGATGTTCAAGGAAAAGGGCTGGGCCCCGCCCACCTCGTGGATGGACCTGGCCGACCCCAAGTACAAGGGCAAGGTGGTGTTCCAGTCGATGTCGTCCTCGTCCTTCGGGCTGCACGGCTTCCTGATGTTCAACCGCATCCAGGGCGGCAACGACAAGAACGTGGAGCCGGGCTTCAAGGCGTGGCCCACCACGATCGGGCCGAACGTGCTGGAGTACATCCCGAGTTCGGCCAAGCTTTCGGAGATGGTTCAGACCGGCGAGGCGGCGATCTTTCCGCTGACGCCCACGATCGTGGGTGCGCTCAAGGAAAAGGGCATTCCGGTCGAATATGCGCCGCCCAAGGAAGGCGCGGTGGTGCTGGTCACGGCCCAGTGCGTGATCGCCAACAACAGCGAGCCCGAGCTGTCGCAAAAGCTCGCCGAGTTCCTGCTCAGCCCGGTGGCCCAGGCCAACGTGCTGCAGTACGGCGCGCAGATCCCGACCAACCCCAAGGCCCCGGTCGTGGGTGAAAGCGCGACGCAGGTGGCGAACATCAACAAGTGGATGAAGGCCGCTGTCACCATCGACTGGGAGAGCATCAACGCCAATCGCCCCGCGTGGAACGCCCGCTGGAACAAGACGATCGAAAAATAGGGCTCGCCCCCAGGCTGCGCGCACTTCGTGTCGCTGCGCCAACCCCCTACCGGGGGCAACACCTGAGGCCCGGCAAAGCCGGTTCCTCGGTGTTTCTGGTGTTGGACGGGAGCTATTGCCGGGCTGTCCTGCGCAGCAGCACCGGCAGGCACAGCAGGTAGAGCGACGCCCCCGCCAGCCACACGATGCCCGGAAAGCGCGTGTGGAACGCGAAGTAGAGCGGGCTGATCAGCAGCGGGCCGAACACCGCCGCCAGGCTGGTAATGCTCGCGAGCACGCCCTGCAGGCGCCCCTGCTGCGCCTCGCCCACGCGCGCCGAGAGCGTCGCCTGCAGCGCGGGTGCGCAGACGCCGCCCATGCACAGCAGCGGCAGCAGCGCGATCACCATCCAGCCCTGCGTGGCGAAGGCGATCAGCGCATAGCCCGTGCCGTCGGCGATGGTGCCGACGGCGATGGCCGCGCGTTCGCCCCAGCGCTCGACCAGCGGACCCGCCACGAAGCCCTGCACCAGCGCATGGAGCAGGCCGAAGACCGCGAGCGAGAGGCCGACCATGGTGCCGTTCCAGGCGTAGCGGTCCTGGCCGTAGAGCACCCAGGTCGTGCCGGCGACTTCGCCCACCAGCACGAGCAGCAGGAACACGCCGAGCAAGGGCAGCAGCGCCGGAAAGCTCGTGGCCCAGCGCAGCGGCGCGAGCGGATGCAGCACGCCGCGGTCGAAGGGCTGCGACGCGAGTGCCGGCGGGCGCGACTCGCGCAACACCAGCAGACCCACGAGAAAGGTCACGCCATTGAGCATCGCGGCCGCGATGAACGGCAGCCGCACGCCGTGGTCGCCGAGCACGCCGCCGATTGCCGGCCCGGCGATGAAGCCCAGGCCGAAGCAGGCGCCCATGCGGCCGAACCAGCGCGCGCGCTGGTGCTCGGGCGTGAGGTCGGCGATGGCGGCGGAGGCCACGGCGGTGCTCGCGCCCGTCACGCCCGCGATCGCGCGGCCCACGAACAGCATCCACAGCGAAGGCGCGAAGGCCATGAAGAGCGCGTCGACAGCCGCGCCCAGCACCGAAGCCAGCAGCACCGGCCGGCGGCCGAAGCGGTCGCTCAACGCGCCGAGCACGGGCGCGCAGAGGAACTGCATCAGCGCATAGAGCGAGAGAAAGGCGCCGAAGTGCCAGCCGAGGTCGCCGGTGTGGCCGACCTCGCGCAGCAGGCTCGGCACGATCGGCATGACCAGGCTGATGCCGATGGCGTCGAGCGTGACGATCGCGAGGATCACGAACTGCGCGTGGCGGCCGTTCGTCGCGAAAGAAGTTGATGAACTGTTGGAATTTATCATTGATAAGTAATTATCAGCGATAAATTCCAGGCTGTGAAGTACCCACCCGAATCGACATGAAACTGGACCGCGAAGTGATCCTCGAGGCAGCGCTCGCGCTGCTCGACGAGGTCGGCATGGACAAACTCAGCACCCGGCTGCTGGCCGAGCGGCTCGGCGTGCAGCAACCCGCGCTGTACTGGCATTTCAAGAACAAGCGGGCGCTGCTCGACGCGATGAACAGCGAGATCCTGCACCGCGCCCACGAGCGCAAGCTGCCGCTGCCCAGCGAGACCTGGGACGCGTTCCTGCGCGAGAACGCGCACAGCTTCCGCCGCGCGCTGCTGGCGCGGCGAGACGGCGCGCGGCTGCATGCCGGCTCCGAGCCCGATCCGGGCGACCTCGACATGGTCGAGGCTCAACTCGCGGCCGTGGTCAACCTGGGCGTGCCGGCGACGCAGGCGATGACGCTGTTGATCGCGCTGGGCCGCTACACCGTAGGCTGCGTGCTGGAGGAACAGGCGACGCCGCCCGACGCGGAGATGCGCCAGCAGGTGCTCGATGCCGCCGCGGCCTCGCGTCCGCTGCTGGCCGAGGCATTCGCCCACTACCGCCGGGCCGGGCCCGACGCGCTGTTCGAGATCGGCGTCGACCTGATGCTCGAAGGCGCGAAGGCGCGCCTCGCGGACAAGGGCCAGGCCGCCGAGGCTAGCCCCCGGCCCCGCCGAGAATCCAGCCGGCGGCCTTCTCCGCCATCATCAACGTAGGGCTGTTGGTGTTGCCGCTGGTAATGGTCGGCATCGCGCCCGCATCCACCACGCGCAGGCCCTGGATCCCGCGCACCCGCAGCTGCGAATCGAGCACGGCCATCGGGTCGCCCTCTGCTCCCATCTTCGTGGTGCCCACCGGATGGAAGATGGTGGTGGCGATGTCGCCAGCCAGCCGCGCGAGGTCTTCGTCGGTCTGGTACTGCACGCCGGGCTTCCACTCCTGCGGCTTGTACTTGGCAAGCGCGGGCTGCTCGGCGATGCGGCGCGTGACGCGCAGCGAATCGGCCGCCACCTTGCGGTCTTCGTCGGTGCTCAGGTAGTTGGGCGCGATGGCCGGGGCGTCTTCGAAGCGCTTGCTCTTGATGCGCACCGAGCCCCGGCTGGTCGGATTGAGATTGCACACGCTCGCGGTGAAAGCCGGAAAGCTGTGCAGCGGATCGCCGAAGGCATCGAGCGACAGCGGCTGCACGTGGTACTGCAGATTGGGCCATTCGCGATCGGGCGAGCTGCGCGTGAAGGCACCGAGCTGCGACGGCGCCATGCTCATCGGGCCGCTGCGCTTGAGCAGATATTCGAGGCCAATCTTGGCCTTGCCGACCATCGACGAGGCCATCACGTTGAGCGTGGGCGCGCCTTCGATCTTGTAGACCGCGCGAATCTGCAGATGGTCTTGCAGGTTGGCGCCGACGCCTGGCGCGTCGAGCACCACATCGATGCCGTGCTGGCGCAGCAGGTCGGCCGGGCCGATGCCCGAGAGCTGCAGGATCTGCGGCGAGCCGATGGCACCCGCGCTCAGGATCACTTCGCGCGAAGCGTGCGCGGTGGTCATCTCGCTGCCGTTCCAAACCTCGGCGCCGGTGCAGCGGCGCGTACCGTCGGGCAGCGTCTCGAACAGCAGGCGCGACACCTGCGCGCCGGTCCAGAGCTCGAAGTTGGGCCTGCCATAGCAGGTCGGCCGCAGGAAGGCCTTGGCGGTGTTCCAGCGCCAGCCGTTCTTCTGGTTGACCTGGAAGTAGCCCACGCCTTCGTTGTTGCCGCGGTTGAAGTCGGCGGTGTGCGGCACGCCGGCCTGTGAGGCGGCTTCGGCAAAGGCGTCGAGGATGTCCCAGCGCAGGCGCTGCTTCTCGATGCGCCACTCGCCGCCGGCGCCATGCATCTCGTCGGCGCCCAGGTAGAAGTCTTCGTGCTTCTTGAAGGCCGGCAGCACGCTCTGCCAGCGCCAGTCTTCGTCGCCGGTGAGGTCGGCCCAGTGCTCGTAATCACGCGACTGGCCGCGCATGTAGATCATGCCGTTGATGCTCGACGAGCCCCCGAGCGTCTTGCCGCGCGGGTAGCGCAGCACGCGGCCGTTGAGGCCAGCGTCGGGCTCGGTGCTGTAGAGCCAGTCGGTGCGCGGATTGCCGATGCAGTAGAGGTAGCCAACCGGGATGTGGATCCAGTGGTAGTCGTCCTTGCGGCCTGCCTCGATGAGCAGCACGCGCTTGCTCTTGTCGGCACTGAGCCGGTTCGCCATGAGCGCGCCGGCGGTGCCCGCGCCGATGATGATGTAGTCGAAGGTGTTGTCGTTGTCTCTCATCTTTTTTCTCAGGGTTTCACGGTCATGGTCTGGGCGGTGCCCTCGCCGAAAACTTCAGGCGCGTACATGGCTTCCACGCGCACCGGGGGCAGCTTGAAGTCGCCCGCGTTGTTCAGCCGCACGGTGTATTCCACGCGCCAGTTGCCGCGCGGCACATAGCGGAAGTAGGCACGATAGCTGTCGGTGGCGCGTTCGATGTAGCTGGGCCAGGCCCAGCCCTCTCTGGTTTCGCCGCGCTGCGCGAGATTGCTCTCGCGGCCCAGGCCGCGGCCGAGCTGGCTCGCGCCCGAGGGCACGGCGTCGCGCACCACCACCCAGGTCTGCTCGGCGGTCGATTCGAGATCCAGCCGCACGCGGTAGACGTCGCCCACCGACCACTGGCCCTTGCGCTTCTGCTCGACTGGCGTGACGCTGCGGCGCACCACGAGGCCGTTGGTGACGGGCTGCGTGTTGCGCACTGCTGCCAGCGTGCTGATGGTGGCCCACGGCTTGCCGCTGCCTTCGTGGCGCAACTGCAGCGTGCCTCGGGCGCCTTGCGCGGGCCAGGGCAGCAGCATGCTCGGGGCCTTGGCATCGGCCCATGTGGCGTCGCGCGTGGTGCGGCCCAGCGTGGCGCGCGTCACGCCATCGACCGGGCCCGCCTCGAACTGCTGCTGGAAGCGGCGCAGCGCGACCGTGCTCCAGGCATTGCCGGTGGTGGTGCTCCAACGGCCTACGCTCTGGCGGCCGACCAGCCCCTGCGTGATGAGCGGTGCATCGGCCTTCCAGCTTGCGTCGGTCTCGGCCCATTGCTGAGCGAGCAGGGCCATGCGCGCGGCGGTGCTGTCGCCGCTCCACATGAACCACCACCAGTGCTGCGCCGATTCGTCGCGCCAGCGCAGGCGCGTGCCTTGCACGTCGAAGCGGCTGCGCAACTGCGCGCCGGCTTCCTTCAGTGCGGCGTCGCGCTCGGCATCGGCGGGCATTGCCATGAGCGCGCGCGACCAGTCGACCAGCGATTGGGCCGAGAGCGCATCGAGCGCCTTGGGCTTGACCACGATCTTCGCGCGGCCGTGCTCCACCAGCGTTGCCTGCGCGGCGAGCTGCTGCGGCTCCAGGTAATTGCGCGGCGCCCAGTCTTGCGCGGTCAGACGGCCTTGAAGCAGGGCATCGAGCGCATCGAGCATCTGGCGGCGCAGTGCCTCGGGCACGGGCCAGCTCTTGGCGTGGGCGAGGTCGAGCAGTTGCACGGTGAGCATCTCGCTGCCGGACAGCGAGGACTCGGGGAAGTAGCGCGCCAGCCCCTTGCCGTCGATGTACTTGGGCAGCTGGGCCATCAGCTTGTCCCAGCTCGCCCGGTCGTCGAGCGAGACATAGCGCGAGCTTTGCTGTTCGAGGCAGCTGTACGGGTACTGCGCCATCCAGCGCGTCGATTCGGCGAGTGCCGCATCGACGAGGCTGGACTGCAGCGCGACGCGCATGCCGCCTGTGAGCGGCACCGCATCGCGCGGCTGCACAACGGGCACGGCGCCCGCGTCGACCACCGACAGCAGCGTCGACTGGCGCACCGTGGCGGTCAGTGCTGGCACCACGCGCTGCGTGACTTCCAGCGCGTCGCGTTCTTCACCACCCTGCGCACTGATGCGCCAGCGCAGCGTGCCGGCGCCACCGGGCACGGCGACAGGCCACAACACTTCCTGCGTCTGGCCGGCCGCGAGCTGCACGCGGCGCTCGATCTTCAGGCCGCGCGCGGCCAGTGCATCGGCGGGCACTACATCGCGTGCGCCGGACCATTCGCCATTGGGCTCGACGACGGCCTCGGCCTTGAGCACCACGGCGAGCGGCGACGCACCCGTGTTGCGCAGGCTGAGCTTCTGCACGATGGCATCGTCCGCGCGCAGCAGCTCTGGCAGGCCGCTGAAGATCTGCAGCGGCTGCGTGCTGGTGATGGTGGTTTCGCCCTGGCCGAACTGCGCCTCGCCCGCGCTGGCGATGGCGACGATGCGGAACTGGGTGAGCGCGTCGTTGAGCGGGACGGTGGCGCGGGCGATGCCTTGGGCGTCGGTGCGCAGGTCGGTGCGCCAGAGGATGAGGGAGGAGAGGTCAGTGCGCGGGGGCGGCTCGTCCGGCGCGTCCGGCTTCGAGGCGCGCATCGCGGCGGCCGCGACCGGGGCCGGAGCGCCCGGTACGACGCCGAACAAGCCGCGCGCGGCCTCGTCGTCCGGCCGGTGCTGCGGCTGCAGACCGAGCTCGACCCGGCGCAACAGGCGGGCATCGAGGGCCGTGCTGGTGACCGAGTTGCCACGCGCCGCGAACATCGCCCGGGCCAGCGCCCAGGTGCCATTGGGCTTGAGCGCCAGCAGGGCCTGGTCCACCGCGACCAGTGTCACGCGCGCGCCACCCACGGGCTGGCCGGCAACATCGCGCACCGCGACTTCCATCGGTAGCTGCGTGCGCGGCCGCGCCGTCGCAGCCTCGGGACGCAAACCGACGGAAAGCGTCCACGCGTCGGGACGCACCGGCACCTCGGCTCGCTGCACGCTCGCCAGCGGTGCGTCCTTGCCTGCGTCCTGCAGCGGATACACATAGCGCGCCGCCAGATGCACGTTGGGCGCATGTTGCGCGGTCAGCGGCAGTTCGATGCGCTGCGCCATCGCGGTGATCGCATGCACGCTGGCGGCCATCACACCTTCGCGTTCCACGGTGAGCAGCAGGTTCGCCGGCAGACGCTCGGGACGCGCGACCACGATGGCGGTCTCGCCAGGGCCGAAGGACGGTCCGTTCTCCAGCTGCAGCGCTGAGCGGGCCAGCGCCTCCTGCCAGCCCAGTGTCCAGCGGTACTGCAGCATGTCGGTGCGCACGACGGCGCGGCTGTGCTTCAGGCTGCTGGCGCTCGCGCTGAACAGCCATTGCTCGGGCACCTGCTGGCCCGACACCGCGGCGGGTAGCTGCCAATCGCAGGTCCACCGCCCTTGCGCGTCGGTGCGGGTGCTGCACACATCCATCTCGGGGCCGAGGTCGGTGACTCGCGTCTGCCCGCTGTTCCAGTTCCGCTGCACCGGCTTGACGCGCACGCTCACGGGCTCGTCGACCACCGGCCGGTTCTGGTCGTCGAGGGCAATGCCTTCGATGGCCTGCGGCCGATCCCGGTCTTTCGCACGCACGCGCAGGCCGAGCTTCATGCGGTCGGGCCACAGCATGGTGCTGGCGCCGACGGTCTGGGTTTCGCCGTTGGGGTCCTGGAACTTCAGCTCGGTCTGCAGCAGCATCGGCCGTTCCAGCGATGGCGCCTTGAGCCGCAGCTGCGTCCTGCCGGCGGCATCGAGCTTCGTGGCTTGCGGTGGAATGGACGACGGCATGGCAGGCGCGGCATCGAGCGTTTCGTCGTAGAACGCGTAGCCGGGCTGCGGGCCTTGCACCTGGCGCGCCCAGCCCTGCTGCACGGTCACCGGCAGCCCGGCCGCGGCGCCGCCGGCGAAGTAGCTCAGCCGCGCATCGACCACCGCGAGCTGAGCGTCGCGCTCCCACAGCGCCTTGGTGCGCAGTTCGCTGTCGAACACCGGCGTGCGGAACTCCTCGACCTGGAACTGCGCACTGGCCAGCTGCCGGCCGCCCTGCAACACCAACACGGTGTAGTTGCCGAGCTTGGCGTCGAACGGGATCGTCCACTGGCTGGTGGCGCTGCCGTCGGCGCCGAGCGGCACACTGGACGTATTCACCTTGTCGCTCCAGCTGTAGCGAATCTCGACATCCAGCGTGCCCGCTGGCGGCAGCGCGAAGCCACGGCTTTCGAGCAGCCGCACGACGTGCTGCATGCTGACGGTCTCGCCCGCCTTGAAGAGCGTGCGGTCGAGCACGGTATGGGCGCGGATGTTCTGCGCATCGCGGCCTGCGGAGAAGCCGTTCCACCCGGCCGAGACCTGCATCAATGCCATGTCGTCGCCGGCGCGCACCACCACCCAAGGGCTGTTGTTGCCGCCGCCACCGTAGCGTGGCGTCACGGCACGGGTGTTGTTGCTGCACGCCAACTTGCCGCGCAAGGCTTCGTCCGGCCGGGCCAGGCCCTGCGCATCGGTCTTGCCGCGCCAGAGCAGTTCGCGGTTGCATGAGTACACAGCCACATCGGCGCCCGCCACCGGCTTGGCGCTGTCGAACGCGGTGACCCAGATCACCGAAGCGCCCGCATTGCCGAAGCTCGCGCCGGGGTTGAGGTTGGTGGCTTGCACCACCGCATAGCGCTGGCGCGGCGAGGCATCCCGGGTTTCGCTCGGACCAAGCGGGCGCGTGTCGATGTATTGCGTGAAGGCGGCGCTGTCAGCGCGCACCACGTGCAAGCCGGGCGCGGCGAGCGGCACGCCGACGAATTCCATGCCTTCGCCCTGCGTGGCCAACGTCGATGTACGCGGTACCCCTGCCTTGGCGTTCAGCTGTTCGGTGGGCCACTGGCCGGCCTGCTGGTTCTGCAGCAGTTCGATGGCGTAGGCCTCGATGCCCACGCCCATCTCGCCGCCGAGCCGCCATTGCCGCAGCGGCACCGACTTCTCGACGCGGCGCACGGCAAAGGCCGCCACTGCGTCGGACTTGCCGGCTTGCCACGGCATGACGGCGAGAGAGTTGGCCACACCCAGATATGGCGGCAGGCGAGCGAATTCGACTGTCTTGGGAAACTCCGACGCGTTGACCAGCGGCCGGCCGAGCACGTCGCGGAAGTCCTCGGGCAGGCGCACGGTGAAGCGAGTGCCCTCGCCAAAACTGCCCTTCGGCGGCATCACACGCAACTGCCGAACCTCGTCACGGCGCCACGTGTCGACGGCATCGAAAGACAGGTCGGCGCCCGACGCGTCGGTCAGGCGGATGCCGCCGGACCTCATGAGGCCGATGCCGGCGGAGAAAGTCAGTTCGACCGGCCGGCGCGGGTCGCAGGCCTTCTGTCCCTGGGGGTAGTCGAGCACCGTGCACTCGACACGCGCGGTGAAGCGCGGGCGGGTGGTGTAGTTGAAGAGCTTCGGCTCGGCACCGTCCACGGGCACCTGGCGCAAGCGCAATTGCACGCCTTCGGGCAGCGGCTGCGCGCAGCGCAGTGCCAGGGCATAGGTACCCGACTGGGCTGCGCGCAGCGCCGAGGTCAGGGCGGCCCCGGTGACCAGCTCTGTCGGCTGGCTCTGCACCTTGTCGCCGTCGCGCAGCTCGCAGGTGAAGCCGGCCGCCAGCGTCTGCGGATCACCCACGGGCTGGGGGTCGTAATGGCGCAGCAGGAAGACCTGATCGGGCGCGACCTGCGAGCCCTCGGCCGGAAAGGAAGTAGAAAAACCATGGGGACCGGCCACGAAGCTCGCAGCCGGCGGCGTGGTCACGGCCTCGCCCGCCAGCGTCTTCAGCCCAGCCTTGAACACGACATTGCATCGCGTCCCACCACGCACATCTTTCTCGAACTCGAAGGCCCAGGCGCGCGGACCGATCCAGCGCGCGCGCCCTGCCGGCGCCTGCGGCGAGCACTGCACGCTCGCGGGCTCGGCCCCTTCACTCTGGCCCAGCGGCACCATGTCGGCATCGAAGCGGATAGCCACCTGCCGCACGTCGCGCGCTTCGCCTTGCGGGCTCACGCTGAGCACGCTGGCCGCGTGCAGCGTCGGCGCCGCGACGAGCGCCGTGGCCAGGGCCAGCAGCCGCCAGAGCGCGCCGCCGGCCGAAGCCGGGTTTCGGAAAGTCCTCGTGTTGTTGTTCGCAGCCATGTCTCCTCGGTCCTCTCTGGTCTTCTGATGTTGGACGCGAGATGCGTCCGGGTTTCTAGGCGGTCATGGCGAACTCTACGGAAGAAACGTTTCAGAACCCGAAGGATCGGGGAGGCCCCGGCGCAACGGCGGCCGGGGGCTTGCTTTTTTATCTGATTACTTGGCAGTCGGCATCACGAACTCGGCACCCTTGCCGATGCTCTCGGGCCAGCGCTGCATCACGGACTTCTGCTTGGTATAGAAGCGCACGCCCTCTTCGCCGTAGGCGTGCATGTCGCCGAACAGCGAGCGCTTCCAGCCGCCGAAGCCGTGCCAGGCCATGGGCACCGGGATCGGCACGTTGATGCCGACCATGCCGACCTGGATGCGGCGGCTGAATTCGCGCGCCACGTTGCCGTCGCGGGTGAAGCAGCTCACGCCGTTGCCGAACTCGTGCGCGTTGACGAGGTCAACCGCGTCCTTGAAGTTGGCCACGCGCACGCAGCTGAGCACCGGGCCGAAGATTTCTTCCTTGTAGATGCGCATCTCGGGCGTGACGTTGTCGAACAGCGTGCCGCCCATCCAGAAGCCGTCGCCACAACCTTCGCCGGCCTTGCTGCCGTCGAAGCCGCGGCCGTCGACCAGCAGCTTCGCGCCTTCCTTCTCGCCCAGGTCGATGTAGCCGGTGATGCGCTCGTGCGCGGCACGCGTGACGATCGGGCCCATTTCGGCGGCAAGGTTGGTGCCGTTGAGCACCTTCAGCGTCTTCGTGCGTTCGATGAGCTTGGGAATGATCTTGTCGGCCACGTCGCCGACCAGCACTGCCACGCTGATGGCCATGCAGCGCTCGCCGGCCGAGCCGTAGCCCGCGCCGATCAGCGCGTCGACCGTCTGCTCGATGTCGGCGTCGGGCAGCACCACCATGTGGTTCTTCGCGCCACCCAGGGCTTGCACGCGCTTGCCGTGGCGTGCGCCGGTTTCGTAGATGTAGTTGGCGATGGGCGTGGAGCCGACGAAGCTGATGGCCTTGACGTCCGGATGTTCGAGCAGCGCGTCGACGGCGGCCTTGTCGCCCTGCACGACGTTGAACACGCCGTCGGGCAGGCCGGCTTCCGTCAGCAGCTCGGCCATGCGCAGCGAGGCGCTCGGGTCGGTCGGGCTGGGCTTGAGCACGAAGGTGTTGCCCGCGGCAATGGCCACCGGGAACATCCACATCGGCACCATCACCGGGAAGTTGAAGGGCGTGATGCCGGCAACCACGCCGAGCGGCTGGCGCAGCGTCCAGTTGTCGATGCCGGTGCTCACCTGGTCGGTGAAGTCGCCCTTGAGCAGCTGCGGAATGCCGCAGGCGAACTCGACGATGTCGATGCCGCGGCTGACTTCGCCCTGCGCGTCGGTGAAGACCTTGCCGTGCTCGGCGGTGATGAGGTGGGCCAGCTCGTCCTTGTGCTCGTTGAGCAGCTGCAGGAACTTGAACATGACGCGCGCGCGGCGGATGGGCGGGGTGTCGGCCCAGGCCGGGAAGGCGGCCTGCGCGGCTGCAACGGCTGCCGCGACCTGCGCGGTGTCGGCCAGGCCGACCTTGCCGGTGACGGCGCCGGTGGCGGGGTTGGTCACGTCCTGCGTGCGGCCGGAGGTGTTGGCGGCGGGCTTGCCGGCGATGAAGTGGTCGATGGAGGTGGGCATGGGGAAGGCTTTGAAGAGGGCTTTGCTGGCGGAGGAGTGCGGTCAGTTTAGGCAGCACCTTGTTCCGCGCCTAGTCACGAAGCTTGAACTTATTGTTCATGATGCTGAACAATACAAACATGAAACCCCAAAATATCGAGTCGCTCTGGACGCACCTGCACTGGCTCACGGTGCTGGCTCAACAGGGCAGCTTCACGGCTGCGGCGCTACGCCTGGGCGTGAGCAAGGCGGCCATGAGCCAGCGCATCGCCGAGCTCGAACGCGCGGCCGGTGCGCCATTGGTGCAGCGCACCACGCGCAGCGTGCGGCTCACCGAGGCCGGCCAGCGGCTGGTGGAAGACATGCGCGGCCCCTTCGAGCAGATTGCCCACAGCTTCGCGGGCGTGCGCGACTTGGCTGGCGTACCGCGCGGGCTGGTGCGGGTGACGGCGCCGGTGGCATTCGCGCGCCAGCAGCTGGTGCCGCGGCTGGCCGACTTCCTGCGCGCGCAGCCCGAAGTGCGCCTCGAGCTCGACCTGTCGGACCGGCTCAGCTCGCTCGCGATGGAGGGCTTCGACCTGGCCATCCGCCATACGGCCGCACCGCCCGACACGCACGTGGCGTGGACGCTTTGCGAAACCCGCTCGGTGCTGGTGGCCAGCCGTGCCTACCTGCGCCGCCGCGGCACGCCGCGCGAGCCGCAGGCGCTGGCGGAGCACGACTGCCTGCACTACCCGCGCGCGCAGGAAACGCCGACCTGGCACTTCGAGGCAAAGGCCTCGGCACCGCGCATCACGGTGCCGGTCTCGGGGCCGCTGGTCGCGAACAACAGCGAGGCGCTGCGCGACGCGGCCCTCAGCGGGCTGGGCATTGCGCTGGTGCCCGACTTCAGCGCGCAGTCGGCGCTGCAGTCGGGCAAGCTGCAGCAGGTGTTGCCGCAGTGGCGCTCGGTGGGTGCTTTCGGCGAGCGGCTGTATGCAATACGTCCTTACGCCACGCATGTGCCGCAGGCTGTGACGGCCTTTGTGGGGTGGCTGCGCGAGGCGCTGTCCGAGGGCTTTTCAGCGTGATCGCATCTGCCCTGAAGAAAACCTGAAGAAACGGCGTTGTGCCCTACGCAAACGAGGGGTCTGGAGCACCTTCACACTGGATGCACCCGGTTACGATGCGCGCTTCCACCCCCGCCTTTGTTAACTTTCCCGCTCACCCGCCCTATGTCCCCTGCCACATCGACTGCCGACGCTTCCGCCGCCGACAGCGCGTGGCCCCGCGTCGAGCAGCGGGAGCAGGAAGGCCGCCAGTGGACGGTAGCCAGCGGCTGCTGGACCACGCTGGCGATGTCGTCCAAGCCGGCCTGGCAAGCACTGGCCAAAAGCCTGGAAACCGCCCCTCCCGCCGACGACCGCGCCTGGGACCTGCGCCCCATCGGGCAGCTCGACCACATCGGCGCGCAGCTGCTGTGGGAGCACTGGCGCCACCAGTGGCCGGCCACGCTCGAAATGTTGCCGCAGCACAAGGCCGTGCTCGACCAGGTGGCGCAGTACACCGTCGCCACGCCGGACGAGCCCCCGCCCTCGCTCAGCGACCGCATCCGCGCGTTCTCGCACAACGGCCCGCGCGTGATGTACGTGGTGCGCGACTTCACGAGCCTGATCGGCCAGCTGGCGCTCGACGTGGGCCGGCTGATCCGCGCGCCGCACCGCGGGCCGTGGCGCGATTTCTCGGGGCACCTGTATCAGTTCGGCGCCACGGCCCTGCACATCACGGCGCTGGTGGGGCTGCTGATTGGCGTGGTGCTGGCCTACCTGATCTCGCAGCAGCTGCGGCAGTACGGCGCCGAGACTTTCGTGGTGAACATCCTCGGGCTCTCGCTGATCCGCGAGCTGGGGCCGGTGCTGGCTGCCGTGCTGATCGCCGGGCGTTCGGGCTCGGCCATCACGGCGCAGATCGGCGTGATGCGGGTAACGGAAGAACTCGACGCAATGCGCGTGATGGGCATCGCCCACGGCTTTCGCCTCGTGATGCCGCGCGTGCTGGCACTGGCCATCGCGATGCCGCTGATCAGCCTCTGGACTTCGATGGCGGCGCTCGCGGGCGGCATGCTGGCGGCCGATGCGGCGCTCAATATTTCGCCCGCCTACTTTCTTTCAGCGCTGCCGCGCGCGGTGCCCATCTCGAACCTCTGGCTGGCGCTTGCCAAGTCGGCGGTGTTCGGCATTCTGATTGCGCTGATCGGCTGCTACTTCGGCATGAAGGTCAAGCCCAACACCGAGAGCCTGGGGCGCGGCACCACGCAGTCGGTCGTCACGTCGATCACCGCGGTGATTCTTGTGGACGCGCTCTTCGCAGTGCTCTTCAAGGGCATCGGATTCAGGGCCTGACACCATGAGCATGCCCGTACGCTCCGACACCTACACCACCGTGGTGGACATCCGCGGCCTGTGGACGGTGTTCCAGAGCCCCGATGGCGAGCAGGTGGTGCACCGCGACTTGCAGCTGCACATCGACCGCGGCGAGGTGCTGTCGCTGGTCGGCGGCTCGGGCACCGGCAAGACGGTGCTGCTGCGCCAGATCCTCGGGCTCGAAAAACCCACGCGCGGCCACGTCGAGGTGCTGGGCCAGGAGCCCGGCGAGCTCAGCGCATCGGGCGCGGCCAACGTGGGCATGCTGTTCCAGCACGGCGCGTTGTTCTCGGCCTTCAGCGTGCTGGAGAACATCGCCTTTCCGTTGCGCGAGCTGAAGCTGCTGCCCGACGAGCTGATCCGCCACGCGGCGCTGGTGAAGCTGCAGATGGTGGGCCTGGGCCCGCAGCACGCGAACAAGAGCCCGTCAGACCTCTCGGGCGGCATGATCAAGCGCGTGGCGCTGGCGCGCGCGCTCATCATGGACCCGCCGCTGCTGCTGCTCGACGAGCCCACGGCCGGCCTCGACCCCGAGGCGGCCGACAGTTTCTGCGACCTGCTGCGCGGCCTGCACCGCGAGCTGGGCCTCACGGTGGTGATGGTCACGCACGACCTGGACACACTGTTCGACCTGAGCACCCGCATCGCGGTGCTGGCCGACCAGAAGGTGATCGTCACCGGCGCGGCGCGCGAAGTCATCGCGTACCCGCATCCCTTCATTCACGAATACTTTCTCGGCGGGCGCGGCCAGCGCGCCCTTGAGGCTCTGCACGACAAGCCCGCCGAACAATCTCCATCGCAGCCCGCCGCCGAGGCGGGCCGCTGAAAGGTAGGTAGCCACCATGGAAAACAAGGCCCACGCCCTCGCCGCCGGCGCCTTCGTGCTCGGCCTGATCGCCGCGCTCGTCGGGCTGGTGATCTGGTTCACGCGCGACAACACCGTGCGCAACATCTACGAGCTGTCCACGCGCGACGCCGTCAGCGGCCTGCAGCCGCAGGCGATGGTGCGCTACCGCGGCATCGCGGTGGGCAAGGTGGCGTCGATCGACTTCGACCCCAAGGTCAAGGGCAATGTGCGCGTGCGCATCACGGTCGACGAGCGCGTGCCGCTCACCACCTCCAGCTTTGCCACGCTGAGCTACCAGGGCGTGACCGGCCTGGCCTTCATCGCGCTGGACGACAAGGGCGAATCGACGGTGTCGCTCAAACCGGACGACGACAACCCGCCGCGCATTCCGCTCAAGCCCTCGATGCTGGCGCAGCTGCAGGACCGCGGCGAGGCCATCATCAACCAGGTCGAGGAAGTGACGAAGCGCGCCAACCAGCTGCTGAGCGACCCCAACCAGAAGCGCGCGGCCGAAGCGCTGGAGAACATCGCGGCCGCCTCGGCCAGCGCCAACACGCTGCTCAAGACGCTCGACAACACGGTGAAGACCGGACTGAACCCCGCGCTGACGAAGCTGCCCGACACGCTGGCCTCGGTGAAGAAGGCCGCTGGCGACGTCTCGCGCGTGGCCACCAACTTCAACACCACCGTGGGCCGGCTGAATGCGCCCGACGGCCCGGTCGAGCGGCTGAGCGACGGCACCAAGGCGCTGGCGCAGGCCGTCGATTCGTTCAACGCGGCCACGCTGCCGCGCGTGAACCGCGTGGCCGACGACACCTCGCACGCCGTGCGCCGGCTGGGCCGCGCAGCGGACAACATCAACGACAACCCGCAATCGCTGCTGTTCGGCAACGGCGGCGCAGTCGCGGGCCCGGGCGAGCCGGGGTTCAGCGCGCCCGCTGCGACGCGGCCCTGAGCACCATCCAGGGAGAACCATCCACCATGAAGAACGCCATTCGCTCCTTGATGAACCCGGCCGCCATCGCGCTCGGCGCCGCACTGCTGGTCGCAGGCTGCGGCGCGCTGCCCGACAAGCCCGCGCGCACCACGCTGTACGACTTCGGCCCCGGCCTGACGGCGCCTGTTGCTGCCGCGCCCGCCGCAGCCGCCCTGCCCACGCTGGCGCTGGCCGAGTTCGACAGCAACTCCCGCCTGGACGGCACGCAGATCCTCTACCGGCTGGGGTACGCCGACGCCAACGAGCTGCGCCCCTACGGCCAGTCGCGCTGGAGCCTGCCGCCCGCGCAGCTGCTGCGCCAGCGGCTGCGCGACACGCTGTCGGAGCGCCGCACCGTGCTCGGCCCGGAAGAAAGCGCCACCATCTCGCGCAGCCGGGGCGAGGTGCCCGACACGCTGCGCATCTCGCTCGACGAGTTCAGCCACTACTTCGATTCGGCCAGCGCCAGCGTGGGCCTGGTGCGCCTGCGCGCCACGCTGGTCCGCAGCGCGCCCGGTGGCGACCGCGTGCTGGGCCAGCGCACTTTCACCGTGCGCCGCCCTGCTTCCAGCGCCGACGCACCCGGCGGTGTGAAGGCGCTGATCTCGGCCAGCGATGCCGCGATGGCCGAGGTGGTGCAATGGGTGGACCAGCTGCAGCAGCAGACACCGCAGCAGCCCCGGCAATAGCCATTCAACGGACGGAGGATCGACCCCATGAACGCAACACGCATCGTCGGCATCCTGCTGATCGTGGCCGGCATCGCCGCCCTGGGCCTCGGCAGCTTCAGCTTCACCAAGGAAACCCACGAGGCCAAGCTCGGCCCGCTGGAGTTCTCGATGAAGGAGAAGCAGACGGTCAACTTCCCCACCTGGGCCAGCGTGGCCGTGATCGTGGTGGGCGGGGCGCTGGTGCTGCTGGGCGGCAAGAAGGGCTGAGCGCCCTCAGCCCCCTTTCTTAGCCTTTCAGCCTGGCAGGCCTGCGAGCAGCTGCGGCAGCAGGTCTTCCGAGGCGCCGCGCAGCACCACGGTCGCTGCTTCATCCAGATGAGGCAGCGGCTCCAGATTGAGCGTGATGAGCCGAGCCCCGTGCGCCAGCGCCGTCTGCGGCAGCTCGGCCGCCGGATAGACGATGGTCGTGCTGCCGACCACCATGAACAGATCGCACTCCTGCGCGGCCACCTGCGCGTCGAGCAGCACGCCTTCGTTCAGCATCTCGCCGAACATCACCACGTCGGGCCGCGCGTGCGAGCCACAGCGCAGGCAGCGGTGAAAGGGCCATGGGCCGCTGCGGTTGCCGCAGTGGTCGCAGCGCCAGCGGCGCAGCGAACCGTGGAGTTCGAGCACGTCGAGCCCGCCCGCCTGGGTCAGCAGGCCGTCGACGTTCTGTGTGACCAGCCGGGTGGCGGGCCGCAGCCTTTGCAGCAGCGCTAGCGCGGTATGGCCCGGGTTGGGCTGTGCCGATTCGATCATCGACAGGCGCTGCGCCCAGAATTTCGTGAAGCCCGACGGGTCGCGCTGGAGGTCTTCGGCATGGGAGAACTGCAGTGCATTCTGGTTCTTCCACAGGCCGTCCGCATCGCGGTAGGTCGGGATGCCCGAGGCGCGCGACAGGCCAGCGCCGGAGAACACGACGATGCGCCGGGCGTTGCGCAGCAGCTCGATGGCCGCGTGGAGAGGAGGAGAAGAGATATCTGGTTTGACTGGCGTCATCGCTCTGGTCTGGGGGGATTCGCGGCAGGCGGGTTGGCGGTGGCGCCCAGGCGCTGCGACACGGTGTCCGCGCAGGCCTTGAGCGCGCGGGAAATCTCGCCGTCCCACGCGGTGTCGAAGATACCGGCCGGGCCGATGGCGGTCACGGCCAGCACGATGGCGCCAGTGTGGTCGAAGACCGGCGCAGCCATGGCGCTGACGCCTTCGATGACCTCGCCGTCGGAGCGGCTGATGCCGTGCGCGCGCACTTCCTGCAACTGGCGCTCGAAGTCGCTCCACGAGGGCAACGGCTGCACCGGCGGCATGCCGGCGGCCGGGGCCGGCTCGGCGCCCTTGCGCTGCTTCTGGCGCTGGCGCTCGTCCTCGAGCAGCTGGCGCACCGCGTCGGCATCGAGGAAGGCTGCAAACACGCGGCCCGAGGCCGTATTGGTCAGCGAGAACACCGTGCCGTGCCGCATGTTCACGTGCACCGGCGAGGGCGATTCGGCCGTGCGCACGATGGTTGCGCCGCGCGCGCCCCACACGGCCAGCGCCACGGTGTGGCCGGTCTGCTGGGCCAGCTGGGCGATCAGCGGGGTGGCAATGTGCACCGGGTCGGCCTGCTGCAGGCTGATGAGCCCCAGTTGCAAGGCGAGCGGGCCGAGCAGATAGTGGCCGCTGGCACGGTCCTGCTCGATCAGGCCCAGGCGCCCGAAGCTGACCATGTACGGGTGCGCCTTGGCGGCCGTCATGTCGGCCTCGCGCGCCAGGTCTTTCAGCGCCATGGGCCGGCCGTGGTGCACCAGCGCGCGCAGCAGCTGGCCACCGACTTCGATGCTCTGGATGCCGCGCTGGGCGCGGTCGGTGTCACTGGCTGCCATGGCCGGCCTCGCCTTCTGGTCGTTCGTTCATGAAGAAGGGATTAGACATTAACTGATCAGCGGCTTACACTGCGGAAATTCGTTCACCGCGAATTCGTTCAGATTAGACGAATCGCAAAACCAACCTCACCCCACCAACGGAGACAACCGATGAGCCAAGCCAAGAAATTCGCCAGCCAGGCCGACATGGAAGAGAAGAAGATCACCTTCAGCCAGATCTCCGAACATGCCTGGGCCTACACCGCCGAGGGCGACCCCAACACCGGCATCGTCATCGGCGACGACTGCGTGCTGGTGGCCGATACCCAGGCCACCCCCGCCATGGCGGCCGACGTGGTGCGCCGCATCCGCGAAGTGACCGACAAGCCCATCAAGTACGTGGTGCTCACGCACTACCACGCGGTGCGCGTGCTGGGCGCGGCGGGCTACGATGCCGAACACATCCTGGCCAGCCAGGACACTCGCGACCTGATCGTCGAGCGCGGCGAGCAGGACAAGGCCAGCGAAATCGGCCGCTTCCCTCGCCTGTTCCAGAACGTCGAGACGGTGCCGCCCGGCCTGACCTGGCCCACCATGACCTTCACCGGCAAGATGACGCTGTGGCTCGGCAAGCTCGAAGTGCAGCTGATCCAGCTCGGTCGCGGCCACACCAAGGGCGACACCGTCGTCTGGCTGCCGGGCGAGAAGACGCTGCTGTCGGGCGACCTGGTCGAGTTCGGCGCCACGCCGTATGCCGGCGACGCCTACTTCAAGGACTGGCCGCAGACGCTGGACAACATCGCAGCCCTGAAGCCCGCCGCGCTGGTGCCGGGCCGCGGCGCCGCGCTGACCACGCCGGCCGAAGTGGCCGAGGGCCTGACCGGTACGCGCAACTTCATCTCCGACGTGTACGCCAGCGTGCAGGAAGGCGTGAAGGCCGGGCGCGACCTGAACGCGGTCTACAAGGACACCTACGAGAAGCTCAAGCCCAAGTACAGCCAGTGGGTGATCTTCGACCACTGCATGCCCTTCGACGTGAGCCGCGCCTACGACGAGGCCTCGGGCCACGCCGACCCGCGCGTGTGGACAGCCGAGCGCGACATCGAGATGTGGAAGGCACTGGAAGGCTGATTGCGCGAGACGACAGAAGAAGACACGGAGACAACACGTGATCGACTATCAGAGCCTGCGCTTCGACTATCGCCGCCACGCTGACCAGGACTCGGCCACGCCCGCCCGCCACCCGGTGGTGATCGTCGGCGCCGGCCCGGTCGGCCTGGCGCTGGCCATCGACCTTGCGCTGCGGCAGGTGCCCGTGGTGCTGCTCGACAACGACAACACGCTCTCCAGCGGCTCGCGCGCGATCTGCTTCGCCAAGCGCACGCTGGAGATCTTCGACCGCCTCGGCTGTGGCGACCGCATGGTCGACAAGGGCGTGTCGTGGAACGTGGGCAAGGTGTTCTTCCATGACGAGCAGGTCTACCGCTTCGACCTGCTGCCCGAGCCCGGCCACGAGCGCCCGGCCTTCATCAACCTGCAGCAGTACTACGTCGAGGGCTACCTCGTCGAGCGCGCGGCCACGCTGCCGCTGATCGACCTGCGCTGGAACAACAAGGTCACGGGCATCGAGCAACGCGACGACGGCGCGGTGCTGACCGTGGAGACGCCCGAGGGCGACTACCGGCTGCAGGCGGACTACGTTGCCGCCTGCGACGGCTCGCGCTCCAACCTGCGTCAGCTGCTGGGCCAGGAAGCAAAAGGCCGTGTGTTTCGCGACCGCTTCCTGATCGCCGACATCACGATGGACGCGCACCTGCCCACCGAGCGGCGCTTCTGGTTCGACCCTTCGTTCCACCCCGGCCAGAGCGTGCTGCTGCACAAGCAGGCCGACGGCATGTGGCGCGTGGACTTCCAGCTCGGCTGGGACGCCGACCCGGTGGAAGAGCGCAAGCCCGAGAACATCACGCCGCGCGTGCGCGCGCTGCTCGACAGCATCGGCTTCGAAGGCGTGCAGTTCCGGATCGGCTGGGCCAGCGTCTACACCTTCGCCTGCCAGCGCATGGAGCGCTTCCGCCACGGCCGCGTGCTGTTCGCGGGCGACTCGGCGCATGGCGTGTCGCCCTTTGGCGCACGCGGCGCCAATTCGGGCGTGCAGGACGCGGACAACCTCGCATGGAAGCTCGCGGCCGTGGTGCGCGGCGAGGCGCCCGACGCCCTGCTCGACAGCTACGCCAGCGAGCGCGAGTTCGCGGCCGACGAGAACATCCGCAACTCCACGCGCGCGACCGACTTCATCACGCCCAAGAGCGAGGTGAGCCGGCTGTTCCGCGATGCGGTGCTGGAGCTGACCAAACGACACGCCTTTGCGCGCACGCTGGTGAACAGCGGGCGGCTGTCGGTGGCCACGGTGCTGCGCGACTCGCCGCTCAACACGGCCGATGCCGAGGCCTTCGCGGGCGCGATGGTGCCGGGCGCGGCAGCCGCCGATGCGCCTGTCGTGCGCGCCGATGGCAGCACCGGCTGGCTGCTGCGCGAGTGCCATGTCTCGCAGTTCACCGCACTTGTGTTCGGCCAGGGTGAGACGGCCGAGCGCAGCCTGCAGGCGCTGAAGGCGAGCGACTTTCCGCTGCACGTCGTGCGCGTGGAAGGCGGCGGCACCGACGTCGCACTCGCCACGCAGCGCTACGACGCGCAGCCCGGCACCGTCTACCTGCTGCGGCCCGACCAGCACGTGTGCGCGCGCTGGCGGCAACCCACGGCAGTGAACATCCGCGCGGCCATCGGCCGCGCACTGGCAAAGGCGTGAACACCATGCAGCAGCAACAGCACCTGACCACCGCACCGAACCTCGAAGCGCCCGATGACTTCTACGAAGCGCTCATCGAGGCGCATCAAGGGCTTTCCACCGAGGAAAGCCATGCCTTCAATGCGCGCCTCGTGCTCGTGCTGGCCAACCACGTCGGCTCGCTGGCCGTGCTGCGCGAAGCCTTCGATGCGGCGCGCGCCGGCTAGGCTCCACGCATTCCAATCTCCTCATTGCGACTTTCGAAAGAGAAGCCCATGACCCCAGCAACCTCGCCCTCTGAACGGCGCTACCAGAGCGGCTTCGGCAACGAGTACGCCTCCGAGGCGGTGCCCGGCGCCCTGCCCCAAGGCCGCAACAACCCGCAGCGCGGCCCCTTCGACCTGTACACCGAGCTGATCTCCGGCACCGCCTTCACCGCGCCGCGCCACGAGAACCGCCGCACCTGGCTGTACCGCCGGCAGCCTTCGGTGGTGTCGGGGCGCTACCAGCCCTACGCGCAGGCGCATTGGACGACCGGCGCCGACCGCGAGATCCCCCTGCCGCCCGAGCCCCTGCGCTGGCATCCTCAGCCGCTGGACGGCGCGGCCGACATCGACTTTGTCGACGGCATGCGCACCATCGCGGCCAACGGCGATGCCGAGTCGCAGGTCGGCATCGGCTCGCTGATGTACCTCGCGGGCCGCTCGATGGAGCGCCGCGCCTTCGTCAACGCCGACGGCGAAATGCTGCTGGTGCCGCAGCAGGGCCGCCTCGTCATCACGACCGAACTGGGCGTGCTCGACGTGAAGCCCGGCGAAATCGCGGTGCTGCCGCGCGGCATGGCCTTCAAAGTGGCGTTGCCCGACGGGCTCTCGCGCGGCTACGTGTGCGAGAACTACGGCGCGCACTTCCGCCTGCCCGAGCTCGGCCCGATCGGCTCGAACGGCCTGGCCAACGCGCGCGACTTCCAGGCGCCCGTGGCGGCTTTCGAATCGGAAGAAGGCGCCTACGAAATCGTCAAGAAATTCGGCGGCCGCTTCTGGCAGGCGCCGATGAAGCAGTCGCCCTTCAACGTGGTCGCCTGGCACGGCAACCTGTCGCCAGTGAAGTACGACACGGCGCATTTCATGGTGATCGGCTCGATCAGCTTCGACCATCCCGATCCGTCGATCTTCACCGTGCTGACCTCGCCCAGCGACACGCCCGGCACTGCCAACTGCGACTTCGTGATCTTCCCGCCGCGCTGGATGGTGATGGAAAACACATTCCGCCCGCCATGGTTCCACCGCAACCTCATGAGCGAGTTCATGGGCCTGGTGCTGGGCGAGTACGACGCCAAGCCGGGCGGCTTCAAGCCCGGCGGCGCGAGCCTGCACAACTGCATGGTGCCGCACGGCCCCGACGAGGAAGCCTTCGACAAGGCCACGCACGCCGACCTGAAGCCGCACAAGCTGGACAACACGCTGGCCTTCATGTTCGAGAGCCGCTACCGCTTCATTCCGACGGACTTCGCGCTGAAGAGCCCTGCGCTGGACACCGACTACGCGGACTGCTGGGCCGGGCTGAAGGACCAGTTCAAGGCATGAAGAACGCATTCACCCTCACCCGCCGGGCGGCGGCCGTGGCGCTGCTGGCGGCGCCCTTCCTCGTGCACGTCGCACAGGCCGCAGACTTTCCGTCCAAGCCCATCCGCTTCATCGTGCCCTACACGCCGGGCGGCACCACCGACCTGGTGGCGCGCACCGTGGGCCAGAAGGTGTCGGAGAAGCTGGGCCAGCCGGTGCTGATCGACAACCGCGGCGGCGCGGGCGGCAACATCGGCATGGACGCCGTGGCCAAGGCCGCGCCCGACGGCTACACCATCGGCTTCGGTGCCATCTCGACCAACGCGCTGAACCCGCACATCTACAAATCGATGGCCTTCGATCCGCGTAAGGATTTCACGGCCATCAGCCTGCTGGGCACCTCGACCATCGTGCTCGAAGTGCCGGCGGCCTCCGCCATCAAGACCGTGCCCGACCTCGTTGCCGCCGCGAAGAAGAACCCCGGCCTGCCCTACGCCACCGCGGGCGCCGGCACCTCGATGAACCTGGCCGGCGTGATGTTCGCGCAGATGACCGGCACCGAGCTCGTGCACGTTGCCTACAAGGGCAGCGGCCCGGCCATCACCGACATGCTGGGCAACAACATCGGCGTGATGTTCGACAACCTGCCGGCGTCGCTGCCGCACATACAGGCCGGCAAGCTGCGCGCGCTGGCGGTGGCAGGCCCTACGCGCTCGCCTTCGCTGCCCAACGTGCCGACGATGGCCGAAGCCGGGCTCAAGGGCTACGCGCTGGAACCGTGGTTCGGCGTGTACGGCCCGGCGAAGCTGCCGGTGCCGATCGTCAAGGCGCTGAACGAGGCCTTTGTCGAAGCGCTCGCCATGCCCGACGTGAAGGCCAAGCTGGCGCAGGCCGGCTTCTCGCCGCGCAGCTCGACCCCACAAGAGCTGACCACGCTGACCGAAACCGAATACAAGCGCCTGGGCGATGTGGCCCAAAAGGCCGGCATGACCGCAGACTGAACCGATTCACAGAAAGACATCCATGACCGCACTGAACGCCACCCATGACCCGAAGCTGCGCAGCTGGGTCGCCTCGGCCCATGAAGCTGGCACCGACTTCCCGATCCAGAACCTGCCCCTCGGTCGCTTCCGCACGGCCGGCAGCAGCGAGGGTTTCCGCATCGGCGTCGCCATCGGCGACCAGGTGCTGGACCTGCGCGCAACGGGCCTCGTCGACACCGACGACATGAACGTGCTGATGAACGCCAGCATCAAGGACCGCCAGGCCCTGCGCGCCGCGATCTCCGCGGGCCTTGCCGAAGGCAGCGACAAGCAGGCCGCGTGGTCGAAGGCGCTGCTGGCGCAGGCCAAGGCCGAGATGACGGTGCCCTGCCGCATTGGCGACTACACCGACTTCTACACGGGCATCCATCACGCGACCACCGTCGGCAAGCTGTTCCGCCCCGACCAGCCGCTGCTGCCCAACTACAAGTGGGTGCCCATCGGGTATCACGGCCGCGCCTCGTCCATCGTCGTGAGCGGCCAGAGCTTCAAACGCCCGCAGGGCCAGACCAAGGCGCCGGATGCGGCCGAGCCGAGCTTCGGCCCCTCGAAGCGGCTCGACTACGAGCTGGAGCTGGGCTTCCTGGTGGGCCGCGGCAACGCGCAAGGCGAACCCATTGCCATCGGCGAGGCCGAAGACCACCTGTTCGGCGTGACGCTGCTCAACGACTGGTCGGCGCGCGACGTGCAAGCCTGGGAGTACCAGCCGCTCGGCCCCTTCCTCTCGAAGAATTTCGCAAGCTCGCTGTCGCCGTGGATCGTGACCATGGAGGCGCTGGCGCCGTTCCGCGCGAAGTTCGAACGGCCCGCGGAAGACCCGCAGCCGCTGCCGTACCTCGATTCGACATCGAACCGCGAGAGCGGCGCACTCGACATCACGCTCGAAGTGCTGCTACAGACCGCGAAGATGCGCGCCGAGGGCGTTGCCCCGGCGCTGCTCACGCGCGGCAACACCACCGAGGCCGCCTACTGGACGGCCGCGCAGCTCATCGCTCATCACACGGTGAACGGCTGCAACCTGCAGCCGGGCGACCTGCTGGGCTCGGGCACGCTGTCGGGCCCGAAGCCCGACGAGGCCGGCTCGATGATGGAGCTGACGCTGGGCGGCAAGCAGCCGATCACGCTGCCGAATGGCGAGAAGCGCACGTTCCTGGAAGACGGGGACACGCTGATCATTCGCGGTTACTGCGAGCGCGCGGGCGCGGTGCGCATCGGCCTCGGCGAGGTCAGCGGAACGGTGGTTTGAGGCTTGCGTTGCCCCCCTCCATCTTGTCCCCTCTCCCTCTGGGAGAGGGCTAGGGTGAGGGCAGCGGCGTCAGAACGCGCGCGATGGAGGTGAGGCCGCTCGCCCTCACCC
Organism: Variovorax multivorans; assembly: GCF_051216835.1. NCBI lineage: Bacteria > Pseudomonadati > Pseudomonadota > Betaproteobacteria > Burkholderiales > Comamonadaceae > Variovorax > Variovorax multivorans. Next base: position 123,690 of record NZ_JBPJZL010000011.1, read on the forward strand.
CAACCCTCTCCCAGAGGGAGAGGGAGTAATACGGGTCAGGGCGCCGTGGCGGGCGTCGCCACAGGCACCGGCCACGCCACTTCACTCGCCACGCGCGGCTTGCCGATTGGCGCGGTCGCCTTGCCGGTCTTGATGGCCGCCAGGTCGGCCTCGCTCGGGTACTGGTTCGCGAGCCAGTAGTCGAACACCCGGCGCGCGATGGGGGCCGCGGCGCCCGCGCCCCAGCCGGCGTTTTCCACGATCACAGCCACGGCGATCTTCGGGTCGTTCACCGGCGCGAAGGCCATGAAAAGAGCGTGGTCGCGCTGGTGTTCTTCCAGTGCGCGCGCGTTGTACTTGGTGTTCTGCGCCTGCGTTACCGCCTGCGCCGTGCCCGTCTTGCCGGCTGCCTGGTAGGCCGCGCCCGCGAACACGCCGCGCGCCGTGCCGGCGGTGACCACGCTGGTCAGGCCGTCGCGGACCACCGCAACGTTGGCCGCCGAGAAGCCGAGGTTTTCCGCCGGCGGCTGCTGCAGCGGCACCACCTGCCCGCTCACGGTGTTGCGCGTGGCCAGCACGAGGTGCGGCTTGTGCTTCAAGCCGCCGTCAGCCACGATGGCCGTGGCCTGCGCCAGCTGCAGCATCGTGAAGGCGTTGTAGCCCTGCCCGATGCCCAGCGAGATGGTCTCGCCCGCGTACCACTTCTTTTGCTCGGGGCGCTTGTAGGTGTTGCGTTTCCACTCGGTGCTGGGCAGCACGCCGCGCACCTCGCCGCCCAGGTCGATGCCGGTGATCTGGCCGAAGCCCAGCGGCTTCATGAAGTCGTGGATCAGGTCCACGCCCATCTCGTTGGCCAGCGAGTAGTAGTAGATGTTGCTCGACAGCTGGATCGATCGGCGCATGTCGACGCCGCCCAGGTTGCCTTCGGGGCTGCCGAAGCGGTGGCCGCCGAAGTTGAAGTAGCCGGGGTCGTTCACCACCACGTTGGGCCCGCGCTTGCCGGTTTGCAATGCCGCTATTGCCATGAAGGGCTTGTAGGTGGAACCGGGCGGATAGGTGCCGCGCAGGGCGCGGTTCAGGAGCGGCTTGTCGAGGGACTCGGTGAGCGCCGCCCAGCTTTCGTTGTCGATGCCTTCGACGAACAGGTTGGGGTCGAAGGTGGGCTTGCTCACGAAGGCCAGCACCTCGCCGGTCTTGGGGTCGATGGCCACCAGCGCGCCGCGGCGGTCGCCGTACATGTCTTCCACCAGCTTCTGCAGCTTGATGTCGAGCGACAGCATCACGGTGTTGCCCGGTGTGGCCGGGTGGCTGGCCAGGCGGCGCACGGCGCGGCCGCCCGCCGAGGTTTCCATCTGCTCGACACCGGTCTGGCCGTGCAGCGTCTTCTCGTAGCTCTGCTCGATGCCGAGCTTGCCGATGTAATCGGTGCCCTTGTAGTTGGCCTGGTCTTCCTCGTCCCAGTCTTCCATCGCGGTCTTCTCGCGCTGGTTGATGCGGCCGATGTAGCCAAGCACGTGCGAGGCCAGCTCGCCCTGCGGGTAGTTACGGAACAGGCGCGCCTTGATCTCCACGCCAGGGAAGCGATAGCGCTGGGCCGCGAAGCGCGCCACCTCTTCGTCGCTCAGGCGGGTGCGGATGGGGATGGAGTCGAAGCTGCGCGAGTCTTCGCGCAGGCGCTTGAAGCGGCGGCGGTCGCGCGGCGAGACTTCGAGCACCTGGGTCAGGCTGTCGATGGTTTCCTCGACGTCGTTCACCTTGGAGGGCGTGATCTCCAGCGTGTAGGCCGAATAGTTCGAGGCCAGCACGATGCCGTTGCGGTCGAGGATCAGGCCCCGGTTGGGCACCACCGGTACCACGGCCGTGCGGTTGCTCTCTGCCTGCTCGGCCAGGTCTTCGTGGCGCGTGACCTGCAGGTACACCAGCCGCGCACACAGCAGGCTGAACGCGAACAGCACCGCCAGGCCAATGACGATCACGCGGCGCTTGAAGCGCGCGAGGTCGGCGGCGACGTTGCGGATTTCGGTCATGGCGGTGGGAGCTTAGGCGCGTGCAGTTGCTTTTGGCAAATGCGGCGGGCAGGGCTTAGAGGGGGCGGTTCTCGTCCGGTTCCGGGGTGCGGCGCTGCGGGGCCAGTAACAGTGCGGTGACCAAGGGCCACAGCGCGGCCTCGATGGCAGGCGAGATCAGCACAGACCACCCCGGGAACACACCGCCGCCGATCATCCGCGTGACGACCTCGATCAGCTGCGACAGCGCAAAGAGCGGCAGCACCTGCAGCGCCTGCGAGAGCACCGGATACCAGAGCAGGCGCCGGTGGATGGTGATCGCGAAGAAGCCCAGCGTGGTGTAGGACAGCGCATGCTGGCCCAGCATCGACGACTGGTGCACGTCCATGCACAGGCCGAACACGAAGGCCGCGCCGATGCCCACGCGCGCGGGCTGGTGCACACCCCAGAACACGATCACCAACGCCAGCAGGTCGGGCATCCAGACCGCGCGGCCGATGGGGATCATGTTGATGAGCAGCGCCACCACGAGGCTGCTCCACATGAAGAGCGGGCTGACGGGCAGCAGGAGCTGCTGCTGGCCTGGACGCTTGATCATGGGCGCGCTCCCGCTGGCTTCTTTTCGTTCTTGCCCGCGCCGGGCTTGCCTTCAGGCCGCTTGCGCTGGGTGGCGGCGGGCGCGGCAGGCGGCGGCGCGGCCGGCGTGCCGGTGGGCTCGAGCACCAGCACATAGCGCGCGGCCGTCACATGGGCCAGTGGCACGCAGTAGATGCGGGCGAAAGCCGAGTCGGCGCGCCGCTCGATGCGCTCGATCTTCGCCACCGGCAGGCCGGCGGGATAGATGCCGTCGACGCCGCTGGTGGAGAGCAGGTCGCCCTCCTGCAGGTCGGCATTGGCGGCCATGAAGCGCAGCTCCAGCCCGCCGCCGTGGGCCGAGGCGTCGCCGAAGGCCACGCTGCGCACGCCGGTGCGGGTGTTCTGCACGGGAATGGAAAGATCGCGGTCGATCACCAGCGTGACCTCGCTCGTGAAGGGCAGCACCTGCGTGACCTGGCCGAGCACGCCGCGCGCGTCGATCACCGGCGAGCCGGGCGCCACGCCCTGGGTCAGGCCCTGGTCGATGACGATCTTGCGGGTGTAGGGGTCGGCCGCGTCGTAGAGCACCTCGGCCGCGCGGCCCGGCGTGGCCGTGGTCTGGCGCAGTTCGAGCAGCTCGCGCAGGCGGGCGTTGTCCTGCAGCAGCGTGTCGGCCTGGGCGGCGCGTTCGGCCTGCATCATCAGCGCCTTGCGGGCGTCTTCCTCGTTGCGCTGCGCGGTCTGCAGGTCTTCGAGGTAGCGCCCACCTCCCAGCACGGCCTGCACCGGCTTCAGCGCCACCCATTGCACCGGGTAGAGCACCGCGCCGATGGTCGCGCGGATCGGCTGCACGATGTGAAAGCGCGCATCGGCCACCATGAGGAACAGGGCGAGCGCGCCGAAGAAGATCAGCTTGCTGAGCGCCGACTGCCCCTGGTTGAACAGGGGTGGCGCTGTGCGATCGAGCGTGCCCAGAGGCATGAATTCAGACCCGGCGGTGGTGCGGAATCAAATAACAAAAAGCCGGCCTGCGCAAGCAGAGGCCGGCCGATGATGGCTTTCGCCTTTTACTCGCTCGTGAAGATGCTGCCCAGGCGATCCATGCGCTCCAGGGCGATACCGCAGCCGCGCACCACGCAGGTCAGCGGGTCTTCGGCCACCAGCACCGGCAGGCCGGTTTCCTCGGCCAGCAGGCGGTCGAGGTCGCGCAGCAAGGCGCCGCCACCGGTCAGCATCATGCCGCGCTCGGCGATGTCGGCGCCCAGCTCGGGCGGCGTCTGCTCCAGCGCGTTCTTCACGGCCGAGACGATGTTGTTGAGCGGATCGGTCAGGGCTTCCAGCACTTCGTTGCTGCTGATGGTGAAGCTGCGCGGCACGCCTTCGGAAAGGTTGCGGCCCTTGACTTCCATTTCCTTGACTTCGGAGCCCGGGAAGGCCGAGCCGATGTTCTTCTTGATGACTTCGGCCGTCGGCTCGCCGATCAGCATGCCGTAGTTGCGGCGGATGTAGTTGATGATGGCTTCGTCGAAGCGGTCGCCGCCCACGCGCACCGAGCCCTTGTAGACCATGCCGCCCAGGCTGATGACGCCCACCTCGGTGGTGCCGCCGCCGATGTCCACCACCATCGAGCCCGAGGCTTCGCTGACGGGGAGGCCCGCGCCGATGGCCGCGGCCATGGGTTCTTCGATGAGGTAGACGGAGGTGGCGCCAGCTGCTTCGGCCGCGTCCTTGATGGCGCGGCGCTCGACCTGGGTGGAGCCGCAGGGCACGCAGATGATGATGCGCGGGCTCGGCGTGAGCAGCGTGCGCGGGTGCACCATCTTGATGAACTGCTTGATCATCTGCTCGGTGATCACGAAGTCGGCAATGACGCCGTCCTTCATCGGGCGGATCGCCTCGATGTTGCCAGGCACCTTGCCCAGCATGGCCTTGGCCTCGCGGCCGACGGCCTGGATCACCTTCTTGCCGTGGGGGCCGCCTTCGTGGCGAATGGCGACAACCGAGGGCTCGTCCAGCACGATGCCCTTGTTACGGGCAAATATCAGGGTGTTGGCGGTGCCGAGGTCGATCGCAAGGTCGGTGGAAAAGTACCGACGGAAAGCTCCAAACATGTGCGGAATTCCTCTGAGTACGGCCTGCGCATCGGCAGGTCGTCACTCTATTTTTTGGGTCGTTTGACGGGGTGAATTGATCGTTTTTGGCGCAAAAGCCGGCGCGTTCGCGGGGGTTGCGGCAAAGGCGGGATAATACCCGAATCCCCTCTGATTCCTGTATTAGCACCCGCTTCGGCGTGCGATTACCTTCGCTTTTTTGGGCCGTTCCGACCTATGTCACTCTCCGCTTCCGATATTGAGCGCATTGCCTCTCTGGCGAGGCTGCAGCTTGCCTCCGATGAAAGCGAGCGCATGCTCAGCCAGATCAACGGCTTTTTCGATTTAGTCGAACGTATGCGTTCCGTGGACACCACGGGCGTCGAGCCGCTGGCCCATCCGGTGGCCGCGCTCGAAGACATCACGCTGCGCCTGCGCGACGACGTGGTGAGCGAACCCAATAACCGCGAAGCCAACCAGAAGAGCGCCCCGGCCGTCGAAGCCGGCCTGTTTCTCGTGCCGAAGGTGATCGAATAATGAGCAGCGGTGAATTGCACCAGATGAGCGTGGTCGCGCTGGCCAAGGCGCTGGCCGAGCGCAAGGTCTCGGCCGTCGAGGCCTCGCAGGTTTTTCTCGGCCGCATGAAGGCGCACGAGTCGCTCGGCACCTTTGTCGACGTCAATGAAGAAGTCACGCTGGCCCAGGCACGCGCCGCCGACGCACTGATCGCCACCGGCAATGCTCCGTCGCTGGCCGGCGTGCCGATCGCGCACAAGGACATCTTCGCCACCGCCGATTTCGCCACCACCGCCGGCTCGAAGATGCTCGCGGGCTACCGCTCGCCCTTCGACGCCACCGTGGTCAGGCGCCTGGCCGAGGCCGGCGCGGTCACGCTCGGCAAGCTCAGCTGCGACGAGTTCGCCATGGGCTCCGCCAACGAGAACGTCGCCGTGCCCGCCGTGGGCCACGACAAGGCCGTCCCCGTGCAGAACCCCTGGAACCGCGAACGCATTCCGGGCGGCTCTTCGGGCGCCAGCGCGGCTGCAGTCGCGGCACGTCTGGCCCCCGCGGCCACCGGCACCGACACCGGCGGCTCGATCCGCCAGCCCGCGTCGTTCTGCGGTGTGACCGGCATCAAGCCCACCTACGGCCGCGCCTCGCGCTATGGCATGGTGGCCTTTGCGTCGAGCCTCGACCAGGCCGGCCCGATGGCCCGCTCCGCCGAAGACTGCGCGCTGCTGCTGTCGGCTTTCTGCGGCCCCGATCTCGACCGCGATTCGACCTCGCTCGACAAGCCCGCCGAGAACTTCGGCCGCTCGCTGAACGACTCGCTCGAAGGCCTGCGCATCGGCGTGCCGAAGGAGTTCTTCGGCGAAGGCGTGGCGCCCGGCGTGCGCGCGGCCATCGACGCGGCGCTCGCGCAGTACGAGAAGCTCGGCGCCAAGCGCGTCGAGGTCACGCTGCCGCGCACCGAACTGTCGATTCCCGTGTACTACATCATTGCCGCGGCCGAGGCCTCGAGCAACCTGAGCCGCTTCGACGGCGTGAAATTCGGCCACCGCGCGAAACAGTACAAGGACCTGTCCGACATGTACGAACGCACGCGCGCCGAAGGCTTCGGCGACGAAGTCAAGCGCCGCATCATGATCGGCACCTACGTGCTTTCGCACGGCTACTACGACGCCTACTACCTGCAGGCGCAAAAAGTGCGCCGCATGATCGCCGACGACTTCCAGCAGGCCTTCAGGCAGTGCGACGTGATCGCCGGCCCCGCCGCGCCCACCACCGCGTGGAAGCTCGGCGAACATGGCGACGACCCCGTGGCCGACTACCTCGCCGACATCTTCACGCTGCCTGCCTCGCTGGCCGGCCTGCCCGGCATGAGCGTGCCCGCAGGCTTCGACGGCGGCATGCCCGTGGGCCTGCAGCTGATCGGCAACTACTTCGGCGAAGCGAAGCTGCTGAACGCAGCGCACCGCTTCCAGCAGGCCACCGACTGGCACGCGCGCACACCGGAGGGCTTTTGAGATGAGCGAGACCGTGAACACATTCGAAGCACAACAACAGGGCCGCCCGACCGGTCCGCTGGTGCGCGGCTATGAAGTCATCATCGGCTTCGAGACGCACGCCCAGCTGTCGACCGCGAGCAAGATCTTCAGCCGCGCTTCCACCGCCTTCGGCGCCGAGCCCAACACGCAGGCCTGCGCGGTCGACCTGGCGCTGCCCGGCACGCTGCCCGTGATGAACAAGGGCGCCGTCGAACGCGCCATCAAGCTCGGTCTGGCGCTGGGCTCGCACATCGCGCCGCGCAGCGTGTTCGCGCGCAAGAACTACTTCTACCCCGACCTGCCCAAGGGCTACCAGATCAGCCAGTTCGAGATCCCGGTCGTGCAGGGCGGCTCGGTGTCGTTCTTCCTCGGCGAAGAACAGAAGACCGTGCGCCTCGTGCGTGCCCACCTCGAGGAAGACGCGGGCAAGTCGCTGCACGAAGACTTCATCGGCCAGAGCGGCATCGACCTGAACCGCGCCGGCACGCCGCTGCTTGAAATCGTGACCGAGCCCGACATGCGCTCCACCGCCGAGGCCGTGGCCTATGCGAAGGAGCTGCACAAGATCGTCACGTGGATCGGCATCTGCGACGGCAACATGCAGGAAGGCAGTTTCCGCTGCGACGCCAACGTGTCAGTGCGCAAGCCCGGCGACAAGCTGGGCACGCGCCGCGAGATCAAGAACCTGAACAGCTTCAAGTTCATGCAGCAGGCGATCGACTACGAGATTCGCTGGCAGATCGAAGAGATCGAGGACGGCCGCGAGATCGAGCAGGCCACCGTGCTGTTCGACCCCGACACCGGCGAGACGCGCGCGATGCGTGCCAAGGAAGACTCGGCCGACTACCGCTACTTTCCCGACCCCGACCTGCCGCCGCTGGTCATCGCCGCCGACTGGATCGAGCGCGTGAAGGCCACCATGCCCGAACTGCCGCGCGCGATGGTCGAGCGCTACGTGCGCGACCACGGCCTGTCGGAATACGACGCGGCGCAGCTCACGCAGAGCGCCGCGCTCGCCGCCTACTTCGACGAAGCCGTGGGCGCGGGTGCCACGCCCAAGCTCGCGAGCAACTGGATCACCGGCGAGATGGCGCGCCGCCTGAACGCCGCCGAAATCGGCATCGAGGCCGCACCGGTGAAAGCGCAGCAACTGGCGCAGCTGGTGAAGCGCATCGCAGACGGCACGCTGCCGAACAACGCCGCGCGCCAGGTGTTCGAAGCCCTGTGGACCGGCGAAGGCAGCGATGTCGACGCGATCATCGAGGCCAAAGACCTGAAGCCGATGAACGACACCGGCGCACTCGACAAGATCCTCGACGAAGTGATCGCCAAGAACGCGAAGAACGTCGAGGAATACCGCGGCGGCAAGGAGAAAGCGCTCAACGCCCTCGTGGGCCAGGTCATGAAGGCCAGCGGCGGCAAGGCGAACCCGGCGCAGGTCACCGAGCTGCTGAAAGCCAAGCTGGGCTGATGGCAAGAAACCGGGGCCTTGGTGCAAGGCCCCGGCAGATTCATCAGCGGGGGTTGCCGCCGTTCTGCGGCGACCAGAGCGTCTTCAGACGCGTGCGCTCTTCGTCGAAGCGCGCATTCACCCGCTTCTTCTCTTCTTCCTGCTCCGCAATGAAGCGGTTCTGCACCACCACGCTCTGCGTGTTGTCTTCGAGCTTGCGGCGCACCGCGCCCGGCGCCTTGCTGGTGTCCTGCTTGTAGAACTCCATCTCCTCGTCGATCTTCTTGCGGTCTTCGCTCAGCTCGGCGATGCGCTTGCGCGCCGCCTGAGTCACCGCGTCGATTTGCGCGAGCGCCTCGCTGCGTTCGCGGTCGTGCGTGGCGAGGTTCGGGTAGCGCACCAGCAGCGCGCGTTCGCGGCGCCGCTCGTCGGTCAGGCGCGCGGTCTGGATGGCGGCTTCGCGGGCGCGGTCTTCGCGCTCCTGCAGCTCGCGCGCGGTGTAGGTCGGCTCGACCTTGCGGCGCACCGAGCCGCTCGGGTTCAGCTCGCGCTGCTCGCGGTCGGTGCACTCGGCAATCGGCCGGTCGGCCGTCAGCGTGCGGCCGCGGGCATCGGTGCAGGTATAGATGCCGGGGGAGGCGCCTTCCACTTTCTGCGGTTGCGCTTGCAAGGCGCCGCAGAACGAAGAAACCGCCAGGAAGAAAGAAGCCGACGCCAGCAGGCGGATCGGCTTGCCCTGATCGTCGCGTGCGTCGTGCATGGGCGCCCTTGCCTCAGCTGGTGGCGCCGTAGCGCGTGCGGTAGGCCAGCACGCGTTCGCGGTGCGCGCCCAGGTCGGCGGCAGCGTTGCCCGAGAGGTAGCTCAGCAGGTCGTCCAGCGTGGCGATGGCAATCACCGACAGGCCGAGCTGGTTGCGCACGTACTGCACGGCGCTGTGATCCACGTCGACACCGTTCTCGGTGGCTTTTTCCTGCCGGTCGAGCGCAATGGCCACCGCATGCGGCGTGGCGCCGGCCGCCTGGATTGCCGCGATCGACTCGCGCACCGCGGTGCCGGCCGACATCACGTCGTCGACGATCAGCACGCGGCCCTTGAGCGGCGCGCCCACCAGGTTGCCGCCTTCGCCGTGTGCCTTGGCTTCCTTGCGGTTGTAGGCAAAGGGGTAGTTGCGCCCGCGCCGGGCCAGCTCCGCGGCCACCGTGGCGCCCAGCGGAATGCCCTTGTAGGCTGGGCCGAAGATCATGTCGAATTCAAGCCCGCTTTCGATCAGCCGGTCTGCATAGAATCCGGCGAGCCGGGCGATCTTGCCGCCGTCGTCGAAGAGCCCCGAGTTGAAGAAATAAGGGCTCATCCGACCGGCCTTGGTCTTGAATTCGCCAAAGCGCAGCACGCCGGCATCCAACGCAAACTGGACGAAGTCCTGTGCGACCGCGCTGCTTTTCTCACCATCTACAGCCATCGGGAATTCCTTGTGTTCAAACTGACCAGTCTCAATCTCAATGGCCTGCGTTCGGCCGCTACCAAAGGCGTGGCCGACTGGGTGGCCGAACTTGCGCCGGATTGTATTTGCATGCAGGAGATCCGCGTCCAGGCCAGCGACATCGAGGGCCGGTTCGAGGAAATGGCCGGCCTCAAGGGCCACTTCCACTTCGCCGAGAAAAAAGGCTACGCCGGCACCGCCATCTACACCAAGCACGCTCCGAGCCAGGTCGTGGTGGGCTGGGGCGACGCCGAGTTCGACGCCGAGGGCCGCTACCTCGAACTGCGCTTCGACACGCCCAAGCGCAAGTTCTCCGTCATCAGCTGCTACTTCCCGAGCGGCAGCTCGGGCGAGGAGCGGCAGGAGGCCAAGTTCCGCTTTCTCAAAGGCTTCTTTCCGCACCTGCTGGCACTGAAGAAAGAGCGCGAGTTCGTGCTGTGCGGCGACATCAACATCGCCCATAAAGAGATCGACCTGAAGAACTGGCGCGGCAACCAGAAGAACAGCGGCTTCCTGCCCGAAGAACGCGCCTGGATGACGAAGCTGCTCGACGCCGGCGCCGAGGGCGCCGGCCTGGTCGACGTGTACCGCATGCTCAAACCCGACACCACCGGCGATGCCTACACCTGGTGGAGCAACCGCGGGCAGGCCTATGCGAACAACGTGGGGTGGCGGCTGGACTACCACCTTGCTACGCCGAAGACCGCCGAGCTGGCGCGCACCGAGCAGATCTACAAGACCGTGAAGTTCTCGGACCACGCGCCGATCACGGTGGATTACGACTTCAAGCTGTAAGGCGCGGCCTAGCCGCAGCAGCCACCCATCCGCCCGCGCCGGTAGAACGGCCCGAGGTCCTCGGCCAGCGCCTTGACGGTCTCGCGCCACGACAAGGCGCCGGCAGCATCCGCCGCCAGTGCGCCGCGCATGCGCGCCAGCAGTTCGGCACGCAGCGCGGGCTCGTCGATGCCCTGCACGCGGCCTGCATCGACCACCACGCGCCCGCCTACCAGCACCTTGGCGATGTGGCTGCCGTTGCCGCGCGCCAACAGCAGGTCGAGCGGGTCCGTCTCGGCGAAGAGCGCGTCGTCGTCGAGCGCATCCCAGTCCAGCAACACCAGGTCGGCCGCGGCGCCGGGCACGATGCTGCCGCCGCCGGCCAGCCCGCCGCGCACGCTGCGCGGACCGTTGCGCGCGGCAAAGGCCCAGAGCTGGTCGCGCGTCATCGTGGTGTCGTAGCCCCAGCCGCGGTGCAGCGAGTACGCCAGCCGCATCTCGCGCAGCGCGTCGTCGTCTTCATCGAAAGCCATGCCGTCCAGGCCCATGGCCACGCGGCATCCGTGCCGCAGCATCTCGGGCACCGGCGCAATGCCCGACTTGAGCCCCAGGTTGGAGCTGGTGTTGACCGCGATCGTCGCGCCGCGCTCGGCAATCAGCGCCAGTTCCTCGGGCCGCGCCCAGGCGCAGTGCGCGAGCGTGAGGCGCGGGCCCAGCAGGCCGATGTCGTCGAGAAAACGGACGATGCCGCCGGGGTGGTTGGCATCGGCCCAGTCGCGCTGGTAGCGCGTTTCGAGCAGGTGCATGTGAACAGGCCGGCCCGTGTCGGCCGATGCCTGCGCGATCGCCTCGAGCAGCGGCGTGCTGCACCACTGCACCGCCGTCGGGCCGTACTGGACGGTCGCGTGGCCGCCATGGCCGTCTTCTTCCACCATGCGCGCGACCTCGTCGACCAGCGCAAGCTGCTGCGCGGGCGCCACCGGCTTCACCGCCAGCCGTTCGGCCACTGCATGGCGGATGCCGGGGCGCAGTGCCGCCAGAACGCTCGCGTCATCGCAGTAGGCAATGCCGTGGCGGTCGCGCATGGCGATGGCGAAGCCGATGCGCACGCCGACGTCACGCGCCGCGCGCGCCACCACCCGGGCCTCGTCGACATAGGCCATGCCGCCCTGCACGCGCGTGTAGTGGACCATCAGGTTCGCCACGCCATGCCGCACCGAACGCGCGAACGAGGTCGCGGCGCAAAGGTACGGGTCCATGCCCGGCACCACGCCCAGGAACGGCAGCCAGCCTTCGAGCGGCTGGCCGAAGGCGCCCAGCGTGGCGCTGCGGAAGGTGCGCGCATGATCGTGCGCGTTGGTCAGCGCCGGCAGCGCGAGCAGGCGCGGCGTGCCCGTGCCGGCGACGGCCTCTTCCGCCAGCGGCGCGATCGACCGGATGCAGCCGCCCTCCAGCTCGATGCGCACATCCGACTGCGCAGGCTGCGCGCCGGGATCGGCCAGCAGCCATGCGCAGTCGAGCGGGCCTTCGTGCATGCGAGCGGACATGGCGTCTCCTTCGTCGTCGGTCAATCGTTCAGGGCGCAGCGATCTTGCGCTCCGCAAGCGGCGGCAGGAAGCGCCGGTCGAAGACCTCGCCTGCGGTCGGTGCATTCGCCAGTTCGAACGCTTCCTTCACCTGCCCGATGGCACGCGTCATGCGCGCGTCGTTCACGTCACCGATGCCGCCGGTGCCAACCTCGGGCGTCAGCATCACGGTGCGAAGCGTGTAGAGCAGGCGCCGCTTCTCCAGCGCCTGGTTGAGCAGCGGCTCGCGCTTCATCAGCGCGGCAATGGCCGCGTCGGGGTCGGCCACGGTGTCGCGCACCGCCTTGTTGACGGCACGCACCAGCCCGGCCACGGCCTGCGGCTTGTCCCTGAGCAACTGGCGGGACACCAGCACGCCGTTGCCGTACAGGTCGACGCCGTGGTCGCCGTAGTGGAACCAGCGGATGTCCTTGTCCGGGTCCACGCCCTGCGCCACCAGGTTCATGTAGCTGGTCACCGAGAACACGGCCGAGCCCTCGACGTGGTCCTTCAGCAGCATCTGCTCCTGCAGGTTGGGTGCCATGCTGGTCCACTTGACCTTGCCCGCGTCCACGCCGTTGCGGGCCGCCATCAGCGGGAACATGCGTTGCGCGGCGCCGCCAGCCGGCGAGCCCAACGTGCGGCCCTCAAGGTCCTTGAGGGTCCTGATGGGGCTGCCCGCCTTCACGATGAGCGCGAACGGCGCGCGGTTGTAGACCATGTAGACCATCACGGGCGCGGCACCGGGCTTGGCGGCCGCGTTCTGGATGACCGCATTCACGTCGCCGAAACCCGCGTCGTAGGCCCCGGCCATCACCTTGGTCACGGCCGCTGCCGAGCCGTCTCCCTGGTCGATCGTCACCGCGAGCTTTTCCGCGGCGAAGTAGCCCCGGTCTTCGGCGAGGTAGTACCAGGCATGGATGCCCTGCAACTTCCAGTCGAGGACGAACTTGATGGGCGTGAGCTGCTGGGCGCGTGCTTCGCGCACCGGAAGCGCCGCGAGCGATGCGCCCAACGCGGCGGACACCGCGACGACCGCTGCGCGGCGGGATACTGGAAAGAACATGCGAGGCTCCCGTGGGTTGAATCAGATGGTTTCGAAGAGAACGTCCTGCGCGCCTTCCCACAGCACTTTGGTGCCGAGCTCGCGCAGCTGCTCCCGCCCTTCGACGATGGTGAGGAAGTGGTTGCCCGCAAGCGTGCCCATCTTGCTGGCGAAGCTGCAGGCGCCGTAGGCCAGGATGATTTCGGTCTCGCTGTAGCCGCCGGGGTAGAACAGGATGTCGCCCACCGACGGATGGCTGGTGTGGTTCTCGAAGCCCACGCCCAGCTGGAAGTCGCCCAGCGGCACCCAGCAGCCTTCGCCGCTCCAGCGCACGTGAATGAGCTTCTGCCGGTAAGGCAGCAGCCGGCGGAAAGCCGCGACGGTGAGCGGCGCGTCGGGGTGCGTCTGCGCCACGAAACGCAGGCCGCCGGCGGTGATACGGACGAGATCGTTCATGTCGTTCATGCCATCGCCATGTCGGTCTTGCGCTGGGCCCAGCCCGTCATGCGCCGCTCGACCAGCGAGGAGACGGCATACAGCGCCACCCCCATCGCCGCAAGCAGGAAGAGCCCGGCGAACACCATCGGCACATCGAAGTTGCCGCTGGCGATCATCATCACCGTGCCGATGCCCTGGTTGGACGCGACCGTCTCGCTCAGCACGGTGCCCACGAAGGCCAGCGTGATCGCGATCTTGAGCGAGGCGAACAGGTAGGGCAGCGCACGCGGCAGGCCCACGTTCCAGAGAATGTCACGCTTCCTCGCGCCGAGCACGCGCAGCACGTCCTCCAGCTCGGGCTCGGTGCTCGCGAGGCCGGTGGCCACGTTGACCACCACCGGAAAGATGCTGATCACCATCGAGGTCAGGATCGCCGGCACCGTGCCCGCGCCGAACCACACCACGAACAGCGGCACCACCGCCACCTTCGGAATGCTGGAGAACCCCACCAGCAGCGGATAGGTCACGTCGTAGGCCAGCTTCGAAGAGCCGATCATCACGCCGATGACGATGCCCGCTCCCACGCCCAGCACGAAGCCGGCGAGCGTGGTGTAGAGCGTCTGCACGGTGTGCGGCCACAGCAGCGGCATCTTCTGGATCAACACCGCCGCGATCTGGCTCGGGCGCGGCAGGATCAGGTCGGACACGCCGAAGGCCAGGCACACTACCTCCCAGAGCACGAAGAAGCCGACGAGCGCGCCCGCGGAAAGCAGGCGTTGCCGTGCGAGCGGCGCGATCATGCGGCCACCTCTTCGAGCACATTCCCAGGCGGCACCGGCATCGGTACTGGCACCGCATCGCTTTCGCGGCGCGCTTGCGCGATGCGCATGCGCAGCTGCTGCACCAGCGCCGCGAACTCGGGCGCATAGCTGCTCTCCAGCGTGCGCGGCCGCGCGAAGCCCACGTCGCGCGTTTCGAGAATGCGCCCCGGCCGCGCGCTCATCACGCAGATGCGGTTGGCCAGGTAGGCCGACTCGCGCAGGTCGTGCGTCACCAGCAGCACGGTCGGGCGCTTGGCGATCCACAGCGTCTGCATGATGTCCCACAGCTCCTCGCGCGTGAACTGGTCGAGCGCGCCGAAGGGCTCGTCGAGCAGCAGCAGCTCGGGCTCGTGCACCAGCGCGCGGCACAGCGAGGCGCGCTGCAGCATGCCGCCCGACAGCTGCCACGGCCGCTTGTCGCCGAAGCCCTTCAGGCCCACCTGCGCCAGCAGCGCATCGGCGCGCTCGGCGTATTCGCCGCGCTTCTTGCTGCGGTAGTGCTGCCGGAAGGGCTCGACGATCTTCAGCGGGATCATCACGTTCTCGCGGATCGTGAGCCACGGCAGCATGGTCGGGTTCTGGAAGGCGAGGCCGATGCGAAGGCGCGGCGCCGTCGACGCATGCACACCCGCCGGGGCCAGCGTGCCGGCCGCGCCCACCTCGCGCCCCCCGGCAATCACCGCGCCCGCGCTCGGCCTCAGCAGGCCAGCCACCAGCTTCAGGATGGTCGACTTGCCGCAGCCGCTCGGGCCTACCAGGGCGACGAAGTCGCCCTTCTCGATGTCCAGCGTCGTATGGTCCAGCGCGATGGTGCCGCCGCCATAGCGCAGCATCACGTCGGACAGTTGGATGAATGCGTTGCCCATGAGGTCCTTCAGGAAAAAGTGGAGTCCGTGTCGTCCACCCGCAGGATCGCGGCCACCGGGCCGCCGCCCGCGGGCCCCTGGTGCTCGGCGCCGCCCGACACGTACAGCGCCGTATGGCCGGCCACCGAGGCCAGCACGCCGCCCACCACGGCGCGCGCATGGCGCGTCGAGTGGATGTCGGAGTCGTTGAGCATGGTGTGGCGCGTGTCGCGCACGCGGCCGTCGGGGCTGGCCTCGGCCTTCGCGAGCAGGTTCACGAGCCGCGCCGACAAGGCCTGCGCATCGCGCTCCGGGTCGAGCCCGAAGGCATCGCGCAGCAAGGCGCGCACGCTCGCGGCGTCGATCGCATCGCGCATCACCGCGTGGGCGATGCGGAACGCCGACGCGCTGCCTTGCGCCTCGCCGAGCACGATGACGACGTTGTCTTCCAGCTCGATGCCGGCCGAGGCCGATGCGCGCGCGGAGAACAGCCGCCAATCGCTCATCACGCTGGCATCGCAGACCTCTTCGCGCGCGACTTCGCCAAGCGCGACCGCCACACCGAGCGCCGATGCTCCGCGCGAATAGCCCATCGACTCATAGCTGTCGTGGGTCACGGGTGCGGCGCCGCGTGCCAGCGCGGCGGAGACCTTGGCCGCGGTAAGCAACGGGCACTTGACCTGCACGAAGTGCACGTCGTCCGCGCTCTCGATGCCCGCATCGCGCATGGCCTCGGCCACGGCTTCGGCCGTGGCGTCGACCTGTGCGGTGCGGCCCAATTCCTCCGGCAGGAAGGCGCGCGTGTGCGCGACGCCGACCACAAGGCGCTTGCCCAGGCCAGCCGGCGCTTCGGCCACCCAGCGCCGCGTGAACACCGTGAAGTGCGGCGACAGCACGCCCTCGGTGCCGCCCGACATCACCAGCGCCACGCGGGCATGCACCGCGTCGGGCGTGCAACCCAGCGCGGGCGCCAGCAGATGGCACCAGGCACTGGATGCGTACTCGCGCGTGAAGTCGTTGACGCAGCCGTTGCCTTCGGTCTTTCCCATCACGGCCACGATGTCGGCCGCGACGATCTCGCCCGCATCGATCAGCGCCCTGGCGCCGCTCAGGTCGCCCGGGCCGTTGCACGGAATGCGCCAGACCCCCACTTGCTGGACGCGTGCCGCGCTCATGCCGCGTCCCAATTCACCGCACCCACCGGCACGGCCGTCGCAGGCACGCCGGCCGGCGTCTGCAGGATGGCGCTGCTGTAGTGCTCGGTGTTGCGCGGCTTCGGAGTGGGCATCTTCTGCACACCCTTCACCGTGCGCCCCCAGCCGACCGCATCGCTCACCAGCTTGCCTTCGCGCATCACGAAGCGCCCGCGCAGCAGCGTGTGCAGCGGATAGCCCTTCACCGAGCGGCCGTTCCACGGCGATATCTTGCTGATGCTCTGCAGCCGGCTCTGCGACAGCGTGCCGGCGCGCTGCATGTCGACGATCGCGATGTCGGCGTGCGCGCCCGGTGCGATCACGCCCTTGGTGCCATACAGGCCCCAGGCCCTGGCCGGGTTCACCGCGCTCCAGCGCACGTAGTCCATCAGCGTGGCGCGCTCGCGGTTTACCTCGGTCAGCATCAGCGGCATCTGCGTCTCCACGCCTGGAAAGCCGCAGTCGCAGTCCCATATGCTCTCGCGGGTCTTCTCTTCGGGGGTGTGCGGCGCGTGATCGGTCGCGATCATGTCGAGCGTGCCGTCGAGCAGTGCGTCCCATAGCGGCTGGTTGTGGCGCGCCTCGCGGATCGGCGGGTTGAGCCGCATCACGCCGCCGAGTTTCAGCATGTGGCTGGTGTTCAGCAGCAGGTACTGCGGGCAGGTCTCGGCCGTCACGTCGACGCCGCGGCGCTTGGCTTCGCGCAGCAGGAAGAGCGAATCGGCCGCGCTGTGGTGCGCGATGTGCACGCGCGCGCCGGTCCACTCGGCCAGCGTGAGCACGCGGCCAATGGCTTCGATCTCGGCCACCGCCGGGCGCGCGGCCAGGTGCGCCATCGCGTCGATGCGGCCGGCGGCCTTCATCTTCTGCTGGCGGCGCTGCAGGATTGACGAGTTCTCCGCATGCACCACGGTGCGGATACCCAACGGGGCGAGCTTCTCGAAGCCCTCGAGCAACGCACCATCGGTGGGCGCGGGCAGGTTGCCGAAGGTGTTGCCGACAAAGGCCTTGAAGCTGGTGACGCCGGCGTCGAGAAGTTCTTCGAGCCGCTCGACCGTATCGTCGCCCAACAGGCCGTGGATGCCGAAGTCGCAATACGAAGACTCGGCCGCCTTCTGCTTCAGGCGCAGGGCCTCGACGGTGCCCGTCGCGGGATTGGTGTTGGGCATCTCGAACACGGTGGTCACGCCGCCCATCGCGGCGGCGGCCGAGCCGGTCTTCCAGGTTTCCTTGTTCGGGTAGCCCGGGTCGCGGAAATGCACGTGGCTGTCGATGGCGCCCGGCAGCAGGAACAGCCCGTCGGCGCGCATCTCCTCGCGCGCCGGCGGCATGGTGTCGTCATGGCCGACGGCCACGATGTGCTCGTCTGCGATGGCCACGCTGGCTTCGATGATCTGGTCTGCGGACACGACGCGCGCGCCGCGAATGACGAGGTCGACTTCTTTCATGCCGGTCTCCTCAGAGCATGGCCCAGCCGCCGTCGACGGGCAGGTCGACGCCGGTGATCTGTCGGGACACATCGCTCGCCATGAAGAGGCAGGCGTTGGCAACGTCGGCATCGGTGGAGACGCGGCGCAGCGCGTAGTCGGCCGCGTGCCGCGTCATCGCTTCTTCCAGCGTGATGCCGAGCTTGTCGGCCATGTTGGCGCACACCTTCTCGCGAAAGCGCGGCCCGTCGACCATGCCGGGCGCCACGCAATTCACGTTGATGCCGTACGGGCCGGCCTCCAGCGCAAAGCTCTTGGTGATGCCGCGCAGGCCCCACTTCGAGGCCGAGTAGGCCATGCGGCCGGCGCGCCCGCGCATGCCGAAGGTGCCGCCGACGTTTACCACCTTTCCGCTCCTGCGCTCGATCATCGAGGGCAGCACGGCGCGCATGGTGTTGAAGCAGCCTGTCATGTTGAGCTGCACGATCTCGTCGAATTCCTCGCTCGTGGTTTCCCAGCCGGTCTTGCCGATCGGGCCCGAGCCGCCAGCCACGTTGACCAGCACGTCGATGCGGCCGAAGGCTTGCAGCGCGCGCAACGCCAATGCCTCGGTCTGCGCGCCCACGGTCAGGTCGCAGGGCACGACGACCGCATCGACGCCGAGCGCGCGCGCCTCTTCGGCCACAGGCTCGATGGCACCGGTGTCGCGCCCGGCCAGCACCAGCTTCGCGCCTTCCCGTGCAAAGGCCAGCGTCACGGCGCGCCCCATGCCCTTGGCCGGGCCGGTGATGAGCGCCACCTTGTCTCTCAGTTGCAGTTCCATGTCGTTTCTCGCTTTCAGTTCAAAGTCTTGGAGGGGCGCTCGCTGCGCGCGGGCAGGAAGCTGCGGTCGAACACTTCGGCGGGCGCCGGTGTGCGCGGCAGCTGGTTGGCGTCCACCACGATGTCGATGGATTTCTTCAGTCGCGCGTCGTCCACGTCGCCTAGGCCGATGCGGGCCACCTCCGGGTGGCTCATGTCGTTGCGCAGCGTGGCGAGCAGCTTTTCCTTCTCGACCTCGCGCTTGAGCAGCGGCTCGCGCTTCATGACGTAGTCGATGCCCATGTCCGGGTCGGCAATGACTTCCTTCACCGCGCGGTTCAGCGCCTTCACGAAGCCTTGCACCGCCTTGGGGTTGTCCCGGGCGAAGACGCGCGAGAAGAACACGGCGTTCGAATACAGGTCCATGCCGTGGTCGCCGTAGCGGATGAAGCGCAGGTCCTTCGCCGGATCGAGCCCCATCGCCTTCGCGCTGAAGCTCACGGTGGTGACGTAGCCGAAGGCGGCGTCGATCTGCCCGCGCGTGAGCATCTGCTCGCGCAGGTTGGGCGCCATGTTGGTGATGCTTACCTTCGACGCATCGACCTTCGCGATCCTGGCGAAGGCCGGGAACAGCTTCAGCGCGCCGTCGTTGGCTGGGCCGCCGATGGTCTTGCCTTCGAGGTCCTTGGGCGTCTTGATGGGGCTGCCCTGCTTCACCACCAGCGTGAAGGGCGGCGTGTTGTAGAGCATGTAGACCGCCACCGGCGCATCGGCCGGGCGTTTCGATGCCAGGTCGACCAGTGCGTTGAGATCGCCGAAGCCGGCCTGGTAGGCGCCCGCCGCCACCTTCGGGATCGAGGCCGCGGAGCCCTCGCCCTGGTCGATCTCGACATCGAGGCCCTCGGCCTTGAAGTAGCCCTTGTCCTGGGCGACGAAGAACCAGGCCTGCGGGCCTTCGTACTTCCAGTTGAGCACGAGCTTGACCGGCACCTGCGCGGCGGCGGAAACGGCCGCCAGGGCCAGGCCGGCGGCAGCGCCCAGCGAAGCGAGCAAACGCACGAGGCGCGAGTTGGCGAAGAAGGACAGTGGCATGCGGAGGACTCCTAGCGTTTCTTGGAGAGTGAGGAAAGCGAAGCGAGCAGCGACTCGGCGGTTGCAACGAAACCGTGCAGCTGCTGCACGATGAAATGAATGCCGCGCGTCACGTAGGCCGGCGACGGGGTGCCGCACGCGTCCTTCAGCAACACGCAGTCGTAGCCGAGGAAGTTCGCGTCCTGCAGCGTCGAGAACACGCAGCGGTCGGTGTTGATGCCCGCGAACAGCAGCGTCGTGATGCCCTGCTGGCGCAGGACGCTGTCGAGCTCGTTGTCCCAGAAGCCGCTGAGGCGGTGCTTGTGCACCGTGATGTCGCCGGGCGCTACAGCCAGCTCGTCGATCACCTGCGCACCCCACTCGCCCTGCACGAGCGACGGGCCGTGGTCGATGGGCGAATGCTCCGCATAGCCCACGCCGTCTGCGCTGCGCTTGCCCTTGAATTGCACCGTGGGCGATAGGTTGAGGCGGTCCGCGCGAATACCCCAGTTGAGCCACACCACGGCGCCGCCCGCCGCGCGCCACGCCGGCAGGAGCCGCGCGATGGTCGGAATGGGCTTGCGCGCCGCGCGAATGCCGATGCCCTTCTGCGCGAACCAGCCCTCGGGATGGCAGAAGTCGTTCTGCATGTCGACCACGACGAGCGCGCTGCGCGCCAGGTCGAACTCGATCGGCTGCGGCTCGGCGGGCATCTGCACGGGCCGTGGCCGCTTCGGGGAGCGCAAGAGGCTGACCCGGCCGCCGGCGAGCGTCCAGGCGTTGTGGGGCGCCGGACCGAAACGGACGGGCGGTTGCGCCGCATTGGTGCGCGAGGGTGCAGATCGGCGTGTCATGCGAGATCGGCACGCAGTCGCCGTGCCAGAAGGTGCTCCGAATCCATACCGATTCACGTACTGCCCGTTGCCGTTGCGGCAACGGTAAAAGCGGCACTCCTGGCGCGCTTCGTGCAATCGCCACGGGCATGAACCACCTTCGCTTCCTGCGCTATGCAGACGAGGTCGCCCGGGCCGGCTCGATCCGCCAGGCGGCCGAGCGGCTCCATGTCGCGCCCTCCGCCGTCAACCGCCGCATCCAGGACCTGGAGGACGAACTGGGCACACCGCTCTTCGAGCGTTTGCCGCGCGGCATGCGCCTGACCGCCGCGGGCGAACTGTTCGTGCGCTACATCCGCGGCCGCTCTTCGGAGCTGGAGCGGGTGCGCTCCGAAATAGAAGACCTGCAGGGCCTGCGCCGGGGCGCCGTCCGGCTGGTGGCCAGCCAGGCGCTCGCGCCGCGCTTCCTGCCGGCGGCCGTGAATGACTTCGCTGCGGAGCATCCGCTGGTGGCTTTCGATGCGCGCATCGGCGACCACGTACAGGCCGCCGACGCGCTGCGCAGCTTCGAGAGCGACCTCGCGCTGGTGTTCAACCTGGCGCCGGAGTCCGACATCGAGCGCGTGTGCGCGGTCGAGCAGAAGCTCATGGCCATCATGCACAAGCGCCATCCGCTGGCGAAGTCCAAGACCCTGCGCCTGAGCGATTGCGCCGACTACCCTGTGGTGCTGCCGAACCGCGACACCGGCGGGCGCCAGATGCTGGAGCGCTTTCTCGCCCGCAGCTCCACGCGGATAAGGGCCATGGTGGAGAGCAACAGCTTCGAGTTCCTGCGCGGCTGCCTCTACGACGGGCGCTCGATCTCGTTCCAGATGGCCATCGGCGCCGCGGCCGAAGCCCCCGACATCGTGGCGCGGGACATCGAGGACCGCGGCTTTCCGCGTGGCGAACTGGTACTGGCCAGCCTGCGCGGCCGGCAGTTGCCGGTGATCGCCTATGCCTTCGCGGAGTTCCTGCGCAAGCGGCTCACCGGAGCGCAGGCCGCGGACGCCCGCTAGCGCGACAGCGCGGGCAGCGCCTTCTCCAGCGTGGCGACGAAGGCCTGCATGGCCTCGGTCTCGTGCGCGCCGCGCTTAGTGATGCGGAAGAAGTCCAGCCCCACCTTCGGCTTGGTCAGCACGTCGGTGCGCACGCGGTGCCGGCGGCAGGCGGCCAGCGCAAAGGTCGGCATCACGCCCGTGCCGAAGCCGGCCTCCACCATCGAGATCAGCGTGCCGAAGAAGTTGAACGCGGGCCGCTGCGCGTCGGCACGGCCGATGGTGGCCAGATGCTGGTCAATCACCTTCTGGATCGGGTTGCCGGGCGGCAGGCCGAGGAGTTCGGCGCTGCGCAATGCGGACCATGGCGCGGTGCCGATGGCCGGCGGCTCTTCGCCATCACCATCGCAAGGCGCCACCCGCATCAGGTGAAAGCGCCCTACCGGCGTGCGCTCCAGCCCCGCCGCGGCCTTGAAGAAAAAGCCCAGGCCCACGTCGGCATCGCCGGCCGCCACCATCGCCTCCACGTCGCGCAGGTCGGCGTCGAACAGGCGCAGGCTCACCTGCG
This sequence comes from Variovorax multivorans, assembly GCF_051216835.1. Lineage (NCBI taxonomy): Bacteria > Pseudomonadati > Pseudomonadota > Betaproteobacteria > Burkholderiales > Comamonadaceae > Variovorax > Variovorax multivorans. Next base: position 145,738 of record NZ_JBPJZL010000011.1, read on the forward strand.
GATGCGCCGCGCGGAAGGTGGTGAACACCTGCGGCAGCAGATGCGAGGACACCAGCGGCGTGGCCGCAATGCGCAGCGTCTGGCGCGCGGCGTCGCCCTCGGCACCCAGCTCGGCCGCCACGTCGTCGAGGTCGGTGACGAGGCGTTCGACCACTGGCAGCAGGCGTCTCCCCGCAGGCGTGAGGCTCACCACGCGCGTGGTGCGGTCGAACAGCCGGCAGCCCAGCTGCTTTTCCATCTCGCGGATCAGGATGCTGAGCCCCGCCTGCGTGATGTGCGCCTGCTCGGCCGCGCGCGTGAAGTTGCCCATGCGCGCGACCTGCAGGAATGCGCGCATCTGGCGGGTCGAGAGGTTCATAAAGATTCATGATAAATCCATATCACATCTAAATTTCCCAAATGACCAGCTTGCGTTCCTAATGCGGCCCGAGACAAAACCGAACGCAACGACCGACCATCCATGAGCAACGAAGTCATCATCCTGGGCGCCGGCATCGGCGGCCTGACCCTGGCGCTGAGCCTGCACCAGGCCGGCATTCCCTGCCGCGTTTACGAGGCCGTGCCCGAGCTGAAGCCGCTGGGCGTAGGCATCAACCTGCTGCCGCACGCGGTGCGCGAACTCACCGAACTAGGGCTGCTGGACGCCCTCGACAAGGTGGGCGTGCGCACGCAGGAGGCCGTGTTCTTCACCGAGCACGGCCAGCTGATCTTCCGCGAGGCCGCCGGCCAGCACGCGGGCTACGACTGGCCGCAGTTCTCCATCCACCGCGGCGACCTGCAGACGGTGCTGTACGAGGAGACGCTGAAGCGCCTCGGCCCCGACAGCGTGGTGTGCGGCCGCCGCTGCACGGGCGTGACACAGGACGCCGGGGGCGTCACCGTGCACTTTGCCGATGCGCCTTCGGTGCGCGGCGCGATCGCGGTCGGCTGCGACGGCATCCACTCGGCGCTGCGCAAGCAGCTGTATCCGGATGAAGGCGCGCCGCGCTACTCGGGCGTGAACATGTGGCGCGGCACCGCGCGCTGGAAACCCTTTCTCTCGGGCGGCAGCATGGTGCGCGCGGGCTGGCTCGCGGTCGGCAAGATGGTGATCTACCCGATCCGCAACGACATCGACGCCGAGGGCAATCAGCTCGTGAACTGGGTCGCCGAGATCCACGCGCCGCAGCCCGCGCTGCGCGACTGGAGCCGCGCGGGCCGGCTCGAAGACTTTCTGCCGGCGTTTGCCGACTGGCATTTCGACTGGCTCGACGTGCCCGCGCTGATCCTCGCGTCGGACACCATCCTCGAGTACCCGATGGTCGACCAGGATCCGCTGCCGCGCTGGACGCACGGCCGCCTCACGCTGCTGGGCGACGCGGCGCACCCCATGGTGCCGCGGGGCTCCAACGGCGCCGGGCAGGCGATCATCGATGCGCGCTTCCTGGCCGGCGCGCTGAAGGACCTGGGCGTAGGCACCGCCGCGCTGGAGGACTACGACCGCGTGCGCGTCAAGGCCACCACGAGCGTGGTGCTGACCAACCGCAGCAACCCGCCCGACGCGATCCTGCGTGAAGTGTTCGAGCGCTCGGGCGGCAAGCGCTTCCAGAACATCGAAGACGTTGTGCCCGTCGCCGAGCTGCAGGCCATCTCGGACAACTACAAGCGCGTGGCCGGCTACGACCCGGTGGCGCTGAAGGCGCGCGCTTCCTACCTTTGAGCATCACTGAAAAGAACACGGAGACACGACCATGCGTTCGCTTATCAAAAAAACCCTTGCCGCCCTGCTCTTCGCAGCAGGCGCCACCGCCGCCTGTGCCTGGCCCGACCAGCCGATCACGCTGGTGGTGCCCTACACGCCCGGCACCGGCATCGACCTGGTGGCGCGCCAGCTCTCGGCCCGCCTGCCCGCCCTGCTGGGCCAGCCGGTGATCGTCGAGAACGTGGCCGGCGCCAGCGGCAACATCGGCAGCGAACGCGTGGCGCGCGCCAAGCCCGACGGCTACACGCTGATGGTGCAGGTCAACACGCTGGTGATGAACCGCAGCCTTTATCGCTCGCTGAGCTACGACCCGGTGGCCGACTTCGCGCCGGTGTCGCTCACCTCGTGGGGCACGCTGCTGCTGGTGACGAACCCGAACGTGCAGAAGGCGACGACCGTGTCGCAGATGGTGAGCGCGGCCAAGGCAGCGCCCGGCAAGCTGACCTATGCCACGCCGGGCGTCGGCACGCCGCACCACCTGTCGATGGCGCTGTTCATGCAGGGCACGGGCACCGAGATGCTGCACGTGCCCTACAAGGGCACGGCCGGCGCGGTGACCGACCTGCTGGGCGGGCGCATCGACTACATGTTTTTGCCGGTGCACGTGGCGCTGCAGCACATCCAGGTCGGCAAGCTCAAGGCCATTGCCACCGGCAGCGGCAAGCGCCTGCCGCAACTGCCTGACGTGCCGACGCTGGCCGAGGCCGGCGTGACCGCCGACAACGTGGACATGTGGTACGGCGTGCTCGCGCCCAAGGGCACACCGCCTGACGTGGTGGCGCGGCTCAACAAGGAGATCGCGGCGGTGCTGAAGCAGCCTGAAGTGGCGAAGTCGTTCGAGTCGCAGGGCATGGTGCCGGCGAGCTCGACGCCAGCCGAATTCGGCACGCTGATGAAGAAGGATGCCGACCGCTGGGCCGCAGTGGTCAAGCGCGGCAACATCACCGCGGACTGAAGCAGACAGCTTCAGCGCGGCGCCGAGGCCTTCCCCGCGTGCCGCGCCAGATGCACCTGGTGCAGCGTGATCTTGCGCACCTCGGCCTGGCTGGTCTCGATGTGCGCGCGCAGCAGCATCGCGGCCTGGTCGCCGCGATTGGCGCGCACGGCCTTCAAAATCTTCGCGTGCTCGTCGTAGGTGGCGTCGATGCGCGGCTGCTTGGTGAAGTCGAGCCGGCGGATGATGCGGATGCGGTCGGTCACGTCGCCGTGCACGCGTGCCATCTCGGCGTTGCCGGCGGCCGCCACGAGCGAGCAATGAAAGGCTTCGTCCCACTGCGCCACCTGCGCCATGTCGCTGCTGCGCTGCGCCGCAGGCACCAGCCAGATGCCGGCCAGCGTGTCGAGCAGGCCGCGATCGATGTGACGGTCGGTCTCGCACAGGCGGTGCACGGCGGTGGTCTCCAGCACCATGCGCAGGTCGTAGAGTTGTTCGAACTGGTCGAAGTCGAAGGGCAGCACGCGCCAGCCGCTGCGGAACAGCACTTCGACGAAGCCTTCCTGCTGCAGCCGGAACAGCGCCTGCCGCACCGGCGTGCGCGATACGCCGAGCCGGTCGCTGATCTCGCCTTCGGTGAAACGGTCGCCGGGCACGAGGATGAAATCGGCCACGTCGCGCTTGAGCTGCGCGTAGACCTCGTCGGCCCGGGTACGGAAAACGGCCGTATCGGTGGCGGTAGCGGGAGTTTCGGGGCGGGTTCGAACGGTAGACACGTGTGGGATGGTAGTCGCTGGCGTCGGCATCAAGAAGAAGGACTGCTGTTCAGCGCTGCAAGCAGTGCTGCGCTCGGCGCGGTCCAGCCGACGATGGCGCCTTGTGCACGGACCATGTCGAGCGTGGCCGCCTTGAATGCCGGGAAATAGCTTTCGGTGCAATCCTCGAGCAGCAGGCTGTCGTAGCCGCGGTCGTTGGCTTCGCGCATGCTGGTCTGCACGCAGACCTCGGTCGTGACGCCACCGAACAGCAGATGGGTGATGCCGCGCTGCTGCAGCAGCTCGTGCAGACCGGTAGCGTAGAACGCGCCCTTGCCGGGCTTGTCGATGACGATCTCGCCGTCGAGGGGGGCAAGCGCTTCGATGATCTGGTTGCCGGGCTCGCCGGCCACGAGGATGCGGCCCATGGGGCCCTCGTCTCCGATGCGCAGCGTGGGGTTGCCGCGGTTTCGCTTGGCGGGCGGGCAGTCGCTGAGGTCGGCGGCGTGTGCTTCCCTTGTGTGCACTACGAGGCCACCGGCCTGTCTCCACGCCCGCAGTGCTTCTTTCGTTGCAGGGACGATGGCTTCGAGCAGCGAGACATCGTTGCCCAGCGTTTCGCCGAAACCGCCCGGCTCGATGAAGTCACGCTGCATGTCGATGAGGACTAGCGCGGTCTTTGCTACGTCGAACTCGTAGGGAAATGGGTTGGCTTGTTCTATGCGCATGCTTTTGCTCGCTGGTTCCGATGCGTTCATGCCGCAGCCTTCAACGGCTCGTGATGCCCACCGCCCATGTGCGCTCCGATCACGTGTCTTTCCGCACCAGCCGCCGAAGTCTCGAAAACGATCTGCCCTTCGCTCATCACGACGATGCAGTCCGCCAGTTCGAGCAGTTCGTCGAGGTCTTCGCTGATCAACAGCACCGCCCCGCCCTTTTCGCGCACCTGCACGATGCGTGAGTGGATTTCGGCGACGGCAGCGAAGTCGAGCCCGAACACAGGGTTCGCTGCGATCAGCACGTTGATGTCACCGGCCAGCTCCCGCGCCAGCACCGCGCGCTGCACGTTGCCGCCCGAAAGGCTGCGGATCGGCGCGCCCTCGCCCTGCGTCTTCACGCCATATTCGGCGATCCATTCCCGCGCCCGGCTGCGCCAATACGGAAAGCTCAGCACACCGCCGCGCGACAAGGGCGGTTGATCAAAATCACGCAGCGCCATGTTCTCTGCAACGCTGAGGTCGCCAACACAGGCGTTGCGCAGCGGCTCTTCCGGAAGGCTGCGGACCTTGAGCTTGCGGTTCTCGGCGCGATGCGCACCGTAGGGCTGCCCCATCACCGTGACCTTGCCCGCAAGGCGCGGACGCTGGCCGACGAGAGCCTCTACAAGTTCGCGCTGCCCGTTTCCGGAGACACCGGCCACGCCGAGGATTTCTCCTGCGCGCACAGACAGGCTCAGGTCGTGCAAGGCCAGCGTGCCGCGATCGCCTTGCGCCTTGAGTCCTTCGACCTTCAATGCAACCGGCGCGTTGGCAGGCACTGGTTTTCTGGCGACAGGAGCCGATGCCGACCCCTGCTCGCCACCCATCATGGCCTGCGCCAGTTGCGCCGGGCTGGTGTCCGCCACGCGGCAGTGATGCACCGCCTTGCCCCGCCGCAGCACCGTTACGCTGTCGGCATACGCCATCACCTCGCGAAACTTGTGCGTGATGATGAGCACCGTGCACAGCCCGCTGCGCGCGAACTCGCGCACATGGCCCAGCACCTCGTCGGCCTCCTGCGGCGTGAGCACCGAGGTCGGCTCGTCGAGGATCAGCAGGCGCGGCTTCAAATACAGCTGCTTGAGCAGTTCGAGCTTCTGCTTCTCGCCAGCCGCAAGCTCCGATGGCCGCACATCAAGGTCGAGGCTGAACGGCGTGGTCGCAAGAAAGTCTTTCAGCTCCGCGCGCTTCGTTTTCCAATCGATCAGCGCCGGCGTCTTGCCGCCCGCGAGCAACAGGTTCTCCGCCACCGTCATGCCCGGTGCCAGCGTGAAGTGCTGGTAGACCATGCCAATGCCCAGCGCGCGCGCCACGATGGGGTTGGCGATGTCCTGCTCGCGCCCGTCGATCAGGATGCTGCCCTCCTCCGCGCGCTGGAAGCCCGCCACGCACTTCACCAGCGTGCTCTTGCCCGCGCCGTTCTCGCCGAGCAGCGCATGCACCGTACCGGGCTCGACGCGCATCGTCACGCGGTCCATGGCGGTAAAAGCTCCGAAGCGTTTGGTGAGCTCGTAGGTGTCCAGCGCGAGAGCGCCAGTGCCTGAGGGAAGGCCGCCGATGGCGTGAGGTGATGTGGCGCTCATGTTCGTTTGCCATCCCTTGGGTGCGTGTTCGGGGTACGTGCGAATGACACCGGGTACTCCCCTCCGCGAATGTCCCCCGCCTTCGGCTCCTCCTTTATTTCGCTGCGGGGAGCACCCGGTGCCATTCGCACATGAGCACAGTCGTTATGCCGGCCGCACAAGCGCTGCGTCCATCGATCACGCCGATGGGGTGCCTTGCGCAGCGAAATAAAGGAGGAGGCCGCAGGCCGGGGGACATTCGCGGAGCAAGGTACCCCGTCGGCGTGATCGTGCCCCGAACAAAGCAGCTTCATACAACCGCCAGCAAAGCCTGCGAGGTGGCATGCGCCCCAAACACGCCGCCCTGCATAGTGATCATCTTCAGCGCAGCGAGGTGGTTGCCGTAGTCCGTCGCCGCCGTGCAATCCGACAGCAGCAAGCATTCAAAGCCGCGGTCGTTAGCGTCGCGCATCGTGGTGTGCACGCAAACATCGGTCGTGATGCCAGCAAGGATGATGTTCTCGATGCCACGCGTACGCAGGATCAGTTCAAGATCCGTTGCATAGAACGACCCCTTGCCCGGCTTGTCGATCACGATCTCGCCCGGCAACGGCGCCAGTTCCGGAATGATTTCCCAACCCGGCTCGCCACGCACAAGGATGCGCCCGCATGGCCCGTCATCGCCGATGCCCACGCCATTCGCACCAATCTGCCGCGACCGCCATCGCTTGTTGGCAGGCAGATCGCCGAGGTCGGGCCGGTGGCCTTCACGCGTGTGGATGATGTGATAGCCCAGCGGCCGCAACGCAGCCAGCGTGCGCGCAATCGGCTTGATCGGCGCCTGCACCAGCGACAGGTCGTAGCCCATCACGTCGACGTACCCGCCCTTGCCGCAGAAGTCGGTCTGCATGTCGATGACGATGAGCGCGGTGTTGTCGGGACGCAGCGCGCCGTTGTAGGGCCAGGCATAGGGCTCGGCTGCGACGTGGCGTTCGGTGGTGTTGGCGATGGTGGTGGTCATGGTCGTCATCCTGCGTAGTTGCGTTGCGGCGGCGCAAAGCCGCAACTCGTGCCGTCGGTCACCTTCACCTCGGCGCTCCACGGCAGCTTGTATGTGCCGGCGGCCATGTCGTGCATGTAGGTGTAGGGGCAGTCCTGTGCGCCGCCCTTCACCGCGACGTACCCGCGGTGATAGAGCTGGTAGATGTTGTTCTCCACGCCCCAGCCGGTGCGGGCCTCGCGCACGAGGTCGGGGCGCAGCTCGGCGGTGATGATCTCGTCGGCGCGGCCACCGCCCTCGACCAGCACCGTGCCGTCGAAGTTGCAGAACATGCCCTCGCCCATCGAGTCGAAGCTGCCGTCGCTGCCGCACAGGCACACGCTCGCGGTGTACGCGAGATTGCAGAAAGCGTTGGCCTGGTTGGTGATCTTCCACGCATGGCGGATGGGCGCGGTGTAGCCGGCCGTGCGCAGGATGATGTCCGCGCCCTTGTATGCGGCCTCGCGCGCCATCTCGGGAAACATGCCGTCGTGGCAGATGATGAGCGACAGCTTGCTGCCGTTGGGTCCGTCGCACACCGGAATGCCCAGGTTGCCAGGCTCCCAAGGCTCGACCGGAACCCACGGGTGCAGCTTGCGGTAGTAGAGCCTGATCTTGCCGTGGTCGTCGATGATCAGGCCGCTGTTGTAGGGATTGCCGCCGGGGTTGGCTTCCATGATGGAGAAGCAGCCCCAGATGCGGTGCTCGATGCAGGCATTCCTGAAGGCGGCCACTTCGGGACCGTCGAGCGTGCACATGATCTCGGGGTTGGTGTCCATCGAGAGCCCATGCAGCGCGTATTCCGGGAACACCACGAGGTCCATGGTCGACTGGTTGCGGCGGGCCTTGCCCACCATCTCGCAGATGCGCTGCGCCTGTGCGGCGAGGTCGGCCGGCGTCTTCACGCTCGGCAGTTGCAATTGCACCAGACCGACGACAACGCCGTGCGCCGATTTGTTGAGGCCTCCGAGACCGCTCATGACGTTCAGCTCCTTGTGGACGAGAGTTCGCCGGGGCTGCCGACGGCCGCGCTGCCCGGCTTGCAGGTGAACACCAAAATCACCAGCGTGAGCACATACGGCACGGTGTTGAAGAGGTGATAGCCCCAGCCGATGCCGATGGACTGCAGGGCCGGGCCGATGGCGCCCGCGCCACCGAAGAGCAGCGCCGCACCCACGCAGCGCAATGGGCTCCAGCGCGCAAAGATGACGAGCGCCACCGCGATCAGGCCCTGGCCGCTGGAGATGCCTTCGTTCCAGCTGCCCGGATAGAACAGCGTGAGCGACGCACCACCGAGCCCGGCGATGAAACCGCCCGCCGTGGTGGCCGCGATGCGCAGGCCCGAGACCGAGTAGCCGAGCGCTCGCGTGGCCTGCGCCGAGTCACCCGCCATGCGCACCAGCAGCCCGGCGCGCGTGCGCGCGAAGCCCCACCACAGAAGCACCGCGAGCGCCACGCCGATGGGCACCAGCGCGTTGAGCTGCAGTGCCGAGCGCACGACAGTGTTGTCGCTCCAGAAGCCCAGAGGAATCGCAGGAATCTGCGGCGCCTGCGGTTGAATGAGCGGCTTGCCCAGATAGAACGCGAGCCCCGTGCCGAGCAGCATCAACGCGATGCCAGTCGCCACGTCGTTCACGCGGTCGAGCGAGCACAGCAAGCCGTGCAGCAGCGCGAGCGCCGCGCCGGCCACCGCGCCGATCAGCACGCCGAGCCATGCGGAGTCGGTGAGGTAGGCCCCACCGAAAGCCGCCATGGCCGACAGCACCAGCACGCCTTCGAGCCCGAGGTTGATGCGCCCCGATTTCTCGGTGAGGCATTCACCCAGGCTCACGAACAGGAATGGAGCGCCGACGCGCAGCGCGCCACCGACGATGCCAGCGACCAGCGCGATCCATTGGTCAGCCGTCATGTGTAGCTCCTGGCTTCGGGCAGCATGCGGTCGCCGAACTTCTTCCAGTTGACCGTGCGCAGGCCCTCGCTCGCAAGAATCAGCACGAAGGCGATGCCCTGCAGCACCAGCACCGACGCATCGGGCAAGCCCAGCCGCCGCTGCAGCAAACTGCCCGCCGCGCCGAAGCCGCCGAACAGGATCGCCACCGGCACGATGGCCACCGGGTTGTGCCGTGCGATGAAGGACACGAGGATGCCCGCGTAGCCATACCCCGCGATCAGCGAGGCATTGGCATTGGTGTGCACCGCCGCCACCTCGACCGCGCCCGCAAGCCCCGCGCATGCACCGCCGAGTCCGCAGGCCGAAAGAATGAGCCGCGTGGCCGGCAGTCCCACGAGTTGCGCGGTGCGCGGATTGCCGCCCACCACGCGCACCGAGAAGCCCGAAGCCGTGGCGCGCAGCCACCAACCGAGCCCCAGGCAGGCCACGACGCCGATCACCAGCCCCCAGTGCACGTCGGAGCCACCGATGCCACCGATCAGCAGCCCGTCGTTCAGTGCATAGGTCGATGGCTTGTTCAGGCTCGCCGGGTCGCGCAGCGGCCCTTCGACCAGGTGCTTGAAGATGCCGATGGCGATGTAGGCCAGCAGCAGGCTGCTGATGGTTTCGTTGATGCCGCGAAACTGCCGCAGCCAGCCCGCGAGCACGATCCACACCGCACCGGCGATTGCTCCGGCGATGCACACGATCACCGTGCCGATGACATTGCCAGGCAGCGGCACCGCATGCGCCAGCGCCGCGCAGGCGAGCCCGCCCAGTACCAGCGCGCCCTCGCCGCCGATGATGATGAGCCCCGCACGCGCGGGCAGCGCCACGCACAGGGCCGTGAGCATCAGCGGTGCGGCGCGTTGCAGCGTGTTCTGCCACGAGAACCAGTCGCCGAACGCGCCCTGGAACAGCGTGGTCCACACCTCCACCGGGTCGACGCCCGCGAAGGCCACCAACAGGCCGAACACCAGCAGCGCCGCCGCGATGGCGAACACCGGCAATGCGAATTCCTTGAGCGCGTGGCGCATGGCGATGCTTGTTGCTGCGCGGCTCAGACCTGGCCGACGACGCCTTCGACGAGGTAGTTCATCTTCTCGAGTTCGAGGTCGGTCTGCTTGAGCACCTTGCCGGCCGGCACCACGACCGCGCCCTTGTTGTCCTTGATGCCGTCCTTGAAGATGTCGAAAGTGCCCGCGATCATCTTCGCCTTGATGTCGTCGGCCTGCTTCTTCGCGGCGTCCGGCACCATGGGGCCATAGGCCGACATCTTCACGTAGCCCTCCTTCAAACCTCCGCGCAGGAAGTTGGGATGCGGCTTGCCGGTTTGCGCGGCTTCGATGGCGGTCTTGTAGGCGGTGAGCCAGTTCCACTCGGCGCCCGTCAGGTATGCATTGGGCGCGAGCTTGGCCTGGCTCGCGTGGTAGCCGCAGACCATCTTTCCGCGCTTGGCTGCGGTCTCGACCACTACCTTGGGGCCGTCCACGTGCATGGTGAACACGTCGCAGCCCTGGTCGGCCAGGCTGTTGGTGGCTTCGGCTTCTTTCACCGCCATCGACCAGTCGCCCGTGAAGATCACGCTGCAGGTGATGTTCGGCTTGACCGAGCGCGCGCCGAGCGTAAAGGCGTTGATGTTGCGCAGCACCTGCGGAATGGGCTTGGCGGCGACGAAGGCGATCTTGTTGCTCTTCGTCATGTGCGCGGCGATCACGCCGTTCAGGAACTGGCACTCGTCGATGTAGCCGAAGAAGCTGCCGACGTTCTTGGGGTGCTTGCCTTCGGTCCAGAGGCCGCCACAGTGCGAGAAGCGCACGTCGGGGTTCTTGGGCGCGACCGCGAGGATGTGCGGATCGAAGTAGCCGAACGAGGTGGGAAACAGCAGCTTGGCGCCGTCCTGCGAAATCATGCCGGCCATGGTCTTCTGCACGGCGGCGGTCTCGGGTACGTTCTCTTCCTCGACCACCTTGATGCCGGGCAGCTTCTTGATTTCGGCGGCGGCCATGGCATGCGCCTGGTTGTAGCCGTAGTCGTCGCGCGCGCCGACGTAGATCACGCCCACGGTGAGCGGCTTGGGCTTGGCCTGCGCGCTGGCAAGGGCGCTCCAGCTTCCGAGGCTGCCTGCCGCGCCAAGTGCGGCCAGGGTCTTGAGGGAATCACGGCGATTGAATTGGCTGGTCATGACGTACTCCGGTCTTGGATTTGAGGTGGGTGCAAAGAATGTGCCCGCGGGTCAGCCGAGCAGGCTCACGTGGGCGGCGACTACGCGCCAGCCATCGGCCGTGCGCAGCCAGGTCTGGCTCTGGCGGCCGGTCTGGCGGCTGCCTTCGCGGCGGAACTCGACGTTGGCGGTCGCGAAGTCGCGGCCGTAGGTGGTGATGACGGTGCGCAGCAGTTCGCGGGGCGGGCTCTGCTGGGGCAGCGATGCGCGGAAGGCGCTGATGTCTGCGTGGCCGTAGTGGTTCTCGGAGAAGCCGTAGCGCAGCGTGTGCGGGCTGTTCCAGAAGAGCTCGTCGAGCACCGCGCGGTCGTTGCCGACCAGCGCCGCCTCGTAGCGCGCGAACACGGCCTGCACTTCGGCGAGCACGTCGGGGATGTTGATCTCGGCTGTCACCGGCGAACCTCCCGCTGGAAGATGTCGAGGCTGAGCTTCTTCATGGCGACGAAGCTTTCGGTGCTCAGCGTCTCGACGGTGCGCGGGCGCGCATCGCCGTAGCGCAGGATCTCGGCGACCTTGGTGGGCCGCTTGGTCAGCAGCAGCACCTCGTCGGCGAGGTACACCGCCTCTTCGAGGTCGTGCGACACCAGCAGCATGGTGGTGCCGGTCTGCATGAACACCTCCTGCAGCTTCTCGCGGATGAAAAGCGTCATCTCGAAGTCGAGCGCCGAGAAAGGTTCGTCGAGAAACAGCACCTCGGGGTTGGGCGCGAGCGCACGCATGATCGACGCGGTCTGCTGCTGGCCGCCCGAGAGTTCGTACGGAAAGCGCTTCAAGTCGAACTTCACGTCGAAGGAGGCCACCAGCTCTTCCATGCGCCGGTCGACCTCGGCCTTGCTACGCCCTTCGAGCTTCAGCGGATAGGCGATGTTGTCGATGGTGCGCATCCACGGGAACATTGCCTCGCGGTAGTTCTGGAACACGTAGCCGATCTTGGTGTCCTTGCGCTGCTTGCCGTCGAACAGGATCTCGCCCGAGTCGATGGGAATGAGCCCCGCGATCATGTTGATGAGCGTGGACTTGCCGCAGCCGTTCGGCCCGAACACCGAGACGATGGCGTGCTTGGGAATGTCGAGGTCGAAGTTCTCGTACAGCGGCCAGCCCGCGAAGTACTTGGTGAGGCCGCGGATGGTGATGTGCGTGCCGGCCGGGCCGGGCTTGAATGCGGGCTTGGGCACGTCGGCGTACACCGGGCCGTTGAGAACGATGTCAGGCGTCACTTTCATCTTCCGCTCCAGTGCACGATGCGGCGTTCGGCGATGAGGAAGAGGATGTTGAGCGCATAGCCCAGCGCGCCCGCCGCAAGGATCGCGGCGTACATGCTCTTCACGTTGAGCACCTGCTGCGCATCGATGATGCGATGGCCGAGCCCCGTGTCGGAGCCGATGAACATCTCGGCCACGATGACGATCACCAGCGCCATCGATACCGCCGAGCGCAGGCCCACGAAGCTGGGCTGCAGGCTTTCCCACACGAGAACGTCCTTGAAGATCTGCCAGCGCGATGCGCCCATGACGCGCGCCGCCATCACGCGCTGCTTGCGTGCGTTGATGACGCCGTAGGCGCTGTTGAACACCACGATGAGCAGCGCGCCGAATGCCGCGATGGCCACCTTGTTGACGTCGCTCACGCCGAAGATCAGCAGGAACAGCGGAATGAGCGCGGACGACGGCGTGGAGCGGAAGAAGTCGATCAGAAACTCCACGCTGCGGTACGCCTTCTCGTTGCTGCCGAGCAGCACGCCCAGCGGCACGCCGATGGCCGCCGCGATGACGAAGGCCTGCACAGTGCGCCACACGGTCATGGCGAAGTCGGTGAGCAGCGGGCCACCAGCCAGGCCGGTGATGAGCGCGGCGATGGTGTCGGCGGGCGTGGGCAGCAAGATCGGCTTGATGAAGCCGAGCCGCACCACCAGGTCCCACACGATGAACAGCACCACCGGGCCGATGAAGGGCAGCATGCGGTCGCGCAGCGGCGGCTTCGGCGCCGCAGTGGCAGCGCTGGTCGGCGGGGTCCACGGCGCGGCCGTGGTCGTGCTTGCTTCGGCCATGGTCTTCAGGCCTTGTAGAGCAAAGCGTCCACCGCGACCTTCTTTTCGAAGATGCCTTTGTCGGTGAACAGGTCGTAGAACTTCTGGAAGTACGCGACGTCACTGGGCTTGAACTCGTTGTAGAGCATGTACGACGCGAGCGGCACTTCGGCCGTGAGCTTGCCTTCGATGGCGGTGTAGCCCTTCATGAACTGGCGGGCTTCGTCTGGCTTGGTGCGCACCAGTTCCACGCCGCGCGCATAGGCGGCGATGTACTTCTTCGAGATCTCGGGGTTCTTCTTGATGAACTCGGTGGTCAGGCTGGCTGCGCCGCCGTGCCAGGGCGCCATCGGGTCGCCGAGGATGTACTTGGCAACCACGCCGGCCTCGATGACGCGCGTGGTGCCGTTCATGCGGCCGACGGTGCCGGTGGGCTCCAGCGTGTAGCAGGCGTCGACCTGGCCCGCGACCAGTGCGGCCACGTGCTGGCCGATGGGCAGTTCGCTCACGGTCGCGCCCTTGGCGCCCGCGCGTTCCAGCATGGTCTTGCACAGAGTGACGTTCTGGATGCCGGGCCCCGAGGCGACCTTCTTGCCGGCCAGCTCGGCCATGGTCTTGATGGGGCTGTCCTTGGCGACGATGAATTCGTCGAGCACGTATTTCGCGTTGCTCGGATTGGTGCAGAAGATCTTGAAGAGACCCGGCTGCGCGATCTCGCCGATGGCGAGGTTGGCCGAGCCGGTGCCGTTGGCGCTGCCGTCGCAGCGGCCGGCGAGCATGCCTTCCATCACCTGCTGTGCGCCGGCAAACTTGAGTGGCTCCACCTCGAGGCCGGCCTCCTTGAAGTAGCCCTTGTCGACTGCGGCGAAGAACGGCAGGCCGGCGGCCACTGGCCAGAAGCCGATGCGCAGCTTCACCGCGCCCTGCGCACGCACGATGGCTGGCGCGGCCAGCACGGCCAGGCCTGCGGCGCCGGCCTGCAGCAGCTGTCGGCGACGCGATGCGGGAGGTTTGTCTTGGGTGCTCATCGGAACTCCTGGTCAGTTGGAACTCGGGGTAGCGCGGCTCGCGACGTATGCGCGCCAACCGCCATGGAAGGTCACGTCCTGCGCGCCGGCCAGCGCATGGCCCTCGCAGATGAAGCCTTTCACCCAGCTGCCATCGGCCAGCTCGACGCTGCCGAGGCCCAGGGGCGGTGGAATGAGGGAGAGAAAGCTGCCGACCTGCGCCAGTGGCACGGCCCACACTTCGAGCGCGATGGCGGCGCCTTCATTGCCTTCGACCACACGCTGCAGGCCGGGCTTAGGCGGCACGGTTCCCGGCAACGCGTAGAGGCGATAGAAGGGCGAGGTCGTGGTGGCACGCAGCAACTTGGCGCCGCGCTCGGTGAGCTGGGCGTTGAGCGGCATGCCCGAGAGATGCGCACCGACCACGGCGATGGGCAGGGTGCCGGCGTCCGGCGCGGCGAGGCCGGGAATGGCGCGCGGCTCGGGCAGCGGCACGCCGGTCGCGCCTTGCGCGAGCCCGGTGGCGTGGTGGTAGCGCTGGCCCAGGTCGGCCAGCGCGAGGTCGCTGCCGCAGGGGCCGATCAGCGTGATGCCGAAGGGCAGGCCGTCCGGGCGGAGGCTGCTGGGCACGGAGAGCGCGGCGTAGTCGAGCAGGTTGACGAAGTTGGTGTACGCGCCGAGGTTGCGGTTGAGCACCACAGGGTCGGCGCGCATCTGCTCGCGGGTGTAGTGCGTGGGCGCGGTGGGCACGAGCAGCACGTCGATGTCGCGCCACATCGGCTCGACCTGTTGAGCGATGGCGCGCAGCCGCGTCTGGGCCTCGAACACGTCGGCAGCACTGTAGTTGCGGCCGCTCGCGAGGATGCCGCGCACGGGCTCGATCACCTCGTCGCCGTGCGCATCGAAGAACTCGCGCACCGCGGCGTAGCGTTCGGCGACCAGCGCGCTTTCATAGAGCAGCGCGGCGGCCTCGGCGAGCGGGGCGTAGGAAATGGTGACCGGCGAGCCGCCCATGGCCAGCAGGCGCGCGGTCGCGTCGTTGAACGCCCGTTCGGCGGCGGCGTCGCCGAAGAAGCTCAGCCTGTCGGGCACGCCGAAGCGGAAGTGCGCGGGCAGCGGCTTGCGGCTCAGGGCCAGGTCGCGCGAGTACGGGTCGCGCGCGTCGTGGCCGACTGCGGCGAGCAGCACGTCGACCGCGGTGGCGACAGTGCGCGCGAAGATCGAAACGCAATCTGCGCTCTGCGCCGCGGGAACCACGCCGAAGGTGCTCAGCAGGCCGCGCGAGGGCTTGAGGCCGACGATGTTGTTGAGCCCGGCAGGCACGCGGCCAGAGCCTGCGGTGTCGGTGCCCAGCGCGAAGTCGACCTCGCCGGCCGCCACCACATAGGCCGAGCCCGAGCTGGAGCCGCCCGAAACGTATCGCGCGTCGAAGGCGTTCGGCACCTCACCGTACGGCGAGCGCGTGCCGTTCAGGCCGCAGGCGAACTGGTCGAGGTTGGTCTTGCCGGCCAGCGATGCACCGGCTTCGAGCAGGCGCTGCACCACTGCTGCGTGGGCCTTGGGGAGGCGGTCGAAGGCTGGACAGGCGGCCGTGGTGGGCGCGCCGGCCACGTCGATGTTGTCCTTGACCGCGAAGCTCAGCCCGGCGAGCGGCAGGGCGAAACCCAGGGCCTTGCCGGCCGCGGCGTCCGCCACGGGGGCCGCGAATTTCGCGATCCAGGCGGCGGCGGGCGATCCGCTTTCTCCGTTTTCTTCATGCACCATCATTAGGCATCCAAACATGTGTACAAGTTGAGATGCAAGCGGCGTGCCAGCGGAAATGCGTTGCGATCGGCTCCCTCTCCCCTCGGGGAGAGGGTTGGGGTGAGGGCAAGTGCGGACGATGAAGCGCGGCTCTTATCTAGAGGCCGCCGCCCTCACCCCCGTCCTCTCCCCAGGGGAGAGGGAGTCATGCAGGTCAGCTCTTCTTCGCGTCGCGGTAGAGCTTCTCGACCTTCGGCAGGTTCGCTTCCAGCTTCGTGATGCGATCCGGCCCACTCGGGTGCGTCGAAAGAAAGTTCAGGCTGCCCTGGTTCTTCGACGCCGCGGCCATCTTCTGCCAGAGCGACACAGAAGCCTTCGGGTCATAGCCCGCGCGCGCCGCGAGTTCGAGCCCCACGAGATCGGCCTCGGACTCGTCGCTGCGGCTGAACTTGAGCGTGAGGAGCTGCGTGCCAGCGCGTGCCGCCAGGTCGCCCACCTGGCCCCAGCCGAGCAGTTGCGCACCGATGGAGAGCGCCGCGCCCGTGCCCGCGCTCTTGGCCATGCGGGCGCGCGCATGCTCGCGCAGCGCGTGGGCCATTTCGTGGCCCATGACCATCGCGACCTCGTCGTCGGTGAGCTTGAGCTGTTCGAGGATGCCGGTGAAGAAGGCGATCTTGCCGCCGGGCATGCAGAAGGCGTTGATCTGCTTGCTGCCGATCAGGTTGACCTCCCACTTCCAGTCGCGGGCGCGCGAATTCCACGGCGTGGCGAAAGGAATGAGCCGCTTGGCGATGGCGCGCAGGCGCTGCAGTTGCGGGTTGCTGTCGCCCGCGAGCGCATTCTTGGCGCGTGCCTGTTCGAGCAATTGGCCGTATTGCTGCACGCCGGCCGCCTCGATCCTGTCGGCCGGCACGAGGTTGCGCGCCACCGAGGCGTTGCCGACATCGACCTGCGCCAGCGCCGGCGCGCTCAGGGCCGCGCCGGCGGCGGCCAGAAGAAAGGCCCGCCGGGGATTCCACCCAGAAGCGGCAGAGATGGCGGAAACAGGGCGATCGCAGCGTGTGCACATAGGAGGCGGATCATAGGAACAAATGAAGACAAAGGCCCTGGCCGATGTCCCCCGCCACTCATGGACAATCCGGGGTTCATGTCCGCCTCGCCCGCAGAAACCCCCACCACCCCCTCTCCGCCCTGGCGCGACGCGCTGAAGGTCTACCTGGAACCCGCCACCCTGCGCATGCTGGCGCTGGGTTTCTCGGCCGGGCTGCCGCTGCTGCTGGTGCTCGGCACCCTGAGTTTCCGACTGCGCGAAGCGGGCATCGACCGCACCACCATCGGCTACCTGAGCTGGGTCGGCCTGGCCTACGGCTTCAAGTGGGTCTGGGCGCCGCTGGTCGACCGGCTGCCGCTGCCGCCGCTGACCACACTGCTGGGGCGCCGGCGCGGCTGGCTGCTGCTGGCGCAGTGCGTGGTCATTGCCGGGCTGATAGGCATGGCGCTGAACGACCCGCGGCTGGGACTCACGCCGCTGATCTGGTGCGCTCTGCTGGTGGCCTTCGGCTCGGCCACGCAAGACATCGCGCTCGACGCCTTCCGCATCGAATCGGCCGAAACGCGCAAGCAGGCCGCGCTGGCGGCGGCCTATCAGACCGGCTACCGCCTCGCCATGATCTGGGCCGGCGCGGGCGTGCTGTGGGTCGCGGCCTGGGCCGAGGTGGCGCCGGCCGCCGCAGTCACGGGCGCGGCGGCGTACCAGAACGGTGCCTGGAAGACGGCCTACCTGGTGATGGCGGCCTCGATGGCGGTGGGCGTGATCACGGTGCTGCTGTCGCCCGAACCGGTGCCGCGCGTGCTGCCCAAGGCGAAGAATGCCGCCGAATGGCTGCAGAGCGCGCTGGTGGAGCCCTTCGCCGACTTCATCCGCCGCTACAAATGGCAGGCCATGCTGATCCTTTCGCTGATCGCCATCTACCGCATCAGCGACGTGGTGATGGGCATCATGGCCAACCCCTTCTACGTGGACATGGGCTTCACCAAGGACGAGGTGGCCTCGGTCAGCAAGATCTACGGCGTGATCATGACACTGGTGGGCGCTTTCGTGGGCGGCGTGCTGTCGATGCGCCTGGGCGTGATGCGGGTGCTGATGCTGGGCGCGGTGCTCAGCGCGGCCAGCAACCTGCTGTTTGCCTGGCTGGCCTCGCGCGGGCACGACCTGACGGCGCTGATCGCCGTGGTCTCGGCCGACAACCTGGCCGGCGGCATCGCCTCGGCGGCCTTCATCGCCTACCTGTCGAGCCTCACGAACATCAGCTATTCGGCCACGCAGTACGCCTTGTTCAGCTCGCTGATGCTGCTGCTGCCGAAGTTCATCGCCGGTTATTCAGGCGTCTTCGTCGATGCCTACGGCTACAGCACCTTCTTCGTCGCCACCGCGCTCTTGGGCGCGCCGGTGCTGGTGCTGGTGGCGCTGGCCTCGCGAATGACGGCCATCACAAGCCCCACGGACCGTCAATAGGGCCTGGGCCCTATAGGAAACAGCCGACGCTGCACGCGCCGCGCAACTGGTAGGCTGTGCCGGTATACATTCGTTTCTTTCATTCTCCTTTCCCTCCTGCGCCCTCTTCCTGCGCACCCATCGTCCGCGAGCCAGCCAGCAAGCCCCTACAAGATCGTGCCGTCCCGAATTTCTCCTCTCCAAATCAGCGCCTACACGGCGACCTCCGCCGTCGGTGTCGGCAAGGACGTGCTGGCCGACGCGCTCGCGCAGTCGCGCAGCGGGCTGCGCGCCAATGACTTCGGCGATGCACCGCTGCCCACCTGGATCGGCCGCGTCGACGGCCTCGAGGAGATCCGCCTGCCCGAATCCCTCGCCCATTGGGACTGCCGCAACAACCGGCTCGCCTGGCTGGGCCTGCATGCCGACGGCTTCATCGAGGCCGTGGCCGCCGCGCGCGAAAAGTACGGCGCCTCGCGCATCGCGCTGATCCTGGGCACCTCGACCGCCAGCATCGGCGAGACCGAGCTGGCCTACACCCAGCTCGACGAGCAGGGCATGTTCCCGGTGAACCAGCGCCGCGCCGCGGTGCACACGCCGCATTCGCTGGCCATGTTCACGCAGCAGGTGCTGGGCATCAGCGGCCCGAGCGAAACCATTTCCACCGCCTGCTCGTCGAGCGCCAAGGTGTTCGCCTCGGCCGAGCGGCTGATCCGCCTGGGCCTGGCCGACGCGGCCGTGGTCGGTGGGGCCGACACGCTGTGCGGCAGCGTGCTGTTCGGCTTCAACTCGCTCGAACTGGTGTCGAGCGAGCCGTGCCGGCCCTTCGACGCCACCCGCAAGGGCATCAGCCTCGGCGAGGCCGCTGGCTTCGCGCTGGTCGAGCGCGTGCAGACCGGCGCCGATGCCGCGCCGCTGCACCTGCTGGGCTACGGCGAGGCGAGCGACGCGCACCACATGTCGACGCCGCACCCCGAGGGCCTGGGCGCCGAACGCGCACTCGACGAGGCGCTGGCGCGCGCCGGCCTCGCGCCCGAGGCCATCGACTACATCAACATGCACGGCACCGCGAGCCAGAAGAACGACGAGGTCGAGGGCGCGCTGGTGGCGCGCCGCTTCCCGGCGCGCACGCACGCCAGCTCGACCAAGGGCTTCATGGGCCACACACTGGGCGCGGCGGGCATCGTCGAGGCCGTCATCAGCCTGCTGGCCATCGAGCGCGGCGTGATGCCGGGCACCGTCAACACCCACACGCTGGACGAAGGCTTCGGCCCGCAGATCAGGCTCGAACCGGCGCGCGGCGAGGTGCGCTATGCGCTGACCAATTCGTTCGGCTTCGGCGGCAACAACTGTTCGCTCGTTTTCGGCAAAGCGGCATGAGCGAGATGAACCAAGCCCCCACGCCCCCGACCCTCTACATCGAAGGCCCCGCCTTCTGGACGCCCACGCTGCCCGGCTGGGAGGCCGCGCGCGCCGCTTTCCGCGGCGAAGGCACGCTGTCCGACCCGCCCGCCAAGCGCCCGTCGCCGCAGGTGCTGGCTCCGGCCGAACGCCGCCGCGCGCCCGACACCGTGGCGCTGGCGCTCGAGGTGGCGGCCGCCGCCCTGGCCGGCTCGGGCCGCAACGCAGCCGACGTGCCCTGCGTGTTCACGTCGGCGCACGGCGACCTGTCGATCAACGACTACATGTGCAGCACGCTCGCGGGCGACCCGAAGATGCTGTCGCCCACCAAGTTCCACAACTCGGTGCACAACGCGGCCGTGGGCTACTGGACCATCGGCACCGGCTGCATGGCGGCCAGCAATGCTGTGTCGGCCTACGAGCACAGCTTTGCCTCGGGCCTGCTGGAGGCGGCGGTGCAATGCGCCTGCGACCAGGAGCCAGTACTGCTGGTGGGCTACGACGCGCCCACGGTGGGTGCGCTGACCTCCGTCACCGACAGCCGCGGCCTGCTGGCGCTGGCGCTGGTGATCGCCAGCGAGCCGACCGAACGCACCGTGGCGGCGCTGGACTGGTCGCTGGCCAGCAGCGACAACAACAGTGCCACGCCGCCGCGCTCGGAGGCCGCGAAGTCGCTCGCCGAAATCAACCCCATGGCGCAGGCGCTGCCGCTGTTCGAATCGCTGGCGCACATCGACAATGGCAACGGTTCGGCCCCCATCGACCTGCCGCTGTCTCCCACGCTGTCGCTGCGGCTGCAGCTGAGGCCGCACAGCCGGGGCTGAGTACCGTGCCCCCTGCCCCCGGCGCTATGCTTTTCGCAGCATCGCCGGTTGACAGGGATATTCGAGGTTTACCCAACTTTACGGAGCGTTCAAGCCTGCTTGCTCCCTGTGGACGACCATGAAGCGCATGAGCACCCCCCAACTCCTGATGATCGAAGACGACGCCCGCCTGGCGCAGATGGTGGGCGAATACCTGACGCAGTCGGGCTTCGCGTTCAACCATGCCGGCGACGGCGCCGCCGGGCTCGAGCAGCTGCAGCAGCACGCGCCCGACCTGGTGATCCTCGACCTGATGCTGCCCGACACCGACGGGCTCGAAGTCTGCCGCCGCATCCGCGCGCTGCCCGGCCCGCTGTCGAAGGTGTCGGTGCTGATGCTGACGGCCAAGGGCGACCCGATGGACCGCATCATCGGCCTCGAAATCGGCGCCGACGACTACCTGCCCAAGCCCTTCGAGCCGCGCGAGCTGCTGGCGCGCATCCGCGCCGTGCTGCGCCGCCGCAGCGAGAACGCCACCGAGGCCGAAGCCTCCACGGTGATGCGCTTCGGCACGCTGGAGATCGACCGCAATGCACGCACCGTGTCGGTGGCCGGCGCGCTGGCCGATCTCACCTCCTACCAGTTCGACCTGCTGGTGGCGATGGCCGAGCGCGCGGGCCGCGTGCTCACGCGCGACCAGATCATGGAGGCCGTGCGCGGCCGCGAGCTCGAAGCCTTCGACCGTTCCATCGACGTGCACATGGGCCGCATCCGCGCGGCCATAGAAGTCGACGCGAAGAACCCCAAGCGCATCCTCACGGTGCGCGGTGTGGGCTACGTGTTCGCCAAGCAACAAGACTGAGCGGCTGCCGATGCTGCGCAGCCTTTATTCACGCCACCTCTACGTCCGCATCTGGCTCGCGGTGGTGGGGGGCGTCGTCATCCTCACGCTGATGGCCAACTGGATCGTGCGCGAAGCGGCCGAAGCCGAACGCGAGCGCCTGGCGCCGGTGCCGCGCAACGTGGTCGTGCTGGACGCACAGGACAAGCCGATCGGCGCGGGCACCGCCCTGCGCGTACCGGGCCAGGGCCTGGAATTCGACGTGACGCTCAGCGACGGCAAGGCCATCACGCTGCGCGTGGCGCCGCGCGAGCGGCCCACCGGTTCCGGCGGCTTCGCGCCGTGGCGCACGCCCTTCGGGCTGGGCTGGATGATCGCGCTGGTGGGCGTGGCGGTGGCATTGGGCGTGTACCCGATCGTGCGGCGCATCACGCAGCGGCTGGAATCGCTGCAGCGCGGCGTGCAGCGATGGGGCGAGGGCGATCTCTCGGTGCGGGTGACCGAAGAAGGGCAGGACGAAGTGGCTGATCTCTCAAAACGATTCAACGCGTCGGCAGAACGCATCGAGCAACTGGTGCGTTCGCACAAATCGCTGCTGGCCAACGCCTCGCACGAGCTGCGTTCGCCGCTCACACGCATCCGCATGGGCCTGGAGCTGATGGGCGAGCGCCCGAGCCCGGCCGCTCGGGAAGAAATTTCGCGCAACATCGGCGAGCTCGACCAGCTCATCGACGAGATTCTGCTGGCCAGCCGGCTCGACGCCAGCGAGGCCGACATGGGCACCATCGAGGCGGTGGACCTGACCGGCCTGGCGGCCGAAGAGTGCTCGCAGGTGAACGCCGAACTCGACCTGGCCGAAGGCACCGACAACGCCACGCTCACCGTGCCCGGCGTGTCGCGCCTGCTGCGCCGGGCGATCCGCAACCTGCTGGAAAACGCCCGCCGCTACGGCGCCGGCGAAATCGCGGTGGAGCTGGGCAGTGCCAACGGCTACGCCACCGTGCGCGTCAACGACCGTGGCCCCGGCGTGCCCACGGCCCTGCGCGAACGCATCTTCGAGCCCTTCTACCGCCTGCCAGGCGCCAGCGAGCGCAACGGCGGCGTGGGCCTGGGGCTGGCGCTGGTGAAGTCGATCGCCGAACGGCACGGCGGCACCGTGCGCTGCGAAGACCGGCCCGGTGGCGGCGCGAGCTTCGTGATCCGGCTGCCGGCCGCAGCGCGCGGGCACTGAGTACGCCACCCTCGCCCGCGCAGGGCCGTGGTCAGGTTGGCTCCCAGATGCCAACCTAAAATCCCGCCCCTATGCAGAGATCGCACATCGTTCGGCCCGCGGCCATGTTCTGGGGGCTGGTGGTGTTCATGCCGGTCGGCGTCACCTACCTTTCGGCCATTTTGCTGCTGCTCACCATGCTGGTGGCCGGCGGCTTGCGCGAGCGCTACGCGCGGCTGCGCGCCAACCCGCTGTGGTGGCCGGTGATGGCGTACCTGGCCTGGACCTTCCTCGTACTGGCCTTCGGGCGGCACTACCCCGAAACCGGCTCCAACCTGTTCCACGGGGTGCGCATCGGCCTCACGATATTGATGGCGATGGCGCTCACGCGCGAAGAAGCGATATGGGCGCTGCGCGGCTTCCTGCTGATCGCCGCGCTGAATATCCTGCTGATCATGGCCTATTACGCCATCGGCTTTCCGATCTGGTCGCCGCTGCGCGCGGTGGTCATGGAGGTAGGCAACAAGTCGATCAGCAACGCCCTGCTGTTCAGCGTGGTGGCATCCACCGCCGCCGTGTGGGGCATTGCACAGATCGCCGCGCACAAGCCGCTGCGTGCCATTCCGGCCTTCGTGCTGATGCTCGGGCTGGGCGTGGTGGTGGCGCTGCCGCTGACCTCGCGCACCTCGGTGCTCGCGCTGATGCTGGTGATTCCGGTGGTGTGCATTCACCAGTGGCGCAACCACCTGAAGATGCTGGTGAGCGCGCTGGTGCTGGGGGCCGTGGTGCTGGGGGCCGGGCTGTATCAGTTGCCGCAGCTCCAGCACAAGGTCGAGACCGGCGTGCAGGAAATCGAAGAGGCGCAGGCCGGCGCCATCTTCAAGGGCAGCTGGGTCATCCGCTACTACATGTACAAGGACACGGGCCTCATGATTGCCGACCGCCCACTCACCGGCTGGGGCATCGGCGGCTGGACCGAGCAGTGGCACAAGCGC
The DNA here is from genome assembly GCF_051216835.1 of Variovorax multivorans. Classification (NCBI taxonomy): domain Bacteria; kingdom Pseudomonadati; phylum Pseudomonadota; class Betaproteobacteria; order Burkholderiales; family Comamonadaceae; genus Variovorax; species Variovorax multivorans. Next base: position 169,201 of record NZ_JBPJZL010000011.1, read on the forward strand.
GGCCCGGCGCTGTTCGCCGACTCGAATATGCCGCACAACGACTTTCTATGGGTCGGCGCGCAGGGCGGGCTGCCGGCCTTGCTGAGCCTGCTGGTCATCATGGTCGCCGCCGTCTGGCAGGCGTGGAAACGGCCCGACATGGCGGGCCGTTATGCGCTGGCAGCCACGCTGATCGCGCTGATTGCATCGAGCGTGAACTCGGCCATGCGCGACGCGCAGATCGGCCTGGCGCTGCTGTTCATCGCGATGATCTACCTGCGGCTGGCGCAGGAGAAGCAAGACCCGGATCCGTGGCGCGACCTGCTGCCGTCGCGGTGGCGCAAGAAAGAAACCGCCCCCCAGGCTGCTGCCTGAACTGCAGTAAAGGGACGGTTGCGTCAGCCCGGCTCAGTGCCGCGCCGACACCGTCTCGCCGGCCTTCAGCCGGTACACCGTGCCGCAATACGGGCACTTGGCCTCGCCGGTGCGCGCCACGTCGAGGTACACCTTCGGGTGGTTGTTCCAGAGCTTCATGTCGGCCTTGGGGCTGGGGCAGAACACGCCGCCCTGATGGTTGAGCTCCTTGGCCAGGAGTTCGACGACTGCATTGGTGGACATGGGTTTTCTCAGACTTTCGTGAGCCAGTGGGCGTACTTGGGGTTCTTGCCGTTCACGATGTCGAAGAAGGCAGACTGGATTTTCTCGGTGATCGGGCCACGGGCGCCGCCGTCGCCGCGGTTGCCGATCTCGACGCGGTCGAGTTCACGGATGGGCGTGACTTCAGCGGCGGTGCCGGTGAAGAAGGCCTCGTCGGCGATGTAGACCTCGTCGCGCGTGATGCGCTTTTGCACCAGCTCCAGGCCCAGGTCCTTGCACACGTGCAGGATGGTGTTGCGCGTGATGCCGTTGAGCGCGCCGGCCGACAGGTCAGGCGTGTAGACCACGCCGCCCTTGACCACGAAGATGTTCTCGCCCGCGCCTTCCGACACGAAGCCGCTCGCGTCGAGCAGCAGCGCCTCGTCGTAGCCGTCGTCCAGCGCTTCCATGTTGGCCAGGATCGAGTTGGTGTAGTTGCTCACCGTCTTGGCCTGCGTCATCGTGATGTTGACGTGGTGGCGGGTGTAGCTCGAGGTTTTCACGCGAATGCCGCGCTTCATGCCCTCTTCGCCCAGGTAGGCGCCCCAGGACCAGGCCGCGACCATGGCGTGGATCTTGTTGCCCTTGGGGCTCACGCCGAGCTTTTCGGAGCCGATCCAGATCAGCGGGCGCAGGTAGCAACTTTCGAGCTTGTTCTCGCGCACCACCTGTTTCTGGGCCTCGTTGAGCTGCTCGGGCGTGAACGGGATCTTCATGCGCAGGATCTTGGCGCTGTTGAACAGGCGCTCGGTGTGCTCGGCCAGGCGGAAGATCGACGTGCCGCCGTCCGCCGTCTTGTAGGCGCGCACGCCCTCGAAGGCGCCGCAACCGTAGTGCAGCGTGTGGCTCAGCACGTGGATCTTGGCGTCGCGCCAGTCCACGAGTTCGCCGTCCATCCAGATCTTGCCGTCACGGTCGTCCAGCGAGGGGGGGATCGAGCTCATTTCCTGATTCCTTTGGAAGCGATGGGGGAAGTCGCAAAAGCTTTCGATTTTACGGCCGAGCCCGGAACGGGGTGCCCGACAATGGCCGGTTGTGCAAACCAGTGGAAAAAGGGTTTCCGTGTCCGTATTCAAGAACGTCATCGTCTATCGCATCGAACCTGCCTGGTCCCAAACACTGGCCGAGGCTGAAGAAGGGCTCGGCAAGCAGCGCTTCGAGCCTTGCGGCCCCTCGCAGGAAAAGTCCGCCGGCTGGGTCGAGCCCCGCGGCGAAGCCAACGGCCCGTTGGTCGAATCCATCGACGGCCAGTGGCTTGTCGAATACATGATCGAGAGCAAGACCGTGCCCGGCTCCGTGGTACGCCGCAAGCTCGACGAGCGCTGCGCGCAAATCGAGGCCACCACCGGCCGCAAGCCCGGCAAGAAGGAAAAGAAGGAGCTCAAGGAAGACATCACCCTGGAGCTGCTGCCCATGGCCTTCACGCGCAGCGCCCGCGTGGCGGTGTGGATCGACAAGGCCGAGAACCGCCTCGTGATCAACAGCGGCAACGCCGCGCGCGCCGACGAAGTGGTCACCAGCCTCGTGAAGTCGCTCGACGGCTTTGCCGTGGCCCTCATCAACACGCAGATCGAGCCCGCCGCCGCCATGGCCAACTGGCTGCTGACGCAGGAGCCGCCGGCCGGCTTCACCATCGACCGCGAGTGCGAGCTCAAGGCCTCCGACGACTCCAAGGCCGTGGTGCGCTATGCCAAGCACCCACTGGACATCGACGAGGTGAAGCAGCACATCACCGACGGCAAGCGCCCGACGCGGCTCGCGCTGACGTGGGACGACCGCGTGTCCTTCGAGCTGACGCACGGCATGCTGATCCGCAAAATCACCTTCCTCGAAGGCACGGGCGACGGCGCCGCGGGCGGCAAGAAGGAAGACAACTTCGACGCCGACGTGGCGATTGCCACGGGCGAACTGGGTCAGCTGGTGCCGGCGCTGCTGGACGCGCTGGGTGGCGAGGCGGCGTTCTCGGCGGCATTGCCCGACGAAGCGCCGAAGCCTGCTGTGGCAGCCGCTCCCACGACGACCGTGCCTGCCGATGCGCCCGAGGAAGAAGACGCGCCGTTCTGACGCGCCTTCGGCAACTCAGGCGACCAGGTAGGTCTGCGCCAGTCGCACCCAGCATGCGGCTCCGAGCGGCAGCACCTGGTCGTTGAAGTCATACCCGGGGTTGTGCACCATGCAGCCCCCGAACTCGCCCTCCCCGTTGCCGAGCAGCAGATAGCAGCCCGGCAGCGCGTCGAGCATCCACGCGAAGTCCTCGCTGCCCGCGAAGCCCCGGGGCACCTTCGTGATGACGTTCGCCTCGCCCACCAGCTCGGCGCAGACCTGCGCCATCAACTGCGTCTCGGCCGCTGTATTGACCACCGGTGGCACCAACTGGCGGTAGTCGATTTCGGCCTCCACTCCGTGCGCCTGCGCGGTGAGGCTCACGATCTCGCGGATGCGCTGCTCGACCAGCGCGCGCGTCTCAGGCAGCGCCGCGCGCACGTTCAAGCCAAGCGACACCGACTGCGGGATCACGTTGTGCGTGGCGCCGCCGCGGATGAAGCCGACCGACACCACCGCCGTGTCGTCAGGCGCCACGTTGCGCGCCACCACGGTCTGCAGCGCCGTCACCACCGCCGCAGCTGCCGCGACGGGATCGCGCGCGCGATGTGGCATGGCACCGTGTCCACCCACGCCCTTGATCGTGACGTCGGCCACGTCGGACGACAGCGTGACCGGACCTTCGACCGCCAGCACGGTGCCCACCGGCACGCCCGGCGCGTTGTGCAGCGCGTACACCGCATCGCAGGGGAAGCGCTCGAACAGGCCGTCCGCGATCATCGCGCGCGCGCCGCAGAGGTTTTCTTCGTCGGGCTGGAAGATCAGGTTCAGCGTGCCGTCGAAGTTGCGCGCCGTCGCCAGCGCCTTGGCCGCGGCCAGCAGGATCGCCGTGTGGCCGTCGTGCCCGCAGGCATGCATGCGGCCGGGGTTGCGGCTCGCATACGGCAGGCCGGTGGCCTCGGCGATGGGCAGCGCGTCCATGTCGGCACGGATGCCGAGGCGGCGCGTGCCGCTGCCGACCTTGAGTTGCGCCACGATGCCGGTCTTGCCGATGCCGGCGTGCACCTCGTAGCCCCAGCTGCGCAGCAGGTTGGCAACGAGTTCGCTGGTGGCGCTCACCTCGAAGCCGAGCTCCGGGTTGGCGTGGATCTGGCGGCGGATGTCGACGAAGGCCTGGGTGTCGACGTCGGCCTGCGGCAGCAGGCGCGACAGCAGCTTCGTGGTCTGGGGGCTGAGTTCGCGGGTCATGTGAAAAGGTTCGCTCTCGGTGAAGTTCTTCGATCAATCGGCCTTGCGTTCGCGCAGGCTCAGTAGCGCGCACAGGCTCAGCACCCCGCAAACCATCATGTAGAAGGCCGGCGACATGGGGTTGTCCGTCTTCGCGAGCAGCCAGGTGACGATGAACTGCGAGGAGCCGCCGAACACCGTCACGCCCACGCTGTAGATCACCGAGATGCCGCTGGCGCGCACGCCGGCCGGCAGCATTTCGAGCAGCATCAGGAACATGGGCGTGGTGCCGATGTTCACGCTCGCGGTCAGCAGCGCCGACAGCGCCAGCACCAGCGGCACGCTCGGGTAGTGGCTGATGATCCAGAACACCGGGTAGACGGCGACAACGCTGAACAGCAGCGAGCCGATCACCAGCGGCTTGCGGTTCGGCAGCCTGTCGGCCAGCCGCCCCGCCACCAGCGACACCACGAACAGCGTGATGCCCGTGACGCAGCCCGACAGCAGCGACAGCGACGGCGGCATGTGCAGCACGCGGATCATGTAGGTGGGCATGAAGAACACCACGAGGTACATCGTCGCCGTGCCCGCCGTTGTGGCGAGGATGCCCTTGAGCACCGTGCCGCCGTGGTTGCGCAGCAGCCGGCCGACGGGGCTGGATTCATGGCTCTCGGCGGTGTGCGTTTCCTCGAGGTGCGCGCGAATGTAGAGCCCCACCGGCGCGATCAGCAGGCCGAGCAGGAACGGCAGGCGCCAGCCCCAGCTTTCGAGCGACGCCTGCGGCAGCGCCGCATACAGCGCGGCACCCGTGAGCGCGCCCAGCAGCGCCGACACGCCCTGGCTCGCCAGCTGCCAGCTCACGCGGAAGCCCCGGCCCTTGATGCCGCCGGCCTCCATCAGCATCGACGTGGCCGCGCCCACCTCGCCGCCCAGCGAAAAGCCCTGCAGCAGCCGGCCCGCCACGATCATCAGCGAGCCGAACACGCCGGCCGACGCATAGCTCGGCGCGAAGGCGATGCACAGCGTGCCGAGCACCATGAGGCCGATGGTCAGCGTCATCGCGGCCTTGCGGCCCTTGCGGTCGGCGTAGTTGCCGATGATCACGCCGCCCAGCGGCCGCATCACGAAGCCGATGCCGAAGGTGGCCACTGCCAGCAGCAGCGAGCCATACGGGCTGTCGGAGGGAAAGAACAGCTTGCCGATCAGCAGCGCGAAGAAGCTGTAGACGGTGAAGTCGTACATCTCCAGCGCATTGCCCAGCGAGCAGGCGGCGATCAAACGGAACTGGCTCTGCCTTCCCTTGCCTTGCACGGCAGTAGCGACGGCTGGTGAAGGGCCCCGGATCGGGCTTGCGGGCAATGCGGCTTCGCTCATCTAATGTCACTCCACGAACAGGTTGCGGGTGGCCGGATCGGCCTCTGGCGGCGGAGTATTCAGGCAAAGCGCCGTGGCAAAGAATCACATATTTTCATGCTGATAACCAAACGGCATCCCCGTCATAAACAGGCACCGGAAGCCATCGGGACAACCCTCGGGACACCTTTTTTCGGGAGATCGGCACCACGATGAAGCTGCAACAGTTGCGCGTTCTGCTGGCGGTGGCACAGCACGGCAGCATCCATGAGGCGTCGCGCAGCCTGCACACCACGCAGCCCGCGCTGTCGAAGACCATTTCGGAACTGGAGCGCGAACTCGGCGTGACGCTGATGTCGCGTTCCACGCGCGGCGTGAGCCTCACGGCCTACGGCGTGGCGCTGGTCAAGCGCGCGAGCCTGGTCGAGCAGGAACTGCGGCATGCGCTCGAAGACATCGAGGCGATCCGCGGTCACGACGAGGCGCAGCTCAACATCGGCTTCACCGCGGTGGCGTCGAGCGGGCCGCTGCCCGATGCGATGGCTTCGTTTCGCCAGCGCTTTCCCAACGTGGCGATGCGCGGCTTCGAGCTGCGGCCGCAGCAGATCTTCGAAGGCCTGCGCGAGGGCCGGCTCGACCTGGGACTGGTCTCCACCTGCAACGGGCCGGGCACCAGCGCCCTCCAGTGGGAGCCGCTTTTTTCAGTGGCGATGCACCTGAGCGTGCGTGCCGGCCACCCGCTGCGGCGCGTGCGCAAGCTGCAGCCGCTGCTCGACGCCGACTGGCTGGTGCTCGACCCCGTCGACGACGCCGGCAGCCCGCTGGTGAGCACGATGCGCATGCACGGGCTCGAGATGCCCCGGCGCATGGTGCACAGCGCCTCGAACCTGCTGGGCCTGCAGCTGGCCACGCAGACCGACCTGATCAGCATGTGGTCGGATTTCGTCTTCCACGGCGCGGGGCCGCTGCGGCTGCAGCCCGGCCTGCTGGAGAAGCTGCCGATCACCGATGCGCTGCCGGACTTCGACGTGTTCCTGGTCTACCGCTCGGCCGACCTCATGACGCACGTGTGCACCGAGTTCGTGAAGGAAGCGCGCCACCATGCGAAGGCGAATCCGCCGTGGCGACAGCCGCGCCGCAAGGCGGGCGCGGGCTGATCAGGCCGCGGGGGTCTGCGTGCTGTTGTCGTCTTCGGGCGCCGTTTCGGGCCGCGTCATCGTCCAGCTCTGCAGCTTGCCGCCGTTGAACACGGTGTCGACGTACGAGCCGCCGCCGTCGGTCCAGCGGTAGTGCTCGGGCTGCTCGTCCTTGGGCGAGCGCAGCTCGCCGAGGGCGCGCGTCATCGCGATCACGTGCATCAGCGTCACGCCCGGCTTGAGCTTGGCGTTGAGCATCACGGCGCTGGCCACATAGCCCACCGGCCGTTCGGCCGCGCGCTTGAGCACCTGCATCGCGCGGTTGAAGTGCAGCAGCAAGAACATCACGATCGCGCCGCCAGCCAGGGCAACACCGCCCCAACCGCCGCTGCGCCAGGCCAGCCCCAGGAGAAGGATGGCGCCCACGGGCACCAGAAGTTTCTTGAAATCCATGGCGCGCATTGTCGCCGCCCCGGGGCAGGCGCCGAAGTAGCGGCCCTGACTACCCCTGGGCGCGCTGGACGGTACTCACCCCGAAAAGCGCATGGCACGCGAGCGCCACGCGGCACATTTCGCTTCACGGGCACAGCAAGCCCGGGCCACCGAAAAGCGTATGACCATCCCGCGTTCCGTCACCTTCGTTCGTCTCACCCTCGTCGGCACGGCGATCAGCAGCATGGACGGCCGCGAACAGTTTCAGGGAGAGGCAACCCGGGTCGCAGGCTCGCAAGGCACCGGCGTGGCGGCGAACGCCACCGGCAGCCGCAGCGGCGACCCGGAGTGCCAGTACACGATGAACCCGGCCACGTTGGGCAGCGGCCAATGCGTACCCAGCAGCGGACCGGCGTTCACGAAACACATCGGGGGATAGGGAGGGTAGCCCGGCGCGTCACAGGCGCGCCGGGCATTTTTTTCCGGTGATCAATCGAGGCGGCGGACCACGTCCATCGCCTCTTCGATGCGTTCGACGGGGTGGATCGTCAAACCTTCGATCTCTTTCGTGCCCTTGCGCGGCGCATTCGCCTTGGGCACCACGGCCACGCTGAAACCCAGCTTGGCCGCTTCGCGCAAACGCTCCTGCCCGCGCGGCGCCGGTCGCACTTCGCCGGCCAGCCCCACTTCGCCGAACGCGATGAAGCCCTTGGGCAGCGGCTTGCCGCGCAGGCTCGACGTAATGGCCAGCATCACGGCCAGGTCGGCCGCAGGCTCGCTGATGCGCACGCCGCCCACCGCGTTGACGAACACGTCCTGGTCCATGCAGGCCACGCCCGCATGGCGGTGCAGCACGGCCAGCAGCATGGCGAGACGGTCGCGGTCCAGGCCCACCGACAGGCGGCGCGGGCTGGGGCCGCCGTTGTCGACCAGCGCCTGGATTTCCACCAACATCGGCCGCGTGCCTTCGAGCGTGACCAGCACTACGCTGCCGGGCACCGGCTCGGGGTGCTGGCTCAGGAAGATCGCGCTCGGATTGGTCACGCCCTTCAGGCCGCGCTCGGTCATGGCGAACACGCCGATTTCGTTGACCGCGCCGAAGCGGTTCTTGATGGCGCGCACGAGGCGAAAGCTCGAATGCGTGTCGCCCTCGAAGTACAGCACCGTGTCGACCATGTGTTCGAGCACGCGCGGGCCGGCGAGCGCGCCCTCTTTCGTCACGTGCCCCACCAGCACCACGGCCGTGCCGCTGGTCTTGGCAAAGCGCGTGAGGTGCGCCGCGCATTCGCGCACCTGCGCCACCGAGCCCGGGGCCGAGGTGAGCTGGTCTGAATAAACCGTCTGTATCGAATCGATCACCGCGATGGCGGGGCGCGTGGCGTCAAGCGTGGCGATGATTTTCTCGAGCTGGATCTCGGCCAGCACCTGCACCTGCGAGTGATCGAGGCCGAGCCGCCTGGAGCGCAGCGCCACCTGCGCGCCGCTTTCCTCGCCCGTCACGTAGAGCGCGTTCTGCCCTGCACGCTGCAACGCATCGACTGCCTGCAGCAGCAGCGTCGACTTGCCGATGCCCGGGTCACCGCCGATCAGCGTGACGCCGCCCGAGACGATGCCGCCGCCCAGCACGCGGTCGAGCTCGTCGATTCCGGTGGGGGTGCGCGCGATGTCGGTCGCCTCGATTTCGGAAAGGGTCGCGAGCTCCGACGCCCCCGCGAGCGACGCGAACTGCGTGCCGAAGCGGTTGTTGGCCGGGCCGTTGCCCGCGCCCGCGACCTGCTCGATGAGTGTGTTCCAGGCGCCGCAGCTCGGGCATTTGCCGAGCCACTTGGGGCTGGTGCCGCCGCATTCGCTGCAGACGAAAAGTGTTTTGTCCTTGGCCATGCGGCGAGTTTAGGTGTCCGCACAAACCCTGATACGCGGTGCCTTGGAAAGAATCGGCCAATCATTTAACATGTTAAGTAATTTCGAGAAAGACGAGCCTTGAGCACGACATTCACGCACCGCAATTTGCCGCGCCTGCTGCTGCAGGCCCGCGAAGCCGTGATGGCCCACACCCGGCCCAGCCTGCGCGAGCACGCGCTGTCCGACCAGCAATGGCGCGTGCTGCGCGTGCTGGGCGAACACGGCGCGGTCGACACCGGCCGGGTCGCGCGCGAGGCCTTCATCCTCGGCCCCAGCCTCACCGGTGTGCTCGCGCGCATGGAGCGCGACAACCTCATCACCCGCGCCCGCGACCCGGCCGACCAGCGCCGCACCGTGGTCGAGGCCACGCCGCACGGCATGAAGCTCGTGAAGCGGCTGTCAACCAGCATCGAGTCGCACTACGAGTGGATGGAGAAGTCGCTCGGCAAGGCCAAGCTCACGCAGCTCTACGGGCTGCTCGACGAACTGATCGCACTGGAGCAACCCTCGCCATGAGCCATTTCCTGCCCACAGGCACGGTGTACGGCACCTTGCTGAACTTCCGCGCCGAAGCGGATGCGCTCACGCCGCAGATGACGCAGCCGCCCTACAAGGCGCCGCCGAAAGCGCCCGTGCTCTATGTGAAGACGGCCAACACCTGGAGCCCGCATGGCAGCGACATCGCCGTACCGGTAGCTGTGCCTGAGGTGGAGATCGGCGCAAGCATCGGCATGGTGATCGGCGCCGAGGGCGACGTCGAAGGCTTCGTGCTGATGAACGACCTGTCGATTCCGCATGCGAGCTTCTTCCGCCCGCCGGTGAAGTTCAAGTGCGTCGACGGCTTCCTGGGCATCGGCCCCGTGCTGCGCGACGCGCAAGAGGTTGCCGACCCCGCGAGCTTCCGCATCGAGGTGCGCATCAACGGCGATCTGAAGCAGTCCATCGACTTCTCGCAGCTAGTGCGGCCGGCGCAGCAGTTGCTCGCCGACGTCGGCGACTTCATGACGCTCGCGCACGGCGATGTGCTGATGCTCGGCTGCGACCTCGGCCGCCCGCTGGCCCGCGCCGGCGACCGCATCGACATCTCCGCTCCGGGGTTCGAGACATTGAGCAACACGCTGGTGAAGGAAGCCGCATGAAGCACGCACGCGTCATCTTCGAAGGCCGCGAGCACACCGGCACGAGCCACGAGTTCAACGGCCAGCAAGATGCAGCCGTGCGCCTGGACGACGGCCGCGTCGTGCCGCAGGAGCAACTCATCTGGCTACCTCCGCTCGCGCCGACTGCACGCCCCCGCACCATCCTCGCGCTCGGCCTCAACTACGCCGACCATGCGAAGGAGCTCGAATTCAAGGCGCCCGAAGAACCACTGGTGTTCGTCAAGGGCCAGAGCACACTCATCGGCCACCGCCAGCACACGCACCGCCCGGCCGACGTGAAGTTCATGCACTACGAATGCGAGCTCGCTATCGTCGTCGGCAGGACCGCGAAGAACGTCAGGCGCGACGATGCCTACGACTTCATCGGCGGCTACACGGTGGCCAACGACTACGCCATCCGCGACTACCTCGAGAACTGGTACCGCCCCAACCTGCGCGTGAAGAACCGCGACACCTGCACGCCGCTGGGCCCGTGGTTCGTCGACGCGGCTGACGTGCCCGACCCCATGGCGCTCGCGCTGCGCACCACCGTCAACGGCACCGTCACGCAGCAAGGCAACACGCGCGACATGATCTTCGATGCGCCCTTCCTCATCGAGTACTTCAGCCGCTTCATGACGCTGTCGCCGGGCGACCTGATCCTCACCGGCACGCCCGACGGCGCGGTCGATTGCCAGCCGGGCGACGTCGTCGTCACCGAGATCGAGCGCATCGGCGCGCTTCAGAACACCATTCAAGGAAAAGCATGAGAGTCGATCACCTGATCAACGGCAAGAGTGTCGGCGGCACTGACTACTTCGAAACCGTCAACCCCGCCACGCAGGAAGTGCTGGCCGAGGTCGCCTCGGGCGGCGAAGCCGAAGTGAACGCGGCCGTGGCCGCCGCCAAGGAAGCCTTTCCCAAGTGGGCCGGCATGCCCGCGCCCGAGCGCGCGAAGCTGATCCGCAAGCTCGGCGACCTGATCGCCAAGCACGTGCCCGAGATCGCGCAGACCGAAACCAACGACTGCGGCCAGGTGATCGCGCAGACCGGCAAGCAGCTCATTCCACGCGCGGCCGACAACTTCTATTACTTCGCCGAGATGTGCACGCGCGTGGACGGCCACACCTACCCCACGCCCACGCACCTGAACTACACGCTGTTCCATCCGGTGGGCGTGTGCGCGCTCATCAGCCCATGGAACGTGCCCTTCATGACGGCCACCTGGAAGGTCGCGCCCTGTCTGGCCTTCGGCAACACGGCCGTGTTGAAGATGAGCGAGCTCTCGCCGCTGACGGCCGCGCGCCTGGGCGAGCTGGCGCTCGAAGCCGGCATTCCGCCCGGCGTGCTGAACCTGGTGCATGGCTATGGCAAGGAGGCCGGCGAACCGCTGGTGGCGCACCCCGACGTGCGCGCCATTTCGTTCACCGGCTCTACCGCCACGGGCAACCGCATCGTGAAGAGCGCGGGCCTGAAGAAGTTCAGCATGGAGCTGGGCGGCAAGAGCCCCTTCGTGATCTTCGACGACGCCGACCTCGACCGCGCGCTCGACGCAGCCGTGTTCATGATCTTCAGCAACAACGGCGAGCGCTGCACCGCCGGCTCGCGCATCCTGGTGCAACAGTCGATATACGCCGACTTCGCGGCGAAATTCGCCGAGCGCGCCAAGCGCATCACCGTGGGCGACCCGCTCGACGAGAAGACCATCGTCGGCCCGATGATCTCGCAGGCCCACCTGGCCAAGGTGCGCAGCTACATCGAGCTGGGCCCGAAGGAAGGCGCGACGCTGCTGTGCGGCGGCCTCGAAGCGCCGTCGAACCTGCCCGACCGCGTGAAGAAGGGCAACTACGTTGTGCCTACCGTGTTCGCCGATGTCGACAACCGCATGAAGATCGCGCAGGACGAAATCTTCGGCCCGGTCGCCTGCCTGATTCCGTTCAAGGACGAGGCCGATGCGATCCGCCTCGCCAACGACATCCAGTACGGGCTGAGCAGCTACGTGTGGACCGAGAACATCGGCAAGGCACACCGCGTGGCCGCCGCCGTGGAAGCCGGCATGTGCTTCGTCAACAGCCAGAACGTGCGAGACCTGCGCCAGCCCTTTGGCGGCACCAAGGCCTCGGGCACGGGCCGCGAAGGCGGCACCTGGAGCTACGAAGTGTTCTGCGAGCCGAAGAACGTGGCGGTGTCACTGGGCTCGCACCACATTCCGCACTGGGGCGTGGCGTGAACAATCAACGCCGCACGTTGCTGCAGGGCGTGGCCGCGTTGGCGGCGCTGCCCTCGCTGGCGCGTGCACAGGGCACCTGGCCCAGCAAGCCGATCCGCGTGATCGTGCCCTTCACGCCCGGCGGCACCACCGACTTCGTGGCTCGCCTCGTCGGCGTCGAGTTGTCGAAGGCACTGGGCCAGCCCGTCATCGTCGACAACAAGCCCGGCGCAGGCACGGTGATCGGCGTTGATGCAGCAGCCAGGGCCGCGCCCGACGGCTACACCTTCGTCTGCGTGGCCAACAGCTTCACGGCCAACCAGACGCTGATCCGCAAGCTGCCCTACGACACGCAGAAAGACCTGCGCCCCGTCGCGCTCATGGGCATGTCGGAGCATGTGCTCGCCACGCACCCCAACAGCGGCCTGAAGACGCTCGCCGACCTGCGCAACCAGGCCAAGGCGACACCCGGCACGCTGAGCTTCGCCTCCTTCGGCAATGGCACCTCGGCCCACCTCTCGGGCGAGATGCTCAAGCTGCAGATGGGCCTGGACATCGTGCACGTGCCCTACAAGGGCCAGGGCCCGGCGCTGACCGACCTGCTCGGCGGACAGGTGACGATGATGTTCGGCAACTGGCCCGAGTTCCGCAGCCACGTGCAGAACGGCAAGCTCGTCGCGCTGGGCATGGCGACCGCGCAGCGCTCGCAATACGCACCGGCCATACCCACACTGGCGGAACAGGGTGTGCCCATCGAGTCCAATTCGTGGAACGGCTTGCTGGCGCCCGCCGGCACGCCCGACGCCGTGGTGCAGCGCATGAACGCCGAAGTGAACCGCGCGCTGGCGGGGCCGGTGGTGACGGAGGCCTTCCACAAGGGAGGCATCGCGTCGCTGTCGGGCACGCCGGAGCGCTTTGCGGCCTTCATACAGAGCGAGATTGCGAAGTACGGCGATGTGATCCGCAAGGCCAACATCCAGGTGGAGGGCTGAACGATGAGCCTCTATGCGATGCAGAAATTCCTGTTCGCGCTGAATCGCGAGCAGGAAGTGCAGCGGCGCTATGCCGAAGGTGGCGAGACGCGCGCAACGTTGCTGGGCGCCTATGACTTCACTCAGGAGGAGCGCGAGGCCATCGACACCGGCGACATCGGCAAGCTCTACGTGCTCGGCTGTAATGGCCAACTGCTGATGCACTTCGCGCCTTTGCTCGGTATTCCATGGGCCGACTACCTCGAAGCCATGCGCGAAGGCGTACGCAAATACGGCCCCGTGCGCGCGGGCATCTATGCGATGACAACCGGCACAGACGAAAAGGTGGCAGGCGTATGAGTCTCGTATTCGCAGGCGTGTGCAGCCACGCCCCCGGCATCACCGGCCGCGCTCACCTTGCCGATCCGGCGGTGAAGGACGAGTTCCACGCGCAGTTCCACCGCTTCGGCGAGGCGATGCGCGCGACGAAGCCCGACGCGGTGATCGTGATCGCCGCCGAGCACTTCGCGAACTTCTTCATGAACAACATGCCGGCCTATGCGATCGGCATGGCCGACAGCTACGAGGGCCCGATCGAAGACCCGAAGTGGCTGGGCATCGAGAAGCACAAGATCCCCGGCGATGCCGCGCTGTCGCAGCGCCTCATCCGCGAGGTGATGCAGACGGTCGACGTGGCCTACGCGGAAGAGTGGAAGTTCGACCACGGCATCATGGTGCCGCTGAACTTCCTCACGCCGGAGTTCGACACCAAGATCATCCCCGTCAACATCAATTGCCAGGGCCCGCCGCTCACGCCGCTTCATCGCACATGGGCCTTCGGTGAGGCGCTGCGCCGCGCCTGCGACAAAGCGCCCGAGCGCATCGCGCTGGTCGGCACGGGCGGCATCTCGCACTGGCCCGCCACGCCCGATTCGGGCAAGGTGAATGCCGAATGGGACGCCGAGTTCATGAAGCGCTGGTGCGCCAACGACCGCGAGGGCCTGCTCTCGCTGGACGACTATGGCGACGAAGCCACGTATCGCGAAGCGGGCCAGGGCGGCTTCGAGATCCGCACCTTCATCAGCGTGGCTGCAGCCGCGCGCGGCAAGGGCGAGATCCTTCACATGAAGGCCATCCCCATCTTCGCGGTGACGTGCACCGCCGCGACGATGTCGGTCGAATGAACGGAGAGCACCCATGCCCCATCTCGTGATCCTCTACACGCCGAACATCGAAGCCGAGACCGACATGTCGGCGCTGTGTCGCACGCTGGCCGACACCATGCTGAAGCAGCGCGACGAGGCCGACAAGCCGGTGTTCCCCATCGGCGGCACGCGCGTGCTGGCCTACCCTGCCGCGCATTACGCGGTGGCCGACGGCAAGGCCGACTACGCCTTCGTCTATCTCAACATCCGCATGGCCGCGGGGCGCTCCGAGGCGGTGAAGAAGAAAGCCGGCGACGAGCTGCTGGCCGACGTGCGCGCGCATTTCGCGCCGATCTTCGAGCAACGCCACATCGGCATCACGCTGCAGATCGACGAAAGCCCGGGGCAGGTGTACGACGGCAAGCACAGCAACCTGCATCCACTGTTCAACAAGTCATAAGAAGCGAGCCGACATGCTGTCCAAAGCCACCATCGCCCAACTGGCCGCCGAGCTGCACGAAAGCGAAAAGTCGCGCGTGCAGGTCGAGCACTTCTCCAAGCGCTTTCCAGAGATGACCATCGAGGACGGCTATGCCATCTCGCGCGAATGGGTGAAGAACAAGATCGCCGAAGGGCGCGTCGTGCGCGGCCACAAGATCGGCCTGACCTCGCGCGCCATGCAGCAGTCCAGCCAGATCGACGAGCCCGACTACGGCACACTGCTCGACGACATGTTCTTCGAGCAGGGCGGCGACATTCCGTTCAAGCGCTTCATCGCGCCGCGCATCGAGGTGGAGCTGGCCTTCATCCTCGGCAAGAAGCTGCAGGGGCCGAACGTGACCATTTTCGATGTGCTGGCCGCCACCGACTACGTGGTGCCAGCCATCGAGATCATCGACGCGCGCATCGAGCAGTTCGACCGCCACACCAAGGCGCCGCGCAAGGTGTTCGACACCATCTCCGACAACGCGGCCAACGCCGGCATCGTGATGGGCGGGCGGCCGGTGAAGCCCGATGCGGTGGACCTGCGCTGGGTGAGCGCGCTGCTCTACAAGAACGGCGTGATCGAGGAATCGGGCGTGGCCGCGGCCGTGCTCAACCATCCGGCCACCGGCGTGGCGTGGCTCGCGAACAAGCTGGCGCCGTGGGAAGAATGCCTGGAGGCCGGCGAAGTGGTGCTGGCCGGCTCGTTCACGCGCCCCACCACTGCCGTACCGGGCGACACCTTCCATGCCGACTACGGCCCGCTCGGTTCCATTTCCTTCCGATTCGCCTGAAGACCATGCACACCCCCATCAACACCTTCAAGCAGGCCCTCGCGGCCGGCAAGCCCCAGATCGGCCTGTGGGTCGGCCTGGCCGACGGCTACGTGGCCGAGATCCTGGCCGGCACCGGCTACGACTGGCTGCTGGTCGACGGCGAACACGCGCCCAACGACGTGCGCTCGGTGCTCGCCCAGCTGCAGGGCATCTCCAGCGCATGGTCGGCGCAGGCCGAGGCGGAGCGCTCGCACCCCATCGTGCGCGTTCCGGTCGGCGACACCACGCTGATCAAGCAGTACCTCGACATCGGCGCGCAGACGCTGCTGGTGCCGATGGTCGACACAGCCGAGCAGGCCGCGCGGATGGTGCAGGGCATGCGCTATCCGCCCGAGGGTATCCGCGGCATGGGCAGCGCATTGGCGCGTGCCTCGCGCTGGCAGGCCTACCCCAACTACCTGCACGAAGCCAATGCGCAGACCTGCCTGCTGGTGCAGGCCGAGACGGTGGAAGCGATGAAAAACCTCGACGCCATCGCAGCCACGCCAGGCGTGGACGGCGTGTTCATCGGGCCGGCCGACCTGTCGGCCTCGATGGGCTTCGTGGGCCAACCCAACCACCCCGAGGTGCAGGCCGTGATCGCCGACGCCATCGCGCGCATCCGCAAGGCCGGCAAGGCGCCGGGCATCCTGTCGACCACCGAGGAGCAGGCGCGCAAATGGCTCGCGGCCGGCGCGCTGTTCGTGGCGGTGGGCGTGGACACCATCGTGCTGGTGGCGGCGGCAAAGCAGCTGCTCACAAAGTACAAGGCCGCATCGGGCGTGGCTTCGCCCAACGGCTACTGATTTCCTTCACACCGGAGCACCCTTGATGCAACGCATGACTTTGGCGGCCCTGGCCGCAGCAGCTACCCTGTTCCTCGTCGCCTGTGCCCCCATGGGTGCCGGCAAGCAAGGCCCCACCGCCCAGCAGGAAGCCAACCGCCAGACCGTGCTCGCCTTCTACGAAAAGGGCCTGAACCAGAAGGACGCCGACGCGGCCCTTCAGTACGTGGGCAACCGCTACGTGCAGCACAACCCCACGGCGGCCGACGGCCCCGAGGGCTTTCGCAAGTTCATCGGGTTCCTGCGCGAGAAGTTTCCGAAGTCGCACAACGACATCAAGCGCAGCTTTGTCGACGGCGACTACGTGATCCTGCACGTCAACTCGGTGCGCGAGCCGGGCACGCGCGGCAGCGCCATCGTCGACATCTTCAAGCTGGAGAACGGAAAGATCGTCGAGCACTGGGACGTGGTGCAGCCCGTGCCCGAGACCGCCGCGAACAAGAACGGCATGTTCTGACCTGTCCGCAATCCAGCCAGCAACCAACGCCAGCCCGATGACCACGCCCACCGACCCGAACAGCAAGCGCCTGCGCTCCGCCACCATCCGCGAAGGCACGATCCGCGCGACCACGCGCAGCTTTCTCCATGCGCTGGGCCAGGACGACGAGGACATCGCGCGCCCGCACATCGGCGTGTTCCACACGGGCGGCGAGATGAGCCCGTGCAACCTCAACCTGCGCGACCAGGCGCAGCACGCCAAGACCGGCATCTACGCGGGCGGCGGCACGCCGCACGAGTGCCCCGTGGTGTCGATCAGCGATGGGCTGACGATGGCGCATTCGGGCATGCGCTTCTCGCTGATCTCGCGCGAGCTCATTGCCGACAGCGTGGAAGCCTCCACGCGCGGCCACCAGTGGGACGGCATCTTCGCCATCGGCGCGTGCGACAAGAACCTGCCGGGGCTGATGATGGGCATGGTCCGCTGCAACGTGCCGAGCGTGTTCGTGCACGGCGGCTCCGCGCTGCCGGGCCAGATGCCGGGGCCGGATGGCCGCGACCTGAACGTGGTCGACACCTACGAGACCATCGGCAAGGTGCTGGCCGGCACCGCCACGCACGACGAGCTCGACGCGATGAGCCGCGCCTGCCTGCCCACGGCCGGCGCCTGCGCGGGGCAATTCACGGCCAACACGATGGGCATGGTGTCGGAGGCGCTGGGCCTGGCGCCCATCGGCTCCAGCATGGTGCCGGCTGTGTTCAGCGAACGCGCACCGCTGATGCGCCGCGCCGCCAAGACGCTGATGAAGGCGGTGATGGGCGACAGCCCGCTGCCGCGCGACATCGTCACGCGCAAGGCACTGGAAAACGCCTGCGCCGTGGTGTCGGCCACTGGCGGCTCGACCAACGCGGCGCTTCACCTGCCGGCGATTGCGCACGAGGCGGGCATCAAGTTCCACCTCGACGACGTGGCCGAGGTTTTCGCTCGCACGCCGCTCATCGCCGACCTGCGTCCGGGCGGCCAGTACCTGGCGCGCGACGTGTTCTACATCGGCGGCGCGGGCGTCATCCTGCGCACGCTGTTGGAGCAGGGCTTCCTGCATGGCGACGCGCTCACCTTCACCGGCCGCACGATGGCCGAGGAGCTGGCTGGTGCGCTGGCGCCCGACGGCCGCGTGGTGCGCGAGGCCGGCAACCCGATCACGCGCGACGGCGGGCTGGCGGTGCTCAAGGGCAACCTCTGCCCCGACGGCGCGCTGCTCAAGACGGCGGGGCTCAAGGGCCTGGTGTTTCGCGGCCCGGCGCGCGTCTTCAATTCCGAGGAAGAAGCGCAGACCGCCGTGCAGAACCGCCTGTACGAGGCCGGCGACGTGATCGTGATCCGCAACGAAGGCCCCAGGGGCAGCCCCGGCATGCGCGAGATGCTGGGCATCACCGCCCTGCTCTACGGCCAGGGCATGGGCGACAAGGTGGCGCTGCTGACCGACGGGCGCTTCTCGGGCGCGACGCGCGGCCTGTGCATCGGCTACGCCGGGCCTGAAGCAGCGGATGGCGGCCCGATTGCGGCGCTGCGCGACGGCGACGTGATCGCCATCGACGCGCGGGCCGAGGCGCGCTCGATCACGGTCGAGCTTTCGGCCGAGGAAATCGCCGCGCGGCTCGCCGGACGTGAGGTAAACGTGGGGGTCGCCCGCGGTGGCTTGCTGGAAAAATACGCGCTCACCGTGCGCCCTGCCCACCAGGGCGCCGTGACCCACTCGGGCGCGGTCACCTGGCTGCGCGACGAGTCTTGATCCTCCATAACCAACGTCCGGAGAGAGACACCATGAGCTTCACGCGCCGCCAGATCCTGCAGACCACCAGCGCCTCGGCCTTGATGGCCAGCCTTGGCCAGAACGTTTTCGCGCAAGCGATGAACATCGAGACCGCCACCATCGTCACCGGCTTCGCGGCCGGTGGCACGTCGGACACGACCTGCCGGCGCCTGGCGACCAGGCTCAGCCCCGAATACGCGAAGACCGTGGTGGTCGAGAACCGCACCGGCGCGGGCGGCCAGATTGCCGTGAGCTACGTGAAGAGCCGCCCGGCCGACGGCAGCACCATCCTGCAGACGCCGACCTCGATCCTCACGATCTACCCGCACATCTACAAGAAGCTGCCGTACGACCCGATGGTCGACATCACGCCGGTGAGCCTGGCCTGCATCTTCGACTTCGGCTTTGCCGTGGGTCCGGCCGTGCCGGCCAGCGTGAAGAGCGTGCCCGAGTTCCTGGCCTGGGCCAAGGCCAATCCGGCCGGTGCCAACTTCGGCTCGCCGGCTGCCGGCTCCACTCCGCACTTCATCGGTGCGCTGCTGGGCCAGAAGGGCGGCGTCGAACTGAAGCACGCGGCGTATCGCGGCACGCAGCCGGCCATGCTCGACCTGCTGGGCAGCAACATCTCGGCCGTGTCGGGGCCCATCGGCGACATCACGCAGCATCTGCAGTCGGGCAAGGTGCGCATCCTGGGCGTGTCGGGCTCCAAGCGCAGCCGCTTCGCGCCCGACGTGCCGACCTTCGGCGAGCAGGGCATCAAGGACATGGCCCACAGCGAATGGTTCGCCTTCTTCCTGCCGGCCAAGGCCTCGCCCGAACTGGTGGCGAAGCTGAACACGGCCATGAAGAACGCGCTGGCGCAGAAGGACGTGATCGACGGCCTCGGCACCTTCGGACTGGAAGCGATGTCTTCCACGCCGGCCGAGCTGACCGAACTGCTCAAGAAAGACACCGCCAAGTGGGCGCCGATCGTGAAAGAGGTCGGCTTCACCGCGGAGGGTTGATACACATGAAGGAACTGCCATGAACACACTCGCCACTCCAGCACCCTCGGCGCTGGTCCATCCCTCGATCCACCCCGACGAGCGCGCCGCGCGCGAAGAGCTTGCGGCCTGCTATCGCGTGTTCGCGATGCTCGGCTGGGTCGAGATGATCTACAACCACATCACGGTGCGGCTGCCCGACAGCGTGACCGGTGGCGAGAAGCAGTTCCTCATCAACCCCTTCGGCCTGCACTACAGCGAGGTCACCGCCAGCAACCTGGTGAAGATCGACCTGCATGGCAAGGTGCTCGACGGCTCGACCTACCCGGTGAACCCGGCCGGCTTCACAGTGCACGCGGCCATTCACGACGGCCTGCCCGGCGCGCACTGCGTGATGCACACGCACACCACCGCCGGCGTGGCCGTGGCCTGCCTGCAAGGCGGCCTGCAGCAGACCAATTTCTATACCGCGCAGCTGCACGGCATCGTGGCGTACCACGACTTCGAGGGCATCACGATCCATGCGGACGAAGGCCCGCGCCTGCTCAAGAGCATCGGCGACCGCAACGCGGTGATCCTGCGCAACCACGGCCTGCTGGCCTGGGGGCAGACGCTGCCGCAGACTTTCGCGATTTTGTGGACGCTGCAGCGAGCCTGCGAGATCCAGATGGCGACCTTCTCGATGGGCGCAGCCATTCCGGTGAGCGAAGAGATCGCGCAGCGCTGCACGCGCGACGCGCTGCAGTTCAGCCCCGAGCACGGCGCCGGGCAGGATGTGTTCAATGCGCTCGTCCGCCAGGTGGACCGCATCGACCCCTCGTACCGCAACTGAACTGAAGCGACGGACCCCATGAAGATTTGCATTTACGGCGCCGGCGCGATCGGCGGATGGATCGGCGTCGGCCTCGCGCAAGCGGGCCAACGGCTGAACGTGGTGGCACGCGGTGCCACGCTCGAGGCATTGCAGCGCGACGGCCTCTCGCTCATGCGTGGTGACGTGTGCACGCGCGTACCCGTCAACGCCGTGGCCGACCCCGAGGCGCTCGGCGTGCAAGACCTGGTGGTCATCGCCGTGAAGGCGCCGGCCCTGGCCGGCGTGGCCGAACGCATCGGGCCGCTGATCGGCGCCGACACCATCGTGCTGGTCGCGATGAACGGCGTGCCGTGGTGGTTCCTCGAAGGCGGCTTCGGCGGCGAGATCACGGGCCACCGGCTCGCGGCGGTGGACCCCGACGGGGCGATTGCCAAGGCCATTCCGTCGCGCAACGTGATCGGCTGCGTGGTGCACGCAAGCTGCTCGCTCGACGGGCCGGGCGTGGTGCGGCATCACTTCGGCAACGGGCTGATCGTGGGCGAGCCTTCGGGCGAGGCCACGCCGCGCGTGCAGAAGCTGGTTGAGCTGCTGAAAAGCACGGGCATCGACACCACGCTGTCGCCGCAGATCCAGAAGGACGTTTGGTTCAAGCTGTGGGGCAACATGACGGTGAACCCGATCAGCGCGCTCACCGGCTGCACCACCGACCTGATCATGGGCGACGACTACGTGCGCGGCTTCATCTCGGCGGTGATGCTGGAGGCCAAGGAGATCGGGCGGCGCATCGGCATCGAGATCACGCAGAGCCCGGAAGACCGGCACGCCATCACCATGAAGCTCGGGGCGTTCAAGACCTCGATGCTGCAGGACGTGGAAGCCGGGCGCTCGGTGGAGCTCGATGCGCTTGTAACGGTGGTGCGCGAACTGGGCGAGCTGACGGCGGTGGCAACGCCCTTCACCGATGCGCTGCTGGGGCTGGCGCGCCTGCGAACGCGGCAGCTCGGGCTGTACTGAGCGCCTGCGCAGGCCCGCGCAGCGCACCAGGACCCAAGGTCAGGCGGTGCACAGGTTCGGTCCGCAGACTGCAAATGCAGCGTCTGCAGAACCCTGTACACCCTTTTTTCTTCTTGGGCTATCCTCTCGCCATTCGAATGCACGTAGCGATTTCTTACACATCAACAAGGCTATATGCGTGCTTGAGCGAAGGGGGAGACAGATAGATGCGCTTGATCTTCATCGAACTTCTGGTGGCCTTGGTACTGCTGCCCATCAGCGGCCTGTTCTGGTGGTGGGCCTTCGGCATGGGCGGCTTGGCTGTGGCCGGCTTTCTGCTGGTTGGCGGCGGCGCTCTGTACCTTGTCTTGCGGGGCGTGCGCTCGGCCAAGAACCAGCTCGGTCACCCCGGCGACGACCGTGAGCAATAGGCTTTGAGCCTTTTCGCCTGACACATTCGCATTCAATTTGGCAGGAAATTGGTGCAATTTGTTTTTTCGATCTCACCTGCCACGGCGTTGGCACGGCCGCATCTGAATTCTTTTTTCTGATTTGCCCGCCCCCACCATGGGCCAGGCGCGGCTTCATTGATTGAAATCCGAAACGTCCTTCGGCTGCCGAATGACGCAAATAAGAAAACACTACAAAAGTGTCAATCAGGCCGCCGTAAATCGCATTCCTTCTGAATTGAATCGGCAATTAGCCTGAAATCATTCATCGATTTCCTGGGCAGATTTCGCACGGTCTTGGTGCTCCTGGCCCCGGCGGAGGGCGAGGAATTCCGGGAGTAATTCGAAAAGCCTATCGCCGCTTCACCTCGGACAGCGGCCGACTGGGTACCCTCCCGCACCATTGCTCGATGCTCAAACCGGGCAAACTGAAGCTCATAGCCCACGATTTGTCGGCTGTGTCCTACTTAGTTGACAATTGCTTACAAAGTAGAACGCAATGTCAAAAACCCTATGCGGGTGGCCTCTGTGGTTCGAGAGCCACGATTTCCCGTATCAATGAGGTAATTAATAAGTTGCATTTTCCATTTCGGCTGACGACATCCTGACCAGCCGTTTGCCCACTCGATTCCCAATGAAAAAGGGTCTCTGAAAGGGGAAGCTAGGGATAACCCTGCCCCCGGCGTGGTCGCACCACGAATGGACACGCCTTTTGCGTCTACTCCACGAAATAGCGGTGCTGCGAAGGCAGCGACAATTTCCTTTTCATTGCTCTCCCGATAAATCTCCGGTCAAGCCGGAAAAAGCGTCTTGGTAATAAAAAGAATTACCGGCGCAAATCGGGCTCGGGCTTTGCATATGAATCGCAGTTGTTGAAAAAACCAAGTTCGCAATGGAGTTCCATTTGACACGCTACCTGTACCTGATGGGGTGGAGTGCCGCCTTGGCCGGTGCGTTGATGCTTCAGGGCTGCGCACCGGGCTTTGGCTCCGTGGTGGCTTACGAGCCCGATCAGAGTCCGGCGCCATCCCTTGCTGCCGACGGCACGCCGCAGGAGGCGCTCGTCCCCATCTCGCCGAACCTCATCCGCGCGATGGCCGAGGCGCAGCCGGCGGCGATTCCGCCCGACGTGAAGGCCCTGTTCGGCGAAGCCCCGGTCTACACGATCGGCCCGGGCGACGTCGTGGGCGTCATCGTCTACGACCACCCCGAGCTGCTGCCCAACGCCGGCGCCGTGATTTCCCAGCAGACGGACCCCACGGGCATCAGCGTGGCGCCGGGCTTCATCGTCGGCGCCAACGGGCAGATCAGTTTTCCGTACATCGGCCGGGTCCAGATGCAGGGCCTGACCGAGATCGAGGCGTCCGACGTGATCGCCAAGCGCATCGCGCGCTACATCAAGGACCCGCAGGTGACGGTGCGCATCCAGTCCTTCAGAAGCCGCCGTGCATTCGTGGAAGGCGAAGTGCGCACGCCGGGGCTGCAGCTCTTCACCGACGTTCCGATGACGCTGTCCGAAGCGCTCAACCGGGCCGGCGGCATCACGTCCAGCGGCGACCGTTCGTTCATCACGCTGACACGCGGCGACAAGACCACGCTCATCGACCTGCCCAAGCTGCAGGACCTGGGCAGCAACGCCAGCAAGATCCCGCTGCAGAACGGCGACGTGGTGCAGGTGCGCAACCGCGACGAGAGCAAGGTGTTCGTGATGGGCGAAGTCGCCAAGCCCTCGGCGCTGACCATGCACAACGGCAGGCTCACCCTCAACGAGGCGCTGGGCGAGGCCGGCAGCGCAAGCCTGGGCACGGCGAACACGGGGCAGATCTATGTCGTGCGCAACAACGCCAACAACACGAAGGGCTCGCCGTCGGTCTTCCACCTGAATGCGAAGAACCCCGCCGCGCTGGCGCTGGCCGAGCGCTTTCCGCTGCAACCGCGCGACGTGGTCTACATCGACTCGGTGCCGCTGGCCACCTGGAGCCGGGTGGCCAGCCTGATCCTGCCGGCGACCCAGGCGCTCTACTACAGCGACCAGGTCTACATGAACCACCGATGAGATCCGTACTGACAGTCTGCATCGGCAACATCTGCCGAAGCCCGATGGCGGAAGGCCTTCTTGCCGCGGGATTGCCGCATCTGCGCGTGTTCTCCGCGGGCACAGGCGCGCTCGTCGGCAAGCCGGCCGACCCGATGTCGCAGGCGCTCATGCGAAGGCGCGGCATCGACATCTCGGACCACATCGCGCAGCAGGTGAGCCAGATGCTGTGCCGGCAGGCCGACCTGATCCTGGTGATGGACCGGGAGCAGCGCCGCCATCTCGAAGCGACCTACCCCTTCGTGCGCGGCAAGGTCTTCCGCATTGCCGAGTTCTCGGTCGCGCAGGACGTGCCCGACCCGTATGGAAAAGACGAGGCGGCGTTCGAGCACGCCCTGGCCCTGATCGATGCCGGCGTCCGGACATGGATCGAACGCATTCTGAAAATCACAAAACCCGAGCAGCAACCGACATGAACGCACCCCCGCAAGCCGCGCCGATGCCGATGCAAGCGCTGGAAGAGGATGGCGACGGCATCAACCTGGCCGAGTACCTGGACATCCTGATCGACCACCGCTGGCTCGTCGCGGCCATCGTTGCCGTGACAGTGCTCCTGGGCACTGCCTACGCCTTCCTCGGCAAGCCCGTCTACGAAGCGAACGTCGCAGTGCAGGTGGAAGATTCCGGCAACTCCGCAGGCAGCTTCCTGGGCGATGCCGCCTCCTCGCTGCTGAGCGTGAAGACGCCGGCCGCGGGCGAGATCGAAATCCTTCGCTCGCGCGCCATCCTCGGCAAGGCCGTGGAGAACACCAAGCTCTACATCAGCGCGCGGCCGCGGTATGCCCCCATCGTGGGCAGCTGGCTCGCCCGCCGCGCCACCGAGCTGTCGGACCCCGGCTTCATGGGGCTTTCGGGCTACGTGACGGGCACCGAGAGCATCCTCGTTCCAAGGTTCGACGTTCCCGCTGATTTCGAGGAAAAGCCGTTCACGCTGACCCTCGGGGCCGACGGGCAGTACGAGCTGAGCAACCCCGACATCGACACGCCGATGAAGGGCGCCATCGGCACCTTGCTGGTGGCGAGCGTTCCCGGCGTTCCGAACGGCAGCGTGAGCCTGCTGGTCAGCAACATCAACGCGAAGCCGGGCGCGCAGTTCCAGCTCGTGCGGTCTTCGACGCAGCTGACGCTGCTGGCGCTGCAGGACAACCTGAAGGTCGTGGAAAAGGGCAAGCAGTCGGGCGTGCTCGATGTCAGCTGGAGAAGCGGCGACGCAGAAAAGCTGACGCAGCTGCTCAACGAAATCGGCCGCCTCTACGTTCGCCAGAACATGGAGCGCAAGGCCGCCGAGGCCGAGAAGACACTGGGCTTCCTGGACGGTGCGCTGCCCCAGTTCAAGAAGCAGCTGGAGCAATCCGAAGACATCTACAACCGCTACAGAAACCAGAACGGCACGGTCAGTCTCGACGACGAGGCGAAGAACGCGCTGACCCAGACCGTCGACCTGCAGTCCAAGCTGCTCGAGGCGGAACAGAAGCGGCGCGAACTCACCGCGCGCTTCACGGGCGAGCATCCCGCCGTCCAGACGCTGGACTCCCAGGTCGCAGCATGGAAGAGCGCGCTCGCGTCCGTCGATGCGCGCATCCGCAAGATGCCGGAGCTGCAGCAGAACACCGTTCGCATGCAGCGCGACATCAAGGTGAATACCGACCTGTACGTGTCGCTTCTCAACAGCTCGCTGCAGATGCGGCTGGCCAAGGAAGGCAAGGTGGGCAATGTGCGCCTGCTGGACGACGCCATCGTTCCGGAAGAGCCGGTCTGGCCCAAGCGGCCCCTGGTCATCGCGCTGGCCGTGATCCTGGGGCTGGCTGCCGGCATCGGCGCCGCGGTTGCAAGGAGCTCGTTCTTCGGCGGCATCCGCAATCCGGGAGAAATCGAAAGCCACACCGGGCTCAACGTCTACAGCAGCATTCCGCTGAGCGCCGCCCAGCGCACGATCGAGAGGAACATCGAGAACAAGGTCGTCGGCAAGCATGTTCTGGCGCACCTGTTCCCCGAAGACCCCGCGGTGGAAAGCCTGCGCAGCCTTCGCACCGCGCTGCAGTTCGCCATGCTGGAAGCGACCAACAACCGCCTGCTCATCTCCGGCGCGACGCCTGGCGTGGGCAAGACCTTCATCTCGATCAACTTCGCGGCAATCACCGCGGCAACCGGAAAGCGGGTTCTGCTGATCGACGCGGACCTGCGAAAGGGCCGCGTGAATCAATTCCTCTCGATCCCGCGGTCTTCCGGCCTGTCCGAATTGATCGCCGGAACGCTCGACTTCGAGAAAGCGATTCGCCCGTCGGCCCTGCCGAATCTGGACGTCATTACTACGGGTGTGCTTCCACCCAATCCGGCCGAGCTGCTGACGAGCGATTCCTTTGTCCAGGTACTGGAAAAGTTATCTCCGCTATACGACCTCGTCATCATCGACACGGCCCCGGTTCTCGTTGCCGCGGATACCGCATCGGTTGCCCCGCTTGCGAGCACTTTGCTACTCGTTGCACGCGCCGAAAAAACCCATCTCGGCGAATTGAATGAGAGCGTCAGAAGACTTGCGCATGCAGGTCGCACAGTAAATGGCGTAATTCTGAATGCTATTGATCTAACCCGCCGCCACGCTGGAAGCGGGAGTTACAAATATGGTGCTTACAAGCATTTACAATATACATACAATACCAACAGGGATTCCACCTAGACCGCGAAATTTGGAGTTAAATTCAAAATCATGAGCATGGAATTTTGTTCCAACTCATCGATTAAATACTCAATTAGTATTCGGAGTAATAAGGCACTACAAATGGCGATTAGTCCATTTGTATTGCCTTCATCGAGTCATTTGGCCGCGCAATAGTTTCTGCATTGCAGATCCTACGAGGCATTTGTGCGGGTCGTCTCGGCCAAAAAACCAAGGCCATAACAGAGGACATGCAGGCATTTGCCTGCGTGAGGAAAGGTGCGTCAAAAATGAAATCATTTCGACGAGAAATCTTGTCGCGCTTCAAATCCGGGCGGAGAAATCCCATGGGAAATCTCCACCCTGAAGAATCGCTGGTACCGCAAGGCTGGAATATTTCGGACGCAAGCGGTGAAATGTCCCGAGGCGGCTCGCAAACCGGAATTCATCATCCGGCCGTACTGCGGCTAGGGAAAAGATCGGTAGACATTGCCGCCGCGCTGTTCTTTTTTGCCGCATTCGGCTGGCTCTTCGTGCTGATCGGCCTCTTCGTGCTGATCAGCTCCGGATCTCCGGTTTTGTATTACCAGTCGCGCTACGGAAAAGACGGACGAATATTCAGGTTCTACAAATTCCGCTCGATGATCGCCAATTCGGCCCAGGTGCTCGAGGAACATCTGAAAAGCAATCCAGAGGCACGCCGCCAATGGGATGAATACCAAAAGCTGGACGACGATCCACGGATCACGCGTTTCGGCAAATTCATCCGCAAGACCAGCCTGGACGAACTGCCGCAATTCTGGAACGTGCTGACGGGCGACATGAGCCTCATCGGCCCCCGCCCCTGCATGCTCGAGCAGAAGGAGCTCTACGGCCAGAACTGGTCGCACTACTGCGCTGTCCGCCCCGGAATCACGGGCCTGTGGCAGGTCAGCGGTCGCAATCAGCTGACCTACAACGCACGCGTTGCGTTGGACGTGAGGTATGTCGAGACCCTTTCCGTCGGGAAGGACGTGGACATCTTCTTCAGAACCATCTTGGTGGTTGCTGCCGGTCACGGGTCCCGATGAATTTCATCGGTCCCGGATGATCGGCTCCGGCCGGGCCGGCCGGACAGATTTTCCTTCGCTTTCGAAATGATTGGATTGGAATCCACATGCGGATGAGCCACGCCATTCCGGGACCGGCGGTGAGAAGAAGAAGCACGCGCCGCTTCAATCAATTCTCGATTGCCGGAATACTGATCGTGCTCGTGTACACGATCATCTACGCGTATTTCAGGGAAATGCTTCCCGAGAAATGGAGCGTGGACTCGGCAAAGATCATCGAGATCCTCAATTACGGCGGCACGGGTGACATGGACAACTCGTTCGCAGTCACCGCAGCACTGTTCGCCGTTATCGGGGTCGACAACCTGGATGTTTTCACCTGCGGCGTGAGCATCATATTTTTGTTTTTCGCGACTCACGACGTTCGCAAGACCGGCGACTTTTTCGCCAGGCTGCTGCTGATTGCGCCTTGCATCATGCTGAACATGTTTGCGCCGTCCAAGGAGACGGTCGTGCTCATCATGACCATGTTCATTACCGTTTCGACCATCTATTTTCGAACGTCGAAAGTACTTACCGTCGGTGCCTTCCTTTTTCTTTACGCGATCTACGGGGTCTTTGTACGGCAATATTATTTGTTGATTGTCGGTGTGTTTTTCATGGTCTATTACCTGTGGCGGCGCCCTCTTAAATATCACATTCTGGCCGCCATTGTGGTCGTCGGCGCGATCATGGCCGCGCCTTCCAGTATTTTGCAGACGCTTCAATCGCCGCGAGATACCTCGAATGCCTACGCGGAACAGATCGGCAGCGACAACAGAACGGCCTTTACCAATATTGCGTCTCCCGCTACCGGCCCCGGGTTTCTGGTCAATTACGTCTATGCAGCAACGGTGCTGATCACGCCGGTTCTTTATTTTCAGACTGCGAGCGACGCGTTCATGCAATTGATGATCGCAGCCATGCTGATCATTCTGTACAGGGCGCGGCGAAAGTCAAAGCGCGATCCGGATCGGTTCGAGCCACGTTTTTTCGGCAGCCTTTTCATAGCGCACATTCTCGTGCAATTGATATTTGAACCAGATCTCGGCAGCTTCACCAGGCATTTGACTTCCGTAATGCTCTACATCATTGCCATCAAAGTTTCCGAGAACAAAGCAGTCTCCAGATGAAAAAAATCCTGATTTGTGCGGTGCCGTACAGCGACAACCTGGGTGACGGGGTCATCGCGGCGTCGCTGGCTCACATCGCCGGCATGAAATATCCGGAGGCGAAGGTGGAGTTCCTCGACATCGCCGGCCGCGTTGCGTTCGACGAATCGAATCTGCGCGGCGGCGGCGCATTCGAAATCTTCCAGAAGATGCCGTCCCTGCTGCGATCGGCAATCGTTTTTGCGTACTGCCTCAAGAACTACCTCCTGGGCTGGCGCAGGCAATGGAAAGCTGCAGTAGATGACGCGGATCTGGTCCTCATCGGCGGCGGCCAGCTGTTCTGCGACGTGGCGCTGAACTTTCCCGCCAAGCTGTTTCTGCTGAGCAGGTTGCTTCGCGGCAAGAAGGTCGCGGTGGTCTCGGTTGGCGTCACGGCCAAATGGTCGTTCTGGGGGAAATTTCTGGTCAAGAAATTCCTCAGGAACGCCGCCCCCGTTTTCTACGCGACGCGCGATGTGGACTCGGCGAACAACCTGCACGCGTTCTTCGACATTCCGCGCAGCGAGATCAAGGTCGTCCCCGACCCCGCGCTGGTTTGCGCAAGCGCCTTTTCGGATGAGCTTTCTCCGGACAAAAAATGGGACGTGGGAATCTGCGTCAGCAGCCTCGATGCCCTGGTGATGAATTCCGAATACGGGGACACGCGCACCAGCGGGTCCGCAGAATTCTTCTCGGGTCTGGCCGAAGCATTGCAGGCGGAAGGCGCGCGAGTGCTGTATTTCACGAACGGCGCGGCAGAGGACAACAAGATCCTTGCCGAGATTTCTTCTTCGCGGGCAGCCGCGCCGGGCTTCTCGTTCGTCGTTCCCAAGCGCCCCGACGATCTTGTTGCGCTGATCAGCGCCTGCTCGTGCATTGCGGCGCACCGGCTGCACGCAAACATCGTCGCCTACAGCCTGAACATTCCCTCCATCGGGATGAATTGGGACAAGAAGGTCGAGTCCTTTTTCCAGCTGACGGACCGAACCCAGTATCTGTTCGGCCTGTCGCCCCGCCGGGAAGAGCTGAAGGCCTCCGTACTGAATCTGCTCAACGAAAAAAATGCCGACCGCAGAAGACTGGACGAATTGAAGACCGAAGTCATCGCCGGAACCCACGCATTGATCTGAGGAGCGAATCTCCATGAAAGTACTGCACGTTGCCGAAACGCTCAAGGGCGGGTTGGAAACTTATCTTCGGATCGTTTCGAATTTCCAGAAGAACTCTCCGGAAATCAGCCAGGTGAAATTCATACTGCCCGGAACGGTCGATTGGCTGACCCCCGAGAGCGCCCACGTGGTGCCCACCGCCCGCAGCCCCCTGTCCCTGGTGGGCTACGCCGCGCGCGTGAAGAAGATCATCGAATCGGAGCGCCCCTCCGTGCTCCACCTGCACAGCTCGATTGCCGGAGGCATCGTCCGGGTCATGGCCATGCTCGGGCAGATACCCAGCGAGGTGAAGATCGTCTATTGCTCCCACGGCTGGGCCTTCGATCAGGCTGCGTCCCGCTACAAGAAGTCGGCTTACCGATGGATCGAGCGGCTGCTTTCCTCGCGCAGCGACGCCATCATCTGCATCAGCCGCCATGAGGTCAGGATCGCGTCGAAATCCGGCATCAGGCGATGCACATGCATTCCCAACGGGATCGATTCCGTCAGTCCCAGGCTGCCGAGTCAATTGCTGCCTGGTGAAGCCGAACACAGCCCGCGAAAGGTCCTGTTCGTCGGCCGGCTCGACCGGCAAAAGGGAATCGACGTCCTGCTCGACTCGTACAACAGGGTGAAGCCGAATTTCAAGCTGATCGTCGTCGGCGAGGCCGTGCGGAATGATCTTTTTCTTGCCAAGGCCGATCGGGTCGAGTTCAAGGGCTGGCTGGAAAAAGACGAGCTGGACGCCGTCTACCAGGACTGCGACGCCATCATCGTTCCGTCGAGGTGGGAAGGCTTCGGGCTCGTTGCAGTCGAAGCAATGGCGAGGAGCAAGGCGGTTTTTGCGTCCGCCGTGGGCGGTCTTGTCGACATCGTTGAAGACGACAGGAGCGGCCGGCTCTTTTCCCTGGAGCAGATGGACCAGATGCTGCGGGAAATCGACGGCATCCCGAATGAAACCTTGCGACAGATGGGGCAGACCGGGCGAAGGATCTTCGAAGAGAAGTTCACTTCGCAGCGAATGAACGCCGCCATCGTCGATCTGTACAAGGAGTCGGTTCTGCCATGAAGATTTCTGCATTCTTTGCCCGAAGCCTCGTCGGGCTGCTGGGCGCCCTGCTGTTCACTGCCGCATCCCTCGGCACAGCCAATGCCAGGGGCATCGACGGCCTTACCTCGGAGTACCCGGTTGCGCTGAGCGTGCAGATCGATCCCGCGACCATCACGGACGACGACCTGCATGAAATACGTGCGGCCGGTTTCGAGTTCGTGCGGTTCGGCGTGCGGCCACCGCTGAAAAGCGTCAACCCCAATTTGATCGACTACCCGGGCCTGATCCAGCGCGTGCGCAAGGCCAGGCTCGAAGCCATCGTCACCTTGTTTGGTGGCCGCGAAATCTGGGGGCACGAGCCCTCGGACCTGCGTGGTGGCAACCGCAGCAGGGAAACCATGTTCGCGGACTTTGCGAGCGACTTCATGAAGGCGCACACCACCGATGTCGCCGTCTGGGAGATATGGAACGAGCCGGACAACAAGACATTCCTGCAGCCCAACCTTCTTTCGAACTTCGGCACCGCCTCGTCGGAGCTGTGCAACAAGCTGGTGCAGCAAAAGATCCAGCCGAACATCGTCATCGGATACGGCTTCGCGAAGCTGCCCTTCGCCGGAGGCAAGGTTCCTTCGGAGCTGGAAGATGCCTTTGTCTCGGCCGCCAGGACCGACTGCCTGACTGACATCTCGATTCATCCATACCGCTCGGTTCCCGAAACGGCGCTGGCCGACTACCAGAAGCTGCGTGCGCAACTGGACCAGCGGCAACTGAAGAAGACCGGCATCGTCGCTTCGGAATGGGGCTACGCCTCGTACATGCCGGTTCGCGACCGCAACGCACAGGCTTCGTTGATCTTCAGGGAGTACCTGATCAATGCCGCAGCGGGCATCAAGCTGCTGAACCTCTACTCGTGGCGCGACAGGGGCCAGTCTTACTTTTCGAAGGAAGACAACTTCGGAATCAAGTCCAAAGCCGGAGAGAAAAAGGAGGCGTACTCCGCGCTGACCGAATTTCTCAAGATCGCCAGGCACTCCCAGAAGGTGTCGTACCAGGATGCCAAGGGCATGAGTCAGCTCGTGCTGCGTCGCGGCGAGTCCTTGCTGCATGTGGTCTGGACGCAGGGCCCGGAACAAACCGTGTCGGTCCCCGCGGGCAGCGGCAAGAAATGCACGCGCGTCGACTTCTTCCCCCAGATGCGTGAAGGCAGTTGCGGAAGCCCGTCGGGCGGGAGCTTTTCTGTGAAGGCGACTGCCAATCCCGTTTTGCTGTCCATATCGGACTGAACGGGATGAAGCATCTGTCCGGACTCAGAAAGCGCCTTGGTGGTCCGATCTACGCCGTTGCAGACCAATGCATATACAGCGCGAGCCAACTGCTGCTGAGCTTTGCGCTGGCCCGCGTGCTTTCGCCTTCGGATTTCGGCGTTGCCTCCGCATTCCTGGCGGTGAGCAGCTTTCAATACATCCTGCACATGGCCATGGTGCATGAGCCCTTGCTGATCAAGCGCTACTACGCGCATCGATCCGCGGCATGGCTCTCATGGGCTCTGGTGGTTCTTTTTTCTCTTCTGGGGTACGCGGCCTGGCAAGTGGCGGCTTTTCCCGGGCAGCTGCACTGGGTGGGCGTGGCCTTGATCGTCGGCTACGAGATCTTCTGGATTTCGCGCAGCCTCCTGCTCACGGGACGGCGGTACGGGATTCTTTGCGTCACCGGTGTGCTGGTCAGCGTGGGGTATGTCGCCATCCTGAAGGCCGAAAAGCCCACGACGTGGATGGAAGCCCTGCTGCTGATTTCCATCATCCAGGTCCCGTTTCTTTTTCTGGTGCTCAGGAATGCGGGGAACGTGATTCTTCCGCTTCCGGCGGCGAAAAATGCGCAAGGGCTGACGGTCGGCGAATCGATGGCTTATGGCTGGAAGGCCAGCCTCTCCCAGTTCATGAGCTGGATCATGACGGGAGGGGCCATCCTGCTGCTCGGCTCTTCGGCAGACTCCGAGCAGGGTGGCTTGCTCAAGATCTACATCACCTTCCTGCTGCCGATGCAGTACGTGCTGTCGGCGCTTGGCTACTACCTGCTTCCGCAACTGGCGGCGAACTGGAATTCCGAAGGACGAAAAAAGGCCTTCCGCGATTTCATCAAGTTCGTGCTGCTCGGGTTCGTGATTGCCGAAGGGGTCGGCGTCTTGCTGGGCCTGCTGGGGCCCCGCCTCGTCGTCCTGGCATTCGGCCCGAACTACAAGGGAATGGACTTTTCCCCCTTCTTCTACGCGCCCGCGATCTTCGGGCTGACCATGTGCCTGCGGACGGGCTTCAGGGCGGCCGCACGGCCAGGTGCCCTCTTGCTGTGCTCGATCGTCGGCGCCGTGGTGTTCGCCATTCTGATGTTCGCGGCAACGCCACCCATCTCATACATCCAGACCATCCGCGCCATGACATGGGGCTTCGCCTGCATGGCCGCTTTGATGATCGGCTGGCTGTTCTATTTCATGCGAGCGACAACGACAGGGGAGAGTGCCTGAAAACGGGCAAGCAGGCCTTGGAGATCTTTATGAGCAACCCTTTGCTTCGCAGCGTAAGCATCGACGAGCGCCTTCGGTTCCTGAGGGATGGCGTGGTGTGCCTGCGCAAGATCATCTCGCCCGAATGGATCCAGCTGGCGCAGGACGGCATCGAGCAGCAGCGCCGCGCTCCTTCGCCCTACGCGACCGTGGTGGATGCCGACCCGCTCTATCTGCTGATCGACCAGATGCCTTCGGTGAAGAACGGCATGCTCCAGCGCGTGGTGTTCGAATCAGGCGCCGGCGAGATCGCCAAGCAGCTGACCGTGACGAGACGGCTGCGCTGGATTTACGACCAGCTGTTCTACAAGGGCCGCGGCCCGGCGGCCGAGACACCCTGGCACCAGGACACGTCCTATGGACTGGCGGACAGCCACCGCATCGTGCGCGTGTGGATGCCGGTCGACCACATGCCGCGCGAAACCGCCATCGAGGTGGTGCGCGGCTCGCACCTCTGGAAAACGCACTATGGGCTGAGCGGCAGCAAGATCGAGGTGCTGGACGATGAGTTCGAACTGCCGGACATCGAAGCCAATCGCAGTGCCTTCGACATCGTGGGCTACGAGGTGGACCCGGGCGACGTAGTGGTCTTCAACTACCGGGCGCTGCACCATGCCGGCCCCGGCCTGAACTTCAACGAGAAGCGCAGGGCCTTTGCCATCCTCTATGCCGATGACGAGCTCACGCTGAAGCATCGTCCGTCGCCGATGCCCGGACCGCTGGACACCGCGGGCCTTGCGTGGCGCGACGGGCAGAAGACGGGCGATTTTCCGGAGGTGTTTCGCGCGGTGTAGGGCAATCCGACGTCACCCACCAGGCTGCGACAACAATCAGCAAGCCCCCCGCCCATCCCCAGGGGCCGATCCTCTCGCCGAACCCGTACATCGCGATCAGCGCCCCGAACACCGGCTCGCTCCCCATCAGCAGCGACACCCGGCTCGGGCTCGAACGCGAGGCAGCATGGTTCTGCGCAAAGAATGCGAAGACGGTGCACAGCAGCACGAGGTACGCCATGCCCCACCAGAACGATGCCGCGGCCGGCGGCATGTGCCATGCGCCATGGGCCGGCGAGGCGACGAGCGAGATCGCCGCTGCGCCGAGAGCCATCACGCCCGCCTGCACGGCAGTCAACGTCAGCGCCGGCATCGAGTGCCGCCCGGCCAGCCGCCGCGTCATGCACACCATCACGGCGCGCAGGAAGGCGGCGATCACCATCAAGCCGTCGCCCCAGCCGACCGACAGATCCGCGGGCGAGGTGGCCGACAGCATCGTGGCCCCCAGCGCCGACAGGCCCGCCGCCCAGAACATGCGCCGCGCCGGCCGCTGGCCCAGCAGCCACCATTCGACGAATGGCGTGAGCGCGACGCACAGGCTGATGAGGAACGCCGCATTGCTCGCCGTGGTCAGCGACACGCCGAAGGTCTCGCACACGAAGATCGCCAGCAGGTTCGCACCGAGCAGGCCGCCTGCCATGAGGCCCTGCCGCCACTGCGCGTTGAACAGCGGCCTCAGCGCGGGCAGCAGCACGACGAAGGTCAGCCCGAAGCGCAGAGCGATGAACTCCAGCACGGGCAACTGCTGCGTCGCCTGCTTGGCCACCGCATAGCTTCCGCCCCACACCGCGGCCACCAGCAACAGCATGATTTCGGCCAGGCCGACGCCCGCCCTAATGCCTGCCCGCTTCTTTGAATCCATACTGTCGGCCCGCCGTCCATGAACAACCAAAGAGGGAATTGTTCTGGGCATCACCCGGGCCGCACAGCCATCGGCCGGAACAGGACTATTGCGTCGTGGGAACGAATTCATTTCTCAACGTGCTGCCGGAGATGGTGACCTTCCTGCGGGTTGCCGAGCTGGGCAGCTTCTCGGCAGCGGCCGATCTGCTGGGCATGACGCCGTCGGCCGCCAGCCGGCAGGTGAAGCGACTCGAAAAGGAGATCGGCGTGCAGCTGCTGCAGCGCACGACGCGCCAGCTGCGGCTGACCGAGCCCGGTGCCGAGGCCTTCGCGCGCTGCCGCGAGCTGGTGCTGGCGGCTCAGGGCACGATGGAAATCGGGCAGCAGTTCGCAGCCGGGCCGAGCGGGCTGGTGCGCATCAGTGCGCCGAAAGCCTTTGCGCGGCGCGTGCTGCATCGGCACATCCTCGACTTCCTGCGGCGCTATCCGGAAGTGGACGTGCAGCTCATCGTGGCCGACCGCGACATCGATCCGATCCGCGAGGGCGTCGATCTGGTGGTGCGGCTGACGACGGAGCCGCCCGAAGGGCTGGTGGCGCGGCAGCTGATGACGGTGGAACACATCCTGTGCGCAACGCCGGCGTACCTGGCGCGGCACGCGGCCATCGGGCATCCGGGCGACCTGCTCGCGCACAGCTGCCTGTCGCTCGGCGAGCACGAGCGGGACAACCACTGGCGATTCAGGAAGAAGGGCGAAGAAGCCGCCGAAGTCGTCGTGCGCGGCCGCTACATCTCCAACCACAGCGAGGTGCGGCTCGAAGGCGCGCTGGCGGACCTGGGCATCGCCTGCGTGCCGGCGTTCATCGCATGCGATGCACTGAACGCGGGTAGCGTGGTGCGCGT
Source organism: Variovorax multivorans (assembly GCF_051216835.1). Taxonomy (NCBI): domain Bacteria; kingdom Pseudomonadati; phylum Pseudomonadota; class Betaproteobacteria; order Burkholderiales; family Comamonadaceae; genus Variovorax; species Variovorax multivorans. The sequence continues at coordinate 205,331 of NZ_JBPJZL010000011.1, forward strand.
GCTGGCGGACTGGGAGTTCCAGGGCAACTACCACGGACACGCGTACATCCTGTACCCGCCCAACCGCTTCGCCGCTCCCAAATGCAAGGTGCTGATCGAGCACCTGCTCGGTGCGCTCAGTGCGTCTTCAGCAGAACGCGCACCGCCTCGGGCAAGGAGTTGACCTGCGGCATGAAGTGATCGAGCAGCGCGCCGAGGATCACCGCGCTCGCGACCGCACCCAGCAGCGGCTTCCACGTGAGCCGCACGGCGGCCATGAGCCAGCCTTCGCGCGCCACGCGCACCGCGGCGCGGGCCGACACGTACGAGAAGGCGACTTCGATGGCCACGGCCAGCAGCGCGTCCCAGCTGAAGTACAGCAGCACGAGCGAGCCGGCGCCGAACAAGATGGCCACGCAAATCAGGAAGATCGCGACCACCGGCACGACGATGATCGCGCCTTCGTCCGCGGAGCCGGCGACTTCGAGCGCACCGCTCGCCACGTCGGACAGGGCACTGCCGTCACCACCACCGCCATGGGCATCGCCGACGCTCACGTGGCTCTGGGAGCCGCCGCCGCGTCCGCTGCCGAAGTCGACGTCGGGCGCATCGACATCGAAGTCCGTCTTGCGGCCCTCGACCAGCCGCCTGGCCCACCAGCGCAGCACCAGCAGATAGCCCAGGTACCCCACGCCCAGCGTGAGAAAGTAGCGCACCGCCAGCGAATCGACATGCAGCAGGTGCATCTGCAGCGCCGACACGCCCCACATCAGCAGCAGCGTGAAGGTGCCGATCAGGATGCCGTGCGTGCGCAGGCTGTAGTCGCGATGCAGGTCGCGTTCGACCTGCGTTTCCCACAGGCGCACGGAGCGCCAGTCGGAAAGGATCTTCATTGACCTTCGACGGGAGCGAACGGCACGCGCTGCGCCACGGCGCACATCAATTCATAGCCGACGGTGCCCGCGGCTCGCGCGACTTCGTCGATGGGGAGCACGGCCCCCGTCTTGGCCGACTTGCCCCACAGCGTGACCTCGCTGCCGAACTTCGCGTCGGGCACGTTCGTGAGGTCCACGGTGATCATGTCCATGCTCACGCGGCCGACCATGCGGGTGCGCACGCCGTTCACCAGCACCGGCGTGCCGGTGTTGCAGTGGCGCGGATAGCCGTCGGCATAGCCAACCGCCGCCACACCGATGGTGAGCGGGCCCTCGGCCGTGAAGTTGGAGCCGTAGCCGATGGTGTCGCCGGCCTTCAGCGTCTGCACCGAGATGAGCTGGGTCGACAGCGTCATGGTGGGCTGCAGCTGCCAGTGCGCCGAATCGTGTTCGGGAAAATCGGGCGCGCTGCCGTACAGCAGGATGCCGGGGCGCACCCAGTCGCCGCGCGTCTGGTCGGCATGGCGCAGGGTGGCGGCGCTGTTGGCGATGGAGCGTTCGCCCGGCAGGTCGCGGGTGACGCGCTCGAAGGTCTCGAACTGGTGGCCGATGCCGCGCGCGCCGTCGGCGTCGCTGAAGTGGGTCATGAGCGAAATCTCGTCGACCTGCGTGAGCGCGTTGAGACGGGTCCAGGCGGAGCCGAAGCGCTCGGGCGTGAAGCCCAGGCGGTTCATGCCCGAATTCATCTTCAGGAACACGCGCTGCGGCTTCAGGGTCTTGTGGGCGGCGAGCATGTCGATCTGCTCGTCGCAATGCACGGTGTGCCAGAGGTCCAGCCGCGAGCACAGCTCCAGGTCACGGGCGTCGAAAACGCCTTCCAGCAGCAGCACCGGGCCGCGCCAGCCGAGGGCGCGCACGCGCTCGGCCTCGGCCAGATCGAGCAGCGCGAAGCCGTCGGCGCCGCGCAATCCTTCATAGACCCGCTCGATGCCATGGCCATAGGCATTTGCCTTGACGACGGCCCAGACGCGGGCTTCGAGGGCCGAGCGGCGCGCCCGGTCGAGGTTGTGACGCAGGGCGTCGGTGTGGACAGTGGCGAGTATGGGACGCGGCATGGGTGGTTCCGGGAGAGACTCGGGGACAATGCAGACCACGTTTTAGCATCTTCGGGAATGAGGTCGAACACCGTGGGGACGCCGGATTCCGCGTCGCACCCCCGTGCTATAACCGCCCATTCGCCCGCAACGCGACACTTTTTCACTACCGCCAGCAGACCCTCTGGCCAGCCAGCCCATCGATGAAGCGCGGTTTCTACACGATCATGTCGGCCCAGTTCTTTTCGTCGCTGGCCGACCAAGCGCTTTTCGTTGTTGCCGTCGATCTCATGCGAAGTTCGGGCGCGCCTGAATGGCAGCGCGCGGCACTGGTGCCGATCTTCGCGGTCTTCTACGTGGTGCTGGCGCCGCTGGTGGGCGCCTTTGCCGACGCCCTGCCCAAGGGCAAGGTGATGTTCATCAGCAATGCCATCAAGGTGGTGGGCTGCCTGATGATGCTGTTCGGCTCGCACCCGCTGCTGTCCTATTCGATCGTGGGGCTGGGCGCCGCGGCGTATTCGCCGGCCAAGTACGGCATCCTGACCGAGCTGCTGCCGGCGTCCCAGTTGGTCAAGGCCAACGGCTGGATCGAGGGGCTGACCATCGCGTCGATCCTGCTGGGCATCGTGCTGGGCGGCACGCTGGTGGGGCATTCCATCTCCAGCAAGCTGCTGGCCTTCGATCTCCCGTTCATCGACACCGGCATCGACACGCCGGCCGAGGCCGCAATCGCGGTGCTGATCTTCGTCTACGTGCTGGCGGCCTGGTTCAACACGCGCATTCCGCACACCGGCGTCGAGATGCGCCCGCTGCGCTCCAACCCCGAGCACGGCATGGCGCGCAACATCGCCGCGCTGCTGCCCGACTTCTGGCATTGCAATGCCCGCCTGTGGCGCGACCGCCTCGGCCAGATCTCGCTGGCCACCACCACGCTGTTCTGGGGCGCGGGCGGCAACCTCAAGTACATCGTGCTGGCCTGGGCCTCGCTGGCGCTGGGCTACAACACCACGCAGGCCTCGGCGCTGACGGGCGTGGTGACCATCGGCACGGCCGTGGGCGCCATCGTGGCCTCGATGCGCATGCGGCTGGACATGGCCACGCGTGTGATACCCATGGGCATCGCGATGGGGCTGATGGTCATCTGCATGAACTTCATCAGCAACGTGTGGCTGGCGGTGCCGTTCCTGATTTTGCTGGGCGGCCTGGGCGGCTTCCTGGTGGTGCCGATGAATGCGCTGCTGCAGCACCGCGGCCACAACCTGATGGGCGCGGGCCGCTCCATCGCGGTGCAGAACTTCAACGAGCAGGCCTGCATTCTTCTGCTGGGCGGTTTCTACAGCGTGTGCACGGGGCTGGGCCTCTCGGCTTACGGCGCGATCAGCGCGTTCGGGTTGGTGGTGGCGGGCTGCATGTGGCTCATCAAGCGCTGGCACGAGAACAACCTGAAGAAGTACCCCGAAGAGGTCGAGCACCTCTTGGCCATCGCCCGCAGCGACAAGCATCACTGACCTCGCGCGCCCGCGTTGGTGAAACGGCCGGCGCGCCCGGCGCTCCCCCTTTTCCAACGCCACCATGCCCGCGCTCGCCCTGATCTTCAACGCCTTCGTCTGGGGCGTTTCATGGTTCCCCTTCCGCCAGATCGCAGGCCATGGCATGCATCCGCTGTGGGCCACCTGCCTCATCTACCTGGCCATCGCGACCGTGATGGGCCTCATGCGCCGGCACGCGTGGAAAGGCTTCGCGGCCTTTCCGATGCTGGCGGTGCTGGGCTTCGCGGCCGGCTTCACCAACGTGGGTTTCAACTGGGCCGTGACGCAGGGCGACGTGGTGCGCGTGGTGCTGCTGTTCTATCTGATGCCGCTGTGGAGCGTGCTGCTGGGCTGGCTGCTGCTGGGCGAGCGGCCGACCGGCGGTGCGCTCGCGCGCGTGGCGCTGGCGCTGACCGGCGTGGTGGTGGTGCTGAAGGCGCCGGGCGCCGACTGGCCTGTGCCGTCGAGCCTGCCCGACTGGCTGGGCGTGGCGGCGGGCTTCGGCTTTGCCGTTACCAACATCGCGCTGCGCCATCTGCGGCAGGCTCCGGGCGAGTCGCGCGCGCTGGCAATGTTCTGCGGCTGCGCCTTCGTGGCCGGCGTCACGGCACTGGGTGGCACCGCGCTCGGCGCATTCGATTCGCCGCTGCACGCCTCGCCGGGCTGGCTTGGCTGGGCGGTGCCGCTGGGCATAGCTTTCGTCTTCGCCAATGTGTGCCTGCAGTACGGCGCAGCCCGGCTCGCGGCCGCCGCGACCTCGGTGATCATGCTGTCGGAGGTGCTGTTCGCGAGCGTGTCGTCGGTGGCGCTGGGCGCGGCTGAAATGAGCCCGCGCATCCTCGCCGGCGGCGCGCTGATCGTGCTGGGTGCCGTCTGGGCGGCGTTTGCACGAACGCCCGCGCGGCGCGATGATCGCGCCTCTTCTCCCATCTGAGGAACAACAACATGACCAGCGTCTACGACTTCGAGGCCAACCAGATCGACGGCAAGCCGGTGAAGCTCTCCGCCTTCAAGGGCAAGGTGCTGCTGATCGTCAATACCGCCAGCAAATGCGGCTTCACGCCGCAGTTCGCCGGGCTGGAGGCGCTGCACGAGAAGTACGCCGACCAGGGGCTCACGGTGCTGGGATTTCCGTCGAACCAGTTCGGCGCGCAAGACCCGGGCAGCAACGAGGAAATCGGCGCCTTCTGCACCAAGAACTATGGCGTGAGCTTTCCGATGATGGAAAAGATCGACGTGAACGGCAGCAACGCCGCGCCGCTCTATCAGTGGCTCACCAAGGAAAAGCCGGGCCTGCTGGGCAGCACGGCCATCAAGTGGAACTTCACCAAGTTCCTGGTCGGGCGCGACGGCACCGTGCTCAAGCGCTATGCGCCGCTGGACACGCCGGCCTCGCTCACACGCGACGTCGAGGCCGCGCTGGCGGCGGGCTGAAGCCCCCTGCCCCCGTTCAGGCCGCTCAGAACCTGAAGTCGGCCGTCTTCGAGCCGCTGCCCACCGTCACGGTCTGGGTCTTGGCTGCGCCACCGGGCATGGCCGCATCGATCACGTAGCGCCCGTTCGGCAGGTCCACCAGGCAGACCGGGCCGCTGGCGCGGAATGCCAGTGCGGCAGCGTTGTTGGCGTCGCCGCCCTTGATCGTCACGTCGACATTCGCCAGATAGGCGCCATCGGCGCGCGCGAACAGCAATGCCAGCGGATGGTCCTTCATGGCGGCGCGCATGGCTGTCGATTCGTCGGAGCCGATACCACCGCACACATAGCGCGCCGGGCCCGCGCCCTGCCAGGGCGGCATGGCGCCTTGCGCCTGCGCGGCCATCGCGCCGGCCGCGCAGGTGCAGGCCAGCAGCACGCGCCGCAGCGTGGAAGGAATAAGGGATGCGACAACATGGGACATGGCACTGGCTCCTTGCAGATTCGGTGCAGCCATGATGCGCCGCGAACCGGCTCCGCGCGAGTCGGACCAACACCCTCCTGCTTGTGCGATCAGGCCTTGTCAGACAGCGCCGCGTCCAGCAGCTCGACCCAGTGCCGCACCGGCGTGTCGCCGCTGCCGCTTTGCAGGTGCGTGATGCAGCCGATGTTGGCCGACGCGATGGTGGTGGGCTGCAGCTGCTTCAGGTGGCCCAGCTTGCGGTCGCGCAGCGGATAGGCCAGCTCGGGCTGCAGCACCGAGTAGGTGCCGGCCGAACCGCAGCACAGGTGCGATTCGTTCATTGCCACGCGCACATCGAAGCCGAGCGCGCGCAGATGCGTCTCGACGCCGCCGCGCAGCTTCTGGCCGTGCTGCAGCGTGCACGGCGGGTGGTAGGCCACCACGCCCGCAGGCGCCTTCACGCGGGCCTTGAGCACGGGCACGAGGTCGGGCAGCAGCTCGCTCAGGTCGCGCGTGAGCTCGCTGATGCGCGCGGCCTTCAGCGCATAGGCCGCATCGCGCTGCAGGATGTGGCCGTACTCGCGCACGGTGACGCCGCAGCCCGAGGCGTTCATGACGATGGCCTCGACTCCACCTTCGTCAGGACGGCGCTCCACCAAGGGCCACCACGCGTCGATGTTGGCGCGCATCTGCGCCTTGCCGCCGTCCTGGTCGTTGAGGTGGAACTTCACCGCGCCGCAGCAGCCGGCCGCTGGCGCAATCACGGCCTGGATGCCGGCCGCGTCGAGCACGCGTGCGGTGGCGCTGTTGATGTTGGGCATCATCGACGGCTGCACGCAGCCCGCGAGCATCAGCACCTTGCGTGCATGCGTGGCAGTGGGCCATGCGCCGGCTTCCTGCTTCGCGGGCACCTTGGCTTTCAGCGCCTCGGGCAGGAGGCCGCGCACCGATTGGCCGAGCTTCATCGCGGGGCCGAAGAGCGGCGACGGCAAGCCTTCCTTCAGCAGCCAGCGCTGCGCCGATTCCATCGCGGGGCGTGGCACCTTCTGGTCGACGATCTTGCGGCCGATGTCGACGAGGTTGCCGTACTGCACGCCGCTCGGGCAGGTGCTTTCGCAGTTGCGGCAGGTCAGGCAGCGGTCGAGGTGCAGCTGCGTGCTGCGCGTGGGCTCCTTGCCCTCGAGCACCTGCTTGATGAGGTAGATGCGCCCGCGCGGACTGTCCAGCTCGTCGCCGAGCAGCTGGTAGGTCGGGCAGGTGGCGGTGCAGAAGCCGCAGTGCACGCATTTGCGCAGGATGGCTTCGGCTTCTCGGCCTTCGTCGGTGCCGCGGAATTCGGGGGCGAGCTCGGTTTGCATGTCTGTCGGTTCTTGTTGTTTTACGTGGGCGCGAGCAGGCGGCCGCGGTTGAAGATGCCGTGAGGATCGAACTCGCGCATCAGCGCGCGATGGATGCGTTCGACAGGAGAGCTCAGTAAATCGAAGCGCGGAACACTGCCTTGTTGTGTGCCTGAGCCGGGCAGACGGAACAGCGTGGCATGGCCACCCGCCGCGCGTGCGATCTCGCGGATGCTCGCGGCCTGCTCGGGCAGCGCCTTGTACCAGCGCTGGCCTCCGTGCCATTCGATCAGCGGCATGGCGCCATCGAGCGAGAGAACGGGCGCGGTCTGCGGCACCGACAGGCGCCACAGCGCATCCGTGCCTTCGTTCGTGGCGAACCACGGCAGCTGCTGGTCGCGCAGCGATTGCCAGTCTGCGGCGGCGCGCGCGTTGTCTTTTCGCTCGCCGCCGAGGTGCGTGCATGCCGCTTCCACCGCGGCGACCGCACCGCGCAAACGCAGGTAGAGCGCGCCGGCACCGGCGTATTCGAACCAGCAGCTCGCGTTGAGCGGCAGCGGCCGGCCGCCCCACTCATTGAGCAGCCGCAGCGCATCAGCCTGCCCGCAAGCGAATTCGAGCGTGGCCTCGGCGGGCGCCACGGGCAGCACCTTGAGGCTGACCTCGGCGATCACGCCCAGTGTGCCGAGCGAGCCGGCCAGCACGCGCGAGACGTCGTAGCCCGCGACGTTCTTCATCACCTGGCCGCCGAAGGTCAGTACCTCGCCGCGGCCGTTGATGATCGTGGCACCGAGCACGTAGTCGCGCACCGCGCCGACGCTGGCACGCGCCGGGCCGCTGAGGCCTGCGGCGACCATGCCGCCGACGGTGCCGTTGCTGCCGAAGCACGGCGGCTCGAACGGCAGGCACTGGCCTTTCTCCGCCAGTGCCGCTTCGAGTTCGACGAGCGGCGTGCCGGCGCGCACGGTGACGACCAGCTCGCTCGGCTCGTAGCTGGTGATGCCGGCGAGCGATCGCGTGTCGAGCAGCTCGCCTTGCAGCGGCTCGCCGTAGAAATCCTTGGTGCCGCCGCCGCGAATGCACAGCGGCGTGGCGTTAGCGGTGGCGGCGCGGATGCGCTCGACGACCTGGTGGAGTGCGTTGTTATCCATCGCCATCAGAACCTCGGCAGATCCGGGTGCTGCAACTTGCCCCCGCGCACCACCTGCTTGCCGTATTCGGCGCAGCGCTGCAGCGTGGGAATCACCTTGCCGGGATTCAGCATGCCCTCGGGATCGAAGGCGCGCTTGACGCCGAACATCTGCTCGTTCTCCGCGGCGGTGAACTGCACGCACATGCTGTTGAGTTTTTCCACACCCACGCCATGCTCGCCCGAGACGGTGCCGCCCATCGCGACGCTGGTCTCCAGGATGTCGGCGCCGAACAGCTCGCAGCGGTGCAGCTCGTCGGGGTCGTTGGCGTCGAACAGCACCAGCGGATGCAAGTTGCCGTCACCCGCGTGGAACACGTTGCAGCAGCGCAGGTTGTACTTTTTCTCCATCTCCTGGATGGCCAGAAGGATGTCGGCCAGGCGCTTGCGTGGAATGGTCGAGTCGAGGCACATGTAGTCGGGGCTGATGCGGCCCGAGGCGGGGAACGCGTTCTTGCGCCCGCTCCAGAACTTCATGCGCTCCTCCTCGCTGCTGCTCACCGCGATGGCGGTGGCGCCGCAGCCACGCAGCACGGCGGTCATGCGGCCGATTTCTTCTTCCACTTCTTCGGGCGTGCCGTCCGACTCGCACAGCAGGATGGCGGCGGCATCGAGGTCGTAGCCCGCACGCACGAAGTCTTCGACGGCGGCGGTCATGGGCTTGTCCATCATCTCCAGCCCCGCGGGGATGATGCCGGCGGCGATCACCGCGGCCACTGCGTCGCCGGCCTTTCGCACGTCGTCGAAGCTGGCCATGATGCAGCGCGCGAGCTGCGGCTTGGGCACGAGCTTGACGGTGACTTCAGTGGTCACGGCGAGCATGCCTTCGCTGCCGATGACGAGCGCGAGCAGGTCGAGCCCCGGCGCGTCGAGCGCCTCGCCGCCGAACTCGATGGGCTCGCCCTCGGCGGTGAAGCCGCGCACGCGCAGCACGTTGTGCAGGGTCAGGCCGTACTTCAGGCAGTGCACGCCACCGGAGTTCTCTGCCACGTTGCCGCCGATGGTGCAGGCGATCTGGCTCGACGGATCGGGCGCGTAGTAGAGATTGAAGGGCGCGGCCGCCTCGCTGATGGCCAGGTTGCGCACGCCGCACTGCACGACGGCCGTGCGGCTGACCGGATCGATCTTCAGGATGCGGTTGAACTTGGCGAGCGACATCGTCACGCCCATGGTGTGCGGCATGGCGCCGCCCGAGAGCCCGGTGCCCGCGCCACGCGCCACCACGGGCACGCCGAGCTGGTGGCAGGTCTTGAGCACGGCGGCCACCTGCGCCTCGGTTTCGGGCAGGGCCACCACGAGCGGGCGGGCGCGGTAGGCGGTGAGGCCGTCGCACTCGTAGGGGGTGGTGTCTTCTGCGTGCCAGATCAGGGCGTGGGCTGGCAGATGAGCCTGCAGCGCTCGCACTACCTGGGACTGGCGCTCTGTTTTCTGTAGTGAATCGTTTTGCGTGGGGGTGAGCGGCGCGTTCATGCGGCGACCTCTTTTCTTCTGCTCGCGGGATGTCTCTGTTCTACCCGCACTCTACGGACATTGCGGCAGGCCCGGGTTGATGGATTTTTGCCGGGCGCTTGAAAGAACTTCGCGGGTTCAGCGCAGGCTCTGTTCGAGCCAGTCGGCAAAGGCCGCGCATTCCCAGCGCTCGAGCGTGCCCGGCTGCCAGCAGATGTAGTGCCGGTGCGGCGACGGCACGGCCTGCTCGGACAGCGCCACCAGCCGACCCGATTCGAACCATGCCGCGCCCATCTTCTGGCGTACCAGCGCCACGCCGAAGCCGCTGGCCGCGGCGTCGTACACAAGCCCCAGGTCGTTGAACTGCGAGCCGATGTTCGGCTCGGGCTGGTCGAGCCCGCAGTTCGCGAACCAGGTGCCCCAGGGTTCGAGCGGGCTGCGGATCAGCCGTGCGCTGGCAATCTCCGCCGCAGTGCGAAAACCGGTGAAGGGGCCGAACTCGTTGAGGTAGCTCGGGCTGCAGGCGGGCACGACCTGCTCCTCGAGCAGGAGCCGGTGCTCGCAGTCGGCGTACCCGCCGGGGCCGTAGCGCACTTCGAGGTCGGCCTGCTCGGCCGTGACGTCGAGCAACGGGATCGACACCTGCAGCACCAGTTCGATGTCTGGATAGATGTTGCGGAACAGCTCCAGCCTCGGCATGAGGAACTGGCGGCTGAAGGTCGGCGTGACGGCGATGCGCAGGCGCGTGGCGCGTTGGGCTGTGTTGCCGCCGAGCGGCGTGGCCTGCAGCGCAGCGAGCCCCGCGCGCACGTTCGCGAGGTAGGCCGCACCGTCGGCCGTGAGGCTGAAGTCGCTGCGGCCGAAGAGCTTGAAGCCGATGTGCGATTCGAGCTGCCGGATGCGGTGGCTCACCGCACTGGGCGTGACGCACAACTCATCGGCTGCGCGGCCTGCGTGGCGCAGCCGCGCCACGGCCTCGAAGGTCAGCAGGCACTGGATCGGCGGAATGTGCTGCAGGGCCATGCGCGCCTGGAAACCCTCTTCGGCCTTCAGTCTTCGAAGAAGCTCACGGGCAGGCCCGGCGTGTCGACCCGCATCGCGATCACCGCGCCCGAGGCGGGGAGTCGCTCGATCTCGGCGGCAGGCCGGCCCTTGCGACCGCTGGTGACGAACAGCGTCTTCAGGTCGTCGCCGCCGAAGCAGGGCATGGTCGGGCATTGAACAGGCACAGGAACAGAGGCCACGATTTCGCCCGAAGGTGCAAAGCGCAGCAACTGCGCGCCTTCGAACATGGCTACCCAGTAGTGGCCTTGCGCGTCGATGGTGGCGCCGTCGGGGCGGCCTTGATAGCCCAGCGGCACATCGGCCGTCCAGCCTTCCGGCTTGGCGTCGAACTGGTGGAACACGCGAGCGTGCGAGAGCGAGTTGGCCTCGGCGTCCCAGTCCCACGCGCACACCACGTGCGCGGCGGTGTCGGCCCAGTAGAGGGTGCGGGCATCAGGCGAGAAGGCGAGGCCGTTGGCGGTGGTGGACTCGTTGGCCATCTGCGTCAGCGTGGGCGAGATGTCGGTGTCGGGGCGTGCATCGAAGCAATAGAGCGCGGCGTTGGCGCGGTCCTTGGCTTCGTTGAGCGAACCGCCCCAGAAGCGGCCGAGCGCGTCGCACTTGCCGTCGTTGAAGCGCATGGTGCGCACGTCGTGCTCCACGCGCGCCATCGCGACCAGTTCACCGCCCCATTCGCGCGCGCGGTAGATGCCGTCGCGCAGCGCAATCACGAGGCCGCCGCTGCGCGCGGGCGCCATGCAGCCGGGCTCGGTGGACAGCGGCCATCGCTCGACCTTCGCGTTCGGAGAGCCGATATCGCCGCGGGTGCGCAGCACGGCGCGGCCGGGAATGTCGAGCCAGTAGAGCGCGCGCTCCTGGGGGTGCCAGAACGGCGACTCGCCGAGCTCACAGAGGCTGTCTTCGAGGGAGGTCCACATGGTGTCGCGATTGTGCCCCCGGCCATCACGGCCAAGGGCAAAAAAAAGCCCGCTGGCGCCGGAGCGCTTGCGGGCTGAACATCCAAAGGAGACCTCGCTTGAAAAACTCGTTACGAAGAATTGTTCTTGTAAAAGGTGGTGGTGGTCGTTTCAGTGGCGGGGTTGCCCGAAGGCAACCCCGCCAGAGCAGATCAGCGGTTGTAAGCCGTTTCGCCGTGCGACGAGATGTCGAGGCCTTCGCGCTCTTCTTCTTCCGACACACGCAGGCCGAGGGTCAGGTCGGCGATCTTGTAGGAGATGAAGGCAACCACGCCGGACCACACGACGGTGAGCGCCACGCTCTTGATCTGGATCCAGACCTGTGCGCCCATCGCGAAGGTGTCGGGCGTTGCGCCGCCGGTGCCGCCGAGGCCCTTGGCCGCGAACACGCCGGTCAGGATGGCACCCAGGATACCGCCCACGCCGTGCACGCCGAACACGTCGAACGCGTCGTCGGCACCGAGCATGCGCTTCAGGCCGCCCACACCCCACAGGCAGATCAGGCCGGCCAGCAGGCCGAGAACGATCGAACCCATCGGGCCGATGAAACCGGCGGCAGGCGTGACAGCCACGAGGCCGGCAACGGCACCGGACGCAGCGCCCAGCATCGAGGCCTTGCCCTTGTGCAGGCTTTCACCCAGGATCCACGACAGGGCCGCGGCAGCGGTGGCAAGCACCGTGTTGATGAAGGCCAGGCCGGCGACGGCGTTGGCAGCACCAGCCGAGCCGGCGTTGAAGCCGAACCAGCCAACCCACAGCAGCGAAGCGCCGACCATGGTGAGCGTGAGCGAGTGAGGCGTGAACGCTTCCTTGCCGTAGCCGACGCGCTTGCCGACCATGTAGGCGCCAACCAGGCCGGCCACACCGGCGTTGATGTGCACCACGGTGCCGCCAGCGAAGTCGAGTGCGCCGTCCTTGCCCAGCAGGCCGCCGCCCCACACGATGTGGGCGATCGGCACGTAGCTGAAGGTGAACCACAGCACCGAGAACAGCAGCACGGCCGAGAACTTGGCACGCTCTGCGAACGCACCGACGATCAGCGCCACGGTGATGGCCGCGAAGGTGCCCTGGAAGGCGACGAACACGTATTCAGGAATGGTGGTCAGCGCGCCGAAGGTTTCCTGCGTGATGCCCTTCATGAAGATCTTGTCGAATCCTCCGAAGAAGTTGCCGTCACCGGAGAAGGCCAGGCTGTAGCCGTAGATGGCCCACAGGATGCTGATCAGCGAGAAGATCACGAAGACCTGCATCAGCACCGACAGCATGTTCTTCGAGCGGCCCAGGCCACCGTAGAACAGCGCGAGGCCGGGAATGGTCATCAGGATCACGAGAAGCGTCGAAGTCAGCATCCAGGCGGTGTCGCCGGAATCGATCTTCGGAGCGGGTGCGGCGGCGGGCGCCGCGGGAGCTGCGTCGGCGGCAGCGGCCGGAGCTGCTGCAGCGGCAGGCGCGGCCGCGGGGGCCGATGCCGACGCGGCCGGTGCTTCGGCCGTGGCCGCAGCGGGGGTTTGCGCGAAGCCGGCAGTACCGGCAGCCAACACGCTCAAGCCGAGCGCAAGAGAGACAAGCAGTTTTTTCATAATCGTTGTTCTTTCGGGCCTGGACTCGATCAGAGGGCTTCGCGGCCCGTTTCGCCGGTGCGGATGCGCACGACTTGTTCGAGGTTGTAGACAAAAATCTTGCCGTCGCCGATCTTGCCGGTGCGTGCCGCGCCTTCGACGGCCTCGATCACGCGATCGACCAGGTCGTCGGAGACGGCCGCTTCGATCTTGACCTTGGGCAGGAAGTCGACCACGTACTCCGCGCCGCGGTAGAGCTCGGTGTGGCCCTTCTGGCGACCGAAGCCCTTGACCTCAGTGACGGTAATCCCCTGCACGCCGATGGCCGACAGTGCTTCGCGCACCTCATCGAGCTTGAACGGTTTGATGATGGCTGTGACCAGCTTCATGAGTTTTCTCCTTCGGATGGAAATGGAATGGTGCGGCAGCTTGGGCCGCACCTCGTTGTTGTATGGATTACAGCGTCTTCGTCAGCGTGAGGATGAAGCGCGCCTTGTTCGGCGAGTAGGTCGTCTGGCCGAAGGTGCCGAAGCCGAGGTCGACGCCCGGGTTGGCCACCGCGAGGTACGAGCTCTTCTTGTTGGCGCCCTGCACCGAGCCGGTCAGCGACAGGCCGTTGCCGAAGTCGTAGCTCGCGCCGACGTTGTAGTCGACATAGCTCTTGTAGCCCAGGCTGCGGATGTCGCTGGACATGTTCGTGTAGCCCACGGCTGCCTTCAGCGTGACCTTGGGCACGATTTCCTTGCTGTACGACAGGTTCAGGTAGCCGGTATTGGTGCCCTTCAGGCCCGAGCCGGCCTTGTTGCCGGCGTAGCCGAAGTAGTCCTTCGACACGGTGTGCGAATACTTGGCGGTGAACGAGCCGAGGGTTTCGTTGGCGTAGGTGCCCGCAACGTACAGCTCGGTAGTGTTGCCCGCGGAGTTGCCCGGGTAGATGTAGCTGAGTGCGCCCACGTCCATGTCCAGCGGGCCGGCCTTGAACTTGTAGCCGCCGTAGATGTCGCTCTCGATGCTGTTGCCCTTGAGCCAGTTGACGCTGGAGTTCCAGTTACCAACGTAGAAGCCGCTGTCGCCGAAGGCGTAGTCCAGGCCGCCCTGGATGGCGGGCTTGAAGCCCTTGGTCTTGGCGTAGTCGTTCTTGCCGATCATGTCCTGATCCTGGCCACGGAACTTGTAGTTCGTGGTGAGGGACACGTTGCCCGTGAGATTCGGGGCGGGAGCGGCTGCCGGTGCTGCTGCGGCATCCGTCGTTGCTGTCTGCGCCAAGGCTGCGCCCGAAGCGGTCAATGCAGCGGCCAGAACGATCAGCGCCTGGGCGGCGGTACGGTGCGTCATCAGGGAACTCCTCGCAAGTGTGTTGTTGGACCTGTGAGGCTCAAAGCAGGGAGCGTGCCAAACTGCACAAATACCGGTCATAACCGCTCCCGTCCCCGCCTTGGTTGAGAGCCAAATCGTTACAACGTCTGTTGCGAGTGGTTGCAGATATCCGGTGCGCCGCACCACCGCGGACATGTCGAAGATAGGCGCACCATCTTGGGGAGAGGGAGAAGAATGGGGTTGTCTTTGGTGCAGAGCCGCGCCTTGCTGGGCCTGGAAGCGGCCAGTGTCACTGTCGAGGTGCATCTGGCGAACGGTTTGCCCAGCTTCACGCTGGTCGGGCTGGTGGAAACCGAGGTCAAGGAGGCGCGCGAAAGGGTGCGTTCGGCGCTCCAGAACGCGGGGCTGGAGTTTCCGAACAACAAGCGCATCAGATGTAGTCAAGCACCATTTGGCCAAAATGAACAAGGTAATGCGGGACGTCATGAAGATCTGTGTCAGGAAGGTTCTCCTGCCCCAGCGATCTCAGTGGATGCCTTGAGCCAGCAT
>NZ_JBPJZL010000012.1:0-193003 GCF_051216835.1 Variovorax multivorans
TCCGGAATTCTCCGATGGCGAACGGTGCGTCGCGCTCGAAGGCCAGGTCCGTGATCGCCTGGCAAAGGTCGCCGTAGTCGTGAACGACCTGGTCGACCGTGTACCCCAGCTTCAGCAACTCCTTGCCATGGGCGGTGGCGGTCACCCCCATTTCCGACAGCGCCAGCGAGTCTCCGCCCGATGGTCCCGAGATCCTGACGCTCTCGGCAGGTTTGTCGTCTTCTTCGGCCGCAAGGGTTCTTATCAGCTGCTCGAGGAACAACGGGATGCCGTTCGCCAGCTGATGTTCAGTGGCGGCCCGCCGGGGCCTCAGTGCAACCTTCGACTTGCACCGTGAAACCAGCTCTTCCCGGTTGTTGGTGAGAAAGTTGCGCATGTTGCGGGACCTCGATGGCTTTCGCCTGGTTCATCCAATGGATGCCGCCTGCTCTTGCTTCACGGGCGTGCATGCCATCGTTAGCTGGCCGGGGAAGAATTGTCTGTACGGCGCCGCACATACACGGAATGCCGACTTGCGCGCCCTGTGTGCGCAAGCGCACAGACGCCGAGGCATTGGTCGCAAAATGATGGGCACTTTGGAACCTCCTTCCCCCATGGCACCGTCCCCACCCCCGTCTTCTTCGCTCGCAGCCGTGGCGCGCAACAGCCTCCTGGAGGTGATGCCGCCGGAGGTGCTGACGGGCCTGATGCCGCTCCTTGAGCTGGTGCCGCTCAAGCTGGGGCAGGTGCTCTATGAATCGGGCGTGGTCCAGCAGTACGTGTATTTCCCGACCGATTGCATCGTCTCGCTGCTGTACGTGCTGGAAAACGGGCAGTCGGCCGAGATTGCCGTCGTGGGATTCGAGGGAATGGTGGGCGTGTCGCTGCTGATGGGCGGGGGCAGCACGCCCAACCGCGCCGTGGTGCAGAGCGCGGGGAATGCATTTCGCCTGAGCGCCGGGCATATCAAGCAGTTGACCGACAACGGCGGGCCGCTGCTGCATCTGCTGCTGCGCTACACCCAGTCGCTCATCACGCAGATGTCGCAGACGGCCGTCTGCAACCGGCACCACTCGCTGGAACAGCAACTGTGCCGCTGGCTGCTGCTGAGCCTCGACAGGCTCCCCGGCAACGAACTGGTGATGACACAGGAGCTGATCGCCAACATGCTCGGCGTGCGGCGCGAAGGCGTGACCGAGGCCGCCGGCAAGCTGCAGCGCCTGAATCTCATCAAGTATTCGCGCGGGCACATCACGGTGCTGAACCGCCCGGGTCTGGAGAAGCAGGTGTGCGAGTGCTATGAGGTCGTCAAGCGTGAAACGGATCGCCTGTTGCCTCGCCAGCCCGCGACCTGAGCCGGCGGCGACGGCGGCCGGGCTGCATTTGGTGCGCCTCCGCACAGACGCGGGATGGGCCCTCGGCAACAATGCGCCCGGTTGCGCATTTCCGCGCTGAATGACTCTTCCCAACAGGCGGTTCCGTGACATCAGCCCCGACCCGCCCCGTTCTCAATCGCCTGCTCGAGGCGCTGCCGCTCGCAGACCGTGCGCACCTGCTCGAGCGCTGCGACAGCGTGCAGCTGGCCACGGCGCAGATCCTCTACGAGCCCGGCGATGTCATTCACCACATCCACTTCCCGACGAGTGCGTTCGTCTCGCTGGTGTCGACTGCGGACGGCCATGACGGCCTGCAGACGGGCATGGTGGGCAACGAGGGCGCCCTGGGCTATGAGCTGTCGCTGGACGTGCAGAGCGCGCCGCTGCGGGCACTCGTGCAAGGGGCCGGTATGGCGTGGCGACTGACCGCGCAATCGTTCGCGCAAGAGCTGGAGCAGAACTCGAAGCTCAAGCGCATCCTTAATCGCTACGTCTGTGTGCTCTTGATGGAGTTCGGCCGTTCGGGCCTGTGCAACCGCTTCCACCTGATCGAGGAGCGCCTGGCGCGCTGGCTCTTGACCACGCAGGACTGCGCGCATTCCACGCACCTTGCGCTCACGCATGAAGTGCTGGGCCGCATGCTGGGAGTGCGCCGGGTCGGCATCACCAACGCCGCGACGGCGCTGCACACGCGGAGGCTGATCGACTATCGGCGGGGTGTCATCACGATCACCGATCGCGAAGGTCTGGAGAACGCGGCGTGCGACTGCTACCGGGCCAACCGGCGCAGCTATGCCCATCTGATCGCATAGCTGCCGGCTGGTGCGGTGGTCAGTGCATCAGCGTGCGCCCGGAACCACGACAACGGTTCCGCTGCCGGTGCCAGTGCTGCCGGTGTTGCCTCTGGCGCCCGTTGCACCGGTATTGCCGGTGTTTCCCTGATTGCCGGTGTCGCCTGTGGCGCCGGTATTGCCGGTACTACCGGTGTCGCCCGTGGCGCCCGTGTTCCCGGTGTTGCCGGTATTTCCCCTCGCGCCCGTGGCGCCTGTGTAGCCGGTGCTTCCGGTGTTGCCCGTGTTGCCTTGAGGACCCATCGGGCCGGTGCAGGCAGATGCACCAAGCAGGGCGAGCAACAGGATGGACGGGAGTAGATATTTCTTCATGGCAGTTCCTTGTGGTGTCGGGGTGTGCAGCTCGATAGAGGCTACGCAGGCCACAATGACCGCCAGCGGGTATTGCGTCTGTTCGGCACCGCGCATAGGTGCGGTCGCACGGTGGCCCAGCTGTCAAGATCCCGGTGCACGAAGGAGCCGCGATGGACGAGGAGATGCCTAGCCCGCATCCTTCTGCATGAACACGCTCAGCGGATCGTTGGGATAGCTCCCAAACGGGCCACGCCGCGTGTAGCCCGCGCTCGCATAGAACGACAACGCCGCGGGCTGGCTCACGCCCGTCTCCAGTCTGAACAACGCGCAGCCACGTGCCGTTGCTTCGCTTTCGAGGAAGCTCAGAACTTTCGCCGCGATGCCTTGACCCCGGCTCTCGGGACGCACGTACATGCGCTTGAGTTCGCCGAATTCGGGTTCCATCACGATGGCACCGCAACCAATGGCCTTGCCCTCCTCATCACGTGCGACAGCAAACAGCACGTTCGCCGCAGACAGCGCAGCGATGTCAATGCCATAGTGGCTCTCGGGCGGATACAGCGGCTTCTGGTAAGCATCGAGGTCGTCGATGAGCTGGATGACGTCGGGTTGGTCGGGGCTTTCAAGAGAAATCTGCATCAATCGATATTACCGGCCCGGTTTTCGCGAGGCATCGCGAAGTTGACACCTCTGCTGCCCGCGATGAGTATCCGTTCCGGTGCGCCTTGCACCGGAGGAACGAGGAAACAACATGAGGCTTGATTGGCTTCGCCGCGCGCTCGCGGCGTTGGGTGTTTGCGTGGCTCTCGCGGGCGTGTCTGCATGCGGAGGAGGCGGCGGCGGGGGAGGTGGCGGAGGTCTGCCGATCGTGGCACTCCCGACAACTGGCGGCGCTCCCACGCAGCCAGTGCCTTCGGCCAACGGTCGCGTAGTGTCGGAGGTCGTCACGTCGAGCAGCAACGGGGTGCGCTACCCGGTCGATGTTTTCATTCCGGCTTCCTATGACACGGGCACCGATGCGTTCCCCTCCATCTACGCACTCGACGGCGACGCCACCAATGGGCTGCCCGATACACGATTCACGAACCTCAAGAACATCCTGCTCAAGCGCGGTACGAAGAGCCTCCTCATCGGCATCGGAAACACTGCGCGCAGGCAGGAGGACTACAACTTTCCGGGTGCCAATGCGTACCACGCCTTCCTCACGAAAGACCTGATTCCCTTCATCGAATCGAAGTACCGCACGGATCCGAAGAAGCGCATGCTCACAGGCCTGTCGACCAGCGGCAACCTGGCTGCGACAGCGTTGTTCCTGGAGGCGCCGGACAGCCTCGCTTTCTCTTACTTCATCTCCATCGAGGCTGCGTTCTGGCAACAGAAGGATCAGAACTTTGAGCTCGAGCAGAAGATGTTCGACGCACTGGCGGGCAGGCCGCTTCCCGTCACCTTGATCCTGGCTCACTGCGACAGCGGGTGCAATCAAGACAGCGTGAGGGAGATGTACCAGCGGATGGCCGCCCGAAACTATGCGGGGCTTCAGCTGTTGGAAACGTCATTCGCCTCCACCCATGTGGGAACGGATGTTCTTGCGTTCGAAGACGCGATCGTCCGGATCTTCAAATAGAGGCGATCATTTGGCTCGATGTCTCTGGAGGCGATGTGATCTTTGATGCGGAAGAAAACCCGCCGAGGCGGGTTGGGTGGAGGCGGTCAGCGGTTGGTCCGCAGAGCTTTCAGCCGCCGTTCGGCCTCGCCAGGAGGGATCTTTCCCTCTGCCTCCGCCTTCTTGAGCCGTCGTTCATCTGCTCGATCCAGCGCGTCCTTCAGAAGAGCCATCTTGCGGGCCTTGCAAGGCTGGCATTCATAGTAGGTTTCCGGGCCGGAGGTGGGCTTGAGTTTGGCGTTGAGTTCGAAGCTATTGATGCGCCCCGTCGGCTCGATGCCGATAGCAATAGTCTTGCCGTTCTTGAAGGTGACGCGCGCACCGCCAAGGCATCCTGTTCGTTCGGCGTACTCGTCGAAATAGGATTTCTCCGGGACTTTGCGCATGTGCCGGAGTGCATAACGAACATCTTCCTCGGTCAGGACAACGTCGTCGCAGTCAAGAAAGTTCTTGTTTTCCCATGCGGTCGCGCTTGAGGGGGTGATGATTTCGATCTTCCGCGCGGAGTCGAGCGGGTATCGCTTATCGGCCGCGTGAATCTGGACAGTTGCTGCGGTAGTGACCAACACCATCAGGAGGATCTTGACTCGACTCATGGTGCGCGAGGGGATGTGTGTCGAGTTCAACGGCCGGCCCGCAATGTCTTCAAGCGACGCTCCGCCTCGCCAGGGGGAATCTTTCCTTCTGCCTCCAGCTTCTTGAGCCGTCGGTCATCTGCACGGTACAGAGCGTCCTTCAGGAGTTTCATCTTGCGTTCCCTGCAAGGGTCGCATTCGTAGAAGCCTGGAGGGCTCGCCGTGGAGTTCATCTTCGAGTCGAGTTCTCCGGTGCTGATCCGCCCGGTTGGCTCGATGCCCATGGCGAGGATCCGTCCATTCTTGAACGTAACCAGCGCGCTGCCCTTGCATCCGGTGGTGTCCGTGTTTTCCGGAGCGTAGGCGTTCCATGAAACCCTGCGCATGTGCTGCAAGGCATAACGAACGTCTTCCTCTGTCAGCACGACGTCGTCGCAATCCAGAAAATCCTTGTTCTCCCAGGCCGTTCGGCGTGAAGGTTCCGTGATCTCGACCTTTTGCACATAAGCGATGGGGTATCGCCGGTCTGCCGCCTGCGTTGAGGATGTGCCTGCTGCCGCGATCAGGGTCGTGGCCACGAGAGCGTTGAATTTGTTCATGGCTTCGGCAAAGGCAGATTCCAGTTCGCGCCTTGGGCTTCGGTTTTGTTCTTGCTGCTGACCACGGGATGACGGAATACCTCGCCTCGAGGCACCTGAATCGAATCTTCAAGCACGCTGACAAGCCACGAGAGTGCTTGATTCTGCGCAGCAGTCGGCATATCGAATATGCCGTACTCGCCTCGCAATCTGTCGTGGGACCAGTTTTGTTCTTCGCGGACCGGCTTGAATCCTGCCGGCAGTCTCGCCCTGCCAACCATCTCGATCCCTATCGACTCCATGTTGCCCGGATAGCGATCACCGGGAGTCTTTTGCATCTCGATCCGATGCATCGCCATCGCACCCGCCTTCCTTGGAAAGTCTTGCGGCTTGCACATTTTCATCACCAGGCATCTTGCCTTCAACGGCCCCACATGATTCGTGCGCTGATAGATCGCCGCCGTCTGGTAGATCGTCCCATCCTTGTCGATTAGAAAGTGCGCTCCGTTCGCCTTGGGGTTCTTGTAGCTGTTCAATGAGGATGCCAGGGTATCGGCATCGGTCTGATGCACGACGATGCCGGTGATCGCTCCGGCCCTTTTTCCTCGTTCGATCTGAGGGCTGCGAGCATGCCTGACCCTTGCGTGATTGATCATTCCGTGTTTGTCGACTTCGACAAGCATGTGGTTTCTCCCTGAAGATTTTTGATTGGTTGCTGACACTTCGCGAGGCGTGTCCGCGCATCTATGCACGACACGGGTCACAACCTCGCGGCGCATGCTACTGACCGAAAAAGAGAGTTTCGTGGCGGCTTTGTCAACCACTTGTGGCCGGCTTCAACAAAGCCCGCCCGCCCGCATGGTTCAACGCTCCGTCCAACAATGGCCGCGCGGCAGGGCTGTTCGGCTTGCCGGTTTTCTTTTTTCCCGAATCCGCAAACACGAAGGAGTACCACTTTGGAATACCGTCATCTAGGCAAATCAGGCCTCAAGGTTCCCGTGTTGAGTTTTGGCACCGGCACTTTCGGCGGCAAGGGCGAGTTCTTCAGCGCGTGGGGCAGCACCGATGTGGCCGAGGCGCGCAAGCTCATCGACATCTGCCTCGAGGCAGGCGTCAACATGTTCGACAGCGCTGACATCTATTCGGCTGGTGCAGCCGAGTCGGTGCTCGGCGAGGCGATCAAGGGCCGGCCGCGCGACGGGCTGCTCATTTCCACCAAGGCCACCTTCCGCAGCGGCGAGGGGCCGAACGATGTGGGCTCGTCGCGCCATCACCTCGTGCAGGCTGTTGATGGGGCGCTCAAGCGACTGGGCACCGACTACATCGACCTGTTCCAGCTGCACGGCTTCGATGCGAGCACGCCGGTGGAAGAAACGCTCGGCACGCTCGACGACCTCGTGCGCGCGGGCAAGCTGCGTTACATCGGCGTGTCGAATTTCTCGGGCTGGCACCTGATGAAGTCGCTGGCCGTTTCGGAGCGCTACGGCTTGGCACGCTACGTCGCCAACCAGACGTATTACTCGCTGGTCGGCCGCGACTACGAGTGGGAGCTGATGCCGCTGGCACAAGACCAGGGCGTGGGCGCGGTAGTGTGGAGTCCGCTGGGCTGGGGCCGGCTCACGGGCAAGATCCGCCGCGGCCAGCCGCTGCCCGCCAACAGCCGCCTGCACGCTACCGCCGACATGGGCCCGCCGGTGCCCGACGAACTGCTGTACCGCGTGGTCGACGCGCTGGAAAAGGTCGGCGCCGAAGTCGGCAAGACGGTGCCGCAGGTCGCGCTGAACTGGCTGCTGCAGCGCCCGACAGTGTCGAGCGTGGTGGTCGGTGCACGCGACGAGGCGCAGCTGCGGCAGAACCTCGGCGCGGTGGGTTGGAACCTCACGCCCGCGCAGGTTGCCGAGCTCGATGCGGCCAGCGCGACGACGCGGGCCTATCCCTACTGGCATCAGCAGGGTTTTCTCGAACGCAACCCCAATCCGGTTTAAGCAGGCGTCAGCCCGAGCACCCACCGCTTGAAGTGCTCGAGCGCCCCGGAGGCCGGCCGGCCTTCGGGGTACGCGAAGTAGTAGCCCTGGCGTACGTCGAGGTGCCGGTCCACCGGGATCACGAGTTCGCCGGCGCGCAACTCATGTTCGATCAGGATGCGCGGCGCCAGGCCCACGCCCATGCCGGCGGCCGTGGCTGCGACGACCATGGTGAACAGTTCATAGCGCGGCCCGCGCGATGCGTGCACCGTGTATTCCCAGCCCTGCTGCGCGTACCAGTCGCGCCACGCATGGGCGCGTGTGCTCAGGTGCACGTGGCGGCATTGCTCGAAGCCGGCTTCGTCCCACGGCCCGTGCGCATCGCGGAACGCGGGGCTGCAGATCGGCACCATCTCGCCCTCAGCAAAGATCAGCCCGCCGCGGGTGTTTGGCCAGAACTGGTCGCCGAAGTAGATGGCCGCGTCGTACGCGTTTTCCTGAAAAGAGAAGGGCTGCGAGCGCGCCGACAGGTTCACCGTGATGTTCGGATGCAGCAGGCTGAACTCCGGCAGCCGCGGTATCAGCCACTGCGTGGCAAAGGTGGGCACCACCGCCAGTTCCAGCACGAAGCCCATCTCGTGGCCGGCGCTGATCTCCAGCGTGTCGCGGCGGATCTGGTCGAGGTGGCGCCTGATGCGCGCCGCGTATTCGCGGCCCACGTCGGTGAGCGTGAGCCGGCGCCGCACGCGCGAAAACAGCGGCACGCCGAGCCGCTGTTCGAGCATGGCCACCTGCCGGCCGACGGCGCTTTGCGTCAGCGCCAGCTCGGTTGCCGCGCGGGTGAAGCTGCCCAGCCGCGCCGAGGCCTCGAAGGCCTGCAGCGCGCCGAGGTTGGGAATGTCTTTTCTCATCGGCGCTATTCTGCGTGTGTGTGGGCGAGCAACGAAGAAAGGCATTTCATGCGTCGTGTGGTGATCATCGGCGGCGGGGCCATCGGCTCCGCCATCGCCTACTTCCTGACCCGAAGCCCCGAAGAGGAGCCCTTCGAGGTCACAGTGGTCGAGCGCGATTTCTCGTACAAGCAGGCCTCGTCGGCGCTGTCGGCCAGCTCGATCCGCCAGCAGTTTTCCACCGCCATCAACATCGAGATGTCGCTCTACGGCATCGACTTTTTCCGCAATCTCGGCGAGACCCTGCGCGTGGGCGACGACGTGCCCGACATCGGTCTGGTCGAGCCCGGCTACCTGTACCTCGCCTCGCCTGCCGGCGTCGGCGTGCTGCGCGAGAACCATGCGATGCAGAAAGCGCACGCGGTGGATGTGGCACTGATGACGCCCGATGAGCTGAAGGCGCGCTTTCCGTGGATATCGACAGAGGGTGTGGCGCTTGCATCGCTGGGCCTCTCGGGCGAGGGCTGGTACGACGGCTACAGCCTGCTGCAGGCCTTTCGCAAGAAGGCCGCCTCGCAGGGTGTGCGCTATGTACAGGCGCATGCGACGGGCTTGCGCCGCAATGGGCGAACGGTGACCGGCGTGCAGCTCGACAACGGCCAGACGTTGGAAGCCGATGTGGTCGTCAACGCCGCAGGTGCATGGGCCGCGAAGGTGGCGCAGTGGGCCGGCATCGACCTGCCCGTGCGTGGCCGCCGCCGCAGCGTGTTCAGCTTCTCGTGCCCCGACACGCTGCCCGGATGCCCGCTGGTGATCGACACCTCCGGCATCTGGCTGCGCCCCGAGGGCCGTCAGTTCATCTGCGGTTTCGCGCCGCCCGAAGACCAGGACCACGACGACGTGCCGCTCGACGTCGAGTACGAAGCCTTCGACAGCTTCATCTGGCCGTCACTGGCCGAACGCGTGCCAGCCTTCGAAGCCATCCGCATGACAGGCGCATGGGCGGGCTACTACGAGATGAACGTGTTCGACCACAACGCCGTCCTCGGCCTGCACCCGGATTGCGACAACCTCTACTTCGCCAACGGCTTCTCGGGCCACGGCTTGCAGCAATGCCCGGCAGCGGGGCGCGGTGTGGCGGAGCTGATCCGCTTCGGTGAGTACCGCAGCCTTGACTTGTCGCCGGTGTCGTTCGCGCGAATCCTCGAGAACAGGCCGTTGCTCGAGAAGAATGTGATCTAGCGATGGCCCTTTTCAGGGCGTTGCCAGCGCCGTGAACGGCCCCGGCTGCCCCAGCGCTGACTGCCCCTCGTTGAGCACGGCGACCAGCCTGCCATAGAAGAACGGAAGGCCAAAGTCGATGGTACCGCTGCCCGAGTTCGTGGCGGCGATGTTGTTGACCGCCACCACACCCGGGTTGCTTGTGAAAAGCGACTGTGCGCTCGCAACCGCGAAACTCTGGCTCAACGGCGCTCCTGCCGCGGCGGTGAAACTGGCGCTCAGGTCCAGCGTGCTGGCAGGGCAGTAGAAACCGGCGAAGTTGCCGCTTTGCGGACACTGGGTGATCGTGGAATCGTAGAGGAAGAAGAAGTTCGACCCGCTGTCGAGAAAGCTGTCGGGAAAACTCGTGTTCTTGTAGGTGGCCGAGACGCTGAGCGTGCGCGGATTGGTCTGCAGCACCGTCGCCCCGCTCATGGCGTTGTTGGATTGCGTGGCTACTCCGAAGTAGAGCGTGCCGACGGTGACTCCCTGGCCCGCAGAGGAAATCGCCGGCAGGCCGAGCACGACCCCGTTGTTGTCCTGCGCGAAGTTGGCAACGACGTTCTGCGATTGCATCGCGACCGGCACCGCCGTGTTCTGGCACTGACCTCCCGACGGGCAGGCGTAGTAGGTGGCCGCAATGGCCTTCTGCGCACATGCCGAGCCGCAGTCCTGCAGGAAGGCGGCCACGCCGATGATGCCGTTCGTTCCCAGGTCCGCGGGGGTGTTCTCGGCCTGCAGCGTTCCGTTGTCCGAGCACGCGTTGGGCACGGTGCCAGACGCCGGGTCTCCCACGATCTGCAGCGGTTGCGACGTCGCGGACTTCGGCCCCAGCGTGATGTCGGCAACCCGCATCGTTCCCCACGTGTAGCCGTCCAGGAACTGCTCGCACGCATTCAGGGGTGTGCTGTTCACCGTCTCCTGTGGCAGAGCTGCAAGCATCGACGAGCTGAGCGCCGCGGCAGCGATGCGCACGCCCGTGGAGCCGGTGTCGACCAGCACGTTGTCGATCGTCTGGCATGTGCCGGTTCCCGGCGCGCAGAGTTGCACGCTGACCTGCGGAAGGTTGACCCCGCTCGAATCGGTTCCGTGCGACACGGTGAGGGACATCGAGTTCTGCGAGGTTGTCGCAGGGGCCGGTGTGGAAGCCGGTGCCGAAGTCGATGCGGGACTGCTGGTGGGCAGCAGCCCGATCGGCAGGGCGCCGCTGCTTGCGCCGCCCCCGCCACCACCGCAGGCGACGAGTCCCAGCAGGCTCGCGGCGCATGCCGCCGCGACAGCCGCTCGAAGAATCAAGGTCCTGGCGCCGGCAACGCGCCGGTTGCCTGCTTGTCGTTGTTCCATGGGCACGGTGTGTGGTTGCAAGCGGGTTGAAAGGATCAGGAGCCTTGTTCCGGGATGGACAGCGTGTTCGGGTCGAGGCCTGGAGGCAGCATCCGGGGCAGCCAGGCAACGCCCGTCGAGGAGCGCTGGTGCGCGGAGGCCCGCACAGCGAATGTCTCGTCCATTTGCGAGGTCGTGGCGTGAGAGCTTCTGCCTTGCTGGCGCAGCTCGCGTGCGTTGCGGGACATCTGCGTGGCGTAGCGCGTGCCCAGCAGCACCGACAGTTCAGGCCGGTGGGAGCCGCGCCATGCCACCGCGAACACGGTGCCGTCGGTCGTCAGGTATTCGCGCTGGATCAACCCGTCGGGCAGCGTGACTTCCCGCATGCTCCAACTGGTGGCGGTTCCCGCCGTTGCGCTGCCGGTTGCTTGGTCACTCGCCTTGCGTGACTCTTTGGCGACGCGCTGGCCCGGACCCAGTGTGGGAGCGCCACCCAGCTCCGCGAACGCGGAAGGTGTTCCGAACACGGCTGCGGCGAGCGCGAGCCCGAGCCCGGCCAGCACCGCGGGCCCTTTGGCGTGGCGCGCGTGACACTTTCGTGAACCATGTTCCATTCAGACTTCCTTTCCGTCCCGACGCGCGAAGATTACTGCTCGCTGGCGTCAGCTTGGCAAAGACCCGGGGCGCTGCATTGGCTGAAACACCAAGTCGGCCAGCGATCAGGTTGGCGGTGTTAACGAGTCGTCGGGGAGGGCGTAGGATGGCCGCCAGAGAGGTGCACCTACCCATGACCGCACAGACACTGATCGACACCGCCCGCGCACTCGTCGCCGGCGACAAGGGCTTGCTCGCGATGGACGAGAGCAATGCCACCTGCAACAAGCGCTTTGTGGCGCTGGGCATCCCGCAGACCGAGGCGGCGCGGCGCGACTGGCGCGAACTGATCGTCACCGCGCCGGGGCTGGGCGACAGCATCAGCGGCGCGATCCTGTTCGACGAGACCATCCGCCAGAAGACCAACGCGGGTCAGCCGTTTGCCAAGGCGCTGGAGGGCGTGGGCATCATCCCCGGCATCAAGGTCGACACGGGCGCGAAGCCGCTGGCCGGACATCCCGGCGAGACCGTCACCGAGGGGCTCGACGGTCTGCGCGAACGTCTGGCTGAATATGCCGGCATGGGCGCGCGCTTTGCCAAGTGGCGGGGCGTGATCGCCATCGGCGACGGCCTGCCGACGCGCGCCTGCATTCGCGTCAACGCCCACGCGCTCGCTCGTTACGCCGCGCTGTGCCAGGAAGCCGGCCTGGTGCCCATCGTCGAGCCCGAGGTGTTGATGGACGGCGGCCATTCGCTCGCGCGCTGCGCCGAAGTGACCGAAGAAGTGCTGCACAAGACCTTCGCCGAACTGCGCGCGCAGGGCGTATTGCTCGAAGGCATGCTGCTGAAGCCGAACATGGTGCTGCCGGGGCAGAAGGCCGCTGTGCAGGATTCTGTAGAGGCGGTTGCAGAGGCCACGGTCAACTGCCTGCTGCGCACCGTGCCCGCCGCCGTTCCCGGTGTGGCGTTTCTCTCGGGCGGCCAGTCGGCGCAGCTGGCTTCTGCCCGGCTGAACGAAATGAACATCCGGTTCAAGTCGCGCATGCCGTGGGCGCTGGCCTTCTCGTTCTCCCGCGCGGTGCAGCAGCCCGCGCTCGATGCGTGGAAGGGCGATGCCGCCAACGTGTCTGTTGCCCAAAAAGCGCTGGTGCTCCGCACCCGGGCCAACCAGGCCGCGCGTCGCGGTGACTACAAAGAGGCATAGAGCCACGCATGACGACCCCTCAGGACCTGTACAACCAGAAGCTGGCATCCGCAGCCGACGCCGTGCGCCAGGTGCGCAACGGCGACATGATCGTCGTGCCGACGGGAGTCGGCGAGCCGCCCACGCTGCTCACGGCACTGTCGGAGCAGCGCCGCGATTTCCGCGACGTGAAGGTCGCGCAGATTCTTGCGATGCGCAAGTACGCCTACATCGACCCCGAGACCATCGAGCATGTGCGCCACGTCGCGCTGTTCTTCGGCGGCGCCACGCGCGCGGGCGGGCAGGAGGGTTGGATCGACTTTCTGCCGAACTACTTCTCGGAGATTCCGGCGCAGATCGAGCGCGGGCAGATGCCGGCCGACGTGGTCTTCAGCATGGCCTCGCCGATGGACGCGCATGGCTACTTTGCCCTGAGCCTGGGCGCCGACTACACGATGGCCGCCGTTGCCAAGGCGCGCGCCGTGGTGCTTGAGGTGAACCCGAACGTGCCTTTTGCCTATGGTGCCTGCCATGTGCACATTTCGCAGGTGGCTGCGCTGGTGGAAAACGAGGCGCCGGTGATGGAGGTCGGCCTGCCGAAGATCGGGGTGGTGCAGGAAGCCATCGGCAAGTACGTGGCCGACCTGATCAACGACGGTTCGACGCTGCAGATCGGCTACGGAGGCATTCCCGATGCGGTGGTGATGCAGCTCACGCACAAGCACGACCTGGGCATTCATACCGAGATGATCGGCGACGGCATTCTCACGCTGGTGGAGAGCGGGGCCGTGACCAATCGGCGCAAGAACTACCTGCCGGGCAAGTCGATCGCCACCTTCGCGCTGGGTTCGAGCAAGCTCTACCGCTTCATGGACCGCAACCCGGCGCTGGAGATGCACCCGGTGAACTTCACCAACGACCCGGCGCTGGCGGGGCTCAACGACAACCTCATCGCCATCAACGCGACGATGCAGATTGACCTGCTGGGTCAGTGCGGTTCGGAGAGCCTGGGCCATGCGCCGTACTCGGGCACGGGCGGGCAGTCTGACTTCGTACGTGCCGCCAATCGCTCGCGCGGCGGCAAGGCCTTCATCGTGCTGCCTTCGACGGCCAAGGACGACACCATCTCGCGCATCGTGCCCTCGCTGTCGCCGGGCACGCATGTGAGCACGAGCAAGAACGACATCAACTACGTGGTCACCGAATACGGCGTGGCCCAGTTGCGAGGCAAGTCGGCGAAGCAGCGGGCCCGCGAGCTCATCGGCATCGCGCATCCGGCCTTCCGGGCGGAGCTGACCGAGCAGGCCAAGCGGCTGAAGCTGCTGTAGGCCTGCAGGTTGGCGATCAGCCGGCCTTGGACGCCTTCACCAGCGAAGGCGTTGCCTTGTAGCTCTCCGGGAACAGCTTCTTCAGGTCGTCGATCTTCGGCATGTCGTTGATCGCGATGTAGGGCTGGCTCGGGTGCAGCGTCAGGTAGTCCTGGTGATAGTCCTCGGCCGCATAGAAGGGTTTGGACATCTCGACCGTGGTGGCCAACTGCTTGCCGAAGGTCTTGGCCTGGTTCAGCTGCGCGATGTAGGCGGTGGCGATGCGCGCCTGCTCAGCGTTTTCGGCGAACACTGTGGAGCGGTACTGCGTGCCGGTGTCCGGGCCCTGGCGGTTGAGTTCGGTCGGGTCGTGCGCCACCGAGAAGTAGATCTGCAGCAGCTTGCCGTAGCTGACCTGCTGCGGGTCGTAGGTGATGCGCACCGATTCGGCATGGCCCGTGCGGCCCGAGCCGACTTCGTCGTAGCGCGCCGTCTTGGCGTCGCCGCCAGCGTAGCCCGAGACGGCGTTGCTCACACCCTTGACGCGCTGGAACACGCCCTGCACGCCCCAGAAGCAGCCGCCGGCGAACACGGCGGTTTCAGTCTTCGCGGCCGGCGGTGCCACGAGGTCTGCCGTGGGCGCGGGCACACGGCGGGCGGTTTCTGCGAACGAAGGCACCGCGTGCCAGACCAGTGCGGCGGCAGCCAGCGTGCCGGCGGTGAGTGCGAGGGATTTCATGGGGGTTCCTTGAGGGGCAGGATTTCAGTGGCTGGATAACCGGTTGGCGCGACATTGACGCCGAATCTGCCGGGCGTCAATGGCGTTTGCGGGTTGCTCTGCTTACTTCTTCATCTCGTCCTTGCTCATGGCGTCTTTCTTCATGGCGTCCTTGGACATCGAGTCTTTGGCCATCGAATCCTTCTTCATGGCGTCTTTCGACATGGAGTCCTTCGCCATCGAGTCTTTCTTCATGCCATCTTTGGCCATCGAATCCTTGGCCATGCCGTCTTTCGCCATTTCGTCCGCGGCGAAAGCCGAGGCGCCGACGAAGGCCATGCAGGTTGCGAGCAGGGTTGCGGTGAGCTTGTTCATTGGAGTCTTCCTGGGTTGAGTTTGGATTTCGTTTCAAAGATCGGCCTGGTTACAGTGAACTGGGCCTTGCGCTTTCTTCGGCAGTCGAGCGGCTGTGGCGGCCCCTCAGCTCCCTCCGAACCAGTTGTAGCCCTGGTCTTCCCAGTAGCCACCTGTGTAGGTGTTGGTGACGAACATCGCCTTGATGTGCTTCGGGTTCTTGTAGCCAAGCTTGGTCGGCATGCGCAGCTTCATCGGAAAGCCGTACTTGGGCGGCAGCGGCTGGCCGTCGTAGGTCAGCGTCAGCAGCGTCTGCGGATGCAGCGCGGTGGGCATGTCGATGCTGGTGTAGTAGTCGTCCGCGCACTTGAAGCCGACGTACTTGGCTGTCAGGTCGGCGCCGATATGGCGCAGGAAGTCGGCAAAGCGCACGCCGCCCCATTTGCCGATGGCGCTCCAGCCTTCCACGCAGATGTGGCGCGTGATCTGGTCGTGCTGCGGCATGGCGCGCAACTCGGCCAGTGTCCATGCGTGCTTGTCGGCGACCATGCCGGTCACTTCGAGCTTGTAGCTGGCTTCGTCTACTTCGCGCACCTCGTCCTCGCCGTAGTAGGCGTTGAACGGAAAGGGGCGCGTGATCTCGGCTTCGGTGTAGGTCGGGGCAAGCTGCGTGGGGCTGAAGATCAGGCCCTGCACCTTGTCGTTGAAGCGCGAGATCTTCGTGAGCGCGGCTTCCACCTGTGCGTTGTCGCTGATGCTGCAGCCCGTGAGCAGCGAGAGGCCGCCTAGCGTGAGCGAGCGTTGCAGGAAAGCGCGGCGCGAAGGCTGGTCGAGCTTCTTCGCAATCAGCGTGCGGGCTTCGAGCAGCACGGCGTCGCCGTCGATGCCGCTCAGGGTGGGGGCTTTGAAGATTTTCATCAGGCTTTGGGCGCACGGCCGCGGATCATGGTGAGGAGGGTGCGGGGCACCAGGGCCACCATCACGAGGTGCACGACGACGAAGGCGACGATGGCGGCCATCGCAAAAAAATGGATGCGGCGCGCAAACTCGTAGCCGCCCAGCAGCTCGCGCAACACGGCGAACTGCACCGACTTCCACAGCACCAGGCCTGACAGCACGATCACGATCAGGTCGAGCATCACGAACAGATAGGCCAGCTTCTGCACGCTGTTGTAGTGGCGCGGGTCGGCATGCGAGAGCTTGCCTTTCAGGGCGGCCAGTGCATCGTTCAAGATGCCGCGCGGCGTCACCGGGAAGAACTTGGCGAAGAGTCGGCCGCTGGCGATGTTCATGGCCAGATACACGAGGCCGTTGAACACCAGCAGCGACATGGCCGCAAAGTGCCACTGCAGCGCGCCGCCGAGCCAGCCGCCCAGCGTTATCACGGTCGGGATGGTGAACGGGAAGAACGGCGCCGCGTCATAGATGCGCCAGCCGCTGGTCACCAGGATCACCACGGCCAGCGCGTTGAGCCAGTGCGTGATGCGCATCCACAGCGGATGAATCGGGCGGCGGGCATCGGCCTGCGGGGCGAGAGGTGCGATGGCTGTGCTGTTCATGGGGCGGATTGTTGGGCGCACCCCATGGCCGATTCATCACGCAAAGTTCAATTAATCGTGATAACTCCGCAAGCCGTATCGCAGGACAATGGCGCCCTATGGATACCTCCAAGCGCGTGCTGATCGTCGAAGACGACGCCCACATTGCCGAGCTTCTGCGCATGCACTTGCGCGACGAAGGCTATGCGGTCGAGCACGCCGCCGACGGCCACGCCGGCCTGCGCGAGCTGGAGCGCGGCAACTGGGACGCGCTGGTGCTCGACCTGATGCTGCCCGGCATCGACGGCCTCGAGATCTGCCGCCGCGCCCGAGCCATGACGCGCTACACGCCGATCATCATCATCAGTGCCCGCTCGAGCGAGGTGCATCGCATCCTTGGCCTGGAGCTGGGCGCCGACGACTACCTGGCCAAGCCTTTCTCGGTGCTGGAACTGGTAGCGCGCGTGAAGGCGCTGCTGCGGCGCACCGACGCACTGGCGCGCAATGCGCGCATGGAGTCGGGCAGCCTCACGCTCGGCAACCTTGACATCGAGCCGCTGGCGCGCGAGGTGCGGGTGGACGGCAAGCTCATCGAACTCACGCCGCGCGAGTTCGACTTGCTTTACTTCTTTGCTCGGAACCCCGGCAAGGTGTTCTCGCGGCTCGACCTGCTCAACCAGGTCTGGGGCTACCAGCACGACGGCTACGAGCACACCGTCAACACGCACATCAATCGGCTGCGCACCAAGGTCGAGGCCGATCCGGCGGAGCCACGGCGCATCCTCACGGTATGGGGGCGGGGCTACAAGCTGTCGGCCACTGCGGACGGGGAGGACTCTGCGTGATGGCGTGGGCCACGCTGTCGCGGCGGCTGTCGGCCGTGTTCGCGGTGCTGCTGCTGGTGTGCTGCGGGGCCTCGGCGTGGCTGCAGATGCGCTCCAACGGCATCCACGAGCAGGAGGTTATCCAGCGCCTGTCGCTCGGGCTCGCGGCGCACATCGCCGAGAACTCCGAGCTGATGAAGCCCGGCGGGCTCAACCAGGAGGCGGTGAAGGACCTGTTCGACAAGCTGATGGCTGTCAATCCGAGCGTGGAGGTCTACCTGCTGGGGCTGGACGGCCGCATCAAGGCGCAGGCCGCGCCGGTCGGGCACCTGAAGCGCGACAAGGTCGAACTGGGGCCGATCCGCAAGCTGCTGTCGGGTGCGCCGCTGCCCATTGGGGGGGACGATCCGCGCAGCCTTGACGCGTCCAAGGTGTTCAGCGCCGCGCCGCTGCGCATGGACGGGCGCGACGTGGGATACGTCTACGTGGTGCTGCAGGGTGAAGACCATGACGCGCTGGTTGCCAATACGGCGACCGACAACGTGCTGCGCACCACGCTGTGGTCGATGGGCCTGGTGGCGCTGCTCGGGCTGCTCGCGGGCCTCGCGGCCTTCCGCCTCATCACGCGGCCGCTGCGCGAGCTGACCTCGGCGGTGAAGCGCTTCGAGACAGAAGGCATTGCCTCGCTCGAAAGCGAAGCGCCCACGCTGGAGCGCCTCTCCCACGGCAGCGACGAAATCGCGCAACTGGGCCAGGCCTTCACGCAGATGACGCGGCGCATCGCCGAACAATGGCGCGAGCTGACCCTGCAAGACCAGCAGCGCCGCGAGCTGTTCGCCAACATCTCGCATGACTTGCGCACGCCGCTCACCTCGCTGCATGGCTATCTCGAAACGCTGCTGCTCAAGGCCGGCACGCTCAGCGAGGAAGAGCGTCGGCGCTATCTGGAAATCGCACTGGGCCAGAGCCGCAAGGTCGGCCGCCTCGCGCAGGAAGTGTTCGAACTGGCGCGCCTCGAATACGGCGTGGTCAAGCCCGAGAAGGAAAACTTCGCGCTGGCCGATCTGGTGCAGGACGTGTTCCAGAAGTTCGAGCTGGCGGCCGAGGCGCGGCACCAACGCCTCAGGCCCGACATCGCACCGGGCCTGCCGGTAGTGTCGGCCGACCTCGGCATGATCGAGCGCGTGCTGACCAACCTGCTCGACAACGCGATCCGCCACACGCCCGAGGGCGGCGAGATCGTGGTGCAGCTGCGCGCCGAGAACGCGGGCGTGACGGTGCAGGTGAGCGACACGGGCCCCGGCATTCCGGGCGAGCTGCAGCCGGCCCTGTTCATGCGCCCCGTGTTCATGAGCGGATCGCGCACCGACAGCGCGAGCAGCGGCGGGCTGGGCCTGGTGATCGTGAAGCGCATTCTTCAGCTGCATGGCAGCGACATCCGGCTTGTGCAGCAGCCGGACAAGGGCGCGGTGTTTCGCTTTCAGCTGGGTGGTGCGGCAAGCGCCTGAAGGGCTTGCAGGTTTGCCTGCGCGTGGGTGACGATGCTGCAAGAGCAGCACAACCCTCACGCAAGGAGACAAACCAGATGCCCGCCTTCGAAACCGTCCTGATCGACAAGGATCCGCAGCACCCGCGCATCGCGCGCCTCTTGCTCAACCGACGCGAGAAGCTCAACGCCATCGGCGAGACCACGCCCTCGGAGATTCGACGCGCGGTCGAATGGGCCGAAGCCGACGACGAGGTGCACGTGATCGTGGTCGAAGGCGCAGGCCGCGCCTTCTGCGCCGGCTATGACCTTGGCGACTACGCCGAAGGCCACGGGCGTGAAGGGCAGGGCGACCACCCCTGCCGGCAAGAGAAAACGCCATGGGACCCGATGCTCGACTACGCCGCCATGAAGCGCAACACCGACGACTTCATGGCCCTGTGGCGCAGCCGCAAGCCCACCATCGCCAAGGTGCACGGCTATGCAGTTGCGGGCGGCAGCGACATCGCGCTGTGCTGCGACCTGCTGACCATGGCCGACGATGCGCGCATCGGCTACATGCCCACGCGCGTGTGGGGCTGCCCGACCACCGCGATGTGGACCTACCGCCTCGGTGCCATGCGCGCCAAGCAGCTCATGTTCACGGGCGACACCATTGCCGGCACGCAGGCGGCCGATTGGGGTCTCGCCAATTTCTCGGTGCCCGCCGATCAGCTCGACGACGCCACGCTGAAGCTCGCACTGCGCATCGCGGGCGTGCCGCGTTCGCACCTGATGATGCACAAGCTGGTCGTCAATCAGGTCTGGCATTCGATGGGGCTGGAGCAGAGCCAGATGTTCGCCACCGTGTTCGATGGCATCACGCGGCACAACCCCGAAGGCATGTGGTTCAGGCGCCAGGCCGAGGCCGAAGGCTTCAAGAGCGCGGTGCAGTGGCGCGACAGCGGCCGGCCGATTCCCGAAGGCGACGAAGCCCGCGCACGCATTGCCGAGCTCGAAGCGAAGCTGGCAGCGCGCGGCTGATCCGGCACGGGCAGGCGCCGGTGCGCGCCGATGGCCCTTTGTCGCGTGGTGCATGTCACGCGACCGACACCTCCCCCTTCGATGATCCGGCGCGCCCGCCGCCAACCTGCTCGGCAGCCAAAGGCGGGCGTATTTGCATCGATAGAAACAAATAGGGGGAATTTCAATGCAGTTGTTAACTTTTTCCAGGACCACCCTGGCGGCTTGTGCCTGTGCGTTCATGGCGGCATGCGGTGGTGGCAGTGGCGGCGGCATGCCCGCGCTGCCCGTTGCGCCGGCGTCACCACCGGCACCGGCTCCCCCGCCGGCTCCTGCGCCAGCGCCCGCACCCGCGGAGGCCGCACCCGCGCTCGTCATCGGCCATCGCGGCGCTTCGGCGTTGCGGCCCGAGCACACGCTGGCTTCGTACCAGCAGGCCATCGACGACGGAGCCGATTTCATCGAACCCGACCTGGTGCCTACCAAGGACGGCGAACTGGTTGCCCGCCACGAGAACGCCATAGCCATCGTCGACACCTCGGGCAACGTGATCGAGGCCACCACCAACGTGGCCGACGTGCCGAAGTTCGCTGGCCGCAAGGCCACCAAGACCATTGACGGCATCTCTATCACCGGCTGGTTCACCGAAGACTTCACGCTGGCCGAACTCAAGGAGCTGAAGGCCCGCGAGCGTATTCCGAAGCTGCGTCCGGCCAACGTGTCGTACAACGACCAGTTCCAGGTGCCCACGCTCGACGAAGTGATCCAGCTTGCCAAGGCCCAGTCTGTGGCCAAGGGCCGCGTGATCGGCATCTACCCCGAGACCAAGCACCCGACCTACTTCCGCTCGATCGGCCTGCCGCTGGAGAAGAAGCTGCTCGACACGTTGCAGAAGCACGACCTGAACAAGGCCGATGCTCCGGTGTTCGTGCAGTCCTTCGAGACGGGCAACCTGAAGGACATCCGCCTGAAGAGCACGGTGAAGATCGTCCAGCTTGTCTACTCGGCGGGCGCGCCCTACGACCTCGAGGTCCTGGGCGACAAGCGAACCTATGCCGACCTCAAGAAGCCCGAGGGCCTTGCCGAGATCGCGACCTATGCGCAGGGCATCGGAGCGGACAAGGCGAGCGTGATCCCGGTGGTCAACGGCAAGCTGGGCACGCCGACCACGCTCGTGAAGGACGCGCACGAGAAGAAGCTACAGGTCCACATCTGGACCATCCGGCCCGAGAACAACTTCCTGCTCGACAGCTTCAAGAAAGAGCCCAAGACCGACCCGACTGTGTACGGCGACACCGCCGGGGAGATCAAGGCTTTCCTCGACGTGGGCATCGACGGACTCTTCGCCGACAGCCCCGCCACGGCGGTGCCGGTGGTCAAGGCGTATCGGGCGGCGCGGCCGAAGTAGGGCGCGAAAGAGAAGCGGGCGGCGCTCAGTTCTTGCGACGCGTGACGACCACCGTCGCTTCGAGGCCTTCGTAGGCCTCGGCGTCGCCGTACCAACTGCCCGAGATGGGCGCCGCCTGCGCCGGGTCGCGCGTGACGCCGACGCGGATCAGCTGGCCGCTGCCCATCAGGTTGTTGGTCGGATCGAAGGCCAGCCAGCCGATGCCCGGCAGGTAGGCCTGCAGCCAGGCATGCGTGGTGCCGGCGCCGGTCATCGATTCGCCCTTGGTCTGGGCGGCGTTGTCGAGCGCGGCGTCGTAGAGATAGCCGGAGACGAAGCGGGTGGCAATGCCAAGGCGCCGCGCGGCTTCCATCATCAGCAGGGCGTAGTCGCGGCAGCTGCCGCTGCCCAGCGCCAGCGTGACGAGCGGCGTTTGCGTGCCTTCTTCGTCGCGCGCCTTGTATTCGAGGCTCTGGCCGATGTGCGCGTTCATGCGCGTTAGCACTTCGCGCGTGCTGTTGGGCTTGTCGGTGTGCAGGAACTGATGGGCCCAGCGGATCAGCGTGCCCTGGTTGTCGTCGTCGTGATGCGGGCGCAGGTAGTGCTCGAGGTCGAGGCGCTCCTGTACCGAATAGGCGAAGGGCAAAAATTCGGCGGCCGGGTCGAGCGCCAGCTGGTCCTGCTGCGCCGGCACGTGCTCGATGGTGAACGAGCACACGATGCGCAGCTCGGTCGCCTCGCCCATGGGCTGCACCAGCGCGACGGAATTGGAATGCGGGTCTTGAATGAGCCGTGTGAAGGCCTGTGGGCTCACCTGCAGGTCGGTGGCCAGCACGCGCAGGTCGTGGCTGTCGCGTGGACGGAACATCACGCGGTGCAAGCCGAAGGTGACCGGCTTGTTGTAGCGATAGACGGTGGTGTGCTTGATGTCGTACTGGATGGCCATGCGGTGCATTCTCAGTGTTCCCATGGCAAAACGGTGGATTGGCGTGGGCACATGCCGCAGAATCGGCGCCCGTCCGGGCTTTGCCCGGGTCGATTCGGGTTTATTCACCCAGGAGATTCCGGCCCGCCATGTACTCCGCCACCTTCAGCTTCGCTGGTCAAGGCCCCGCGTAGCAGCCATGCCTGAAGCGTTCGGTCTCGTTCAAGTGCTGGGCGGGCTGGCGATCGGCATCTTTTCGGGTGCGATGGCCGGGCTGCTCGGTGTGAGCCCTGGCGGGGCGCTGGTGCCCGCGCTGGCGTTGATGCCCGGCCTGGGGCAGCACGATGCGCAGGCCATTTCGCTCGCAGCGCAGTTGGTGCCGACCAGCCTGGCGGGGTTTCTGCGCTACCGGGTGTCGGGACATGGGGCCTCGTGGCGCACGGTGATCTGGATCTCGCTCGGGTTTCTGGCTGGGGCTTATGCGGGCGCGCGTGGAGCGAGTCATGTCGCCGATGCGGCGCTGCGGTGGATGTTCGTGGGGTATCTGCTGGTGCTGGCGACGCTGGTCGTGCTGAAGTCGCCTGCGAAGGCTGCGGGCGTAGATGCGACGCAGGCCGATGAGCCGCGCGGGGCGGTCGTTGCGCTGGTGGTCGTGGGCATGGTCGCGGGTGCGTCGTCGGGCTTGCTCGGCATCGGCGGCGGGCTGGCCATCACGGCGCTGCTGACGGTGGCGCTGCATTACTCGCAGCACCGGGCGCAGGCGGTGAGCCTGGCGATCAATGCGCTACCGCTGGCGTTGCCGGCGGTGCTTGTCTATGCCAGCGTCGCCAACGGGCTGCCCTGGGTGTTGCTGGGCTTTGTCGTGCTGGGGTTGTGGATCGGCACGGCGGCCGGGGCGCGGCTGGCGACCCGGCTGGACGAGCGGGCGCTGCGCAGGTACTTCTTCGTGCTGGTGATCTGCATGGCGCTGCTGATGGCCTGGCGGGCATCGGGCGCGGGCTGACCGGATCCGTTCAGAGTCGCTGCGTGCCGAGTGCCTTGGCCAGCGTGGCGGGCAAGGGCAGCGGCTCGGCATGCCACTGCGCGGCCAGCAGTTCTGCGCACAGCGCGGCAAAGCTCAGGCCGCGCGAGCCCAGCGCGGTGCAGGCCCAGAGGCCGCCTGCATCGGCGTCGAGCGGGCCGACCAGCGGTCGCCGGTCGCCCGAGGCGCAGCGGATGCCGACCCAGGCGTTGACCTGGCCGAGCGCGAACGAAGGGGCCAGCGCGGAGGCCGCGGCCAGATGCAGCCGCGCAAGGCGCTCGCGGTTGGCCTCGCTGTCCGCTTCGGTGGAGGCGAGGTCCGTGCTGTCGCGGTCGAAGGTCGCGCCGGCCAGCCAGATCGGGGCGCCCTCGGCATCGGGCACGTGAGCGACCAGATGGCCGTCGCCGTTGAGGGGCGTGGCGGGCAATTCGAGGCTGTCGGTCATTTGGCCCCAGGCGACCTGGCCGCGTACCGGCTGAAGAGGGAGCTTTGAGGCGAATCGGCCTGATTCGAAGCCCGCGGCGATCACCACGCGGTCGACGTCGATCAGCAATTGATCGGCCGGATCGAACAGATGCCAGCCGCTCGCGTCCTGAGCCAGACGCGCCACCTCGCACCCACCTCGAAACTCGACACCCGGCTGCCGCAGCCACGCGGCGATCAGCCGATGCGGCCGCACCCAGGCTGCGCGTGCGTGCCAGAGGGCGGGCGCATCGCCCGGCAGGCCCACAGCCGCCAATTGCTCGGCGCTCGCAGGCCACGATTCGTTGGGGCCGCTGTCGCTCCAGCCAGCCGGCACGCGCGTATCGCCATCGGGCCGGCGCTCCAGCACGCCGGTGGCGCGCCAGTCGCGGCCTTCTTCCAGCAATCGTGTCAGTTCGGCCCACGTGGCGCGGATGCCTGCGCGTGTGAGCCGCGACAGCAGCGCGTCGTCGGGCGACACATGCGGCGCCAGCATGCCCACCGGCAGCCCCGAGGCACCAGAGGCGGGCCAGTCGGCAGCGTCCAGCACGGTGACCTGCCATCCGCGCCGCGCAAGGCTCGCCGCCACGGCCGCGCCTGCAAGCCCGGCGCCGATGACGGCGCAGCGGCCCGGCGTGTCGATGCGCTCGGGCGCCGGGCCGCGGCGGCGCACCGTCCAGGCGGGCGCGAACACGCCGCGCAGGCAATCGCGCTTGGGAGGAAGGCCCTGGTCTTTTTCGACCGAAAACCCGAACTGCTTGAGCGCGTCGCGCACCGCCCGCGCAATCGTCCATGTGGCGATGCGCGTGCCTTGCCGCGCAAAGCGCGACACGGCCTTGAGCGTGTCTTCCGACCACATGGCAGGGTTCTGCTGCGGGCTGAAGCCGTCGAGAAAGATGCTGTCGGCCTCGAAGCGCTGGGCGCGCAGCATCGGCTGCACGTCGCCGATGCAGAGGGTGAGCAGCACGCGGCCTTCGTCGAAAGCCAGCCGGTGGAAGCCCGGCAGCAGCCCGTGCCACTGCGCGGCCAGTTCGCGGGCGAGGGAGGCCAGTTCGGGATACGCCCCGGCCGCGCGCAGCAGATCGTCAGCCGAAACCGGGTGCGCCTCGACCGAGACGAAGTGCAGCATCCGTGGCCGCTCGGCGTCTGCACGCCACGCCTGCCAGGTCGTCAGGAAATTGAGGCCAAGCCCGAATCCGGTTTCGAGAACCAGCCATTGCGGCTGTCCGATCCAGGCTTCCGGCAGCCCGCAACCGCCCAGAAACACATGGCGCGACTGCGCCAGTGCTCCGGTTTCGGTGTGATAGATGTCGTCGAAGCGCTCGCTGCGGGGGACGCCGTCGGCGCGCCAGGCGACGGGCTCGGCGGCCAAGACGGGCTCAGTTCGACGGGGGTACGTAGCCTTGCGCCACGTCGGCGCCTTCGCCGAAGAAGTGCTTTTCCATCTGCCGCGCCAGGTACTGGCGGGCGCGCAGATCGGCCAGATTCAGCCGGTTTTCATTGACCAGCATGGTCTGCTGCTTGAGCCAGGCGGCCCAGGCTTCCTTGCTGACGTTTTCCCACAGGCGCTTGCCCAGCTCGCCTGGGTAGGGCGGGAAGTCGAGCCCTTCGGCCTCTTTGCCGAGCTTGATGCACTGAACCATGCGTGCCATTTCGATTGCCTTTGAACGGGAAAAGTGGGGAAAGCGGTTGCTTAGTTGATTTGGCTATTTAGAACTGAAAACTTGGTCGTTCCAGTTTCTATATGTCGTATTGAGAATACGCAGCTTCATTGATATGCCTTTTCAGAGCAAGACACCATGAGCCTCCGCCGCGACTTTATCAAGCTTTCCCTGGGTGCCGGCGTGGCCGGTGCCATGGCCCTGTCGGCGTTGCCGACGTTCGCACAAGGCGGCGCGGCTCCCGTGACGCTGCTGAACGTGTCCTATGACCCGACCCGCGAGCTGTATGTTGACTACAACCAGGCCTTCGCCAAGTACTGGAAGGCCAAGACCGGGCAGGACGTGACAGTCAAGCAGTCGCATGGCGGCTCGGGCAAGCAGGCCCGCTCGATCATCGACGGCATCGACGCCGACGTAGCCACGCTGGCGCTGGGCGGCGACGTCGATGCGCTCGTCACGCACGGCGGCCTCGTCAAGGCCGACTGGCAGAAGCGCCTGCCGCACAACTCTGCCCCCTATACCTCGACCATCGTGTTCTTGGTGAAGAAGGGCAACCCCAAGGGCCTGAAAGACTGGGACGACCTGATCAAGCCCGGCGTGCAGGTGATCACCCCCAACCCCAAGACCTCGGGCGGCGCCCGCTGGAACTACCTGGCCGCTTGGGAGTTCGCCAAGCGCAAGTACGGCGGCGATGCCAAGGCCAAGGAATACATCGGCAACCTGTTCAAGAACGTGCCCGTGCTCGACACCGGCGCGCGCGGCTCGACCATCACCTTCGTGCAACGCGGCGTGGGCGACGTGCTGCTGGCCTGGGAGAACGAAGCCTTCCTGGCGCTGAAGGAGTTCGGTCCCGAGAAGTTCGAGATCGTGGTGCCCTCCATCTCCATCCTGGCCGAGCCCAGCGTGGCGGTGGTCGACAAGGTCGTCGACAAGAAGGGAACGCGCGCTGTGGCCGAGGAATACCTGAAGTACCTGTACTCGGACGAAGGCCAGGACATCGCGGGCCGCAACTTCTACCGCCCGACGTCTGACAAGGCAAAGGCCAAGTACGACAAGCAGTTCCCCAAGCTGACGCTGGTGACCATCGACCAGGCCTTCGGCGGCTGGGCGAAGGCCGACAAGGAGCACTTTGCAGACGGCGGCTCCTTCGACCAGATCTACACGACAAAGCAGAAGTAACTCGACCCGCGACCAAGCCGGTCCTGCATGGCGCCCGTTCCGCGAGCGCCGTGACACGGTTCGCCTCGACATCTCCGAAGAAAACAGAAAGCCTCCCGTGTCCGTTCTCCTGATTGCCGGCAGCCCCACGGCCCCGTCCCGTTCCACCGCCTTGCTCGACTCGGTGGGCGAGCGGCTGGCCCAGCGCCACGCGCGGATCGAGCGGCTTGCCATCCGCGAGCTGCCGGCGCAGGCGCTGCTGCTGGCCGAGTGGAACAACCCGGCCATCGAGCGCGCCATCGCCCAGGTGGCGGCGGCCCGTGTGATCGTGGTGGCCACGCCGGTCTACAAGGCGGCCTACAGCGGCCTGCTCAAGGTCTTTCTGGACCTGCTCTCGCAGAACGCGCTGAAGGGCAAGACGGTGCTGCCACTGGCCACCGGCGGCAGCCCTCACCACATGCTCGCGCTCGACTACGCATTGCGGCCCGTGCTGCAGTCGCTGTCTGCGCGCCACATCCTGCCGGGCGTGTACGCCAGCGAATCGCAGATTGCGCTGACGCCCGAGAACGCCTACCAGGTGCACAACGACCTGGCCGAGCGACTCAACGAGGCCGTCGAGGTGCTGGCCACCGAAGGCCTGAAGCTGCCGGCAACGCACGGTTTCGAGCCGGTTCCGTTCTCGCGCGTGCGATGTAGCGTCTGAAAGCACGGGCTCGTTGCGAGCCCGGCTTGCCCAGACCTATCCCTCATTCCCGTTTTTGAAAGCCGCCAGCGCGCGGTGCGGGACAGCTTTTGCCTGAAGTTTTTGCAGACCAAGGAATCCACGCATGACCCCCGTTGCCACCGAAGACTCCGTGCTCGACACCTCGCCGCGCTCCCTCTGGCACGCGCTGGGCGATCTTGCCGTGAGCGTCATCGTCGTCAGCGCCATTGCGCTGATCGTGAGTTTCATTGCCGCCGCCTGACCGCGCGGCGCATCCATACAAGCATTGCCATGACATTGATTTCCGCACCCCGACGTCGCCTGATCCAGGGCGTTGCCGCCGCCGTTGCACTGCCGTCGTTCGCAGCGCTGGCACAGGCGCCTGCACGCCAGCTTCGCATCGGAAACCAGAAGGGGCCACTGAGCGTTCTCAAGGGTCGCGGCACGCTCGAAAAGCGCCTGGCGCCTCTAGGCGTGACCGTGAAGTGGACCGAGTTCACCGCCGGCCCCGTGCAGCTCGAAGCACTGAACGTCGGCTCCATCGACTTCGGCGACGTTGGCGAGGCGCCGCCCATCTTCGCGCAGGCCGCCGGTGCGCCGCTGGCCTATGTGGCCGCGACAGTGCCGCGCCCTCGGGCGGAAGCGGTGATCGTGCCCAAGGGCTCGGCCATCAGGACCGTGGCCGACCTGAAGGGCAAGAAGATTGCGCTCAACAAGGGCTCGAACGTCCACTACTTCATCGTCAAGCTGGCCGAAAGGCACGGGCTGCCGTACACCGACCTGAACCTGGTCTACCTGCCGCCGGCCGATGCGCGCGCCGCCTTCGAGAAGGGCTCGGTCGACGCCTGGGTCATCTGGGACCCGTTCCTCGCCGCAGCCGAGAAGTCGCTCGAAGCGCGCGTGCTGGCCGACGCCACCGGCGTGGTCGGCAACCGCGGCTACTACTTCTCGTCGCTCGACTACGTGGCAAAGAACGCCGACGTGCTGGCCGTCGCGGTCGAGGAGATCAACAAGATCGACGTCTGGGGCGAAGCCAACAAGGGGGACTACGCGGCCGAGCTGGCCACCCTCTGGGGCCTGCCGAAGCCGGTGGCCGATTTGTCCGTGGGCCGTGTGGGCTACGGCACTGCAGCCATCACCAAGGCAATCCTGGCCGAGCAGCAACAGATTGCCGATACCTTCTTCGCACTGAAGCTGATCCCGAAAAAGATCAACGTGCTCGAAGCCGCCGGCGCGGGGATTGCGTGATGCAGATCTTCTGGTTCCTCCCCACGCACGGCGACAGCCGCTACCTCGGCACGAGCGAGGGCGCGCGCCCCATCGACCTGGCCTACCTGCAGCAGATCGCCGGCGCGGCCGACAACCTCGGCTACGAGGGCGTGCTCATTCCAACGGGCCGCTCGTGCGAAGACCCGTGGGTCATTGCTTCGAGCCTGATCGGCGCGACGAAGAAGCTCAAGTTTCTGGTGGCGGTGCGCCCGGGCCTGCACCAACCCAGTCTGGCCGCACGCATGGCCGCGACCTTCGACCGGCTCTCTGGCGGGCGCTTGCTTGTGAACCTCGTGACGGGCGGTGACCAGGCCGAGCTCGAAGGCGACGGCGTGTACCTCGACCATGCGTCGCGCTACGAACAGTCGGCAGAGTTCATCCGCATCTGGCGCGAGATCATTGCGCGCAGCCACGACGGGCAAGCTTTCGACTACGAGGGCAAGCACCTGAGCGTGAAGGGCGCCAAGCTGCTGTACCCGCCGGTGCAGAAGCCGTATCCGCCCGTGTGGTTCGGCGGCTCGTCGGCCGCTGCGCACGACCTCGCCGCGGAGCAGGTCGATGCGTACCTCACCTGGGGCGAGCCGCCCGCGGAAGTCGCGAAAAAGATCGCGGACGTGCGGGCACGTGCCGAACGCCAGGGCCGCAAGGTCGAGTTCGGCATTCGCCTGCACGTGATCGTGCGCGAGACGGAAGACGCCGCGTGGAAGGCCGCCGAGGAACTGATCAGCCGTGTGGACGACGAGACCGTCATCCGTGCGCAGGCCGCCTTCGCGCGCATGGATTCCGAAGGCCAGCGCCGCATGGCCGCGCTGCATGCGGGCGGCGCGAAGCGCTCGCGCGCCGAGCTTGAAATCGCGCCGAACCTCTGGGCCGGTGTGGGCCTCGTGCGCGGTGGTGCCGGCACGGCGCTGGTGGGTGATCCGAAGACCGTTGCCGCGCGCATCGAGGAGTACGCGGCGCTTGGCCTCGACAAATTCATTCTCTCGGGCTACCCGCATCTCGAAGAGGCTTACCGCTTCGCAGAGCTGGTGTTCCCGTTGCTCTCGCGCAAGGCGCAGACGCGCCTGGCAGGCGGCTCGCTCAGCGGCCCGTTCGGCGAAGTCGTTGCCAATCTCGATGCGCCGTCGCGCCTCGTCTCCCAAAGCTGAAGGACCGCCATGACCGAACAAGTTCAGGAGCTGCCGGCCGTGGCACCCACCGAGAACAACGCGGGCAACGCGTTCAGGAGCTTTGCTGCCAACGTCGCCGGGCGGCTGGTGCCGTGGCTCGTGCCGGTCGGGCTCATCGTCTTCTGGCAGATCGCGTCGTCGCTGGGCTGGCTCAGCACGCGCGTGCTGCCGGCGCCGGTCGACGTGGTCAAGGCTGCGTGGAGCCTCACAGTGTCGGGCGAGCTGTGGACGCACGTGAAGGTCAGCGCGGGCCGCGCGCTCGCGGGGCTGGCCATCGGAGGTGGGGCGGGGCTTGCGCTCGGCTTGCTCACGGGTTCGGTGAAGTTCGCCGAGACGCTGCTCGACTCCACCATCCAGATGGTGCGCAACATTCCGGCGCTGGCGCTGATTCCGCTGGTGATCCTGTGGTTCGGCATCGACGAATCGGCCAAGCTGTTCTTGATT
This sequence comes from Variovorax multivorans, assembly GCF_051216835.1. Lineage (NCBI taxonomy): Bacteria > Pseudomonadati > Pseudomonadota > Betaproteobacteria > Burkholderiales > Comamonadaceae > Variovorax > Variovorax multivorans. The sequence goes on from NZ_JBPJZL010000012.1 coordinate 29,959, forward strand.
TCGGTGTCGGTGTTCTTTCCGATCTACCTGAACACCTTCCATGGCATCCGCAACGTCGATCCGCAACTGATCGAGATGGGGCGCACCTACGGTCTGTCGCGCTGGCAGCTGTACCGCGAGGTGATCCTGCCGGGTGCGCTGTCGTCGATCCTCGTGGGCCTGCGCTTCTCGCTGGGCCTGATGTGGGTGATCCTGATCGTGGCAGAGACCATCTCGGCGCAGGCCGGCATCGGCTACCTCACGATGAACGCCCGCGAGTTCCTGCAGACCGACATCGTGCTGGTGGGCATCCTGCTGTACGCGCTGCTCGGCAAGCTGGCTGACCTGTTCGCGCGCGGACTGGAGCAATGGTGGCTGCGGTGGCACCCGGGCTACCAGAAGAAGGCGAAGTGAGGGCAGGGGCATGACGCAATTCCATGTTTCCCGTCGCACCGTCATCGCCACGCTGGGCGCGCTTGGCGCCAGCGCGGTGTTTGCGCAGGGCGTGGCTGCTCGGCCTGCGACCGTGCGGCTCGGCTACCAGAAGTCGTCGACGCTGATCGCCGTACTCAAGGCGCAGGGCGCGCTCGAAAAGCAGCTCGCGCCGCTCAACGTCACGCTGACCTGGCATGAGTTCACCAGCGGCCTGCCGCTGCTTGAAGCGCTGAACCTCGACAACCTCGACATCAGCGCCGACGTGGCCGACACCGTGCCGGTGTTTGCGCAAGCCGCCGGAGCAGACCTGACCTTCATTGCGCAGGAAGCGCCGTCGCCCGCTGCACAGGCCATCGTGGTGCGGGAAGACTCGCCGATCAAGACCGTGGCCGATCTGAAAGGCAAGAAGGTCGGCTTCGCCAAGGCCGCCGGCGCGCACTACCTGCTGATCGCCGCACTCGACAAGGCCGGCCTGTCGTTCAAGGACATCGAGCCCGCCTACCTCACGCCGGCCGATGGCCGCGCAGCCTTCGAGAAGGGCGCCATCGACGCCTGGGTGGTGTGGGACCCGTTCCTCGCCGCTGCACAGCGCCAGTCGAAGGTGCGCGTGTTGGCCGATGGCGCGGGCATTGCCTCGTACCAGCGCTACTACCTCGCGAGCACCAAGTTCGCGAAGGCGCGGCCTGACGTGTTGCGAGTGGTCTACGCCGAGCTTGAGAAGACCGGCAAGTGGGTCAAGCAGAACCCGAAGGACGCGGCGGCGCTGCTGTCGCCCGTGTGGGGCCTCGACGCCGCAACCATCGAGCAGGCCAACAGCCGCCGCAGCTATGCCGTGCGCCCGGTGGTGGCCGAGGCCCTGACCGAACAGCAGCGCATCGCCGATGCCTTCTTCACGGAAAAGCTGCTCCCCCGAAAAATCGATGCGCTGAACGTGGCGCTGTTCAAACCCGGAGCCTGAAGCCCATGAGTGCCGTCCTGAAAGACATCCAACCCCAGGCCATCGCTGGCGGCGTGCGCCTCGAAGCGCGCGGCCTGCACAAGCGCTACGGCGCGCGCGAAGTGCTGCGCAACACCCGCCTGACCATCGAGCCGGGCCAGTTCATCGCCATCGTCGGGCGCAGCGGCTGCGGCAAGAGCACGCTGCTGCGGCTCATTGCGGGGCTGGAAGAGCCGAGCGCCGGTGGCCTCTACACCGACGGCAAGGCCGTGCATGGCCTGCATGACGACACCCGCATCATGTTCCAGGAGGCGCGCCTGCTGCCGTGGCGCCGCGTGCTCGACAACGTGACGCTGGGCCTGCCCAACGACGCCAAGGCGCGCGGCAAGGAAGTGCTGGCGCAGGTCGGCCTGGCCGACCGCGAGAACGAATGGCCGGCGCGCCTTTCGGGCGGCCAGCGCCAGCGCGTGGCCCTGGCCCGCGCGCTGGTGCACCACCCGCGCCTGCTGCTGCTCGACGAGCCGCTGGGCGCACTGGATGCGCTGACGCGCATCGAGATGCACCGCCTTATCGAGAACCTGTGGCAGCGCCACCGCTTCACGGCGCTGCTGGTGACACACGATGTGCAGGAGGCGGTGGCGCTGGCTGACCGCGTGATCCTCATCGAAGACGGCCGCATCGCACTCGACGAGAACATCGCCTTGGCCCGACCGCGCTCGCAGGGCGACCCGGCCTTCGCGGCCATTGAAAAACGAATCCTCGACAGGGTGCTGCAGAAGCCGGAAGACACCGCGCCAGAGAGCACCGACGCAAGCTGGCTCAGCACCCCCGCGCACGCATTGCGCTGGGCGATCTGAGCTTCTTTCATCCATCCGCCCCTTTTGAAAGGCAGTCGCATGTCGCAGAACTGGAAATTCGAAACCCTGTCGGTGCACGCCGGCTACTCGCCCGAACCGACCACCCGCGCGGTCGCGCCTCCGATCTACCAGACGGTGGCCTACGCTTTCGACAGCGCGCAGCACGGTGCAGATCTGTTCGACCTGAAGGTGCCGGGCAACATCTACACCCGCATCAACAACCCGACGCAGGACGTGCTGGAGCAGCGCGTGGCCGCGCTCGAAGGCGGCATCGCGGCGCTGGCGCTGGCCTCGGGCCAGGCGGCCGTGACCTACGCGATCCAGACCATCGCCGAGGCCGGCGACAACATCATCAGCAGCACCGCGCTGTATGGCGGCACCTACAACCTGTTCGCCCACACGCTGCCGCAGTTCGGCATTACCACGCGCTTTGCGGACCACCGAGATCCAACGAGCTTCGAGAAGCTGTTCGACGAGAAGACCAAGGCGGTGTTCGTCGAATCGCTCGGCAACCCGGCGGGCAACGTGACCGACATCGCAGCCATCGCCGAGATCGCGCACCGTAACGGCGTGCCGCTGATCGTCGACAACACGGTGCCCTCACCGTACCTGAGCCGGCCCATCGAGCACGGCGCCGACATCGTGGTGCATTCGCTCACCAAGTACCTGGGCGGCCACGGCACCAGCATCGGCGGCGCCATCGTCGATTCGGGCAAGTTCCCGTGGGCCGAGCACAAGCAGCGCTTCAGGCGCCTGAACGAGCCCGACGTGAGCTACCACGGCGTGGTCTACACCGAGGCGCTGGGCCCGGCCGCCTACATCGGCCGTGCGCGCGTGGTGCCGCTGCGCAATACCGGCGCGGCCATCTCGCCGTTCAACGCCTTCCTGATCCTGCAGGGCATCGAGACGCTGGCACTGCGCATGGACCGCATCAGCAGCAACGCACTCGCGGTGGCGCAGCACCTGAAGCAGAGCAAGGCCGTGAACTGGGTGAACTACGCGGCGCTCGAAGACCACCCCGACTACCCGCTGGCGAAGAAATACTTCGGCGGCCGCTCCAGCGGCGTGCTGACCTTCGGCATCGGCGCAGGTCGCGAGGGTGGGGCGAAGTTCCTCGATGCGCTGAAGCTCTTCACGCGCCTCGTGAACATCGGCGACGTGCGCTCGCTGGCCACGCACCCGGCCTCGACCACGCACCGGCAGCTGTCGCCCGAAGAGCTGGCGAAGGCCGGCGTGACCGAAGACACCGTGCGCCTGTCCGTCGGCATCGAGCACATCGACGACCTGATCGCCGACCTCGACCAGGCGCTCGCCGCCGCATCGAACTGAAAGGCCTTCTGAAGAAATGACCACACTGCAAGCCATCCCCGAAGCCGCGCTGGACCAGCTGTTCCGCAAGGCCCGCACCGTGCACGCGTTCAGGCCCGTGCCCGTGACCGACGAGCTGATCCACCAGCTCTACGACCTGCTGAAGTGGGGCCCGACCGCCTACAACGCCCAGCCGGCGCGCTATGTGTTCGTGCGCAGCGAAGAAGCCAAGGCGAAGCTGAAGCCGGCCGTCTCCGCGGGCAATACCGCGCAGACGCTGGCGGCCGGCGTCACGGTGATCGTGGCGCACGACACGCGCTTCTACGAGCACCTGCCCACGCAGTTCCCGACCTACGACGCCAAGCCCTTCTTCGAAAAGAGCGCCGAAGCCGCACAGGCCACGGCCTTCCGCAACAGCAGCCTGCAGGGTGCCTACCTGATCCTGGCGGCGCGCTCGCTGGGGCTCGACGCGGGGCCCCAGTCGGGCTTCAACGCCGACCTGGTCGACAAGGCCTTCTTCCCCGACGGGCGCTACCGCGCCAACTTCCTCGTCAACCTCGGCGTGGCTGACCACGCCGGTACTTTCGAGCGCGGCCCCCGGCTGGCGTTCGACGACGTGGCCGAGATCGTCTGACGCTCCGGCCCATTCATCCATCCATCCCTGCTTACTTCAATCCGAAAGAGAAACCATCATGTCCATCCAAGCCATCAATGTGCGCAACCAGTTCAAGGGCAAGGTCCGCGAGATCATCCGCGGCGACGTCGTCTCCGAAGTCGACGTCGAAACCGCCTGGGGCATCGTCACCTCGGTCATCACCACGCGCTCGGTCGACGAGTTGCAACTGAAGGTGGGCTCCGACGTGGTCGCGCTCGTCAAGTCGACCGAGGTTTCGATCGCGAAGCTCTGACGGACCCTCGGGCATCTGCGACAACCCGGCGCTGTGATGGCGCCGGGTTTTTTCGTTTCTTGGGTGGTGTGTTTGCAGGGGTTTACAGGCCATCCATTCGTTGACTGTGCTGAATTTCAGGAATCGATCGAATCTTTTAAGGCTCTTCCTCCCTTTTGAATACCTCGCCATAGCATGCGCCGCGAGGTCGTGATCCGTGTCGTGCATCGATGCGCGGATACGCCTCGCGAAGAGTCGGTAATCAAGCAAACACATCAGGGAGGAACCCCATGCTCGTTGAAATTGACGAACACGGAATGATCAGTCACGCGCGAGTCAGGCATGCTCGCAGCCCACAGATTGAACGAGGGAAACGGGTCGGAGCAATCACCGGCATCGTCGTGCACCAGACCGACGCCGATACTTCGGCGTCTTCATTGAACAGCTACAAGCAGCCGAAGGCGAACGGCGCGCACTTTCTTATCGACAAGGATGGGACCATTTATCAGACGGCGGCGATCTATCAGCGTACGAATCATGTGGGGCCGTTGAAGGCGCGATGCCTGATTGCGGGGAAATGCCGCCCAGACGATTTCAAGAACGTGGGGGCGGAGGGAATGCATCGCATCGAGATGCGCAAGCCACCTGGCGAGCGCTACCCGGGCAACATGGAAGCCATCGGGATCGAGATGGTTGGCAGGGCTAGGTTGCCGGTGGGGTTCAAACCATCTGGCAAGAAGCTCGAGTGGTCACTCGAAAAAATACGAGGTGAACACGGCATATTCGACGCGCCGACCGCGGCCCAGAATCAATCTCTCTCGTGGCTTGTCAGCGTACTGGCAGACTCGATAAAAATCGGTCCAACTGAAGTCTTTCGTCATCCTGTGGTCAGCAGCAAGAACATAACGGAGGCGCAAGGCGCGAACTGGAAAAATTCCACACCGACACCATGAACAAGATAAACACTTTCATGACTGCTGCGGCGCTGGTCGTGGTGGCAGCGGCATTTCCAGCACAAGCAGCCGATAAGCGATACCCGATCGCCTACGTGCAGAAAGTAGAGGTGACAGAACCTTCACGCCGAAACGTTGCTTGGGAGAACAAGGACTTCCTGAATTGCGACGACGTCGTGTTGACGGAGGAGGATGTCCGCTATGCCTTGCGGCATATGCGGAGAGTTTCGTGGAAAGGCTACGACCCAGAAAAAGTGGACGCCACGGGATGTGAAGGAGAGGCGCTCGTTACTTTTAAGAACGGGCGAATCCTCGCCATGGGCATCGAACCCACCGGGCGAATCGGCACGGCGGAGTTCGACGCAAAGATGAAACTGGTTACGGGTTCCACAAGCTTCTACGAGTGCAGCCGTTGCCGGGGGCGCAAGATGGCTCTCCTGAAGGATGCGTTGGACCGCGCGGACGAGCGAAGACTCAAGAGACTGGAGGCGGAGGGCCAGATCCCTCCTGGCGAGGCGGAGCGCCGGCTGAAGTGGCTGCGGGCCGAACGCGACAAGCCCTGACGCTCATCAGACCGAAGTCCTTCGCTGACAACCCGCTTCGGCGGGTTTTCTTTTGTCCAGACCTCAAGCCGAACAACCGCCTTCCTCACCCCCCCGCCCTTAGTCGGCCGCCGCATTAGAAAGCGCGAACAGCTTCCTTCCGCCTCGCGCACCCGCCTCGCAGAATCTTCTGGATTCATCGAAGCCAAGGTTGCCGCTCATGCTCAAACGTTCGTTTCTTCGTCACGCTGCTGCGTGGCCCTTGATCGCCGCCGCACCACGCCTGCTGGCAGCCAATACAGCGGAGACGCCTGCCACCATTCGCATCGGCGTCGCCACTGGCGGCGTAGGCAACCCGGTTCGCTTCGGTGGTTCTTCGGCAGCGCTGCTGCATGCCTTCGGTGGGCTCGAGGAAGAGTTCAAGGCCGACGGCACGAAGATCGAGTGGGTGTTCTTCAAGGGCGCGGGCCCGGCGGTGAACGAGGCGCTGGTCAACAAGCAGCTCGACCTGGCCTGGCAGGGCGACCTGCCTTCCATCGTGCATCGCGCAGGCGGAGTCAAGACTCGGATCATCGCGGGCTCGGGCGTGCGCAATGGCCTTTACCTTGCGGTGCCGCCGGATTCACCAGTCAAGCGCATCGAGGACCTGCGCGGCAAGCGCATCGCGCTCTACAAGGGCACCAACCTGCATCTCGCGGCCGTGCGCGCGCTGGCCGCGCACGGGCTGAAGGAGAACGATGTTCGCCTCATCAACCTCGACCTGCCGGGCGCGCAGGCCGCGCTGGCCACCAGGGACATCGACGGTGCGTTCGGCTATGTCGAGCTGTTCGTGCTGCGCGACAAGGGCGCGGCAAAGGTGATCTATTCGGCTTCCGAGGATTCATTCAAGTACACGCGGCAGACGGTGCTGCTGGCATCGGACGATTTCGCGCGAAGCTATCCGAAGGCCACGCAGCGCATCGTCAAGTCGCTGGTGACGGTGGCGCGGCGCTACTCCGACGAATCGCAGCGCGACGAAGTGTTCAGGCAATGGGGCAAGGCCGAGGTGGCCGAGAAGTACTGGCGCGAGGACTTCATCGGCCAGCCGCTGCGCGTTCGCCTGTCGCCGCTGCTCGATCCGTTCCTGGTGCAGCGCTACAAGGATTCGGCTGAACAGGCGCTGGCGCTCAAGCTGGTGCGCGGCAAGGCAGAGATCGACAACTGGTTCGACCGCAGCTTTCTCGATGCGGCGCTGCGCGAGCTGAAGCTGGAGAACTACTGGCCGGTGTACGAGGCCAATGGCGAAGTCAGCGGCAAGCAGGTGGCGGTGGCGCGATGAGCAGCAGCAAGCGACAGATCAAGCTCAACGCCTTCCTGATGGCGACCGGCCATCATGTGGCGGCATGGCGCCACCCCGATGTGCCGTTGCAGGCCGGGCTCGGTTTCGCGCACTACAAGGCGCTGGCGCAGACGGCGGAGCGCGCTAAGTTCGACGCGGTGTTCCTGGCCGACAGCGTGGGCATCCGCGACGCGTCGGCGTCGCGCACCCTGCATCGCAGCGCACGGGTCTCGGGCTTCGAGCCGCTGACGCTGCTGTCGGCGCTCGCGGCCGTGACCGAGCGGCTGGGCCTGATCGCCACGGTGTCGACCACCTACAACGAGCCGTATCACGTGGCGCGCAAGTTCGCCTCGCTCGATCACCTGAGCGGTGGGCGTGCTGGCTGGAACGTCGTCACCTCGTCCAACGAGGCCGAGGCGCTGAACTTCAATCTCGACCGGCATCCCGAGCACGCGCTGCGTTACGAGCGCGCGCGGGAGTTCGTCGATGTGGTGACAGGGCTGTGGGATTCGTGGGACGACGATGCCTTCACGCACGACAAGGCGGCCGGCGAATACTTCGACCCCGACCGGCTGCATGTGTTGGCGCACCAGGGCAAGCACTTTCGCGTGCGCGGTCCGCTCAACGTCGCGCGGCCGCCGCAAGGGCACCCGGTGGTGGTGCAGGCCGGCGCTTCGGAAGCGGGGCAGGCGCTGGCCGCTGCGACGGCGGAGGTGATCTTCACCGCGCAGCAGTCGCTGGCGGGCGCACAGGTGTTCTATCGCGGCCTGAAGGCGCAGCTGGCGCACCATGGCCGCGACCCCGAGGGGCTCAAGATCTTGCCGGGCGTGTTCCCCGTGGTGGGGCAGAGCGAACAGCATGCGAAGGAAAAGCTCGAAGAGCTGCAATCGCTGATTCCGCCCGACGTGGGCGTGGCGCTGCTGTCGATGGTGATCGGTGGCATCGACCTTACGGGCTACCCGGTCGACGGTCCGCTGCCCGGCAACCTGTCCGAGCCGAACGGGCCCAAGAGCCGCTTCCGGCTCGTGACCGAACTGGCGCGCACCGAGGGCCTGAGCATCCGCCAGCTCTACCAGCGCGTGGGCACGGCGCGCGGGCACTGGTCGATCCACGGCACGGCCTCGCAGATCGCCGACCAGTTGCAGCAGTGGTTCGAGGAAGAGGCGGCCGACGGCTTCAACGTCATGCCGCCGACCTTGCCCGGCGGGCTGGACGACTTCGTGACGCAGGTGGTGCCCGAACTGCGCCGCCGCGGCCTGTTCCGCCATGAATACGAAGGCCGCACGCTGCGCGAGAACCTGGGACTTGCGCGGCCCGCGAACCGGCATCTGCTGGCGCGTGATCTCAAGGCGGCCGCATGAGTGCGGTGCTGCCTCCGGAGCTGTCGCTTCCGGTCGTCGGGCGAGCTTCGCCTCTTGCGGCATGGCGCCGATGGCTGCCTGGCACGGCGCGCCTGCTGCTGGCCTGGCCGGTGCCACTGGCCGTGCTGCTGCTGTGGCACATCGCGGCGCGCAACGAATGGATCGCGCCGCAGGTGCTGCCTTCGCCCGAGGCGGTGGCGGCCACCTTCGCCGAGGCGCTGCGCAGCGGGGAATTGCTCGACAACCTGCGCATCAGCCTCTGGCGCGTGTTCGCGGGCTTTGGCGTCGGGCTGGTGGGCGGCTTGCTCATCGGCACGGCGATGGGGCTGTCGCCGACCTTCAAGGACTACGTCTATCCGCTGTTCAAGGCCTTCGCGCAGGTGCCGGTGCTGGGATGGCTGCCGTTGCTGATGCTGCTGGTGGGCATCGACGAGACGCTCAAGATCATCCTGATCGCCAAGGCTTCGCTGGTGCCCATTGCGCTCAACACCTACAAGGGCATCCAGAACGTGCCAACGCGCTACATCGAGGTGGCGCGCGTGTTCCGCTTCAGCCGGTGGCAACTGCTGTCGCGGGTGGTGTTCCCGGCTGCGGCAGCACCCATCTGGAACGGCGTGCGCTACGGCTTCACGCATGCATGGCTCGCGCTGGTGGTGGTCGAGCTGCTGGCGTCGAGCGAAGGGCTGGGCTACATGATCGTGTTCGGGCGGCAGCTGTTCCAGCTCGACGTGGTGCTGGCGGCGGTGGTAATGGTGGGGCTGGTTGGCTTTGTGCTCGACAAGCTCTTGGCGCTGATCGAAACGCGGCTGCTGCGTTGGCGGCGGGCGGGGTTCTGATGAGTGCCGGGAACCTCTTTCGCCGCGTGCCGAAACCATTGCGCGGCTGGGTGCTGCCTGCATTGCTGGTGGCGCTCTGGTGGGCAGCCTTCCGCTTCGGCTGGTCGAGCTCGCCGCTGCTGGTGTCGATCGACAGCGTCTGGCAGCAGGCGGTGGAGCAGGCCACGAGTGGGGAGCTGTGGGTAGGGCTCTCCGCCAGCCTGTGGCGCGACCTTGCGGGCTTTGCCATCGGCGCGAGCGCCGGGCTGCTGTTCGGCGCGGCGCTGGGCTTGTCGCGGTTGTTCGAGAACCTGGTGGGGCCGGGCTTCCACACGCTCAAGCAGATTTCGCTGTTCGCATGGATTCCGCTGCTGTCGGTCTGGTTCGGGCTGGGCGATGCGGCCAAGGTGGCCTTTCTGTCGCTCGCGGCCTTCTTCCCGGTGGTGCTCAACACCTTCGAAGGCATCCGCAGCGTGCCGGGCGACTTGGTCGAGGTGGCGCGGGTGCTGCGCTTCAACCGCTGGCAGCTGTTCACGCGTGTGGTGCTGCCGAGCGCGTCGCCGTCGATCTTCGCGGGCATTCACCTGGCGCTGATCTACGCATGGCTTGCCACGCTCGGGGCGGAGTACCTGCTGGTCTCGGGCAAGGGCATCGGCAACACCATGATCGACGGGCGCGACCACTTCCGTATGGACCTCGTGATCTTCGGCGTGATCGTGGTCGGGCTCGTGGGCTTCACGCTCAACTGGATTGCCACGCGCATCGAGAACCGCCTGCTGGCCTGGCGCGGACGTTCCGTGGCCGGCTTCTGAACAAGAGAAAGAACAACGCAATGGCACACGCCGCCACTCTGGAAATACGCCAGCTCAGCAAGCAATACGAGGTCGAGGGCGCACCGCTGAAGGTGCTCGACGACATCAGCCTGACCATCACGCCGGGCGAGTTCGTCAGCATCGTGGGCTCCAGCGGATGTGGCAAGTCGACGCTGCTGCGGCTGATCGTCGGCCTCGAAGCCGACTACCGCGGCGAGGTGCTGATCGACGGGAATCGCATCGTGGGCACCAGCCTCGACCGCGGCATCGTGTTCCAGGAGCACCGGCTGTTTCCGTGGCTCACGGTGCGGGACAACATTGCGCTGGGCCTGCTCAATGCCGGGCTCAGTGCGCAGCAGAAGCGCAAGGAGGTGCAGGCGCACATCGAGCTGGTCGGGCTCAAGGGCTTCGAGAGTGCCTATCCGCATCAGCTCTCGGGCGGCATGTCGCAGCGCGTGGCGATTGCGCGGGCGCTGGTGAACCGGCCCGAGATATTGCTGCTCGACGAGCCTTTCGGCGCGCTCGACGCGATGACGCGCGCGCATCTGCAGCAGGAGCTGCACCGCATCTGGCAGGCCGAGGGCATCACCATGATCCTCGTCACGCACGACGTGGAGGAGGCCGTGTACCTCGGCGACAAGGTGGTGGTGATGGAGCCGCGTCCCGGGCGCATCCGCCGCATCGTGCCGGTGGAGCTTGCACATCCGCGCAACCGCGTGGACCTTGCCTTTACCCACGTCAAGGAAGAGGTGCTGCGCGAGTTCGCGGGCACGCCGCCGCCGGCCGAAGCGCCGCTGTATCCGGTGGGTGGCTTGCCTGCCGGCCTGCGCTTTGCCTACTGAGCCCTTGTTTCTTTCCTTTCTTCCATCAACCAAAGAGGACCTTCGATGAGCGCCATTCTTTCTTCCCCGGTCGTTGCGCAGGACAACGAACTCGACATCGTCCGGCAGGCCGGCCACATTGGCGCGGAGGTGCGCGGCGTGCGTCTTTCGGGCGCGTTGCAGCCCGAGGTGTTCGGCGCCATCAAGGCCGCGCTGCTCAAGCACAAGGTGCTGTTCTTCCGCGGCCAGCAACATCTGGACGACGCGCAGCAGGAGGCCTTCGGCCGCCTGTGGGGCGAACTGGTGCCGCACCCGACCGTGCCCTCGAAAGACGGCACGCGGCTGCTGGAGCTCGACTCGCGCCACGGTGGTCGCGCCAATTCGTGGCATACCGATGTGACCTTCGAGGTTGCCTATCCGCAGGTGTCGATCCTGCGCGCGGTGGTGATTCCGGCCTATGGCGGCGACACCGTCTGGGCCAACACGGTGGCCGCCTACGAGAGCCTGCCCGACGACCTCAAGGGGCTGGCAGACCGGCTGCGCGCCATCCACGGCAACGACTATGACTACGCCGCCGCGCGCCTGCCGGTTGACCTGGACGACGAGGGCGCCCGTCGCTACAAGGAAGTGTTCACGCGCCGCCTGCTCGAAGCCGAGCACCCGGTGGTGCGCGTGCACCCCGAAACCGGCGAGCGCAGCCTGGTGCTGGGCCATTTCGTGAAGAGGCTGGCCGGTCATTCGACGCACGACTCGGGTCATCTGTTGAGCGTGCTGCAGAGCCATGTGCACCGCCTGGAGAACACGGTGCGCTGGCGCTGGACGCAGGGCGACGTGGCAATCTGGGACAACCGCGCCACGCAGCACTACGCGATCAACGACTATGGCGACCAGCACCGCGTGGTGCGGCGGGTGACGATCGCGGGCGACGTGCCCTATGGCGTGGATGGCGCGACGAGCGTGGACCGGACGGCCCCGGCCGTGCGCGCTGCCGAAGCTGCGGAAGCGGCTGCCTGAGCCTGTTTCTATAGATCGGATGGTTGTTAGGAATCGACTTTTCAGTTGTTTGAGCTTCGGCGTGCGGCTCCTACAGTGGTGGTTATCGCCATCAAGGCGTATCCAACGCACAACAGGAGCCGCACAGCATGTCAGTGGAAGTTGAAGAAGAACTCGTCTTGCCCGAAGCACTGGAACAGGCGCGCGCCAGGGCCGCCGAAAGCAATTGGCCCTACGCCGGCGGCGTGACGCCACCGGTGGCCTGGGAACTGGTGCAGAACGGCCATGCCGTGCTGGTCGACGTGCGCTCGGGCGAGGAGCGCAAGTTCGTCGGCCACGTGCCCGACAGCCTGCACGTGGCCTGGGCCACGGGCACGGCGCTCACTCGCAACCCGCGCTTCGTGCGCGAACTGGAGGCCAAGCTGGCGAAAGACGGCGGCAAAGAAGCAGTGGTGCTGCTGCTGTGCCGCAGCGGCAAGCGTTCCGCACTGGCCGCCGAGGCAGCTGCCAAGGCCGGCTTCACGAATGTCTTCAACGTGCTCGAAGGTTTCGAGGGCGAGATCGACGCACACCAGCACCGTGGCGGTGCAGACGGCTGGCGTTTCCACAAGCTGCCGTGGGTGCAGGACTGAGACCCTCAACACAAGACGTTCCCCGGGAGAAAAACACATGGCCCATTTCGAGGTAAGCGACATCGTGCGCGCGCTGCATGGCGTGCGCGACGAGTGGCGCGATTCGCAGCGCCGCTCGCGCGAGCCCGGTGCGCGCGAGTTTCCGTCGCGTGATGCGCTCACGCAGATCGTCGAGTCGCTGAAAGGTGCGCTCTTTCCCATGCGGCTCGGCCCGCCGGACCTGCGCCACGAGAGCGAAGACTTCTATGTCGGCCACACGCTCGATGCCGCCTTGCAGGCGCTGCTCTTGCAGGCCCGGCTGGAGCTGAACTTCAACGCTCGCCTCCAGCCGCGCCCCGCGAGCGAGATCGACGATGCGGCCACCGAAGCCGTTCGCCGGTTCGCGAACGCGCTGCCCGGCCTGCGCCGCCTGCTGGACAGTGACGTGCTCGCGGCCTACCAGGGCGACCCGGCCGCGCGCAGCGTCGACGAGGTGCTGCTGTGCTACCCCGGCGTGCTCGCGATGATCCATCACCGCCTTGCACATGAGCTCTACAAGCTCGGCCTGCCGCTTCTGGCACGCATCGTGGCCGAACTTTCGCATGCACAGACGGGCATCGACATTCATCCGGGCGCGCAGATAGATGCGGGTTTCTTCATTGACCACGGCACGGGCGTCGTGATCGGGGAGACGGCCGTCATCGGCAAGCGCGTGCGGCTGTACCAGGCCGTCACCCTCGGTGCCAAGCGCTTTCCGACCGACACCGAAGGCAACCTGCAGAAGGGTCTGCCGCGGCATCCGGTGGTGGAAGACGACGTGGTCATCTACGCGGGCGCGACGATTCTCGGGCGGGTGACGCTCGGCAAGGGCGCCGTCATCGGCGGCAATGTGTGGATTACCGACGACGTGCCGCCAGGCGCGAGCGTCACGCAGGCCAGCCTGCAGAACGCACCGAAAGCGGGTGGGGCAGCATGAAAGCATTTGTCGAAGACTTCGGCGTGACGATTCGCCAGCTGCGCGAGGGCAAGGGCTGGTCGCAGGAAGAGCTGGCCGAGCGTTCCGATCTGAACCGCTCGTACGTTGGGGAGATCGAGCGTGGCCGTGTCATTCCGTCGATCGTCACTGCGCAAAAACTCGCGACTGCGCTGGGCATCAACATGGTCGGCCTGCTCATGCGCTGCGAGCAACTGGAGCAATCGCGCCTCGCAAGAAGGATCAACTTGGCGGCTATAGCCTGTTGAGGGAAAACCCGTGGCCGCCGGACACTGGCGGCCACTTTTTCCTTAACACCGGAGCCCTGATCCATGAGCGCAACAGTTGGTGGTACGACCGCCCTTGGCGACAACGCCGCAAGACAGCTAGCCAATGCCACCAAGACAGTCCCCCAGCTCGAGACCATCAGCCCGCGCTGGCTGACGCACCTGCTGCAGTGGGTGCCGGTGGAGGCGGGCATCTACCGCGTCAACAAGGTCAAGAACCCCGAGTCGATCAAGGTCACCTGCACCTCGCGCGAAGAAGAAAACCAGCTCCCGCGTACCTTTGTCGACTACGAAGAAAACCCGCGCGAGCACTACCTCAATGCCGTGAGCACCGTGCTCGACGTGCACACCCGCATCTCCGACCTCTACAGCAGCCCGCACGACCAGATCAAGGAGCAGCTGCGCCTGACGATCGAGACGATCAAGGAGAACCAGGAGAGCGAGCTCATCAACAACCCCGACTACGGCCTGCTGGCCCAGGTGACGGAAGAGCAGCGCATCTTCCCGCTGACCGGCGCGCCCACGCCCGACGACCTCGACGAGCTGCTGACCAAGGTGTGGAAGGAGCCTGCGTTCTTCCTCACGCACCCGCTGGCCATTGCCGCCTTCGGCCGCGAAGCTACGCGCCGTGGCACGCCGCCGCCGACCGTGAGCCTGTTCGGCTCGCAGTTCATCACCTGGCGCGGCATTCCGCTGATTCCGTCGAACAAGGTGCCGGTGGCCGATGGCAAGAGCAAGATCCTGCTGCTGCGCGTGGGCGACAAGCGCCAGGGCGTGGTGGGGCTGTTCCAGCCCGGTCTGTCGGGCGAGCAGGGCCCGGGGCTGTCGGTGCGCTTCATGGGCATCAACAACCATGCGATCGCGTCGTACCTGATCTCGCTTTACTGCTCGCTCGCGGTGCTGACCACTGACGCTCTGGCGGTGCTCGACGACGTCGAGATCGGCAAGTACCACGACTACACCGACACCTACAAGTAAGCCGCGGTGAGCAGCACTCCATCGATTCCGGGTGAGGCGCCGTTCGACCCGGCCATCCTCGCGCGCATGGCGAGCGCCATGTTCGCTGCACTGCCGGGCACGCCGCCAACGTCGCTGCCCGGTGTGGCGAGCGGGCTGGTGCCGGGCGCGCAGTTTCCCGCCAACATCGCGCCGCCGGGTTCACCGCTGGCGAGCCCTGCCGGCTTCGGGCCGAGCGTGCCGGGCACGCCGATTCCGCAGGGGCAGATTCCCGGCGCCAACGTGCTGCCGGCATCGCCCACGCAACTGCCTTCGCTCGCGAACCGCGCGCCAGCCTTGCTGCCGCATGCGGTGGCGGGCAATGGCGTGCCGGACACTGTGCTCTCGGTGGCGCCGGCTTTCGAGCCGCGCTCGGGTGGCACGGTACAAGGCGTGCCACAGCAGGTGAATGCGCCTTCGGCACCGCAGGCGGACGCGTCGCCGTTCTACTTCCTGAGCAACAGCTTCGGGCATCCGTTGGCCGGTGCGGTCTCTGCCGTGTCTGCGCCGCCACAGGTCTTGCCCCCTCTCCCGCTTGCGGGAGAGGGCCGGGGTGAGGGTCTGCGGGCGAGCCAGGGCGCGGGGTCACCCCTCACCCCAACCCTCTCCCCAGAGGGGCGAGGGAGCAACCCTCAGTTCTACTTCGTCGATGCGGTGCGTCTGCCCAACGGCTTCGTCACGCCGGCCAAGCCCGATCCGCGGGGGCCCGATGCCGTGCCGCTGGCCGGCAGCGGCCAGCATCCGCCGTTCGACGTCAACGCCGTGCGGCGCGACTTCCCGATCCTGCAGGAGCGGGTGAACGGCAAGCAGCTGGTGTGGTTCGACAACGCGGCCACCACGCACAAGCCGCAGTCGGTCATCGACCGCATTGCGTACTTCTACGAGCACGAGAACTCGAACATCCACCGCGCAGCCCACGAGCTGGCTGCGCGCGCGACTGACGCCTATGAAGGCGCGCGTGAACGCGTGCGCAAGTTCATCAACGCGCCGGAAGTCGAAGAGGTGATCTTCGTGCGCGGCACCACCGAGGCCATCAATCTCGTGGCCAAGAGCTGGGGCGGGCAGCACGTGGGCGAGGGCGACGAGATCATCGTGTCGAACCTCGAGCACCACGCCAACATCGTGCCGTGGCAGCAGCTCGCCGCCGCCAAGGGCGCGAAGCTGCGCGTGATTCCGGTGGACGATTCGGGCCAGGTGCTGCTCGATGAATACCGCAAGCTGCTCAACGACCGCACGAAGATCGTCGCCGTCACGCAGGTCTCGAACGCGCTGGGCACCGTGGTGCCGGTGAAGGAGATCGTCGAGCTGGCGCACCGCGCGGGCGCGAAGGCGCTGGTCGACGGTGCGCAGTCGGTCTCGCACATGCGGGTGGACGTGCAGGACATTGGTGCAGACTTCTTCGTGTTCTCCGGCCACAAGGTGTTCGGCCCGACCGGCATCGGCGTGGTGTGGGGCAAGCGCGAAGTGCTCGAAGACATGCCCCCGTGGCAGGGCGGCGGCAACATGATTGCCGACGTGACCTTCGAGAAGACCGTGTTCCAGCCGATACCGAACAAGTTCGAGGCCGGCACCGGCAACATCGCCGACGCCGTGGGGCTGGGTGCCGCCATCGACTACGTCAACAAGGTCGGCATCGAGAACATCGCGCGCTACGAGCACGACCTGCTGGTGTACGGAATGCAGCAGCTCGGCGCGATTCCGGGTGTGCGGCTGATCGGCACGGCGGCCGACAAGGCCAGCGTGATGTCCTTCGTGCTCGATGGCTACACCACCGAGGAGGTGGGGCATGCCTTGAACGACGAGGGCATTGCGGTGCGCACTGGTCACCATTGCGCGCAGCCGATCCTGCGGCGCTTTGGTGTCGAGACGACGGTGCGGCCTTCGCTGGCGTTCTACAACACCTTTGACGAGGTCGACCGGCTGGTGGCTGTGGTGCGGCGGCTGTCGTCGCAGCGGCGGGCAGGCTAGGGCTTTGGCGCCAGGTGCTGCTTGAAGAAGGCAGCCACCTCGGCGTTAAACCCGGCATGGAACGCCACGCGGTTGAAGCCCGGCCCATCGCGGCAGATCTCGGGCAGGGCGCTGGCCATGGCCGGTGAGCACGGCGCGAGGAAAGCGAAGTGCGCGGCGCCGGTTGCCACATGCCATTCGGGCGCCGCAGGCAGATTGCGGCGAACCGCGGCCACGTTCTCGGGCGTGACGCCATCGCCGCCGTACTCGGAAGCCCAGAGCTGGATCGGGATCGTCACATTCTTCAGGCTATCGGCATCGAAGACCATGCTGAGCGGATCGGCGATCACGGCGGCCTTGATGCGGGTGTCATGGGTCAGCGGCGAGGCGAGCAGTTCCTGGAATCTCTGCCGCATCAGCGCACACAACGGGCCTTCCGGCGCCGATGCGCAAGGGGACGAAGGCAGGGGCGGGAGCCGCTCGAAATTCGGGCGCGCACCGCTGAGCACAAGGCCCGTGTAGCCGCCCCTTGAAAAACCATAGAAGCCGATCTGCTCGGCGGCGAGCCTGTCATGCGCGGGCCACTGCTGAAGCATGTGGTCGATCAGCCGCGCGATGTCGGTCGTGCGTGTTGCGAGTGCCGAAATCTTGTCGTTCGGGCCACCCCGGATCTGGGAGTTGTCGTCCGAATGGCTGATGGCGGCGACCACGAAGCCGGCGTCGGCCAGCGCCTGTGCCGTGTCGTAGTGGCCGAGGAATGAGCCTCCATACCCATGCGACACCACGATCAACGGCAGCTGGCTGCCGTCGATGGGGCAGTCGCGTACGCCAGAGATGGTGGAGCGGCCGAGCCTGATTTCGCCAGCTGGCGCGGCGCAGGGCGTCCACACGGCGCCGTGCAGCGCCGGGCCTTTCTGGTCGGCAGGTATCTCGATGGTGCTGAAGCCCGCGGCCTGGGCAAGCGTTGCCGAAAGGCAGAAGACGGCGAGGAAGAGGGTGCGAAAGAGGGACATGCCTGCAGTGTGCTGCTGCCCGGCGGGCGCCGCTTAGCCGACTTTGCTATCTTTCTTCGGGCGGCCGGCGCGCTATGCTTGACCTTTGTTAACAATGTCGCCTGTCCACGCATGTCCTTGCCAGAAGCTTCTCTCGGAACCGCCGACGAATCCTGCGACGTGATGGTTGTAGGCGGTGGCCCCGCCGGCTCGACCATCGCCGCCTTGCTAGCCCAACAGGGCCGCAAGGTGGTGCTGCTCGAAAAGGCGCACCACCCGCGCTTTCACATCGGCGAATCGCTGTTGCCCGGGAATGTCGAGCTGTTCGAGAAGCTCGGCGTGCGCGACCAGGTCGACAAGATCGGCATGCCCAAGTTCGGCATCGAGTTCGTCTCGCCCGAGCACGAGCACCGCAGCTATGTGGAATTTGCCGAGGGCATGGACAAGTCGCTCGATTCCGCCTGGCAGGTGCGCCGCTCCGAGCTCGACGAGCTGCTGTTCCGCAATGCGGCCACGCGCGGCGCGCAGACCATCGAAGGCTGCAAGGTGCGCGACGTGGCCTTCGATGCCGACGGCGCCACGGTGCAGGCCGAGATGGACGACGGCGCGCGCCGCAGCTGGCGCACCCGCTTCGTGGTCGACGCCACCGGCCGCGACACGCTGCTGGCAAACAAATTCCGCTGCAAGGAAAAGAATCCTGACCACAACAGCACCGCGCTGTTCGGCCACTTCACGAACGCCGAGCGCCTCGAAGGCAAGAAAGAAGGAAACATCAGCATCTGCTGGTTTCCGCACGGCTGGTTCTGGTTCATTCCGCTGGCTGACGGCACCACCAGCGTGGGCGCAGTCTGCTGGCCGTACTACCTGAAGACGCGCGACAAGCCGCTGAAAGAGTTCTTCTACGACACGATCGCGACCTGCCCCGTGCTGGTGGAGCGCCTGAAGAACGCCACGCTGGTCGACGACGCGGTGCACGCCACCGGCAACTTCTCGTACTCGAGCACGCACGCCACGGGCGACCGCTACCTGCTGCTGGGCGACGCCTTCACCTTCATCGACCCGATGTTTTCCTCGGGTGTGTACCTCGCAATGCACAGCGCCTTCGACGGCGCCGAACTGGTGGCGAAGGCGCTCGACCGGCCGGCCGAACTGGCGGCTGCACGCGAGGACTTCGAGGCCATGATGCGCAAGGGCCCGCGCGAGTACTCGTGGTTCATCTACCGCGTGACCAACCCGACCATCCGCGACATGTTCATGCACCCGGGCAATCCGTTCCGTGTGAAGGAGGGGCTGATGTCGCTGCTGGCCGGCGACATCTACCGGGGCACGCCGACGCGGGGGCCGCTCGGCATGTTCAAGTTGCTGTACTACTTCATCTCGGTTACGCACATGCGGCGTACCTGGGAGGGGTGGAAGCGACACCGCTTCAACGTCCGGGACATGGGGATGCTGAAGGGGGAGACGATCCTCAAGTCGGATTAGCGGCCAGCGCCACGGCGTGTCGGGCACCCAGCGCGGGGCTGCTGAGCACGTCGATGCCGAGGTCTGCGAGCAGGGCGGCCGCAGGGGCCATCGAGGCCTGGGCCAGCACGATGACGTCGGCCTCGCCTGCCGCGGCGCGGATCGAGCGGGCCAGGGTTTCGATGTAGCGCGCGTTGTCGCCGGCTTCGAAATGGGGCCACGCTTCTTCGACCAGTAATGCGCTCGGCTGCACCGCGATGCCGGCGTTTGCCGCGGCAGAAAGAATCAGGGCCTTCGTCGGAGCGAGCGTGCTTTCGACCGCTGCCACGACCAGCACGCGCGGCCCGGTGCGCACTGCGCGGTCTGCCATGGCGCGGTCGATGCGCAGGGCCTTGAACGCGTCGCCCGTGGGTGTTTGCTCTGCGATGGCACCGATGGTCGAGCAGGTGCACACCACGACTTTCGCACCGCTGGAGGCGGCTTCGCGCATGGCGTGGTGAACGCGGGCGATCAGGCCTGTGTCGTCGGTGCCCACGACACGCGCATCGGCCAGCAGGTCTGCTTGTACGAGGTGTCGCACACGCAGGCCGGGTGCCATCTCGTTCACCAGCCGCTCGAAGGTCGGCACATGCACCTGTGCCGTGTGCAGGAACGCCAGCGCGCCGCGCATGACGCTCAGGCTGCCGTACGGGCGCGCTGCGCTTCGTAGGCTTTCAGGTGGACGTACGCCGTGCGCAGCACCGAGGGCACCGGCAGGTTGCCGGGAGCCGCGCGGCCCAGCAGATCGCCGACGATGTGATCGGCCTCGACCGCCGCGCCGCGCACCATGTCCTTGTACATCGACGCGGTCATCGGCGAGCCGGCGGTCGTCATGATGGCGCGACCGCGCTGTACGGCCGCGGGGCGCGGCGCGAAGCCGTTGTGCGTGGCGATGGCGCAGCATTCGTCGAAGATCGACAGCGCCACGTCCTGCCCGCCGGCGGCCACGATGTCGCCGATGGACGCGCGCATCAGGCTCGTGAGGCCCGCCGCCGAGGCGATGAAGACCCACTTTTCCCACATGTCCTGCATGATGTTTTCGCTGGCTGTGGCGTCGAACTTCGCGCCCGCGAACTGCGCTGCGATGGCATCGACGCGCGCCGAGCGGCCGCCAGCGCGTTCGCCGTAGCTCAGGCCGTGCATGTCGTTCAGATGCAGCACACGGCCTTCGTCGTCGAGCGTGGCGGAGATCATGCACAGGCCACCCAGCACACGTTCGCTGCCGAAGCGTTCGGCCAGCCGGTCGATGTGCTTCATGCCGTTGAGCAGCGGGAGGATCACGGTGTCGGGGCCGACTGCGGGCGCGAACGAGTCCATCGTCGAATCGAGGTCGTAGGCCTTGCTGCCGACCACGATCACGTCATACGGGCCGTCGATGCCTTCGGCCAGCACGTGCTTTGGCGCAGGCAGCTGCAGGTTGCCGAAGGGGCTCTGCACCACCAGCCCGGTCTTCGCGAGTTGTGCCGCGCGGCGCTGGCGCAGCAGGAAGGTGACGTCGCGTCCCGCCTCCAGCAGACGTCCGCCAAAGTAACCACCGAGTGCGCCGGCACCCACCACCAGAAATCTCATCGCGCTTCGCTCCTGAGTCAGACAGACCAAAAAAGATCGAAGACGATGATGCCCGGGATCGCCCGGGCCTGCTTCAGGCCGGCGCTTTCTCCAGCAGTCGCTGGCGGGCAAAGGGCCGCAGGTCGAGCTTGCTAGGGCGGTCCAGCACGTGGTCGGCGATGGCTTCGCCCAGCCCGGCCGAATGCTTGAAGCCGTGGCCCGAACAGGCCGAGGCGATGAGCACGCGGGGCAGGCTGTCGAGCGCGTCGATCACGAAGCGGCGGTCGGGCGTCACGGTGTACATGCAGGCGCGCGCCTTGAGGGCGCGGCCGCCGATCTGCGGAAAGCGGCCGGCCACGCGGTCGCGGTACATGGCGGCGGTTTCTTCCGCGCCCACGGTGCGGTCGATGGTGTCGGGCGTGGTGGCGGCCACGTACTGCTCGGTCGCGACCTTGAGCGCGGGCTGCGACGGGTCGGAAGACGGAAAGCCGTACATGTAGTCTTCCGGCCCGTCGCCGAACATCCAGATGAAGATGGGAAAGCGGCCGGGCGCGAAGTCGGCGGTGGCGCTGCCGGTGTCGAACCAGTGCATCACCTGCCGGTGCACGGAGAAGTCGGCTTGCCAGTCGGCTCGCGCCTGCGCGCCCAGGAATTCGGGCAGCCATGCACCGGCTGCGACCACGACGCGGTCGGCCGTGAAGCTTGCGGTGGCTGTGCGCACACGCACGGTGTCACCATTGCCCATGGGCTCAACGGCTTGCACGCGCTCGCCGGTGAGCGTTTGAGCGCCCGAGGCGCGGGCCACGTCCAGCTGGGCGCCGATGGCATCCTCGGGCCGGACGAAGCCGGCGTCGTGCTCGTAATAGCCGATTTCGTCGCCCTGAAGGTGGAACTGCGGAAAACGCGCGCGGATGCCGGCTGCGTCGAGCACTTCGTGCGCGATGCCGAAGCGCTCGGCGCAGGCGATGGTGCGGCGCACGAAGTCGGATTTGCCGTGGTGCTCGGCCACGCGGTCGCGCGGCGCGAGGATCAGGCCGCCGGTGGTGGTCATCAGCGGCTTGCCGGTGCGCGCCTCGAGCTCGCGCCAGATGGCGTGCGAGCGCTGGACGAAGGGCACGTACTCGTCGCCTTCGCCGACGGCCAGCCGCGTGATGCGCGAATCGCCATGCGAGGAGCCCAGGTCGTGCGGCGGCGCGAACTGGTCGATGCCCAGCACGCGCGCGCCGCGCTGCGAGAGTTGGTAGAGAGTCGCAGCGCCGAGGGCGCCAAGGCCGACGACGATGACGTCGTAGTGGGAAGAGGATGAGGGAGAGGAAGAAGACTGAGACTGGGGCACGGGAGCGTCCTGCGCTTCGATGAGGTTGGGGGATGCGGTTTATCTTGCCGCCGTTCGTCCGGCTCTGCATGAACTTTTCCCGAAAAGGTCTTGAGCGCTTCGCATAATCGCGTTCGTCATTCCGACCCCCTCACTCAAGGAGTTTCACCCATGGCCCAGACCCGGATCGCTGTCATCGTCGGCAGCCTGCGCAAGGATTCGTTCAACCACAAGCTGGCCCTTGCGCTGGCGCACCTCGCGCCCTCGGACTTCACCTTTGAAACCCTGCGCATCGACGACCTGCCGCTGTACAACCAGGACGACGACGGCAATCAGTCCGCGCCGGTGAAGCGCCTGAAGACCGAGATCGCGGCGGCTGACGGCCTGCTGTTCGTTACGCCCGAATACAACCGCTCGATTCCCGGCGTGCTGAAGAACGCCATCGACCAGGCCTCGCGCCCCTATGGCCAGAGCGCCTGGGCAGGCAAGCCGGCTGGCGTGGTCGGTGTCTCGGTGGGGGCCATCGGCACCGCGCTGGCGCAGCAGCATCTGCGCAACATCCTGGCGTATCTCGACGTGCCCACGATGGGGGCGCCGGAAGTGTTCCTGCAGGCCAAGGACGACCTGTTCGACGACAAGGGTCACATCGGCAACGAAGGCTCGAAGAAGTTTCTGCAGGGCTGGATGGACAAGTATGTAGCTTGGGTGAAGAGCCACTCGGCCTGATCGATCCGCTTCGTCTCCGGACGAAAAAAAGCCGCCCACCGGGCGGCTTTTTTGCTGGTGCCGGAGCGAACTCAGGCAGCGATAGCAGCGTCGCGCTGGTTCGCGGCTTCGGCCGTTGCCACCAGGATGTCGGCGCGGGCCGTTGCCAGGGCGCTGTTCCGGGCTTCATCGCCCATCGCCACACCTTCGGCGCGCACGACGCGCACGTCGGTGATGCCGAAGAAGCCGAAGACCGCCTTGAGGTAGCTCTCCTGGTGTTCCATGGCCTGGCCACCTTCGCTGGTCGAATAGACGCCGCCGCGGCTGGAGGCCACGATGATGGTCTTGCCGCCGGCCAGGCCCACGGGGCCCTTCTCGGTGTACTTGAAGGTGCGGCCGACTTGTCCCAGGCGGTCGATCCAGGCCTTGAGTTGCGTCGGGATCGAGAAGTTGTAGAACGGGGTGCCGATGACGACCACGTCCGAGGCCAGGAACTGGCTCACGAGCTTTTCGGACACGGCGTTTTCACGCTGCTGGGCTTCGGTGGGCTCGGCTTGCACACCGGTCTTGATGCCCAGCGCGTCGGCGCTGAAGTGCGAAGGGGTGTCGACGGCCAGGTCGAGGTATTCGACGACGGTGTCGGGGTGGGCGGCGCGCCATGCGGTCACGACTTCGGCCGAGAGGAGGCGCGAGGTCGAGTGGGCGCCGAGGATGCTGGAGTCAATATGGAGCAGCTTCATTTCAATCAATCACTTTCTGTGTTGGCTGTCGGCGCTCAAAGTGGCCGGCGGATGGAAGAATTCTATTTTTGGATCGAGTGATCGATAAGTATCCAAAAATTGCCTAGATCGTTCTATCTGCAGGACAATCACCACCATGCAAGACCTCAACGACATGGTTTTCTTCGCCGAAGTGGCCGAGCGCGGCGGCTTCGCAGCCGCCAGCCGGGCGCTCGGCATCCCCAAATCGCGCCTCTCGCGCCGCGTCGCCGACCTGGAAGAGCGGCTCGGCGTGCAGCTGATGCAGCGCAGCACCCGGCGCCTGTCGCTCACACCGGCGGGCGAGATCTACCTGCGGCATTCATCCGCCATGCGCGACGCGGCGCAGGCAGCGGCAGAGGCGGTGGCGCAGGTGCAGACCGAGCCCAGCGGGCTGGTGCGACTG
This sequence comes from Variovorax multivorans, assembly GCF_051216835.1. Classification (NCBI taxonomy): domain Bacteria; kingdom Pseudomonadati; phylum Pseudomonadota; class Betaproteobacteria; order Burkholderiales; family Comamonadaceae; genus Variovorax; species Variovorax multivorans. The sequence continues at coordinate 54,015 of NZ_JBPJZL010000012.1, forward strand.
AGTTGCCCCGTCACCATCGCGCACAGCGGCTTGGCGCAACTGATGCCGGTGTTCATGGCGCGTTACCCGGCGGTGCGCATCGACATGCGGGTGATCAACCGGCCGGTCGACCTGATCGAGGAGGGCATCGACATCGCGCTGCGCGTGCGGCCGGTCATCGAGGACAGCACGGTGCTGGTGGCCAAGACCTTCGGCCACAGCCGGGGCGTGCTGGTGGCGAGCCCGGCGCTGCTGGAGCGCTACGGGCCGGTCGAAACGGTAGCTGACCTCGGCAAGCTGCCGACGGCGGCCATGTCGGTCAACGGGGAAGGGCGCAGCGACTGGCGGCTGGAGGGCCCCAAGGGCGAGAGCTACGTGCACTCCCACACACCGCACTACGTGGCGGACGACCTCGCGACGCTGCAGTTCGGCACGCTGGGTGGCGTAGGCGCGACCATGCTGCCTGACTACATGTGCCGCGCCGACATCGATGCCGGCCGGCTGGTGCGGTTGCTACCCGGTTGGGGGCCGCCACCGGTGATTGCGCACATGGTGTTTCCGGCACGGCGGGCATTGGTGCCGGCTGTGCGGAAGCTCATCGACTTCCTGATGGAGCATCTCCAGAGCGAAGATATGCGGATGTTCTAGGCTCGTTATGCGAAAAACGTCATATCCAAACAAGCAGATATTCGTTTGGCATTGAAGCAAGGGTTCGCACAATCCGAGGCTCCCATCCATCCAGGAGCGTCCATGGCTACTCTGCGACTCGGCGACACAGCCCCCAATTTCACCCAGGATTCCAGCGAAGGCCCCATCGACTTCCATCAGTGGGCCGGCGATTCGTGGGTCGTGTTCTTCTCGCATCCCGCCGATTTCACGCCCGTGTGCACCACCGAACTGGGCAAGACCGCGGCGCTGTCGGGCGAATTCGCCAAGCGCGGCGTGAAGCCCATCGCGTTGAGCGTCGATCCGGCCACCAAGCACAAGGAATGGATCAGCGACATCAACGACACGCAGAACACCACGGTCAACTTCCCCATCATTGCGGATGCCGACCGCAAGGTGGCTGATCTGTACGACCTGATCCACCCGAACGCCTCGGCCACGGCCACCGTTCGCAGCGTGTTCATCATTGACCCGAAGAAGGTCATCCGCACCACCATCACCTACCCGGCGTCGACCGGCCGCAACTTCGACGAGATCCTGCGCGTGATCGACTCGCTGCAGCTCACCGACAGCCACAAGGTGGCCACGCCCGTGAACTGGAAGGACGGCGACGACGTGGTCATCATCCCGGCCATCCAGGACCCGGCCGAACTGGCGGAGCGCTTCCCCAAGGGCTTCAAGGCCGTGCGCCCCTACCTGCGCATCACGCCGCAGCCCAACAAGTAAGCAGGCAGGGCAGCGTCGTCATGCAGACTCGCGTGATCATCGTGCCGGGGTGGCGCGACTCCGGGCCCGGCCACTGGCAGAGCCTGTGGGAAGAGCGCATTCCGGGCGCGGCGCGGGTGGTGCAGGACGACTGGGCCTCGCCCAAGCGCGAGGCGTGGGTGTCTACGCTGGCGAAGCTGGTGCTGGAGAGCGATGGGCCGGTGGTGATCGCCGCGCACAGCCTGGGCTGCATCGCCACGGCGCACCTGCCCGCCGATGCTGCGGCCCGCATCCAGGGCGCGCTGCTGGTGGCGCCTGCGGACCCAGAGCGTCGCGCCGTGCTGTCCGACTTCGCGCCCGTGCCCTACGCCGCGCTGCCGTATCGCAGCATCGTGGTGGCCAGCAGCAACGACCCCTTTTGCCCGATCCGCCTGGCTGGTGCATATTCGCGCGCCTGGGGCAGCGAGTTCGTGCGCATGCAGAATGCGGGCCACATCAACGTCGACTCGGGGCATGGGGATTGGCCGCTGGGCCTTGCCCTGCTCCAGTCCTTGACCGACGAGCCCGCCGCCTGGCCGGCGGGCCGTGAATTTTCAGAAACCTTGGCAACCACATGACTTCCAGAATAAAGACCTTCGTCGCCGTGCTCGCGCTGGCGTCCTCCGCACTCGCCGGCAGCAGCGCCTTTGCCCAGGGTACGGGACTGCTGAACGCTTCGTACGACGTGGCCCGCGAGTTCTACAAGGACTACAACGCGGCCTTCGTGGCGCACTACAAGAAGGCCACCGGCAAGGACGTCAAGATCGACCAGTCGCACGGCGGCTCCAGCGCGCAGGCTCGCGCGGTGGCCGACGGCCTCGACGCCGATGTGGTGACCATGAACACCTCGACCGACATCGACTTTCTCGCCAACGCTGGCGTGGTCGCGAAAGACTGGAACAAGAAATTCCCCGAGAACGCATCGCCGACCACGTCGACCATGTTGTTCTTGGTTCGCAACGGCAACCCCAAGGGCATCAAGGACTGGGACGACCTGGTCAAGCCGGGCGTGCAGGTCGTGATCGTCAACCCCAAGACCGGCGGCAATGGGCGCTATGCCTATCTGGCCGCCTGGGGCTACATCAAGAAGAAGGGCGGCACCGACGCCCAGGCCGCCGAGTTCGTCGGCAAGCTGTTCAAGAACGTGCCGGTGCTGGCACGCGGCGGCCGCGACGCGACCACCGCCTTCCTGCAGCGCAACATCGGTGATGCACTGATCACCTTCGAATCGGAAGTGGTGTCGATCGACCGCGAATTCGGCACCGGCAAGGTCGACTCGGTGTACCCGTCGATCAGCATCGTGGCCGAGAACCCGGTGGCCGTGGTCGAGCGCACCGTCGCCAAGAAGGGCACCGGCGAACTGGCCAAGGCCTACCTTGACTGGCTGTACTCTGAAGAAGCGCAGGAAATCGCGGCCAAGCACGCGCTGCGTCCGCGCTCGCCGGCCGTGCTCAAGAAGTACGCCTCGACCTTCAAGCCACTGCAACTGTTCACGGTGCAGGAGCTGTTCGGCAGCCTCGGCGAAGCGCAAAAGGTGCACTTCAACGACGGCGGTCAGTTCGACAAGCTCTACACGCCCGGCGGCAAGTAAATGAGCGGCGCTGTTTCTTCGGCGCTCCCGTCCGCGGGAGCGCCTTTTTCGCGTGCCAACCGGGCAGGGGGCGCCAAGCGCGTGCTGCCGGGTTTCCACATCACGCTCGGCTTCTCGATTCTTTACCTCAGCCTGATCGTGCTGATCCCGCTGTCGGCGCTGGTCTTCAGGACCTTCACGTTGACCTGGGATCAGTTCTGGGTGGCCGTGACTGCCCCGCGCGTGATGGCTTCGTATCGGCTGACCTTCGGCGCCTCGCTGATCGCGGCCGTGGTGAACGCGGTATTCGGCCTGCTGGTGGCCTGGGTGCTGGTGCGCTACAAGTTTCCGGGCAAGCGCATCGTCGATGCGCTGGTCGACCTGCCGTTCGCGCTGCCGACGGCGGTGGCGGGTATCTCGCTGACCGCGCTGCTCGCGGGCAACGGCTGGGTCGGGCAACTGCTCGAACCGCACGGCATCAAGCTGGCATTCACGCCGGCGGGCATCGTGATTGCGCTGATCTTCATCGGGCTGCCCTTCGTGGTGCGCACGGTGCAGCCGGTGCTCGAAGACGCCGAGAAAGAGCTGGAAGAAGCCGCCACTTCGCTCGGCGCGACGCGGCTTCAGACCTTCACCAAGGTGATCTTTCCGTCGATTGCGCCTGCGTTGCTTACCGGCTTTGCCATGGCCTTTGCGCGCGCCATCGGCGAGTACGGCTCGGTGATCTTCATCGCCGGCAACATGCCGATGATCTCGGAGATCACGCCGCTGATCATCATCGGCAAGCTGGAGCAGTACGACTACGCGGGCGCCACGGCGGTCGCGCTGGTGATGCTGGTCATTTCGTTCCTGCTGCTGCTGGTCATCAATGGCCTGCAGGCATGGCAGCGTCGCCGCGCAGGAGCCTGACATGAGTGCACCTTCCAAAGTCATTCGCCGCGCGCAGGCCGGCACTACTGAATCTGCCTGGGTGCGCTGGACGCTGATTGGCATTGCGCTCGCGTTCATGTTCCTGTTTCTCGTGCTGCCGCTGGCCGCTGTTGCGACCGAGGCGCTGCGCAAGGGCGTGGGCGCGTATCTCGACGCGCTGAAAGAGCCCGACGCCTGGAGTGCGATTCGCCTCACGCTGATCACTGCCGCCATCGCGGTGCCGATGAACCTCGTATTCGGCGTGGCCGCGGCCTGGGCCATTGCCAAGTTCGAGTTTCGCGGCAAGGCATTTCTCACCACGCTGGTCGACCTGCCGTTCGCGGTGTCGCCGGTGGTGGCGGGCCTGATCTACGTGCTGGTGTTCGGCGCGCAGGGCTGGCTCGGTCCGTGGCTGGCGGAGCACGACATCAAGATCATCTTTGCCGTGCCGGGCATCGTGCTGGCAACCGTGTTCGTGACTTTCCCGTTCATCGCGCGCGAACTCGTGCCGCTGATGCAGGCGCAGGGCACCGACGAGGAGCAGGCCGCCATCGTGCTCGGCGCGACCGGCTGGCAGACCTTCTGGCGCGTGACACTGCCCAACATCAAGTGGGGCCTGCTGTACGGCGTGATCCTGTGCAACGCGCGCGCCATGGGCGAATTCGGCGCGGTGTCGGTGGTGTCGGGGCACATTCGCGGCCAGACCAACACCATGCCGCTGCACGTGGAAGTGCTCTACAACGAATACCAGTCTGTGGCCGCGTTTGCCGTGGCCTCGCTACTGGCCATCCTGGCGCTGGTCACGCTGGTGATCAAGTCGGTGATCGAATGGCGCCACGAGCGCGAGATGAAGGCCATTGCCGAACTGCCCCCCGAGCGTCCCCCCGAAGCTGCGGCGGCCTGAGAGAGAAAGAACAAGATCATGAGCATCGAAATCCGCAACATCAGCAAGCAGTTCGGCGACTTCCGCGCGCTGCGCGACGTGAACCTCGACGTGGAGTCGGGCGAACTGGTCGCGTTGCTCGGGCCCTCGGGCTGCGGCAAGACCACGCTGCTGCGCATCATCGCGGGGCTGGAGACGGCCGACGCCGGCAGTATTCTTTTCTCGGGCGAAGACACCACCGACGTGCACGTGCGCGAGCGGCAGGTGGGCTTCGTGTTCCAGCACTACGCATTGTTCCGTCACATGACCGTGTTCGAGAACGTGGCCTTCGGCCTGCGCGTGAAGCCGCGCAAGGAGCGCCCGAGCGACGCGCAGATCAGGCAGAAGGTGACCGACCTGCTCAAGCTGGTGCAGCTCGACTGGCTGGCCGACCGATATCCGTCGCAGCTTTCGGGTGGCCAGCGGCAGCGCATTGCGCTGGCCCGTGCGCTGGCGGTGGAGCCCAAGGTGCTGCTGCTCGACGAGCCTTTCGGCGCGCTCGACGCCAAGGTGCGCAAGGAACTGCGCCGCTGGCTGCGCCGGCTGCACGACGAACTGCACGTGACCTCGATCTTCGTCACGCACGACCAGGAAGAAGCGCTCGAAGTGGCCGACCGCGTGGTGGTCATCAACAAGGGACAGATCGAGCAGGTCGGCTCGCCGCAGGAAGTGTGGGACCAGCCGGCCAGCCCGTTCGTCTACGGCTTCCTGGGCGACGTGAATCTGTTCCACGGCCGGGCCGACAACGGCGCGGTGCAGCTCGACGGCATGCGCCTTGATTCACCCGAGCACAGCGGCGCGCGCGACGCCAAGGCACGCGCCTATGTGCGCCCGCATGACATCGATGTGACACGCTACGTGGCCGGCGCCTCGGGCATCGTCGCCACGCTGTCGCGCGCAATCGTGGTCGGACCCATCGCACGGCTGGAACTTGAGCCCACCGAATCGAATCCAGATAATCCGGGCTCCGGAACCATCATCGAGGCGCAACTCCCTGCGCAACAGTTCCGTGACCTGGGCTTGAAGGAAGGCGACACCGTCGTCGCCAACCCGCGCAAGGCCAGGGTGTTCGTAGAAGAAGATTGGGTATCTCCTTGATCGATTGGTACTTCGGCGCGCCGCGCCGCGCGTTTGGGCTGATCTGCCTGGCCTGCGTTCTCATGCTGGCCTTCGGGCTCTACCTGCAGCACGTGGTCGGGCTCGAACCCTGTCCCATGTGCATCGTGCAGCGGTATGCGCTGGTGCTGGTGGCAATCTTCACCGGGCTGGCCGGGGCGTTCCGCAACGTAGGCCTTCGGGTCGTGGGCGGATTGCTGGCGTTGGTGGCCGCGGTGGGCGGTGCCTACACGGCGGCCTCGCAAAGCTGGCTGCAGTGGTATCCGCCCGAAGTCGTGTCCTGCGGACGCGACCTCTACGGGATGATCGAGACCTTTCCGCTGAAGCGTGCGCTGCCGATGATCTTCCGCGGCGGCGGCGACTGCTCGAAGATCGACTGGTCGCTGTTCGGCCTGACGCTGGCGAACTGGTCGTTCATCGCGTTCGCGGTTCTTTCGCTGATGCTCATCACGCTGCTAGTGCGCTCGCGTCGCGCACGCTGAGAGGCGGAAGAAGCAACGCAAGAGGCAACGCCGCCCCACGGCGGGCGGCGTGCCCAAGAGGGCGAGTTCGCGTCAGTTGAACCAGCCCTGACCCGAAAAGCCGCATCCCATTTCTTCGAGCAGGCTGCGCCAGTACCAGCGCTCGGCGCAGCTGCTGACCATCGCCATGTTCACCGGCTGAGCCGCCGTCGGCTTGATGTCGCTGCTGATGCTCGCAAGGCCCAGCGGGGTGTTGGCTTCGGGGCTGCGCACCGGCGTGGTGAACGTCAGCGGCGACTGCGCCTCGGGTGTCTCCGCCTTCGTGTTGGTGGCACCGGCCGCGCCGCTGAAGGCCATCGCTGCAGTGATCGCTCCGGCCAGCGCCACGTGGCGCAAAGTGTTCGACTGTTTGAATTTCATGGTCGTTTTCCTTCCTAGAACTATCGGTTTATGCGCGGCAACACGCCACGCACCCGAAAAAATGTAGGGCGCCTGAAGGTGTCGGACCAGTGCCGAAAGTCACGCGCTCGTAACGCTGCGAATCGGTTTGTCGATCGCCCGTGGGCCTTTAAAGAATCTTCAGTAAACGCGGCTAGGATGACGCCGGACCTCGCGGTTCCGTGCCCCTTCCGCGCAGCCGACTCGCCGCGCAGCGCCTTCCTGATTTCCCCCGCATGCCCACTACACAACCCAGGCGATCACGCAAACTAGTCATCGGCATTGCCGTTCTCGTCGTGCTGGCGGTCGTCGCCTCTTTCTGGCTCAGCCCGGGCAAGAAGGCCGAATACCTCACCGCCACGGTGCAGCGCACCGACCTCGAAAACGCGGTGCTCGCCACCGGCGTGCTGCAGGCGCTCAAGCAGGTCGAGGTGGGAGCCCAGGTCAGCGGCCAGCTCAAGTCGCTGAAGGTGGTGCTGGGCCAGACTGTGAAGAAGGGCGACTGGCTCGCCGAGATCGACCCAGTCATCTCGCAGAACACCTTCGCGCAGGAGCAGGCCAAGCTCGACAACCTGCAGGCGCAGAAGCTCGCGAAGGAAGTGCGCGTCAGGCAGGCCCAGCTCACATGGACGCGGCAGCAGGAAATGCTCGCACAGGACGCGGCCGCCAAGCAGGACATGGAAAGCGCCGACGCCGAACTGCGCGCGCTGCGTGCCGACCTGGTGTCGCTCGAAGCGCAGATCCGTCAGCAGAAACTGGCCGTGGCCTCGGCGCAGACGAATCTCTCGTACACGCGCATCGTTGCGCCCATCGACGGCGACGTGGTTTCCATCAGCACGCTCGAAGGCCAGACCGTGGTCGCAGCCTTCCAGGTGCCCACGCTGATGAAACTGGCCGACCTGTCGACCATGACCGTGAAGGCACAGGTGTCCGAGGCCGACGTGGTGCGCGTGAAGCCGGGGCAGCCGGTGTACTTCACCATCCTCGGCGACCCCGACAAGCGCTACCACGGCACGCTGCGCGCGGTGCAGCCTTCGCCAGAGAAGATCAACAACGCCGTGTTCTTCAACGCCCTGTTCGACGTGCCCAACCCTGATCGCACCTTGCGCGTAGACATGACGGCGCAGGTGGCCATCCTGCTGGGCGAGGCCAAGCAGGCGCTGACCGTGCCGCTGACCGCGCTGGGTCCGCGCGACAAGGACGGCCGCCAGGAAGTGCGCGTGCTCAAGGCCGACCAGACCGTGGAAAAACGGCAGGTGCGCGTGGGCATCTCCAACAACTTCCAGGCACAGGTGCTCGAAGGTTTGAAAGAGGGCGACAACGTCATCACGGGCGATGCCTCGGCTGTTCTGGAGCGGGGCGAAAGCGGAGACGGCGGCGGCGGACGGGGCAAGCGCCCATGACAGATGAAAAGCAGCCGCTGCTGACTCTTCGCGGCATCGGCCGCAGCTTTCCCTCGGGCGAGCAGGAAGTGCAGGTGCTGAAAGAAGTCAACCTCGACATCGGCAACGGCGAAATGCTGGCCATCGTCGGCGCCTCGGGCTCGGGCAAGTCGACGCTGATGAACATCCTCGGTTGCCTCGACCGGCCGAGTACCGGCACCTACGTTGTCTCGGGCCAGGACGTGGGCACGCTCGACAGCGACGCACTTGCCCAACTGCGGCGCGAGCACTTCGGCTTCATCTTCCAGCGCTACCACCTGATGCCGCACCTGACGGCGACCGGCAACGTCGAGGTGCCCGCCGTGTACGCCGGCACCGACGGCGAGGCGCGCGACACGCGTGCGCGCCAGCTGCTGGTGCGTCTGGGTCTTGGCGACCGCACCGAGCATCGGCCGAGCCAGCTCTCGGGCGGCCAGCAGCAGCGTGTGAGCATCGCGCGTGCGTTGATGAACGGCGGACAGGTGATCCTGGCCGACGAACCGACCGGTGCGCTGGACAGCCGCAGCGGCCAGGAGGTGATCGGCATCCTGCGAGAGCTGCATGCGCAAGGGCACACGATCATCATCGTGACGCACGACATGCAGGTGGCGAGCTGCACCGAACGCATCATCGAGATCGCCGACGGCGTGATCGTGGGCGACCGGCCCAACGTGCCCACGGTGGCGGCGCCGGCGCAAGCCGTGCAGCCCGACGCGCCAATTCCCGATGCGATGACGAAGCCCCGGCTCGGCATCGCACGCTTCAGCACCGGCTGGGCCCGCTTTGCCGAAGCCTTCCGCATGGCCTGGCGCTCGATGATGGCGCACCGCATGCGCACGGCGCTCACCATGCTGGGAATCGTCATCGGCATTACCTCGGTGGTGTCGATCGTGGCCATCGGGGAGGGCGCCAAGCGCTTCGTGCTGTCGGACATCCGGGCCATCGGCACCAACACGCTCGACGTGTACCCGGGCCGCGACTTCGGCGACGACAAGGCCTCGAGCATCCGCACGCTGATACCGTCCGACCTCGACGCGCTCGCGGCGCAGCCCTATGTGCACAGCGTGACGCCCTCGACCTCGCGCAGCCTGCGCCTGCGCTACCGCAGCGTCGACATCAACGGCACGGTGAACGGCGTGAGCGACAGTTTCTTTCGCGTGCGCGACATCCAGATGGTCAGCGGCGCAGCCTTTACGGCCAGCGACGTGCGCCACCAGTCGCAGGTGGTGGTGATCGACCAGAACACGCGGCGCAAGCTGTTCCCTAACGGCGCCGAGGCGGTGGGCAAGATCATCCTGGTGGGCAACCTGCCGTGCACGGTGATCGGCGTGTCGCAGGAAAAGAAGAGCATGTTCGGCGAGAACAAGTCGCTCAACATCTGGCTGCCCTACAGCACGGGCGCGAGCCGGCTCTTCGGGCAGCAGCACTTCGACAACATCACGGTGCGGATCCGCGACGACCAGCCGACCAAGGCCGCCGAAGACAGCGTGGTCAAGCTGCTCACGCTGCGCCACGGCAGCAAGGATTTCTTCACATTCAACATGGACAGCATCGTGAAGACAGCCGAGCGCACCAGCCAGTCGCTCACGCTGCTGCTGTCGTTCATTGCCGTGATCTCGCTGGTGGTGGGCGGCATCGGCGTGATGAACATCATGCTGGTGTCGGTGACCGAGCGCACCCGCGAGATCGGCATTCGCATGGCGGTGGGCGCGCGCCAGAGCGACGTGCTGCAGCAGTTCCTGACCGAGGCTGTGCTGGTGTGCCTGGTGGGCGGGTTGATCGGCGTGACGCTGTCGTACGGCATCAGCTTTCTGTTTTCGCTTTTCGTCAAGCAATGGCAAATGATCTTTTCGCTGGGCGCCGTGGTGACGGCGTTCTTGTGCGCGTCGCTGATCGGCGTGCTGTTCGGCTATCTGCCAGCGCGCAACGCGGCGCGGCTGGACCCGATCGAGGCGCTGGCTCGTGAGTAGGACGCGTGTTCTTTCCGCGGTGGCTGTCGCAGTGCTGGTGCTTGGCGGGTGCACCTTGTTCCAGCCTGAGCAACGGGTGCAGCGGCCATTGGAAGTGCCGCAGGGCTGGCAGCAGTCGTCCGGCGCGGGGAGCGCGGCTGGGATGCTGTCCGCGAACTGGTGGACGGCGTTCAACGATCCGCAGCTCGACCGGCTGATCGACAACGCGCTGCGCACCAACAACGACCTGGCCGCAGCGGGCATTCGCGTGCAGCGCGCGCAATTGCAGGCTGGTTTGGCGAATACCAACCTCACGCCCAGCGTGGTGGGGCAGGCCAGCACCAGCCGCAGCTACGACCTGAAGCGCGGCGGCGTGGCAGGTTCCGCGTCGAGCTCGCTGGTGACGCTGAGCTATGAGCTCGACCTGTGGGGCCGGCTCTTGGCGCAGCGCAGCGCCGCCGATTGGGAACTGAAGGCCACCGAATCCGACCGCCAGGCCACGGCGCTGACGCTTGTCGGCACCACGGCAGGGCTCTACTGGCAGACCGGCTACCTGAACCAGCGCATCGCACTCAGCGAAGCGGGCATGGAAGACGGCCGGCGCATCCTTGCGCTGGTGCGCGTGAAGTACGCGGCAGGCGCTGTGTCGGGGCTGGATGTGGCGCAGGCGGGCCAGAGTCTCGCGACACAGGAGGCGGCGCATACGCAGTTGCTTCAGCAGCGAGTGGAGGCGCGCAATGCGCTGGCGATTCTGTTCGACCAGCCGCCGGAGTCGATGGCCGTCGAGCCCGCGCAGTTGCCCGACATCGCCTTGCCAGTCATCGATGCTGGCGTGCCCGCGAGTCTGCTGGGCCGACGCCCCGACCTGCGCGCCGCCGAGCAGCGGTTGCGCGGTGCACTGGCGAACGTCGACGCCACGCGCACAGGGTTCTATCCGGCGCTGAGCCTGACGGGGTCGCTGGGCACGTCGAGTACCGCGTTGGGAGAGCTGTTGAAGAACCCTGTGGCTACGCTCGGTGCCGGGCTGGCGCTGCCGTTCCTGCAATGGAACACCGCCCGGCTTACCGTGGCCGTGTCGCAGACGCAGTATGAAGAGGCGGTGCTGGGTTTTCGGCAGTCGCTCTACACGGCGTTGTCAGAGGTCGAGAACGCGTTGTCGTCGCGCACGCAACTGCGCGACGAGAGCGAGAAGCTGGTGCTGGCGCTGCAGGAGGCGCAACGCGCGGAGCGGTTGTCGGAGGTGCGCTACCGCGCCGGAGCGACCGCGCTGCAGCCGGTGCTGGATGCGAAGGATCGGCGCCGCACGGCCGAGGTTTCGCTGGCCCAGAACCAGTTGAATCAGCTCAATGCGACGATGACGCTGTACAAGGCGTTGGGCGGGGCTGCTGTCGCGCTGTAGGGCCTCCGCGCTTCATCGGCGGCACAGCGCCCTCACCCTAGCCCTCTCCCGCAAGCGGGAGAGGGGACAAGACGGGGCGCGGCTGTGGGTACTACTCCCTCTCCCGTAGGCGGGAGAGGGCTGGGGTGAGGGCAGCGGCATCAATGCCACCGGCTCATCTCATCGTTGCCCAGATCAATCCTGAAACGGCGCCTTCTTCGCCAGCTTGCGAAACACCAGCCCAGGCAGCCGCAACACGAACTCCACCATCAGCCGCGCGTGCATCCACGTAAGCAGCACGTTGTCGCGCCCATAGCGGAAGTGCGAAACCCCGCCTTCCTCCGCCGTCAGGTACTTCACTGGCGCATCGATGTTCACCGGCTTGACGCCGCGCCAGGCCAGCCGCACGACAGCCTCGGTGTCGAAGTCGAAGCGCCGCATCCAGGGCTGCCGCTCCATGACGGCGATCAGGTTCGTCACCGGATACACGCGAAAGCCGTAGAGCGAATCGCCCACGCCGGCGAACAGCGTTTCGAGCTGCGTCCATCCGTTAGATACACGCCGACCGCGCACGCGCAGCAGCGGTGCGCTGGCATCGAACACTGGCCGTCCGAGCACCATCGTCTCGGGGCGGGCCAGCGAAGCTTTCATGAACTCGGGGATCAGGTCCGCCGGATGCTGCCCGTCGGAATCCATCGTCAGCGCATGGGTGAAACCAGCTTCCCTGGCGGCGCGCAGGCCGTGCAGCACGGCCGAACCCTTACCCTGGTTCTGCTGCAGCACCCACACGCGCAGGCCCGGGTCGCCGGCCGCCATCTGCTGCAGCCGCTCGCCCGTGCCGTCGTCGCTGCCGTCGACAACCACCCACACCGGGTTCCACTGCGCGCGCGCAGCGGCGACGGTCGAGAACAGGCGCTCGCCAGTGTTGTAGCTGGGGATCAGGACAAGGTGGGTGCGCGAGGCGTCTGGCATTCGGGGGACGCGTCGGTGGCGCGCTGCTCCAGGTTTTGTCGGAAGTATTGTTCGAGCTCGGCCTGCAGCACGTCGCTGTCCTGCGTGGGCGAGAAGCGCTTGCCGATCCGCAGGGTGAAGACGATGGGCAGCGGCGGCACGCGCCACAGCGGCCAGCCCTTGGCGAGGTAGGGCGAGTCGGTGTCGATGAACACCGTTTGTATGGGCGCCTGCGCCAGCTTGGCGATCAGCGTCGTACCGGGGCGAAACGGGTTGAGCGGCGGCGTCACCGTGCGCGTACCCTCGGGAAAGATCACCAGCTGGCCGCCGTTGCGTAGATCGTTCACGGCAAGGCGCACCATCGTGCGGGCAGACTTGTTGCTGATGTAGCGCGCCAGCCGGGCGCCCGCGCCCAGGAAGATGTTGCCCATCAGGTCAGCCTTCATGATGCAGGCGCTGCGCGGCAGCCGCGCCACCAGCAGCAGCGCGTCGAGCATGGTCGGGTGGTTGGCCACGAAGATCACGCCGGGCTCCTTGCGCATCGGGTCGAGGCAGGTGGCGTCGATGCGCATCATGCCGGTCACCGACGCCAGCCACCAGAACATGCGGTAGGCGAAGGCGATGGTCGTGCGGCCCAGCACTCGCGCGGGTGCCGCCGGCATCACCGGGTGGATCAGCATGGCGACGACGTTCCAGACCAGCGAGATCAGGCCCAGGAACAGCAGCAGCGCGTAGAGCATCAACGCGAGCGGAATCGACATGAGAATTCGCAGCACGCGAGTCATTGAATCAGTCAATCGGGCAAGGCTCGGTCGGACAACGACCGGTCATGCCCGTAGCTGGCCGGCCGCGACCGTGTGGGCCTCGATCTCGACCAGCAGGTCGCTGCGGCAGATGTCGGCTTCGAGATACACCGCGTGGCGCGCCATCGGAGCGTTGGCGCCGAGCGTGCCTTCGATGATGCTGCGCACCGCTTCGGTGTCCGACGGGTGACGCACGTAGACCACGCAATCGAGCTCGGCCAGCGAGAACTTCGCGGTGCCGCGTTCGTTGGCTGCGTCGATCACCGCCTGCAGGTTGCGCAGCGTTTCACGAGTTTGCTCGAGCACGTCGCCGTGGTGCACGGTTTCGTGGCCGACGATGCTCGCCGTGCCGGAGATGAAGAGGGCGATGTTGCCGTCGCCGATGTCCGCCAGCGCGGCGCGCGAGAAGGTCGGCGAGCGCGGGCCGTAGGTTTCGGGATAGCGGTAGGCCGAAACCTGCCGCGGGTTTTCGACCGGCAGCGGCGCCTGCTGGCCGGCCAGGAAGCGGATCGACAAAGCGCCCTGGTGGATGCCTAGGGCGCAGGCCGCGGGCGCGCCTTCGAAGGCGGCGCGGCCGGCTTCGAGAAACGCTTCCTGCCGGCCGAGATTGAACTGGCGGTAGCGCTCCAGCCCGCCGCCGTCGGCGTTGATCTGCGGCAGGTAGTTCCAGATGCGCTGCAGGTGCGGCGTGCCGGCCTGGTCGAGCGTCTTGAACAGGTCGCGGTAGGCGCGGTGCGCGAGTTCGGCGAGGCCCTGCTTTTCGGTGGCTTCGTCGAGATCGATGGCGCCGAGCAGCCAGTGCCCGTCGGTGCGCCAGCGCGCGATGCCGGTGGTGCCCGACTTGACGTGCTGCGGGCCGCTCACGTGCCACACATCGGCCATGGCGCCGTTGGCCGACAGCACGCGCGCGTTGACCGTCGGCATCCAGGCCACGCCGTGCGGCGTGCCGTAGCCGAGCGCCGCGAAGGGCGCCTTGCCGTCAACAGCCAGCGCAAGGCTGGCCGGCAGCGACAGGCGCTCGACGCGCAGATGGGAAGAAAGGGTTTCGTCCTGAGCTCGCACTGTCAGCTGGCCTCGACGGGGTGTTCGGGTTTGATGGCGGTGTAGGCAGAGAAAACGCCGAGGCTCGCATGCCGGCGCACGTCGCGAAAACCCGCGTCGGCCAGCGCCTGCATCACCCGCTCGGGCGGAATGCAGGCCTCGATCGTGTCCCAGTAATAGCGCCACAGTTCCGAGGTGTTGCGTTGGCGACCGACCACGCGGGCGATCAGCGGCACCACGGCACGCATGTAGCCCTTGAGCAGCGCGGTTGCGATGCGGCCCTCGGGCTTGGTGATTTCGAGCACCGCCACGCGTCCGCCGGGGCGCAACACGCGATGGAACTCGCTGAAGGCGGCCGCCACGTCGCTGATATGGCGCATGGCGTAGCCCATGCTCACGAAGTCGCTGCTGGCATCGGGTCGGGGCAGGGCTTCGGCCACGCCGCGCACAAGCTCGACACCGGGAAGCTTGACTTGGCCCAACATGCCGGGGCTGGGGTCGATGCCCACGAGCTGGCCGGTGGAGCCGATGAGTTTCAGCGCCTCGCGGGCCACGAGCCCGGTGCCGATGCCCACGTCCAGCACCTGCATGCCCGCCGAGAGGCCGGCTTCCCGCAGCGCAGCACGGCGGTATGAGGGGCCGGTGCCGAAGGCCAGCACGCTCTCGATGCGGTCGTAGTCCACGGCAGTGCTGTCGAAGATGCGCAGCAGGAACGCCTGATGCTCGGCCTCGGTCTTGTAGTACAGCGGCAAAGGGGCGTGCGGCGGCAGGATGTCAGGATTCCCGGGCCCGACGGAAGGCGATGGCGTCATCGAACGATTATCACCAAAAGCCCCGGCCCGAATTCCGGGCCCCAGGGCGGGCGTTGTGTGCGCCGGACAGTAAACTCGGAGCCTGCTCAGAAAACACAGGACAGCGAGATAGAAAGCCATGGCCGGACATAGCAAGTGGGCGAATATTCAGCACCGGAAGGGCCGCCAGGACGAGAAGCGGGGCAAGCTCTGGACCCGCGCCATCCGTGAAATCACAGTGGCCGCCCGCGCCGGCGGCGCCGATCTGGGCTCCAACCCCCGGCTGCGGCTGGCGGTGGAAAAGGCCAAGGCGGTGAACCTGCCCATCGACACCATCAAGCGCAACATCGACAAGGCGACGGGCAACCTCGAAGGCGTCAATTACGAAGAAATTCGTTACGAAGGGTACGGCATCGGTGGCGCGGCGATCATCGTCGACACCATGACCGACAACCGCGTGCGCACCGTGGCCGAAGTACGCCACGCCTTCTCCAAGCACGGCGGCAACATGGGCACCGAGGGCTCCGTGGCCTTCCAGTTCAAGCACTGCGGCCAGTTCATCTTTGCGCCGGGCACCAATGAAGACAAGGTGATGGAAGTGGCGCTCGAAGCGGGCGCCGAAGACGTCGTTACCGACGACGACGGCGCCATCGAGGTGATCACTGCCGTCGCCGACTTCGAAACCGTGAAGAACGCGCTCGAAGCCGCGGGCCTGAAGCCCGACGCCGCCGAAGTCACCATGCGCGCCGAAAACACGGTAGACGTGACTGGCGAAGACGCCGCAAGAATGCAGAAGTTGCTCGACGTGCTCGAGGACCTGGACGACGTGCAGGACGTTTATCACAACGCCTCGCTGTCCGAGTGATCCGGCGAGCGATGGCGAATGAATGTTGTTAGTTGAATCACAGCGAGAAATGAAGGCCCGCGAATGAAGGTACTGGTAATTGGGGGAGGGGGCCGTGAACACGCTCTGGCATGGCGGCTGGCACAGGCTGCCCGGGTGAGCCGCGTGTACGTGGCGCCGGGCAACGGCGGCACCGCAGCCGACGAGCGCTACGACTGCGTCGACATCACCGAGCCCGCCGCGCTGCGCGAATGGGCGATGAAGGAAAAGATCGCGCTGACCGTGGTCGGCCCTGAGGCGCCGCTGGCTGCCGGTGTGGTGGACGAGTTCCGCGCACACGGCCTGCGTATCTTCGGCCCCACGCAGGCAGCCGCGCAGCTCGAAAGCTCGAAGGCCTTCTCCAAGGCCTTCATGAAGCGTCACAAGATTCCGACCGCCGAGTACGAGGCTTTCACTGACGCCGCAGCGGCGCACGCGTACATCGACGCCAAGGGCGCGCCCATCGTCGTCAAGGCCGACGGCCTGGCGGCTGGCAAGGGCGTGGTGGTCGCCATGACCGCGGAGGAAGCGCACGAGGCCGTCGACTTCATGCTGGTCGACAACAAGTTCGGTGTGTCGCACAACGAAGGCGGCGCGCGCGTCGTCATCGAAGAGTTCCTGCAGGGCGAAGAAGCCAGCTTCATCGTGCTGTGCGACGGCAAGAACGTGACCGCGCTGGCCACCAGCCAGGACCACAAGCGCCTGCTCGACAACGACGAAGGCCCCAACACCGGCGGCATGGGCGCGTATTCGCCCGCACCGGTGGTCACGGCCGAAGTGCATGCGCGCGCCATGCGCGAAATCATCCTGCCGACCATCCGCGGTATGGAAAAGGACGGCATTCCATTCACCGGCTTCCTCTACGCCGGCCTGATGATCGACGCCACGGGCCATCCCAAGACGCTCGAATTCAACTGCCGCATGGGCGACCCCGAGACGCAGCCGATCATGATGCGTCTGAAGTCCGACCTGTTCGAGGTGTTCTGGCACGCCACCGACGGCACGCTCGACCAGGTCGAGCTGCAGTGGGACCGCCGCGTGGCGCTGGGCGTGGTGATGGCCGCGCACGGCTACCCGCTGTCGCCGCGCAAGGGCGACCGCATCACCGGCATTCCGGCCGAGGCGCCCGATGCCGTGGTGTTCCACGCCGGCACTACGCTGGAAAACGGCGAGCTCAAGACCAGCGGCGGCCGCGTGCTCTGCGTGACCGTGCTGGCCGACAGCGTGAAGCAGGCGCAGCAGCGGGCCTACGAGGTTGCGGCGCGCGTCAACTTCGACGGCGCGCAATACCGCAAGGACATCGGATTCCGCGCGCTTCACGCGCGCAACACTCACAGCGCTTGATGCAGCAAACCAACCCGGCAGCGGTCAGCGAGTACCTGCGCGGACTGCAGCAGTCGATCATCGCGGCGGTCGAGAAGGCCGACGGCGGCATCTGCGTGCGAGACGCCTGGCAAAAGGCGCCCGGCGAGCCGCTGCAGGGCCATGGGCTGACCTGCATCCACGAAGGCGGTGAACTGTTCGAGCGCGCGGGCTGCGGCTTCTCGCAGGTGCGGGGGCCGAAGCTGCCGCCCTCGGCCACGCAAAACCGGCCTGAGCTGGCGGGGGCGCCTTTCGAGGCAATGGGCGTGTCGCTGGTGTTCCATCCGCGCAACCCCTACGTGCCCATCGTCCATATGAACGTGCGCATGCTGGCTGCGCTGCCCAAAGAAGGTGCAGGAGGCGAGCCGGTCTGCTGGTTCGGCGGTGGCATGGACCTCACGCCGTGCTACGGCTTCGAGGAAGATGCGGTGCACTTCCACACCACGTGCCGCGATGCGCTTGCACCCTTCGGCGACGACAAGTACCCGCGCTTCAAGACCTGGTGCGACGAGTATTTCTTCCTGAAGCATCGCGGCGAGCAGCGTGGCATCGGTGGCATCTTCTTCGATGATTTTTCCGAAGGCGGTTTCGAGAACGGCTTCGCGCTGATCCGCTCGGTGGGCGATGGCTTTTTGCCGGCGTATCTGCCGATCGTCGAGCGCCGCCGCGCCACGCCTTACACGGAGCGCGAACGCAACTTCCAGCTCTATCGGCGCGGCCGCTATGTCGAGTTCAACCTCGTGTGGGACCGCGGCACGCACTTCGGCCTTCAGTCGGGTGGACGCACCGAATCAATCCTGCTGTCGATGCCGCCGCTGGCCAGCTGGGCCTACCAGCAGCAGCCCGAGCCGGGCAGCCCCGAAGCCGCGCTCTACAGCGACTTCATCGTGCGGCGCGACTGGTTGTGAACCGCTCCGGCACTGCGGTGCGTCGCATCGGCATTTTCGGCGGCGCATTCGATCCGCCGCACAACGCCCACGTCGCGCTAGCCGAAGCCGCGCTGGCGCAACTCGATCTTGCCGAACTGCACGTCATTCCCACGGGTCAGGCCTGGCACAAGAGCAGGGCGCTCACGCCGAAGGAAGACCGCCTCGAGATGACGCGGCTGGCCTTCGCTGACCTGAAGGGCACCGTCGTCATCGACAGCCGCGAAGTGCTGCGCGACGGGCCCACCTACACGCTCGACACCCTGCACGAACTGCAGCGCGAGCAGCCCGGCGCACAGCTGGTTCTGATCATGGGCGCCGACCAGGCGAGCGCGTTGCCGACTTGGCACGGCTGGCAGGATATACTCGGCATTGCTATCGTTTCTGTAGCGTATCGCGCACTATCGACGAGCAACGCTGCTCGTTTTGATCCGAAAATGCTGCCCGGCCTCCCGGCTGGCGCGCGTTTCGAGGCGCTCGAACTGCCACCTATGAACAACAGCGCCACCGAGATTCGGCGGCGCGCAGAGCTTGGCGTGGACATTTCCTCGCTGGTTCCGCCCACGGTTGCACGCTATATTGACCAACACCACCTCTACCGCTCTGCCTGATGACCACTGAAGCCGCCGCCAAGAAAGACACCCAGAAACTCCAGCGAGCCATCATCGATGGTCTCGAAGACGTCAAGGCGCAGGACATTCAGGTATTCGACACAGAACATCTTTCGCCGCTGTTCGAGCGCGTGATCGTGGCGTCGGGCACCTCCAACCGCCAGACGAAGGCGCTGGCCGCCAGCGTGCGCGATGCGGTGCGCGAAGCCGGTTTCGGCAAGCCGCGCATCGAGGGCGAAGACAACGGCGAGTGGATCATCGTGGATTGCGGCGCGGCTGTGGCGCACATCATGCAGCCCGCCATCCGCCAGTACTACCACCTCGAAGAGATCTGGGGCGACAAGCCGGTGCGCGCCAAGCTCGGCGGTGTCAAGCCCGCGGTTGCCACCGCATCGAAGGTCGGCACCGAAGAGAAGAAGCCGGCCGCCAAGACGCCGACGCTGCGCCGCTCCAGCGCCGCCAAGACCGCGATCCGCGCGGCGGAACAAGAAGCCAAGGCTGCGAAGGCACCGGCCAAGAAAACCGCTGCCAAGAAGGCGCCCGCCAGGAAGACCACCACCGCACGCGTGCCCGTCAAGGTCGTCGGCAAGCCTGCCGCCAAGAAGCCCGCTGCGAAGAAGACGACGACGGCTGCCAGGAAGGCGCCAGCCCGCCGCGCATGAAGCTGCTGGTGGTCGCCGTCGGGCAGCGCATGCCCGATTGGGCACAGACTGCCTGGGACGACTACGCCAAGCGCTTCCCGCCCGAGCTCAAGCTCGAGCTGCGCGCCGTCAAGACCGAGCCGCGCGGCTCCAAGTCGCTCGAAACGCTGTATGCCGCGGAGCGCGAACGCATCGAAGGCGCAATTGCGCGTGGCATGCGCATCGTTGCGCTCGACGAACGCGGCACGGCGCTGACCACCAAGGCGCTTGCCGCGCGCCTGCAGGCTTGGCAGGGCGAGGGCGATGACGTCGCCCTGGTCATCGGCGGGCCCGACGGGCTCGATCCGGCCTTCAAGGCCGCGGCCCACGAACGCATCCGCCTGTCTGACCTGACGCTGCCGCACGCGATGGCGCGGGTGCTGCTGGTCGAGCAGCTGTACCGGGCGTGGTCGGTCAACGCGGGTCATCCTTACCACCGCGAATGACAAGCGCCGACGGGCAGGCCGCGTTGCTCGAGGAGAAGGGCCATGCGCTGCTGCCGGCGCTGTTGCCGTTTGATCTGCTGGACGCAACCGCGCAGTCGCTCGATCATTGGCTGGGGCAGGCGGCAGGCAGCCGCAACCTTCTGGCCCAGCCGCAGTGCAGCGAAATGGCCGTCCAACTGAAGACGCGGCTGGTCAGCATGGGCCTGCTCGATGCTTCATCGGTGGCCGTGCAATGCACGCTCTTCGACAAGACTGCCGACAGGAACTGGCTGGTCGCGCTGCATCAGGACACCTCGATTCCCGCCTCGGGCGCCGGCACGCCGGCCGCCATCAAGGAAGGTGAGCCTTATGTGCAGCCATCGGTCGAGGTGCTGCGATCACTGCTCGCAGTGCGGGTGCATCTGGATGACTGCGACGTGGATGCGGGGCCGTTGCGCGTCGTGCCGGGCAGCCATCGTGCCGGTCGGATGGACGGCGATGAAGCGCAGGCCTTGCGCGCCGAACATGGCGAGACGACTTGCACGGCGGCACGCGGCGATGCCTTGCTGATGCGCCCGCTGCTGCTACATGTGTCGTCCCGCGCCCGATCGCCGGCCCGTCGCCGCGTCCTTCACTTTCTTTTCGGACCCGCGCGCCTGCCGCATGGACTGGTCTGGAACCGCACAGTGGCCGGCGCGCAGCCGACCCTCCAGGAGAACTGAACCTTGCCGGACTTCATCTACCTCGCTTCGCAGAGCCCGCGTCGCGCCCAACTGCTCGGTCAACTCGGAGTGCGCCACGAACTGCTGCTGGCCGATGCCGACGAAGACGCCGAATCGCTCGAAGCCGTGCTGCACAACGAGGCCCCTGCAACGTATGTGCAGCGCGTCACGGCCCTGAAGCTCGATGCCGCGGTGGCCCGACTCCAGCGCCGCGGCCTCGCCGATGCGCCGGTGCTCTGCGCCGACACCACAGTCGCACTCGGCCGCACGATCCTCGGCAAGCCCGAAGATGCGGCGGATGCGGCGCGCATGCTGCGATTGCTCTCGGGCGCTACGCACCGCGTGCTGACCGCCGTTGCGCTGCAGCATGGCGCGCAGCGTCACGCAGCGCTCAGCGTGTCCCGTGTGCGCTTCGCGGACATCACCGATGCGCAGATCGCCCGCTACGCCGGCAGCGGCGAGCCGCTGGGCAAGGCCGGGGCCTATGCCATCCAGGGCGCGGCGGCCGCGTTCATCGAACACATCAGCGGGTCCTATTCGGGCATCATGGGCCTTCCCATGTTCGAGACAGCAGGGCTGCTTCGAAACGCCGGTTTCAATACTTGAGAATTCCATGCAAGACATCCTGATCAACTGGTCTCCACAGGAGACCCGTGTGGCGCTGGTCGAGCACGGCGCGGTGCAAGAGCTGCACGTCGAGCGAACGCTGGAGCGTGGACTGGTCGGCAACATCTACCTCGGCAAGGTGTCGCGCGTGCTGCCGGGCATGCAGTCGGCCTTCATCGACATCGGCCTGGAGCGCACCGCTTTCCTGCACGTGGCCGACATCGTGGCGCCGTTCACGCCGGGTTCGCGACCCAGTGCACCGGCGCCCGAGCGCGACCACCGCAACGGCGGGCCGATGGTGCCCATCGAGAAGCAGGTGTTCGAGGGCCAGTCGCTGTTGGTGCAGGTCATCAAGGACCCCATCGGCACCAAGGGCGCGCGGCTGTCCACGCAGATCAGCATTGCCGGGCGGCTGCTGGTGTTCTTGCCGCAGGACAACCACATCGGGGTGTCGCAGAAGATCCCGTCAGACCAGCGCGAGTCGCTGCGCAACCGCATGCTGGCGCTGATCGAGGCCGCAGCCGCGGCCGACAGCGGCGGCGTGGTGCCGGCCAACACCGGCGGCTTCATCCTGCGCACCAACGGCGAAGAATCCACCGACCCCGAGCTTGCCGAAGACATTGCCTACCTGCGCAAGACCTGGTCGCGCATCCGCGATGCCTCGATGCGCATGCCGCCGATGTCGCTGCTGCACCAGGACCTGAGCCTGCTGCAGCGCGTGCTGCGCGACATGACCAGCGAAGACACGCAGACCATCCGCATCGACTCGCGCGAGCAGTTCGAGGTGCTGCTGAAGTTCGGGCTCGAATTCATGCCCAAGGCGGCGGGCAAGCTGCAGCACTACAAGGGCGAGCGGCCGATCTTCGACCTGTATTCGGTCGATGAAGAAATCGCGAAGGCGCTGGGCCGGCGCGTCGAACTCAAGTCGGGCGGGTATCTGGTGGTCGACCAGACCGAGGCGTTGACCACGGTGGACGTGAACACCGGCGGCTTCGTCGGTGCACGCAACTTCGACGACACCATCTTCAAGACCAACCTCGAAGCAGCACAGGCCATTGCGCGGCAGCTGCGGCTGCGCAACCTGGGCGGGATCATCATCGTCGACTTCATCGACATGGGCCGCGACGATCACCGCGAGCAGGTGCTGGCGGAGTTCCGCAAGCAACTGGCGCGCGACCGCGTGAAGACCACGGCCGGCGGCTTCTCGCAGCTCGGGCTGGTCGAGATGACGCGCAAGCGCACCCGCGAATCGCTGGCGCACATGCTGTGCGAGCCTTGTGCGGCGTGCGGCGGCCAGGGCATCGTGAAGACCGCGCGCAGCGTGGCCTACGACGTGATGCGAGAGATTTTGCGCGAGGCGCGGCAGTTCACGCCGCGCGAGTTCCGCATCGTGTCGTCGCCGCAGGTGATCGAGCTGTTCCTCGATGAGGAGAGCCAGCACTTGGCAGGACTGAGCGACTTCATCGGCAAGCCGATCTCGCTGCAGTCCGAGCCCGCGATCGGGCAGGGGCAGTACGACATCGTGCTGCTTTAAGGCTTAAAGCGTCGGGTCCTGTCCTGGCGGGGCGCTGCGCACCGCCAGCGTCTGCAGCCGCGCGTAGAGCCCGTCCAGCGCCATGAGCTGCTCGTGGCTGCCTTGCTCGGCGATGCGGCCTTGCTCCATCACGATGATCCGGTCGGCATGCTGGATGGTCGACAGGCGGTGGGCGACGATCAGCGTGGTGCGGTTCTGCATCAGGCGCTGCAGGGCGTCCTGCACCAGCCGTTCGGATTCGGTGTCGAGCGCCGAGGTGGCCTCGTCGAGCAGCAGCACGGGCGCGTTCTTGTAGAGCGCACGGGCAATGGCGAGGCGCTGGCGCTGGCCGCCCGAAAGCTGCGTGGCGTTGTGGCCGAGCACCGTGTCGAGGCCCTGGGGCAGGCTTTCGACGTGCGCGCTCAGATTGGCTGCCTCGATGCATTGCAGCACGCGCTCGCGGTCGATTTCGGCGCCCAGCGCCACGTTGGCCGCCAGCGTCTCATTGAGCATCACCACGTCCTGGCTCACCATGGCGAACTGGGCGCGCAGGCTTTTCAATTGCCATTCGCTGGTGTCGTGTCCGTCGAGCAGCACCTGCCCGCCGCTGGGCTGCACGAAGCGCGGCAGCAGGTTGACCAGCGTGGTCTTGCCCGAACCCGAAGGGCCGACGAAGGCCACCACCTGGCCGGGTTCGATGGTCAGGCTCACGCCGTCGAGCGCGCGCTGTTCGTCTTCGCCGCGGTAGCTGACCTGCACATTGCGCAGTTCGATGCGTCCTTCGGCATGTTCGACCTGGAACGTGCCCTGCGACTCCGGGGCCACGTCGTCGATCAGGATCAGCCCACGCTCCAGCGCGGCGAGGCCGCGGGTGATGGGGCCGGCAACTTCGGCGAGGCGCCGGATCGGCGCGATCAGCATCAGCATGGCCGTGATGTAGGCGACGAAACCGCCCACCGTGAAGCCCTGCTTGCCGCTTTGCCACAGCGCGATCATCACCACGATCGACAGTGCGAGCGACGCCATCATCTGCGTGAGCGGCGTGGTGGCAGCCTGGGCGATGGTCGACTTCACGGCCAGCCGGTTCAGGCGCTGGCTCAGCTGTTCGAAGCGGCGGCCCTGGGCGCCTTCCGCGCCGTGCAACCGCACCACTCGATGGGCGAGCACGTTTTCTTCGACCACGTAGGCCAGTTCGTCGGTGGCTTGCTGGCCTTGCTGGGTCAGGCGGTAGAGCCGCTTGGAGAACACCTTCATGATCCAGGAGATGCTGGGCACCAGGAAGGCGACGATCAGGGTGAGTTTCCAGTTCAGGTAGACCAGATAGCCCAGCAGCGCGATCAGCGTGAAGCCATCGCGCGAGAGCCCGAGAATCGCTTGCACCAGCAGCATCGCGCCGGTCTGCACTTCGTAGACCACCGTGTTCGACAGAGTGCTGGCCGATTGCCGGGCGAACAGCGCGAGTTCGGCGCCGAGCAGCCGCTCGAACAGCACCCGCCGCAGTTTCTGCATGCCTTCGTTGGCGATGCGCGACAGCGCGTACTGGGAAATGAACTGGGCGATGCCGCGTACTGCGAAAAGAAGCAGCACGGCGGCGGGCACGAACCACAAGGGCATCTCGCCGCGCGTGAAGCCCCGGTCGAGCAGGGGCTTCAGCAGGGCGGCCATCAGCGGTTCGGTGATTGCTGCCAGCATCGCTCCGCTCAGTCCGAGGGCCCACCATTGGCGGGAGCCGCCAAACCAGGTCATGAGTCGCGCCATACGGCGCATCAGGGGAGGGCGTACGTTCTCGCCGCCGGGGGGTGCTTGCATGGCGGCGGATTCTACGGGGGCCCTTATTCAGGGCCTTCCGCAGGTGCTTCTGTAGGACCGCGTCGCCGGATAAACGTTTTGTGACGGCGGCTTCAAGCCAGTGTGTAACATGTGGCCCGTTACAGCCGGGGAGAACTTTTTACCCGGAAACCTCTCCGAACCGCATGAACAAGCCGTTGCCAACTCTAATTCCAACTCCTTCTTCATCGTTATTTGCACGCCGCACGCTCATCGCGGCTCTCGCTGCCACTCCCATGCTTCCTGCACTGGCCCAGTTCCGGGTCGAGGTGTCGGGCGTCGGGCTCACGCAGCTGCCGATTGCGCTCGTTCCTTTCAAGGGCCAGGAAGGCTCGCCCCAGAAGATCTCGGACATCGTCCAGGCCGATCTGGAACGCAGCGGCCAGTTCCGTGGCGTCGATGCCTCGGGCCAGGCGCTGGACGAGGCCTCGCGCCCCGACCTGTCGCTGTGGCGCCAGCGCACGGCCGATTCGCTCGTGGTGGGCAGCGTCAACCGGCTGGCCGACGGCCGCTTCGACGTGCGCTTCCGCCTCTGGGACGTGGTGAAGGGGCAGGACCTGGGCGGCCTGAGCTACACCGTGCCGCAAGGTGACCTGCGCCTTGCTTCGCACCGCATTGCCGACTACGTGTACGAGAAGCTGACCGGCGAAAAGGGCATCTTCTCGACCCGCATCGCCTACGTCACCAAGGGCGGCAGCCGCTACTCGCTGTGGGTGGCAGACGCCGACGGCGAGAACGCCCAGGCCGCGCTCGCCAGCCCCGAACCCATCATCTCGCCCTGCTGGTCGTCCAACGGGCAACAGCTGGCGTATGTGTCCTTCGAGTCGCGCAAGCCTGTCGTGTACGTGCACAACGTGGCCACCGGCCAGCGCCGGCTACTTGCGAACTTCAAGGGCTCCAACAGCGCGCCGGCCTGGGCGCCTGACGGCAACTCGCTCGCCGTCACGCTCAGCCGCGATGGCGGCTCGCAGCTGTTTTCCATTCCGGCCAGCGGCGGCGAACCGCGCCGCCTGACGCAAAGCTCCAGCATCGACACCGAGCCGGTGTACTCGGCTGACGGCGGCACCATCTATTTCGTGAGCGACCGCGGTGGTGCGCCCCAGATCTACAAGATGAGCGCCGGCGGCGGCAACCCGACGCGGGTGACCTTCAGCGGCACCTACAACATTTCTCCGTCTGTCAGCGGCGATGGCCGGTGGTTGGCCTACATCTCCCGAGTGGGCGGTGCCTTCAAACTCCACGTGATGGAGTTGGCAACCGGCAACGTCAGCGCAATCACCGACACCTCCGCGGACGAAAGTCCAAGTTTTGCCCCGAACAGCAAGCTGATCGTCTATGCAACGCAACTGCAAGGCCGCGAAGCCCTGATGACGACCACGCTCGATGGAAAAATAAAGGCACGACTGGCGGGACAGGCGGGAGACATCAGAGAACCGGACTGGGGTCCGTTTCAAAAGCAATGACCAAGGTTTATTTGAGGAGTTTGAAAATATGTTGAAACGTACGATTTATTCGCTGGCCATCGTGGCTCTCATCGCCGGCTGCTCGTCGGGCACCAAGCTCAACGAAACGCCGGTGACCGATCGTTCCGGCTCGGCCGGCGGCCAGCAAGGCGCCAGCAACGTGGCACCTGTCACCATCGATCCGACCGCGGGCACCGCGCAAGGTCCGATTGGCGTCGAGCGCATCGTGTATTTCGACTACGACAGCTACACGGTCAAGCCCGAGTTCCAGTCGCTGATCGACGGCCACGCCAGGTTCCTCAAGGCCAACCCGCAACGCCGCGTCTCGATCGAAGGCCACACCGACGAACGTGGCGGCCGCGAGTACAACCTTGCACTCGGCCAGAAGCGTTCCGAAGCCGTGCGTCGCGCGCTGACCCTGCTGGGCGTGAGCGACAGCCAGATCGAGGCCGTGAGCTTCGGCAAGGAAAAGCCTGCCGTCACGGGCTCGGGTGAAGAAGTGTGGGCGCAGAACCGCCGCGCCGAAATCCGCTACACCCGGTGATGCCACGCGCCATGCTGCGAGGCGCGGCGCTGGCTGCCGCCTTGCTCTGCGTCTCGATGGGGTCGCAGGCTGCACTGTTCGAGGATGACGAGGCTCGCCGCGCCATTCTCGACCTGCGCCAGCGCGTCGAGGCCATGCGCCAGCAGACCGACCAGCGGCTGACCGACGAGAACGGCCAGCTTCGCCGCAGCCTGCTCGACCTGCAGAACCAGATCGAACAGATGCGTGGCGACCTGGCGCGCATGACCGGCCAGAACGAGCAGCTCACCCGCACTGTGAGCGAGATGCAGTCTCGCCAGACCACCATCGACGACAAGCTCAAGCAGAGCGAGCCTTCGAAGGTGTCGGTGGACGGCCGCGAGTTCACCGCCGATCCCAAGGAAAAGGCCGACTTCGACGCCGCCCTCGGTGTGTTCCGCTCGGGCCAGTTCGCGCAGGCGCAGACCGCGTTTGCCGAGTTCGTCAAGCGCTACCCGCAAAGCGGCTACAACGCCTCGGCGCTGTTCTGGCTCGGCAATGCGCAGTACGCCACGCGCAACTACAACGAGGCCATCGCGAACTTCCGCTCCATGCTCTCGCTCGCGCCAGACCATGCCAAGGCCCCCGAGGCCGTGCTGTCGATCGCGAACTGCCAGATCGAGCTGAAGGACACGCGCGCCGCGCGCCGCACGCTGGAAGACCTGACCAAGGCCTACCCGCAGTCCGAAGCCGCACAGGCCGGCCGCGAGCGCCTCTCGCGCCTGCGTTGATGCGGGCGGAGTCTTCCGCTTGAGCGCCATCATCACTGCCGCGTTCACCATCCCTCCTGCCGCCGCGGATGTCGTCACCGACACCGCGGCGCCTGACTTTGCGCGCCGCTTCGGCGGGCTCGAGCGGTTGTACGGCGTGGCCGGTGCCGCGGGCATCCGCAACGCGCACGTGCTGGTCGTCGGCATCGGCGGCGTGGGCTCATGGGCGGTCGAGGCGCTGGCGCGCAGCGGGGTGGGGCGGCTGACCATGATCGACCTGGACCACGTGTCGGAGTCGAACATCAACCGCCAGATCCACGCACTCGATGCGACCGTGGGGCAGGCCAAAGTCGAAGCCATGCGCGACCGCATTGCGCAGATCAACTCCGAGTGCAAGGTGCAGGCGATCGACGAGTTCGTCGAGCCCGGCAACTGGCTCTCGCTGCTCGACGCGGCGCAGGCCGCGAACGGACTGCCAACGGCCGTCATCGATGCCTGCGACCAGGTGAAGGCCAAGGTGGCCATGGCGGCATGGGCGCGTGCATCGTCGCGCACGGCGTTCGTCACGGTAGGTGCGGCGGGTGGCAAGCGGCAGGCGCACAAGGTCGACATCGACGATCTGTCGCTCGTTACGCACGACCCGCTGCTTGCGCAGTTGCGCCAGCGCCTGCGCAAGGAGCACGGCGCCCCGCGTGAAGGCCGCAAGATCGGCGTTGCCTGCGTCTTCAGCCGCGAAAGCGTAGCGCCGCCGGATGCGTCTTGTGCCATCGAAGGCGACGGTTCGCTCAACTGCCACGGCTACGGCTCGGTGGTGAGCGTGACGGCAACCTTCGGTCAATGTGCTGCAGGTTGGGTGCTCGACAAAATCGCGTCAAACGTCGCGCTATAATCTTTGGCTTTGCCGGATTCAACGTCGGCAAGAGCAAGAATAAAAAATGGTTTGGGACGTTAGCTCAGTTGGTAGAGCAGCGGACTTTTAATCCGTTGGTCACTGGTTCGAATCCAGTACGTCCTACCAAACTTTCAAGAATCCCCGCCTGCCTTGTGCACGCGGGGATTTTTTCTGCGCGCGATCAAGCCAGACCGTTCAGGTGCTCATAGAGGATCAAGATGTCGATCCCGATCAGGAAGCCGATGGGTCTGCTACGATTTCCGTCCCGGGGAAACAGCCTCCCGGTCTGCAAAGTAAGACGGTGTCCCGTCCAAGCGCTGGCGATTCATAACGGAGCTATCCGTGGACACCGTACTGCCCGACTCCTCTCCTGCGCATTCCGCGCCAATCCAGCCCGTCTCCTTCGCCGAAGCATTCCGCTTCTGGCTCAAGCTCGGCTTCATCAGCTTCGGCGGTCCTGCCGGGCAGATCGCGATCATGCACACCGAGCTGGTCGAGCGCCGGCGCTGGATCAGCGAGAAGCGCTTTCTGCACGCGCTCAACTACTGCATGCTGCTGCCCGGCCCCGAGGCCCAGCAGCTGGCCACCTACATCGGCTGGCTGATGCACCGCACCTGGGGCGGCATCGTCGCTGGTGCGCTGTTCGTGCTGCCGTCGCTGTTCATCCTGATCGCGCTGTCCTGGATCTACATGGCCTACGGCAACGTGCCCGCGGTGGCCGGCATCTTCTACGGCATCAAGCCGGCCGTCACCGCGCTGGTGCTGCACGCGGCCCATCGCATCGGCACGCGTGCGCTGAAGAATCGGTGGATGTGGGGCATTGCGGCCGCGGCCTTCGTGGCCATCTTCGCTTTCGACACGCCGTTCCCGGCGATCGTGATCGGGGCCGCGCTGATCGGCCATTTCGGCGCGCGCTGGGCGCCAGGCGTATTTGCACTGGGCGGTGGCCATGGCAGCGCCAATCAGGGCTACGGACCGGCGCTGATCGACGACGACACACCGCCCCCTGTGCATGCCCGCTTCACGCGCGGCCGCCTTGTCAAAGTGCTGGCAGTGGGACTCGGCCTGTGGGCCGTGGCGATGGGCGTGCTCGTGGCCACGCAGGGCTGGCAGAGTGCGCTGGCGCAGATGGGCTGGTTCTTCACCAAGGCTGCGCTGCTGACCTTCGGCGGCGCCTACGCCGTGCTGCCCTATGTGTACCAGGGGGCGGTCGAGCACTACCACTGGCTCAACGGCACGCAGATGATCGACGGCCTGGCGCTCGGCGAGACCACGCCCGGGCCGCTGATCATGGTGGTGGCCTTCGTCGGCTTCGTGGGCGGCTGGCTGCAGCAGGTCGCGGGGCCGGGCGCGTTGTTCATCGGCGGGGTGTTGGCGGCCACGGTGGTGACCTTCTTCACCTTCCTGCCGTCGTTCATTTTCATCCTCGCGGGTGGGCCGCTGATCGAGGCCACGCACGGCAAGCTCGGGTTCACCGCGCCGCTGTCGGCCGTCACGGCCGCGGTGGTCGGCGTGATCCTGAACCTCGCGCTGTTCTTCGCGTACCACGTGCTGTGGCCGCAGGGTTTCGGTGGGCGCTTCGACGCGCTGTCCGCGGTCATCGCGGTGGCGGCGGTCGTGGCGCTCTTTCGCTTCAAGGTCGGCGTGATGCCGCTGCTCGGCGCCTGCGCGGCCGTCGGGCTGCTGGCGACCCTGGTGCCCGGGCTGCGCTGAGGAGTTGCGCGCGGCCGGCTGGTCTTGCGCTTCATCGAGCCTGAGGGTTCTTCTTCAGTGCGGATGCGCGTGGTGCGCGTCCGGCACGTGCGCATGCGTGTGGTGCAGCGGTGCGTGGTGGTGCGGGTGGCTGTGCTCGCCCACCGGCATCGGGTCGTGTGTATGGTCGTGATGCCCGTCGTCGTGCCGGTGCGCGTGCTCATGGTCGAGCGGCTCGTGGTCGTGCGCATGGCCGTGGGATTCGGCCAGGTGCAAGGCCACCCCGGCGAGCATCAGCAATCCGCCGGTCGCCATGCCCCAGCTCAAGGCACGGTCCCCCAGCGCGAGGGCGACCACTGCGCCGATGAACGGTGCGAAGGCGAACACCGAGCCCGTGCGCGCCGCGCCGAAAGCACGCTGCGCCAGCAGGTAGAGCCGCAGGCTGAGCCCGTAGCCGCTGGCACCGATGGCGAGTAGCGCCAGGGCCGCGGTCCAGCCGGGCAGCGGTTCGCCGGTCGCAATTGCGAGCAGGGCGGTCGCGCCCGCGCCCAGCAGCGACTTGCCGAGCACTACCTGACCGGGATCGCGCTCGGCCAGCGCGCGCGACAGCGTGTTGTCGATGCCCCAGGCAGCCGTGGCTGCCAGCACCGCAAGCAGGCCCAGCAGTTGCACGCCACCGCTCAGGCCCCGGTCGATCACCAGCACCATGCCGCCTGCGAGCAACAGCAGCATCGCGCTCCACACCCGGCGGTCCATCACCTCGCGGTAGAGCGTGCGCGCCAGCACCGCGGTGAACAGCGCTTCGAGCGCGAGCATGAGCGAGGCGCTGGTGCCGCTGGTGTGCTGCAGGCCCCAGGCGAGAGCCACGGGGCCGATGACGGCGCCGAACAGAGCCATCCACGACAGCCGCTTCAGGTCGGCGCGGCGCAGCGCCGCTTCGCGCTCCACCGGCTGGCGCAGCCACGCGCCCATGAACGCGGCGCCGGCGTAGAGCAGGGCGGCGGTGGTGAAGGCGCCGAGTCCCGCGCCCGCGCGCTGAACCAGTGGCGTGCTGATGCCGAAGAGCGCCGCGGCCGCGAGGGCCAGCAGGCCGCCGCGCAATGCCGGGAGATGGAAGAGGGGCACGTCTTCAGTCCTTCAAGAGCCGTTGCGCAATTCGCAATTCTCAAATGAAAAAGCCCGCTGCTTCCACGGCAGCGGGCTCGACCGGTGCGATCTGGCCCGAAGGCTCAGGCTTCCGGCGCCACCGTCCCCGGCAATGCCGGCTGTTCCGGCGGGCTCTCCGCGCTTTCTTCCTTCTGATGCCGCGCCGCAATGAACAGGTACATCGCTGGCACTACGAACAGCGTGAACAGCGTGCCGATCGACAGCCCGCTGAAGATCACGATGCCCATCGCCTTGCGCCCGGCCGCGCCGGCGCCCGAGGCAATGACCAGCGGCAGCACGCCGAACACCATTGCCGCGGTGGTCATCAGAATCGGCCGCAGCCGTGTGCCGGCCGCCTCGACGATGGCGTCGAGTTTGCTCAGCCCCTGCTTCTGCAGCCGGTTCGCCACCTCGACGATCAGAATGCCGTGCTTGCTGATGAGGCCCATCAGCGTGACCAGCCCCACCTGCGTGTAGATGTTCATCGAGGCGAAGCCCCAGAAGATGAAGATCATGGCGCCGAAGAGGGCCAGCGGCACCGACACAAGAATGACGACCGGGTCGCGGAAGCTTTCGAACTGCGCCGCCAGCGCCAGGAACACGATGATCAGCGCGAACAGGAAGGTGATGGCGAAGTTGCCCGACTCCTGCACGAACTGGCGCGACTGGCCCGAGTAGTCGACCGTGTAGCCGCTCGGCGCCAGCTGCTGCACCACGCCGCGCAGGTACTCCAGCGTTTCGCCCTGCGTGCCGCTGGGCACGCCCTGGATGGTCACGGAGTTGAGCTGCTGGAAGTGGTTCACCGTCTCGGGCTGCACCGTGTACTTCAGGCTCGCGACCGTGCTTGCCGGCACCACGCCGTTCGGGGTCTTGATGTAGAAGTTGAGCACGTCAGACGGGTTGAGCCGGTCGACTTGCTGCACCTGCGGAATCACCTTGTACGAGCGGCCCGAGATCGAGAAGTAGTTGACATACCCGCCGCCCAGCGCCGCGCCCATCGCGTTGCCCACGTCCTGCTGGGTGATGCCCAGCGTGGCGATCTTGTCGCGATCGACCACCACGGTGGCCTGCGGCAAGTCGATCTTCAGGTCGGCGTCGATGTAGTAGAACTTTCCGTCCGCACGCGCCTTGTCCATGATTTGCTGCGCGAGTGTGTTCAGGTTCTCGAAGGGCTCGGTCGTCTTGATGACGAACTGCACCGGCAGGCCCGAGGCGCCCGGCAGCGCCGGAAACTGGAAGGCCACGACCTTCGCGCCTGCAATGCCGTTCCAGCGGTTCTGCAGATCGGCCTGGATCTCGTGCGCGCTGCGCGTGCGCTGGTCCCAGGGCTTGAGCAGCACGCCGGCAATGCCTGCGTTGGTGCTCGGCACGCCGGTGAGCTGGAACAGCTGCGCGTATTCGGGCGTGTCGTGCGCAACCTTGAAGATCTGGTCCGCATAGGTCTGCATCTGGTTGATGGTGGCCGTGGGCGCGCCCACCACCTGCGACAGCACGATGCCCTGGTCTTCCTCGGGCGCGAGCTCCGACTTCGACATCTTGAACATCACGAACAGCAGCGCCACGAGGATGGCGCCCATCACGATCATCACCGGCCAGGTCTTCAGCACGCCGCGCAATATCAGCTGGTAGCGGCGGTGCACGCGTTCGAAGGTGTGCTCGATGAAGGTCGCGAACTTGCCGGTGTCCTGCTCGGGCTTGAAGAAGCGCGAGCACATCATCGGCGACAGCGTGAGCGCGACCACGCCCGACACCACCACCGAGCCCGCAAGCGTGAACGCAAATTCGGTGAACAGCGACCCGGTCAGCCCGCCCTGGAAACCGATGGGCACGTACACCGCCACCAGCACCACCGTCATGGCCAGAATGGGTCCGCCCAGCTCGCGCGCCGCGAGCAGCGAAGCCTGCATTGGCGATTTGCCCTCCCGCATGTGCCGGTCGACGTTCTCCACCACGATGATCGCGTCGTCCACCACCAGCCCGATCGCCAGCACCAGCGCCAGCAGCGTGAGCAGGTTGATGGAGTAGCCAAGCACCAGCATCACGAAGAAGGTGCCGATCAGCGACAGCGGCATGGCAATCACCGGCACCACCACTGCGCGGAAGCTGCCCAGGAAGAGATAGATCACCACCGTCACGATGATCAGCGCCTCGACCAGCGTCTTGATCACTTCGCTGATGGAGGTGTTGATGAAGTCGGTCGAGTCGTAGACGATCTTTCCGGTCAGGCCCGTGGGCAACTGGGCCTGCAGGTCGGGGAACACGGTTCGCACCTGCTTGGCCACTTCGAGGATGTTGGCCTCGGGCGCGACCTTGATGCCGATGAACACCGAGCGCACGCCGTTGAAGGCCACGTTGAAGTCGTAGTTCTCCGAGCCGAGCGTCACGTTGGCCACGTCCTGCAGCCGCACGATGGCGCCGTTGCTGCTCTTCACCGACAGCTGCTTGAACTCGTCCACGCTGTGCAGCGAGGTGCCGGCCGTGAGCGGCACGCTCACCATCTGGCCCTTGCTGGTGCCCACGGCCGCCAGGTAGTTGTTGGCGGCGAGCGCGGTGCTCACGTCGGTGGCGGTCACGCCGTAGGCGGCCATCTTCTGCGCGTCGAGCCAGGCTCGCAGCGCGAAGGTACGCGCGCCGAGGATTTCGGCGGTCTGCACGCCCGGAATGGCGTTGAGCTTGGGCTGCACCACGCGCACCAGGAAGTCGGTCACGTTGTTGTTGGGCAGCGTGTCGCTGTAGAAGCCGATGTACATGGCATCGGTGGTCTGGCCCGTGGCCACCGTGAGCACCGGCTGCTGCGCCTGCGGCGGCAGCTGGTTGCGCACGGAGTTGACCTGCGTGTTGATCTCGGTCAGCGCGCGGTTCGAGTCGTAGTTCAGCCGCAGCGTGGCGGTGATGGTCGACACGCCCAGGCTGCTGGACGACGACAGGTAGTCGATGCCCTGTGCCTGCGACACGGCGGCTTCGAGCGGCTGCGTGATGAAGCCCGCGACCGTGGCCGCATCGGCGCCGTAGTAGGCCGTGCTGATGGTGACCACGCCGTTCTCGGTCTTCGGATACTGGTTGACCGGCAGGCCGGTCAGCGCGCGCAGCCCCAGCACCACGATCAGCAGGCTCACCACCATCGCCAGCACGGGCCGGCGGATGAAGATGTCGGTGAAGTTCATGCGGGCTGCCTCACTTTTCCTGCGGCGTCGGTGCCGCATCGTTGGTGGGCTGCACGCTGTTGTCCACCGTCACGGGCGAGCCGTTCTTCAGCTTGTTCTGTCCGCTGCTCACCACCACCTGGCCGGCTTTCAGCCCCTTGACGATGGAGATCTGGTCGCCACGCGTCGGGCCGGTCTCGATGAAGACCTGCTCGGCGATGAGCTGCGGCTTGCCCGACGGGTTGGCCGCGGGGGCCGGCGTACCTGCAGCACCAGCAGCACCAGCCTTGGGCGGCTCGGCTTCCTTCACCACGTACACCGTGGAGCCATACGGGTTGTAGGTCACGGCGGTGGAGGGCAGCGTCAGTTGCTCCTGCACGCCGCCGATGTCGATCTTCACGTTCGCGAACATGCCGGGCAGCAGCAACAGCTTGGGGTTCGACACCGTGGCCTCGACCTGCACGTTGCGCGTGGCGGAATCCACCTTCGGGCTGATCGCGTTGATCTTGCCGGTGAAGCTCTGGCCCGGGAAGGTGTCGACCGACAGGTTCACCACCTGGCCCACCGCGAGGCCCGCGAGCTGTTGTTGCGGCAGCGAGAAGTCGGCGTAGATCGGGTCCAGCGTCTGCAGCGTCACGAGCTTATCGCCTGCGTTCACGTACTGGCCCGGGTTCAGCGCGGTGATACCCAAGCGGCCCGAGAAGGGCGCGCGGATCGACTTCTTTGCCACCACGGCCGCCTGCTGCTCGACCTGCGCACGCTTGCTCTTCAGGTCGTTGGTGTCGGCGTCGATCTGCGCCTGGCTCACGGCCTGCACAGCCAGCTGCGCCTGGTCGCGCTTGAGCACGGTGGCGGCCTGCGCGGCGGCGGCTTCGGCCGAATGCAGCAAGGCGATGTCGGAGTCGGCGTTAAGCTCGACCAGCAGCGCGCCGGCCTTCACGTCCTGGCCCGACTTGAAGTGCACCGTGCGCACCAGGCCCGCCACTTCGGTGCTGAGGTCGGCGCCGCGCACCGGGTTCAGCGTGCCGACTGCGGTGAATTGCGTCTGCCACTGCAGCTTCTGCACCTGGGCCGTCGACACGGTCTGCGGCGCCGGCTTGGGCACGGCCGCGATCAGCGCGCGGATCTGCATGAACTTGCCGAACGCGAGCACGGCGACCAGCAGCAGTACGCAGCCGATCATGATGATCATTCTCCGGGTCATAGGTAGGCTTTTCTTCGTGTTATTTGATGGAGGTATTCGGTCAGTTCTGTGCGGCGGGCTGTGCCACCGGCTGCCCCGGCGCGATCACCGCATCGGCCAGCGCGCCGCGGTTCCACCAGCCGCCGCCAAGCGCCTGGAAGAGGGCGGCCGTGTCGGCATAGCGCGCGGCCTGCGCCTGCACCAGCGCGGTGTGCGTCTGCAGCCAAGCCTGCTGCGCAGTGAGCAGTGTGACGTAGCTCACCGCGCCGGCGCGGAACTGTGCGGTCGACAGGTCGAGCGACTGCCTTGCAAGGGATTCGGCCGTGGCCTGGGTCTGCAGGGCGTTGGCGTCGAGTTCCAGCGCGCGCAAGGCATCGGCTACGTTCTGGAAGGCGCCGAGCACGGTGTTGCGGTACTGTGCCGCCGCCGAATCGTAGGCCGCGACTGCCGCGCGCTGCTGCGCGCGCAGGGCTCCGCCGTTGAAGATCGGCTGCGTGAGCCCGGCGCCGATGCTCCACAGGGTGGTCGGGCCGGTGAACAGGTCGCGCGCCCGCAAGGCGCTGTTGCCGTAGCTGGCGCTCAACTGGATCTGCGGGTAGAGGTTGGCCGTGGCCACGCCGACCGCTGCGCTGGCCTGGTGCAGCTGCGCTTCGCTGGCACGCACGTCGGGGCGTTGGCGCGCGAGCTCGGAGGGCAGAGACAGCGGAAGCGCCTGCGGCAGCGAGAGGCTTGCCAGGTCGAACTCGGGCAGGCCTGCTTCGGATGGCAGGCGGCCCGCGAACACCGCGAGCTGGTGACGCGTTTGCGCGAGCGATTTCTCGATGGGCGGCACTGTGGCTTCGGTCTGTGCGACCTGCGTGCGCTGCTGCAGCACGATCGACTTCGCGATCGCGCCGGTGTCGAACTGCTTTTCGATCACGTTCAGCTGCTCGCGCTGCGCCTGCAGCACCTCGCGCACGGCCTGCAGCTGCGCGCGCAGCGAGGCTTCGCGGATGGCTGTGGTGACCAGGTTCGAAGTCAGCGTGAGGTAGACCGCCTCGACCTGGTAGCGCTGCGCTTCCACCGCGGCCCGTTCGCCTTCGATCTGCCGGCGCGAACCGCCGAACACGTCGAGGTTGTAGCTGACGTTGACCGATGCGTTGTACAGCGTGAGCAGCTGGCCGCCCGGCACCTGCGTGCTGACTTCGGATGCGCGCTCGCGCTGCACGCCGAGCTGTCCCGTGACCTGTGGCCACAGCAGGTTGCCCGACTTGGCGTCGTACGTGGCCTCGGCCTGGCGCAATGCGGCCTGTGCAGAAGCCAGCGTGGGGCTTTGCGCGAGCGAGGCGCGGATCAACTGGTCGAGCGACTCCGAGCGAAACACGTCCCACCACTGCGCGGGGATGTCGCGGCCCGGCAGCAGCTCCTGGGCCTGGCCGGCCGGCACGTTGGCCTGTGCCGTGCGCGCGGGTACCGGCGCGGGCGTGTAGTCGGCGCCGCTGGCGGCGGCCGGCAGGTCGGGCGTCTTGAAGTCGGGGCCGACCGCACAGGCGCTCAACAGCAGCAGGACGGCACCGAGCACGGCACCCTGGGCAGGCCGCCCCATTCGTCGGCGCGCGGAAGCCGCGCGCGGAGAACTGGGGGGACCCTCCAACGCATTGTTTTCTTGATTTGGCATGGGGCAGCGGTTGTACACCCGGACCGTCCGGGATACCTGACTTTCCTGAAATGTCGTCGTCTGCGCTCCACGCCGCAAGAGCGATGCGACGAAATTTGCACTGCGTGGTGCGAAATGCATGGGCACGGCGCGAACCGCGGCTACCGGAATGCAGTCCTTTGCTTTCCTTTTTTTCTTTTCGCCGTTGCCGAATCTGTTCCGCGCGGGCTCCCGTATTGAAGACAGCCGCTGCCATTTCGCGGTGGTCGGTCATTCATTCAACCAGGAGCATCTTCATGCAGCGCAAACTTCATCGCCTCGCCGCGGTCTCTCTCGCCATCGCACTGTCTGCCGGCGCGGTCTCGGCCCTCGCGGCTTCGGTCATGGTGGGCGGCGCGCCGATGTTGCCGACCAAGGACATCATCGACAACGCAGTCAACTCCAAGGACCACACGACGCTGGTTGCCGCGGTCAAGGCTGCTGGCCTGGTCGACACGCTCAAGGGCCCCGGTCCGTTCACCGTGTTCGCGCCCACCAACGCCGCCTTCGCCGCACTGCCGGCCGGCACCGTCGACACCCTGCTCAAGCCCGAAAGCAAAGACGCCCTGACCGGCGTGCTGACCTACCACGTGGTGGCCGGCAAGCTGGACGCAGCCGCGCTGAAGAAAGAGATCAAGGCAGGCAAAGGCTCGGCCGAACTCAAGACCGTGGCCGGCGGCACGCTCGTAGCCAAGGAAAAGAGCGGCAAGATCACCCTCACCGACGAGAAAGGCGGCACCGCCACGGTGACGATCCCCAATGTCTACCAGTCGAACGGCGTGATCCACGTGGTCAACAAGGTGCTCCTGCCCAAGTAAACCCACGGCTCATTCCAGAAACACCACGGAACCGGCTCCGCCGGGCCGTAGGTGTTGCCCCCGGTAGGGGGAAGGAGAAGCGACACGAAGTGCGCGCAGCCTGGGGGCGAGCAACAAGTGTTCAAAAAAAAGCCCGCACTAGGCGGGCTTGAAGGTGACCTGCTGGAGGAGGGAGGATCAGAGGATGCAGGCCACAGGGAGAGACATGAATATCGCCTGTGAACCTGCACGCAACCTGACCTCGCTGGAATCTTGTTCCAGGCTCATTCCTCGCTAATTCTTGGACCGTCTGCGCTCAGTCTTCGTCTTCCCATTTGCCGACCACGGTGCCCAGCACGGTGAAGGCCTCGCGCACCGGCTCGTGCTTCGGATTCAGCGGCAGCAGCCAGCGTCGGCCGTCGTCTTCCTTGTAGACCTTGAAGGTGACCTCTCCGCTGTCCTCGAGCTTCGCGATGATGCGTTCACCGTCCTCGGGCTTCCTCAGCGACGTATCGACGAACACGATCGACTCCGCGGGATAGCTCTTCAGATGGCCGCTGGACGCCGTCATGCTGTCGCCGCGCACGCGCAGGGCGTAGCTCTGGAGGCTGTGGTGGGCGATGCAGGGAATCCAGCGCTCGGCACGCGGCTGTTGCGAGACTTCGTGGCTGTCCCAGTTGGCGGCATCCGCCCAGGAAATGAGGGGCACGGTGCCGGGCGTGCGGGGCGAGAACGACGGAATCAATGGCGCAATGTGCGTCACCCGATAAGGGCCCGGCGGCTCGTTGGCCTTGTCTCGGGCCTGGCGGATCTGGTCTTCGTCCCAAGGCGCCGGGCCGTCGCCGGTGTCGAGCCAGTTCGGATCGGCGCGGTAGGCGCGCGCCAGCGCGAGCACGCTCATCGACCGGCTGACGTCCCCCCGCTCGATCTTGGAAATGCTGGACTGTTTGACGCCGGAAGCCGCCTCGGCCTGCTTCTGGGTCATCTTGGCGAATTTGCGCGCGGCCAATGCGCGTGTGGCAATGCTCTCCATCGGTTGGGGATTTAAGCCCAAACGAATATTCTTCCTGAACTCTAGAATATTAAAAAAAGGGAGTATTGCCATGAAGCCACGCGAGTTGGTGCTGGCGCTGAGGGCCATGGGGCTCACGCAGAAGCAGATCGAACAGAGAACCGGTATTCCGCAGCCAACGGTCAGCAAGATCGGCCTGGGTCGGGTGGGCGACGTGATGTCGCGCCACTACCTCGCGCTGCTGGCCGCTTATGAGCAGCGGGTGAAGGAAGAGGCGCTGGAGCCCGCGCCGCAGGTCTTTCGCCAGCCGTCCGTCAATGAATAGGCCGTGCGCCGCAGACGATTGCCGTCGGGCCTGTGGCTCGACCGCGCGCTGTGCGTGCTGGTGGCGCTGCTGTCCCTGGCGGGGCTGGTTGTCGGGCTGATCGCGGCGCGCCCGGCCATCGCAGGCGGCGGCTGCTTCGGGCTGGTCTGCGCGGCGTGGGCGGCGCAGGTGTTGTTCGACCGCGAGGCGTTCAGGCGCTCGCGTGCGGTTCGGGCGGCGCGAGAGCGAGGGTGGAGCTGACGCGCACGCAGTCCTTGATGTGCTGCTCGCCCAGCGCCCGCAGCGCCGCATAGCCGAGCGCGGCCGACACGATCTGCCCGGCAATGGGCACGTACTTGGTGGCCTGCTTGGCCGTGAGGCGCACGCCAGCGTGCTTTGCCAGCCGGATCAGCAGGTCGCGCGTGACGAGCCGCCCGACCAGCAGGGCGCCGACGGTGGTTGCGGCCTTCTGGATGCGCTCGCGCTGGTGCGGCGCGAGCTTTTCGACCTGGGTGACCGAAAGGCCGAACTCCGCGCTGATCTGTGGCACCAGCCGCGAGAGCAGCGCGGCATCTGCCATCCAGTCGATGCCGGGCAGGGGCACGGCGCTGGCCGCGGCCGCCATCAGCGCCTTGCGGGTGATGAGGCGGCGGCTGCGGTGCACGGCGGCGATGAGTTTCTCGTCACCCCGGGCCAGTTCGATTGCAGACGGCATCCAGCGGCTCCCTTGTTGTCGGCTTCCAGGCTCGTTCAGGCCGCGAGCGCTTCCAACTGGTCCGACAGGGCCAGCCAGCGCTCTTCGAGGCGGCCGATTTCATCGTTGAGCGCCTTCAGCCGCTTGCCGGTTTCGGCAATCTCGGCGGAAGGCAGCGGTTGCGCCAGGCGCGCCTCGAGCGCGGTGCGTTCGGTGCCGGCCGCGGCCAGGCGTTCGTCGATCTGGGCGATCTCGCGCTTGATCGGCTTGGCCTGGTCGCTGCGCTGCTGGCGCTCCTGGGCGTCCTGCTTGCGCTGCTGCGGGGCGGCGGGCGCGGCCACCGGCGCAGCAGCGGCCGCAGCCGCCGCGCTGACGGCCTCGCGCACGGCCACCTTGGCCTCTTCGCGCAGGCGCTTGGCTTCGTCGAGCAGGTAGCGCTGGTAGTCGTCCAGGTCGCCGTCGAAATCGCCGACCACGCCGCGGCCCACCAGCCAGAACTCGTCGCACACCGAGCGCAGCAGCGCACGGTCGTGGCTCACCAGCATCAGCGTGCCCTCGAACTCGTTGAGCGCCACGGCCAGTGCCTCGCGGGTGGCCAGGTCCAGGTGATTGGTAGGTTCGTCGAGCAGCAGCAGGTTGGGGCGCTGCCACACCATCATTGCGAGCACGAGGCGGGCCTTTTCGCCGCCGCTCATGGTGCCCACGGCCTGCTTGACCATGTCGCCGCTGAAGTTGAAGCTGCCGAGAAAGCCGCGCAGCGCTTGCTCGCCGGTGGCTTCCTTCACGCTGCTGCCTAGCTCGCGCGCCATGCGCACCATGTGTTCGAGCGGCGTGTCTTGCGGGCGCAGCACGTCGAGTTCCTGCTGCGCGAAGTAGCCGATGTTCAGGCCCTTGCCCTCGGTCACCTGGCCGGCCAGCGCACCCATTTCACGCGCGATGGTCTTCACCAGCGTCGACTTGCCCTGGCCGTTGGCGCCCAGGATGCCGATGCGCTGGCCCGCCAGTACCGAGCGGCTGACGCCGCGCAGGATGGTCTTGGGCTCTTCGTTTTCGATCTCGTAGCCGAAGCTCGCGTTGCTGATCGACAGCATCGGGTTGGGAATGTTGCCCGGCTCCTTGAACTCGAAGGTGAAGTCGGCCTCGGCCAGCAGCGGCGCCACGCGCTCCATGCGCTCCAGCGCCTTGACCCGGCTTTGCGCCTGCTTGGCCTTGCTGGCCTTGGCCTTGAAGCGGTCGATGAACTTCTGCAGATGGGCGATCTTGTCCTGCTGCTTGCTGAAGGCAACCTGCTGCTGCTCCATCTGCAGCGCGCGCATGTCCTCGAACTTGCTGTAGTTGCCGCCGTAGCGCGTGAGCTGGGCGTTGGCGATGTGCAGGGTGACGTCGGTCACGGCATCGAGAAACTCGCGGTCGTGGCTGATGACGATCATGGTGCCCGGGTACTTCTGCAGCCAGGCTTCGAGCCACACCAGCGCGTCCAAGTCCAGGTGGTTGGTGGGTTCGTCGAGCAGCAGCAGGTCGCTCGGGCACATCAGCGCGCGGGCCAGTTGCAGGCGCATGCGCCAGCCGCCGGAGAAGCTGTTGACGGGCTCGTCGAGCTCGTGCGACTTGAAGCCCAGGCCCAGGATGAGCGCCTGCGCACGCGGCACGGCGTCGTGCTCGCCGGCATCGGCCAGGTCGGTGTAGGCGTGGGCCAGTTCCATGCCGATGTCGGCGTCGTCGGGGTTCTCTGTGTAGGCGGCCTCGATGGCGGCCAGCGACTCGCGCAGCTCGGTCAGGCGGGTGTCGCCGCCCACCACGAAGTCGGTTGCCGACTCCTCGGTTTCGGGCATGTTCTGCGCCACCTGGGCCATGCGCCAGTGCTTGGGCACCGAGAAATCGCCGCCGTCTTCGTGCAGCGTGCCGTTGAGCAGGGCGAACAGGGTCGACTTGCCGGCGCCGTTGCGCCCCACCAGGCCGACCTTTTCGCCGGGGTTGAGGGTGACGGTGGCGCCGTCGAGCAGAACCTTGGCGCTGCGGCGAAGAATGACGTTTTTGAGAGTAATCATGAAAGAGGAACCGTAGGGGCGATTATCCCGCCCGTCCTTTGCGGCCCGGCGAAAGGGGGCAAAAGCGCAGGGGAAAGGCGCGGCAGGCGCGGGGAATGGCCCGGTGAATGGGGTTTCGCGGCCAGTGGCGGCGAGAAAGCGGCTGAAGGGCTTGGAGCTGGCGCAGCTAACGCACGCCGGCGCCGGCCACCAGGGCGTCGCGCGTGACAAGCAAGACCTGGTCCTCGCCCGCCGAGGTTTCGAGCCAGACTACTTCGAGCTGCGGGAAGGCGGCCTCGAAGTAGTCGCGCTCGTTGCCGATTTCCAGCACCAGCACCGCCTGCTCGCTCATGCGCGAGGGCGCGTCGGCGAACAGCTGGCGCACGAAATCCATGCCGTCGGTGCCGCCAGCCAGCGCCAGTTCAGGCTCGGCGCGGTATTCGGCGGGCAGGGCGGCCATGCTGGCGCTGTTCACGTAAGGCGGGTTGCAAAGCACGAGGTCGTACGGGCCGGGCGCGTTCTTCAGCCCGTCCGATTCGATCAGCGTGACGCGAGCGTCCAACTGGTGACGGGTGACGTTGATGGCTGCCACTTCGAGCGCCTCGACAGACAGATCGGCCGCGTCCACCGTCACGTCCGGGTAGGTCAGCGCCGCGAGCACCGCGAGGCTGCCGTTGCCGGTGCACAGGTCGAGCACGCGCTGGGTGTGTTCGCCCAGCCAATAGTCGATGCTGCCATCGGCGATCAGCTCGGCGATGAAGCTGCGCGGCACGATGGCGCGCTCGTCCACGTAGAAGGGCACGCCCTGCAGCCACGCTTCCTTGGTGAGGTAGGCGGCGGGCTTGCGGGTGGAGATGCGCTCGTCGATCAGCGCGGCGACCTTGCCGGCGTCGGCAGGCGACACGGGCCTGTCGGCCACGCTGTCGATGTCGTCCAGCGGCAGCTTCAGGCGCCACAACACGAGCCAGGCAGCTTCGTCGAAGGCGTTGGCGGTGCCGTGCCCAAAGGCCACGCCAGCCTCTTCGAGCTTCTTGGCGCCCGACTCGATCAGTTCGATGACCGTGCTCATGCCGCAAGCGCAGCGTCGAGCTGCTTCAGCGTGCGCACGTAGATATTCTTCAGCGTCTCGATCTCGGCCACGTCGATGTGCTCGTCGATCTTGTGGATGCTGGCGTTCACCGGGCCCAGCTCCACTACCTGCTTGCAGATCTTGGCGATGAAGCGCGCGTCGCTGGTGCCGCCGCTGGTCGACAGCTCGGTCTCGATGCCGGTCTCGTCGCGGATCGCGCCCTGCACGGCCGTGACCAGCTCGCCCGGCGTGGTCAGGAAGGGCAGGCCGCCGATGGTCCAGGCCAGCGTGTAGTCGACCTTGTGCGCGTCGAGCACGGCGTGTACGCGCTGCTGCAGCGACTCGGGCGTGGATTCGGTCGAGAAGCGGAAGTTGAAGTCGATCACCGCGCTGCCCGGAATCACGTTGCTCGCGCCTGTGCCCGAGTGGAAATTGCTGATCTGCCAGCTGGTCGGCTGGAAGTAGGGGTTGCTTGCGGTGTCCCAGCCGCCGGCGGCGTTGATGGCCACCAGTTCGGCCAGCGCGGGCGCTACTGAATGCACCGGGTTCTTCGCCAGGTGCGGGTAGGCGATGTGGCCCTGCACGCCCTTCACTGTGAGCTTGCCGCTCATGGTGCCGCGGCGGCCGTTCTTGATCATGTCGCCGCAGCGCTCCACGGCAGTGGGTTCGCCAACGATGCAGTAGTCGATGACCTCGCCTCGGGCGGCCAGTGCATTGCAGACGATGACGGTGCCGTCGACGCCGGGGCCTTCTTCATCGCTGGTGAGCAGCAGGGCGAGCGTGAGCTTCGGCTCGGGCACGGCCTGAAGGAAATCCTCGATCGAGGTCACGAAGGCCGCGACTGAGGTCTTCATGTCGCAGGCGCCCCGGCCGTAGAGCTTGCCGTCGCGGTGCGTGGGGGTGAAGGGGTGGCTGGTCCATTGCTCGACGGGGCCGGTGGGCACCACGTCGGTGTGGCCGGCGAACACGAGCGTCTTGGTTGTGGCCGCGTTCGCAGGGCGGCGCACCGCCCACAGGTTGGTCACGCGAAAGTCGGCCGGTCCGCTTTCGATGGTTTCCAGGGTGAAGCCCAGTTGCGCCAGCCGCTCGCCGAGGATCTGTTGGCAGCCCGCGTCGTCGGGGGTGACGGAGGGGCGCGAGATGAGTTGTTCGGCGAGCTGGAGCGTACGGGACATCGGGAAAAGGCTTGGTTCAGAACTTCACGTCGAGCGTGATGTCGGTGAAGGTGGGTTCATCGACCTGGTCGGTCAGGTGGCGGTCGTCGACCTGCGGCTTGGGCGCGGCGCGGTTCTGCAGGCGCCACATCAGGTTGGTGGGCGAGTCGGCTTGCGACAGGCCTTCTTCGCGCGTGACGCGCTCTTCGGTGATGAGGCGGGCGATGTCTTCCTCGAAGGTCTGCGAGCCTTCGGCCATCGACTTTTCCATCGCTTCTTTTACGGCGGAGAAGTCGCCCTTTTCGATCAGCTCGGCCACCAGCGCGGTGTTGAGCATGACTTCGAGCGCCGGCACGCGACCGCCAGCCGGCGTG
This sequence comes from Variovorax multivorans, assembly GCF_051216835.1. Taxonomy (NCBI): domain Bacteria; kingdom Pseudomonadati; phylum Pseudomonadota; class Betaproteobacteria; order Burkholderiales; family Comamonadaceae; genus Variovorax; species Variovorax multivorans. The sequence goes on from NZ_JBPJZL010000012.1 coordinate 98,606, forward strand.
CGCAGCAGGCGCTGCGACACGATGGCGCGCAGCGCGCCGCCCAGGTCGCCCAGCAGCGTGGGCCGCACCTCGACCGGGAAGAAGCTCAGGATGCGGTTCAGCGCGCGGTAGCTGTTGTTGGCGTGCAGCGTGGCCACGCACAGGTGGCCCGACTGCGCATAAGCGATGGCGGCGGTCATGGTGTCGCGGTCGCGGATTTCGCCGATCTGGATCACGTCGGGCGCCTGGCGCAGCGCGTTCTTCAGCGCCGTCTGCAGCGAGGTGGTGTCGCTGCCCACGTCGCGCTGGTTCACCACCGATTTCTTGTTGGTGTAGGTGAACTCGATCGGCTCCTCGACCGTGAGGATGTGGCCGCTGGCGTGTTCGTTGCGGTAGTCGAGCATCGAGGCCAGCGTGGTGGTCTTGCCCGCGCCCGTGGCACCAACCATCAGGATCAGCCCGCGCTTTTCCATGATCAGCGTCTTCAGGATGTCGGGCAGGTTCAGATCGGCAAAGCTGGGGATGTCGGCGGCAATGTGCCGCACCACCACCGCGTAGGTGCCGCGCTGGCGCATGGCGCTCACGCGGTAGTTGCCGGCGCCTTCGAGGGCGACGGCCATGTTCAGTTCGCCCGTGCTTTCCAGCTCCTGGATACGGGCGGCGGGCACCACTTCGGACAGCAGCGCGAGCGGCGCGGTCGCAGGCAGCACCTGCGCGTTGATGGGCACGCAGATGCCGTTGATTCGGATCAGCACCGGGGAGTGGGCCGAGAGGTAGATGTCGGAGGCCTTGCGCTCGGCCATCAAACGAAGAATTCGCTCCATCATGTTCATCGGTCTCTCTCCTCGGGTGCTGTTGTTTTCTCTAAGGGGAAAAGGGTTCGGCCTTGAAGGAGCCGATCAGTCGCGCAGCAGGTCGTTCAGCGAAGTGGTGGAGCGCGTCTTGGCGTCGACCTTCTTCACGATGATGGCTGCGTACATGCTGTAGCGGCCGTTGTCCTTGGGCAGGCTGCCGGCCACGACGACCGAGCCGGCGGGCACGCGGCCGAAATGGGTTTCGCCGGTGGCGCGGTCGTAGATGGGGGTGCTCTGGCCGATGAACACGCCCATCGACAGCACCGAGTTTTCTTCGACCACCACGCCTTCGACCACTTCCGAGCGGGCGCCGATGAAGCAGTTGTCTTCGATGATGGTCGGGCCGGCCTGCAGCGGCTCGAGCACGCCGCCGATGCCGACGCCGCCCGACAGGTGCACGTTGGCACCAATTTGTGCGCACGAACCCACGGTGGCCCAGGTGTCGACCATGGTGCCTTCGCCCACGTAGGCGCCGATGTTCACGTACGAGGGCATCAGGATCGCGCCCTTGGCGATGAAGCTGCCGCGGCGGGCCACGGCCGGCGGCACGATGCGCACGCCCGATTCCTTCAGCTCACCAGCCGACAGGTGCGAGAACTTGGTCGGCACCTTGTCGTAGAAACCGAGCGAGCCGGCCTGCATCTGCTCGTTGTCCTTCAGGCGGAACGACAGCAGCACGGCCTTCTTGATCCACTGGTGCACGGTCCACTTGCCGACGGCTTCGCGGGTTGCCACGCGCAACTTGCCGTTGTTCAGCTCGGTGATGACGTGCTCGACGGCGTCGCGCACTTCGGCCGACGAGGCGGTGGGCGAGATGTTGGCGCGGTCGTCCCACGCGGCGTCGATGATTTGTTGCAGTTGCTGGGTCATTGAGAAGGTCTCGGGTGAAAAATGGGTGCGGGCAGGAAAGCGGGTCAGCGGCGGGCGTCCTTGCAGAAGCGGACGATGCGCTCGGCGGCCTCCACGCATTCGGCTGTTTCGGCCACCAGTGCCATGCGGATGCGGCCGCGGCCTGGGTTGGCGCTGTGGGCGGTTTCGCGCGCCAGATAGCTCCCCGGCAGAACCGTCACATTGTATTGAGCGTAGAGCGCGCGGGCGAAGGCTTCGTCGTCGCCAGCCCACACTTCGGGCACGCCGGCCCAGAGGTAGAAACTGGCGTCGGGCAGCCGCACGTCGAGCACGGGTTCGAGCAGCGGCGTGACGGCCGCGAACTTGGCGCGGTACTGGGCGCGGTTGTCGACCACATGCGACTCGTCGCCCCAGGCCGCGATGCTGGCCGCGGCCACGGTGCCGCTCATGGCGCTGCCGTGGTAGGTGCGATAGAGCAGAAACTTCTTGATGATGGCCGCGTCGCCTGCCACGAAGCCGCTGCGTAGGCCGGGCACATTGCTGCGCTTGGACAGCGAGGTCAGCGCAATCAGGTTGCGGAAGTCGGGCCGGCCGAGCTTCACCGAGGCTTCGAGGCCGCTGAGCGGGGGCTCGTCGCGGAAATAGATTTCGCTGTAGCACTCGTCGGCGGCGATCACGAAGCCGTGGCGGTCCGAGAGGGCGAAGAGCTTCTTCCATTCGTCCAGCGACATCACCGCGCCCGTCGGGTTGCCCGGCGAGCAGACGAACACCAACTGCGTGCGGGCCCAGACGGCCTCGGGCACGCTGTCCCAGTCGACTGCGAAATTGCGCGCGGGCACGCTGGCCGCGTAGTACGGCTCGGCGCCCGAGAGCAGGGCCGCGCCCTCGTAGATTTGATAGAACGGGTTGGGCGACATCACCACCGGCTGCGGCGAAACGGTGGGATCGACCACGGTCTGCGCCAGCGAGAACAGGGCTTCGCGCGAACCATTGACGGGCAGCACCTGGGTGGCTGGGTCGAGGGCGAGGCTGTAGCGGGTCTTCAGCCAGTCGGTGAAGGCGGTGCGCAGCGCCAGGTCGCCGGCGGTGGCGGGGTAGGCGGCCAGCGCGCCGAGGCTGGCGCTCAGGGCGTCCTTGATGAAGCCCGGCGTGGCGTGCTTGGGTTCGCCAATGCCCAGGCTGATGGCCGGGAACTCGGGGTTGGGCGTGACGCCCGCGAACAGTTGCTTCAGCCGTTCGAAGGGATAGGGTTGCAACCGGGAAAGCAGGGGATTCATGCCCGGGATTATCGGTGACAGGTGTTACCGCTCCTGTCGAAGCGGCTACTGGCGGCCATGACGACAGCCATGACGGCTGGCAGGCGTCAGGCCGCGCTGCGCCGGTAGAAGGCCAGCGAGCCGGCCAGCGCCAGCAGCATGCCGCCGCAGGCGCGATCGATCCAGCGCGTGGCCGACACGGTCAGCAGCCGGATCGCGCGGGCGCCGACGAAGGCGTAGGTCAGCATCACCGCCATGTCGAGGCCCGCGAAGATCAGCGCAATGACGATGTACTGCGGCGCCTGTGCGGCGGAGGGATCGATGAACTGCGGCAGCAGGGCCGAGCAGAAGATGTAGCCCTTGGGGTTGGTCACCGCCACCAGGAAAGACTTGAAGAAGATGCGCCGGCTTTCGCCCGCCGTGGCCGAAGGCGCGGCATCGGCCGCCGGCAGGTGGAAACCGCCCTTGGAGCGCAGCATGCGCAGCCCGAGCCAGGCGAGGTACACCGCACCGACCCACTTCAGCATCGAGAACCAGAACTCCGACGCCGCCAGCAGCGCGCCCAGGCCGAGCGCCACGGCGCCGACCAGTACGAAGTCGGACAGCACCGCGCCGAGCATGCCCGGCAGCGCCCGGCGCACGCCGTGGCGCGAACCGTTGCTGAGCGCCAGCAGCACCGTGGGGCCGGGCGTGGCGATGGCGGCGAAGGCCACGATGGCAAAAAGCAGGGCGGTGGCGAGCGTCATCGGGGCAGTTTCCTTCGAGAGGGGGGCAGCAGCCGGTCAGATCTTCTTGACCAGCACCTGGCTCTTGCGGTCCCAGTTGTACTTGCGCTTGCGGGCCTCGGGCAGCCAGTCAGGGTTGACCTGCTGGAAGCCGCGCTTGAGGAACCAGTGCATGGTGCGCGTGGTGAGCACGAAGATGCTGTCCAGGCCCATGGCCTTGGCGCGGTGCTCGATGCGCTTGAGGATGCGCTCGCCGTCGCCCTGCGACTGCGATTGCGGTGACACCGTGAGCGCGGCCATTTCGGCGGTGCGCGCCTCTGGGTACGGGTAGAGAGCCGCGCAGCCGAAGATCACGCCGTCGTGCTCGATCACCGTGTAGTGGCCCACGTCACGCTCGATCTCGTTGCGGTCACGCTTGACCAGCGTGCCGTCGCGCTCGAAGGGCTCGATCAGCTGCAGGATGCCGCCGATGTCGTCCACGGTGGCTTCGCGCAGGCTTTCGAGCTTCTCGTCGATCACCATGGTGCCGACGCCGTCGTGCACGTACACCTCCAGCAGCAGCGAGCCGTCGAGCGCAAAGGGCAGGATGTGGTTGCGCTCCACGCCGCCCTTGCAGGCCTTCACGCAGTGCTGCAGGTAGAAGCCCGTGTCGGTCGGCTTCTGGGCCGGCGGCAGCGAGGCCAGCAGCTTTTCGGCGGCGTCCAGCGGCAGCTCGGTGTCGATCGGGTTGTCTTCGCTCTCGGGCAGCTCGCTGTCGATGCGGATGCCGGGGATTTCCGTGAGGAAGATCAGCTTGTCGGCCTGGATGGAAATGGCGACGCTGGTGGCCACCTCTTCCATCGTCAGGTTGAAGGCTTCGCCGGTGGGCGAGAAGCCGAAGGGCGACATCAGCACCATCGCGCCGAAGTCCAGCGTACGGCGGATGCCGGCCGCATCCACCTTGCGGACCAGGCCCGAATGCTTGAAGTCCACCCCATCGACCACGCCCACCGGTCGCGCGGTGATGAAGTTGCCCGAGATCACCCGCACCGTCGAGCCGGCCATCGGCGTGTTGGGCAGGCCCTGGCTGAAGGCGGCCTCGATCTCGTAGCGCAGCTGGCCGGCGGCTTCCTGCGCGGAGTCGAGAGCCACCTCGTCAGTGATGCGGATGCCGTGCGAATAGCGAGCCTCGTGGCCCTTGGCCGCGAGCTGTTCGTTGACCTGCGGCCGGAAGCCGTGCACCAGCACGATCTTCACGCCCATGCTCTGGATCAGCGCCAGGTCTTGCGCAATGTTCTGCAGCTTGCCCGCCGCAATCGCCTCGCCCGCCAGGCCGACCACGAAAGTCTTACCGCGGTGCGTGTGGATGTAGGGCGCGACCGAGCGGAACCAGGGCACGAAGGTGAAATTGAAGACGGTGGACATGGGGCGTGATTGTGCATTCATGAAGCGTCATTTGCCTGACTCACGCGATTCAGGCGATAGCGCGTAGCACGCGGGCTGCGCTCGCGGGAACGGCCGCTCCGGTGCCCTTGGGCGGCGTTGGCGGCGGCAGGCCGGCGTTGCGGGCGCGGAAGCTCGCGAGCAGCGCTGCGTAGGCGTCCGTGGCCGCACCGGCTGCCGGGTCCGGCAGCTCGAGCATCGCGGCCAGTTCAGCCGGCGCGATGGAGCCCTCGCGCAGCAGCGCGTCGACCACCGCCATCAGCGCAGGCGTGTGCGCGTCGAGCAGCGCCAGCGCGCGTGCGTGTTCCTGCGCCAGCAGGGCCTCGATCTCGGGGTTGGTCGCCTCGATGTCGGTGTTGACGTTGTCGCCCGGGTCGTTCGCGACGTCGGTGCGACTCAGGCGCGTGCCGAAGGCGAAGTGGCGCACGTACTGCGCGGCATAGGCGGTCGCCTGCATGAAGTCTTGCGTGGCGCCCGAGGTGCAGGCCTGCTCGCCGAACACCAGCTGTTCGGCGGCGCGGCCCGCGAGGCTCACGCAGATGCGATCGCGCAGGTTTTCCTTGGACCAAGCCTTGCGCTGCTCGTAGCTGTTGTAGCCGCCCTCGAACGAGGCCACGTTGATCTTGATTTCCTGCGGCGCGCGGGCGAACAGCAGGCCGTAGGCCACGCCGTGGCCCGCCTCGTGCACGGCGAGCAGGGCGCGGAAGTCCTCGCTCGAGCGCTGCTTGAGGCGGTTCAGCTCCAGCGCGACCGGAAACTGGCGGCGCGCCTTGCGGTACTTGGCCGTGATGCACGACGCGCCCGCGTCCAGCGTGAGCCACACCGGCTCGCTGCCGTCGGCGCGTTGCTCCAGTGCCCACAGCGCGGCATTGACCAGCGTCGCGCTCAGGATCGCGTGGATCGACGAAAACAGCGGGCGCGTGCCCTGCGCCGGGAACACGGCGTTGGCGTAGATCTGCTCGTACACGCTAGCGTCGAGCACGAAGCGCACGCCGGAGCTTTCCTGGATCTCGGCCACGTAGCGGTCGCAGATCGACAGGATCAGGCGCACGTAGGTCGCGCGGTTGAACGAGGGGTAGATCACGTGGTTGTTGCCCAGTCGGGCGATCTGCTCGGGACGGAAGCGCTCGGCCAGCGCCTTCTTCACGTCGATGACGGAGAGCTTCCTCGTCAGGGTGTGGAAGATGTCGGCGTCGGTGTCGCAGTCTTCGACGCGCTGGGCCGTCTCGGCGTACATCTCGTCGAGGTTGCCCGAGACGAACACCAGCAGCTTGCTGTAGTCGGTCTCCCAGCTCTGCTGCGTGTCGCGGAAGGCACGCAGGCGTGCGTGCACCTCGGCGGGCTTCCACGCCATGATCTGCAGCAGGGTCTCGGAGAGCTTCAGGCAGCGCTTCACTTCGCGCGCCTCCCAGGGCGACAGGTGCAGCTTGCGCTTCTTGTCGAACTTCTTCTTGTCGGCGCCGTCGCGGTCCTGCACGAACTCGGCATGCGCGAGCGACGACTCGATCTCGCCGAGCATCGAGAGCGCGGGCGGCAGGCGGCCGTCTGATAGCAGCGCCCACACGTCCTGGTAGCGCTCAACTTTGGCGTCATTGCCGTTGCCGTCGACCGTGCGAAAGCGCTGGAACTCGTCGAGCACCAGGATGCCTGGCGTGCCTTCGGCGATGCCCGATTCGGCCAGCATGGCCGAGATGGAGCCGCGGCTGTGATAGCCCGAGCCGTGGCTGAAGCCGTCCATTTGCACTTCGATGAAGCGGTCGTAGAAGCCCAGGTGCTGCGCGAGCTTGCGCACCAGTTGCGTCTTGCCGGTGCCGGTAAGGCCCCAGAGGCAGACGATGACGGGGCGGCTGATGATCTGCGGCAGCACATACCAGGCGCGCAGCGAATCGATCACGCGGTCGATGATGTCGTCGATGCCGAAGAGCTCGGTCTTCAGGGCTTCGGCAACGGTCTGCAGGTGGCGCGTGCGCTCTGCGAGCTCGGCGTGCAGACGGGAATGGATGTCTTTGGACATGGTGTTTTTCTTTTTGAATCGAACAGATACGGAAAGGCGGCCGCTCCTTCGGCATGAAGGAATCGGCAGGCAGGACGCTGTGGGTGTCGGTTGCGGCGCTTCTGTGTCTGAAGCGCGCCGACGTGAGCGAGGGCGCGGGCTTCAGGCCGGGCGGGGCAACTTGACCCTCCCATGCGCGGCGGGCGCATGGCTTGCGCAGCGACGGCGCAAAGTGGTGGGGGCAAGGCAGGACATGGACGCGATCGTAGTAGCGGTTTGCAATTGAGTAAAGACTATTTACGGATCGTGTTGCAGCGAAGCAGCGCGCTGTGGATGCCGTGCAACAGCCGCGGTGCGCACCGATAATCGACGGTTTGCCCGCCGCGCCAGCCCGACGACTGCCTTCCCTTGACGACCACGACACCTCTCCGCATCGAATTTCCCGAATCGCTCCCTGTCTCGGGCAGGCGCGACGAAATCATGGCCGCCATATCGGCGCACCAGGTTGTGATCGTTTGCGGCGAGACGGGCTCGGGCAAGACCACGCAGCTGCCGAAGATCGCGCTCGCGCTGGGCCGCGGCAAGCTCAATGCCGAGCCCGGCAAGGGCCGGCTCATCGGCCACACGCAGCCGCGCCGCATCGCCGCGAGCTCGGTGGCCAAGCGCATCGCCGAAGAGCTGAAGACGCCGCTGGGCGACGTGGTCGGCTTCAAGGTGCGCTTTCAGGACCGCTTGAGCCGGGACGCCTCGGTCAAGCTGATGACCGACGGCATCCTGCTGGCCGAAACGCAGACCGATCCGCTGCTGAAGGCCTACGACACGCTCATCATCGACGAGGCTCACGAGCGCTCGCTGAACATCGATTTCCTGCTGGGCTACCTGCGCGAGATCCTTCCGCGCCGGCCCGACCTGAAGGTGATCGTCACCTCGGCCACCATCGACGCCGATCGCTTCGCGCAGCATTTCGCCTCGGCCAAGGGACCGGCGCCGACCATCATGGTGTCGGGCCGCACCTTCCCGGTGGAGCAGCGCTACCGCCCCTTCGAAGAGTCGCGCGAGCATGACCTGAACGACGCCATTGCCGACGGTGTCGACGAACTCTGGCGCGATCCGCACAACGCGGGCGACATCCTCGTCTTCCTGCCCGGCGAGCGCGAGATCCGCGAGGCGGCCGACCACCTGCGCCGCCACCTGAGCCACCAGCCGCTGCTGCGCAATGCCGAGGTGCTGCCGCTGTTCGCGCGGCTCTCGGGCCCCGAGCAGGATCGCATCTTCGACGGCCACACGGGGCGGCGCATCGTGCTGGCCACCAACGTGGCCGAAACCTCGCTCACGGTGCCGGGTATCCGCTACGTGATCGACACCGGCACGGCGCGCGTCAAGCGCTACAGCTTCCGCAGCAAAGTCGAGCAGCTGCTGGTCGAGCCGATCAGCCAGGCCGCGGCCAACCAGCGCGCGGGCCGTTGCGGTCGTGTGGCGAACGGCATCTGCATCCGGCTCTACGACGAGAAGGATTTCGAGGGCCGGCCGCGTTTCACCGATCCTGAAATCCTGCGTTCGTCGCTGGCCGGCGTGATCCTGCGGATGAAGTCGCTGCGCCTCGGCGACGTGGCGCGCTTTCCGTTCCTGGAGGCACCGTCGCCGCGCGCGATTGCCGACGGCTACCAGTTGCTCAACGAGCTGGGCGCGGTCGACGACGCCAACGAGCTCACGCATACCGGCGCCGAGCTGTCGAGGCTGCCGCTGGACCCGCGCGTGGGCCGCATGATCCTGGAAGCCCGCTCGCGTGGCGCGCTCGAAGAGGTGCTCATCATCGCGTCGGCTCTCAGCGTGCAGGACGTGCGCGATCGCCCGATGGAAGCACAGCAGCAGGCCGACCAGGCGCATTCGAAGTTCGACGACGAGAAGAGCGAGTTCAGCGGCTACCTGCGGCTGTGGAAGTGGATCGCCGACGCGCGCGGCGGCCATGGCGACACTCACAAGCTCAGCAACCGGCAGTACGAACAGCTGCTGCGGCAGAACTTCATCAACATCCGCCGCGTGCGCGAATGGCGCGACATCCATTCGCAGCTGCTCACGGTGGTTACCGAGCACAAGTGGCGCCTGAATGCGGAGCCGGCCGGCTACGAGCCGCTGCACCTGTCGATGCTCGCAGGCCTGCTGGGCAATGTCGGCTGGAAGCTCGAAGACGACGAGGCGTACCTCGGCGCGCGCGGCATCAAGTTCTACAAGCACCCAGGCGCGCACCTGAAGAAGAAGCCCGGCCGCTGGATCGTCGCGGCCGAACTGGTCGAGACCACGCGGCTCTTCGGGCGCGGCATCGCCAACATCGAGCCGCAGTGGCTCGAACAGGTGGCTGAGCATCTGCTGAAGAAGCAGTTGCTCGATCCGCACTGGGAGAAAAAGGGCGCGCAGGTGTCTGCGCTGGAGCGGGCAACGCTGTACGGCCTTGTGGTCTATAGCGGACGGCGTGTCGACTTCACCAAGGTCGATCCGGTCGCGGCGCGCGAGATATTCATCCGCGAGGCGCTGGTCGCCGGGCAGTGGGAGAGCAAGTTCTCGTTCCTCCAGGCCAATCGCAAGCTGGTGCGCGAGGTCGAAGGGCTGGAGCACAAGTCGCGCCGGCAGGACGTGCTGGTCGACGACGAACTGATCTTCGCCTTCTACGACGCACAGCTGCCCGCCGACGTGGCCAGCGGCATCACCTTCGAGAACTGGTACCGCCATGCCTCGAAGGACCAACCGCGCCTGCTGTTCCTGACACGCGACGAACTGATGCGCCACCAGGCGGCCGGCATCACGACGCAATCGTTCCCGCCGACGCTTCGACTCGGCGGTGTGGATTGCGCCGCGACCTACCTGCATGAGCCCGGCGACGCGAAGGACGGCCTCACGGTCAGCGTGCCGCTGTTCGTGCTCAACCAGGTGAGCGAGGAGCGCTGCGAGTGGCTGGTCACGGGCATGCTCAAGGACAAGATCCAGGCGCTGCTCAAGAGCCTGCCGCAGCGTCCGCGCTCGCGGCTGGTGCCGTTGCCCGAGTCGGCGTCGAAGCTGGCGGAAGAACTGTCCGTGCCCGAGCTGTTCGGCACAGGCTCGCTGACTGACGTGCTGCTCAAGCGCGTGCGCGACATGACCAGCATCGACGTCAAGCGCGCGGACTTCAAGCTCGACATGCTGCCGCCGCACCTGTTCATGAACCTGCGCGTGATCGACGAGCATGGGCGCCAACTGGGCATGGGGCGCAACCTCGGTGCGCTGAAGGCTGAGCTTGGTGCGCAGGCGCGGGGTGCCTTCCAGGCGCTGGCGGGGCTCAACGTCAAGGCGTCGCCGGAGAAGAATGCGGCGGCTGCGCCCGAAGGCAAGTCAGGGGCGCCTGCAAAGGATGCGAGCCAGGCCACCGCACCCGCTGCATTGCCTGCAGGCCAGCGCTACACGGGCTGGACTTTCGGCGAGCTGCCCGAGCTGATGGAAGTGCGCCGCGGCTCGCAATCGCTGATCGGCTTCCCGGCGCTGCGCGACGAAGGCGACGCGGTGACCATCGAGGTGTTCGACGAGCCCGCCGTGGCAGCCGCAAAGCACCGCGCCGGCCTGCGGCGCCTGTTCGCGCTGCAGCTGAAAGACGCGCTCAAGTACCTCGAGAAGAACATTCCCGACCTGCAGAAGATGTCGGTGGCCTACATGCCGCTGGGCACCTCCGAGGAGTTGCGCACGCAGATCATCGACGTGGCGATCGACCGGGCCTTCCTGCAGGAGCCGCTGCCGACCGACGAGTTCGCCTTCAAGCGCCGGCTGGAGGAGGGCCGCGGCCGCCTCACGCTCATCGCGAATGAGGTGGCCCGGCTCGCGTCGACCATCCTCGTCGAATATGCAGCGGCCGCGCGCAAGATCAAGGACACGAAGATCCACCCCGACGCCGTTCAGGACGCCGCGCAGCAGTTGCAGCGTCTCGTCGGCAAGCGCTTCATCGCCGATGCGCCGTGGACGCAGCTGCAGCATTTCGCGCGCTACCTCAAGGCGATCGTGCTGCGGCTCGACAAGCTGCGCGCCGACGCGGCGCGCGACACCGCCAAGCTCGCCGAGCTGAAGCCGCAGGATCAGCGCTACTGGCGCCTCGTGGCCGAACGCAAGGGCGTGGTGGACGACCGCATGCTCGAATTCCGCTGGCTGCTCGAAGAGTTGCGCGTGAGCTTCTTCGCACAGGAGCTGCGCACGCCGCAGCCAGTGAGCGTGAAGCGGCTCGACAAGGCCTGGGCCCAGTTGCAAGCCTGATCCGCAGGCCGCGGAGGACGAAAAAAAGCCCGCTTGCGCGGGCTTTTTCTTTGCGGCGTGCCTGGGCCTATATGCGTCCCATGAGAACCAGGATCACGACGATCAGCACGACCAGGCCGACACCGCCGCTGGGACCATAGCCCCAGGCCCGGCTGTATCCCCAGCTCGGCAGCGCGCCGATCAATATCAGGATCAGGACGATCAGCAGAATGAACGAGAGCGACATGTTTTCTCCAGGGCGGTTGTTGTGACGAGCTTTCATGCTCCCCCTGCCATGTCGCGCGGATCGCCGGAGAGCCGCCCCTTCGGTGGTCGGTGAACGTCCTACCCTGGCCGTCGGCGCGTTGCCAGCGCCTGCGCAGGCAGGAACAGCATCGCCACCGCGACGAGCAGGAAAACGAGGCCAATGCCACCGGTGATGACCGCGCCGCCCCACAGCGAGAAGAAGCCGTTCAGCATGGCGTCCTGCGGGTTGCGTGGATCGAAGAAGACGTCGACTTTCTCGCCGACGCCGTAGGCCGGCGGGTTGCTGCTGCTCGACGGCGTGAACTCGATGATCTCGCCGCCCGGCGCCTTGAAGCGCACCAGTGGCTTCCAGGTGCCCGAACTGTTGCTCTTCGAGCTTTCCACATGCAGCAGCCGCAGGACTTCGCCCTCCGTGCGGCTGGCCGACGCGATGAACGCTGACGTATGCTGGTACAGCAGCAGGGCGATGCCGCACAGCAGCGCGCCGACCACGCTGAAAACGAGCCTGACGATGGTGGTGGGCTGTTTCGTCATCGACGTGCGGCTGCCGCAAGCGTCAGAGCCGCGCGAGGCGCTCCAGCGCGGCCAGCAGCGTCTCGTCCTTCTTGGCGAAGCAGAAGCGCACCACGCGCTGGTCGAAGCCGTTGCCGTAGAAGGCCGACAGCGGAATGGCGGCAACGCCGATCTCGTGCGTGAGCCACAGGCAGAACTCGGCTTCGGACAGGTCGCTCACCGCCGAGATGTCGACGCACTGGAAGTAGCTGCCTTCGCTGCGCAGTAGCTTGAAGCGAGTCTTCTCGGCCAGGCCCGCCGCGAACAGGTCGCGCTTGCGCTGATAGAAGGCTGGCAGTTCGAGGTACGGCGCCGGCTCGCCCATGTACTGCGCAAGCGCGTGCTGCATCGGCGTGTTCACGGTGAACACGTTGAACTGGTGCACCTTGCGGAACTCGGCCATCAGCGGGGCCGGTGCGGCCACATAGCCGACCTTCCAGCCGGTGACGTGGTACGTCTTGCCGAAGCTGCTGACGATGAAGCTGCGCGCTGCCAGGCCTGGAAAGCGGGCCACGCTTTCGTGGCGGGCGCTGTCGAACACCATGTGTTCGTAGACCTCGTCGCTGATCACGAACACGTTGGTGGGGGCGAGCAGCTCTTCGAGCTGGCGCATTTCGGCTTCGGTCCAGACCGTGGCGCTCGGGTTGTGCGGCGTGTTGATGATGATGGCGCGCGTGCGCGGCGTGAGCGCTGCGGCGATCTTGTCGAAGTCGGGGCGGAAGGTCCCCGGCGTGAGCGGCACGCGCACTACGCTGCCGCCGGCCAGCTCGATGTTGGGCACGTAGCTGTCGTAGCAGGGTTCGAGCACGATCACTTCGTCGCCCGGGCGCACGATGGCGAGGATGGCGGTGATGATGGCCTGCGTGGCGCCGGCGGTCACGGTGATTTCCGTGGCCGCGCTGTAGCTGTAGCCGTACATCGCCGAGATCTTGGCGGCGATGGCGTCGCGCAGCGCCGGGATGCCGGGCATCGGCGGGTACTGGTTGTGGCCCGCGGCCATGGCGGCCGTGACGTCCTCGAGCAGCTTCGGGTCGCAGTGGAAATCCGGAAAGCCCTGGCCCAGGTTGACCGCGTTCTTCTCGGCGGCCAGCGCCGACATCACGGTGAAGATGGTGGTGCCGACTGCCGGCAGCTTGGTGACGATGTCGGGCGTGCGTGGGGATTGAACTGTGCTCATAGCTCGTAGTCTTGTTGATGGCCGCTCAGGGCTTTTGCGATCAGGTTGCGGTCGAGGCGGTCGGAGAGCAACTCGGCGAACTTGAAGACGAAGTTGCGCAGATAGGCGCTGCGCTTGAACGCGACACGCGCAATATTCTGGCCGAACACATGGCCCATCGGGCGCACCACGAGGTCGGCGTTCGACTCGTCGCGCACGGCCATTTCGGCCACGATGCCCACGCCCAGCCCGAGGCGCACGTAGGTCTTGATCACGTCGGAGTCGATGGCTTCGAGCGCGATGCGCGGCGTGAGCTTTTTCTGCGCGAACGCATGATCGATGCGCGTGCGGCCGGTGAACGACGGGTGGTACGTGATGATCGGCTCGCTCGCCAGGTCTTCGAGCGAAATGCGCTCCTTGGCGGCCAGCGGATGGTCTTTGGGGAGCACCAGCACGTGCTGCCATTCGTAGCAGGGCAGGGTCACCAGCTCGGCATAGCCGTCGAGCGATTCGGTGGCGATGCCGATTTCGGCGATCTCGTCGATCACCATGCGAGCCACCTGGTCGGGCGAGCCCTGGTGCAGGCTCACGTTGACCTTGGGATAGGCCTCGCGCAGGTTCGCCACGGGCACGGGCAGCACGTAGCGCGCCTGCGTATGGGTGGTGGCGATGGAGAGGGTGCCGCTGTCCTGTGCGCTGAACTGTTCGCCGATGCGCTTGAGATTGCCCACCTCGCGCATGATCAGCTCGATGCTGGCAATGACGTGCTGGCCTGGCTCGGTAACGCGTTTGAGCCGCTTGCCATGGCGCGCGAAGATTTCAACGCCCAGTTCTTCCTCGAGCTCGATGATGGCCTTGGAGACACCGGGTTGCGAGGTGTGGAGCGCCTTGGCCGCCTCGGTGAGGTTCAGGTTGCGCCGCACGGCTTCCTGAACAAACTTGAACTGATGCAGATTCATATCAAATTCCGTCTTATTGCGGAATTCATTATGCCTTCGGAATCTATCGAAATTGCCGGATGTTCACTATTTGACCGCAATTCTGGCCAGGAGATCGACCAGTTCGGGCTCTTCGCCCACGATGCGGGCGAGCGAGAAGCCAATGTCGGGCCAGCGCTGGCGCAGTGCCTCGAGTTGGTGCGGCAGGTCTTCGCGGGCGTGCTTGCCCATGCCGAGGAAGAGAGGAACGACGCGGATGGCGGTGGCACCGCCTGCAATCAGCGCCGCAACCGCCGTGGGCAAGTCGGGCGTTGCCAGCTCCATGTAGGCGCAGGCCACGCGGGCATCGGGCTCGTTTTTGCATACGCGCTCGGCCACGGCCTCAATGGGCTCCCGCCAGCGCTCGTCGCGCGAACCGTGCGCCAGTAAAACGATGCCCTGGGTCATCGTCGCAAGACCAGCCAGCTGAAGGCTGTCAACGACATCACCGAATAGATCATTCCCGGCGCCGCCGCTGTGAGCCATGGCGACCAGTTGCTGAGGTTGCCGAGGTAGCCGAACACGTTGTTCAGCAGGAAGAAGCTGATGCCGATCATCACGCCGCCGAACACGTAGGTGGTGATGCCGGCCTGGCGGAAGTGAAGGTAGGCGAAGGGCAGGGCGAGCACCACCATCACCAGGCACGAGAGCGGATAGAACACCTTGCGCCAGAACTCGATCTCGTAGCGCTGCGCGGTCTGGCCATTGGCGTCGAGGTGGCGTATGTAGTCGAACAGGTCGATCGTGCTCATGCGGTCGGGGCGCAGGAGCGCGACCGAGACCATTTCGCTGGTCAGCGAGGTGGCCCAGTTCAGCTGCGGGGTCTTGGTCGTGGCAATGCGGGCCTGGTCGGCCGCGCCGCGCGTGTCGTACTTCTGCTCTTCCACGTCGGTGAGCATCCAGTGCCCGTCGCCGATGCGGGCCGAGCCTGCGGTGATCTGGGTGCTGATGTAGCCGTTGTCGTCGAATTCGAAGATGCGCGGGCTCTTCAGCGCGCCCTTGCGGTCGATGGACAGCACGTTCACCGCGTACGAGACATTGCCCCGTTTTTCCTTGAGCCAGGCGCCCGTGTTGCCCGCCAGCGAATAGATGCCCTGGTACTTGGCCTTGAGCAGTTGCCCCGTGCGCTCGGAAGCCGGGGCGACATAGTCGCCGACTGCGAAGGTCAGCACGACGAAGCCGATGCCCAGCAGCAGCAGGGTGCGCAGCGCGCGCCAGGGGCCCAGCCCGCTGGTGCGCAGAATGGTGTATTCGGAGCTCTGCGCCAGCCGGGCCATGACGAAGATGGAGCCGATCAGCACCGTGATCGGCAGCAGCTCGTAGAGGTGGCTCGGCACCAGCAGCATCACGTAGGCCAGCGCCTGTGCGGGCCCGTAGTTGAGGCTGTCCGGCTTGCCGATGGATTGCAGCTCGTCGACGAAGTCGAAGAAGAAAAAGAGGCTCAGGAAGCCGAGCGTCACGAACGCAACGGCCTTCAGCACCTCCACGTAGATCAGGCGTCTTATCGTTTTCACGTGGGTTCGATCTTGGGTGTGGGCGGCACGGCTGCGGACGGGCTTTGCTTCATGCGCCGGCCCCAGTTGTTCTGGCGGGCGCCAAGCCATGCCAGGTTGATCAGCAGCACGCCGCCATGCAACAGCAGCATGAAGTTGCCCATGCCGTACTTGCCGGAGCTGATCCAGCTCTGGCCCAGGTTGAGCATGTTGTAGTAGACGACGAACGCGAACAGCGCGAGCAGCAGGTTGCCGCTTCGGCCGACGCGCGGGTTGGCGCTCGACACGTTCAGCGCCAGGAGCACGAAGTTGATGGCCGTCAGCAGCATGCCGATGCGCCAGGCCAGTTCGCCGCGGCTGGGGGCGCTGGCGTCGGGCAACAGGGACAGCGTGCTGCGCGCGCGCGGCGGTGTCACGTCGTTGACCAGGCCGCTGTTGCCGCCTGCCCGGGTGCCGTAGGTCTTGAACTCGCTGATCTTCAGGCCGGTGTTGGCCATGGGCTGCTCGAGCCGCTGGCCGTTGTTGAGCAGCAGGTAGCGCGAATCGCCGATGTTCTCGATGCTGCCGCTGCGTGCCGAGGTCGTGATCTGCATGTTGCGCTCGATCGACCAGATGAAGACGTTGGTGGCCTTGGAGTTGTCCGGCGTCTCCTTGTCGATGAAGAACACGCGCACCCGGCCCGCGGATTCGCGGAACTCACCCGGCGCCACCCGCTCGATGTCGCTGCGCTGCTCGTACTGCTTGCGCATGCCGATGGTTTGCGAGTTGGCCCACGGCCAGCCCACCAGTGCCATCACCGCGATCAGGATCAGCACCGGCCAGGCGAAGCGGAACAGCGGCTTGATGAAGTCGGTCAGGCCGCGCCCGCTGGAAAACCAGATCACCATTTCGCTGTCGCGATACATGCGCGACAGGGTGCCGACGATGGCGATGAACAGGCTCAGGCTCAGGATGGTCGGCATGTAGCCGAGCACCGTGTAGGCCATCACCAGGAACACCTCCTGCGGGTTCACACTGCCCTTGGACGCGAGCCCGAGGGTACGGATGAGCATCATGGTCATCACGATGGTGACCAGTACCACGAGGGTCGCTCCGAAGCTGCGGGACAGCTCCTTGCGTAGGGAAGAATGGAATAACATCGTTCGAGGAAAAAAAGGATTATGGACTTTCAACTCAAGACCCTCACCGTCGCCCAGGCCGCAGCCGAGAAATCCGATGTCCTGATCGTGCTCGTCGGCAGCGCTCCTCTTACCTCCAAAGACCCGTTGTCGGTGCTCGCCGCCAGTGCCCGCAAGGCCGGCGACCTGCCCGACAAGGCCGGCAAGCTGCTGGGGCTTTACCGTCCGGAAGACGTCGTGGCATCCCGCGTGGTGCTCGCCGCCATCGGCGACGGCAAGCCCGCATCGGTGCGTAGCGGCGTGGTCGCAGCGGTCAATTCGGCCAAGGCCCAGGCCCCCAAGCGCGTGACCCTGGTGTTTGCCCAGCCTGCCGAAGGTGCGGCGGTGGCCAGCGCCGTCACGGCGGCGGCTGACGCCAGCTATGTCTACACCGCCACCAAGTCGAAGGCCGAACCCCGCAGCATCCGCCACCTGACCGTCGGCGTGGCCGATGCCGCGGCTGTCACCGGCGCCTTCGACGCCGCCCGAGCCACTGTCGCGGGCATCGAACTGGCCAAGGAGTGGGGCAACCGGCCCGCCAACCACGCCACGCCCACGCTGCTGGCCGAGGCCGCCAAGGGGCTGGCCAAGCTGCCGAACATCAAGTGCGAAGTGCTGGGGCCGAAGGAGGTCGAAAAGCTCGGCATGGGCTCCTTCGCCGCGGTGGCGCAGGGCTCGGCGGAGCCGCTGCGCTTCATCGTGCTGCGCTACCACGGGGCGCCCAAGGACCAGGCGCCCGTGGTGCTGGTCGGCAAGGGCATCACCTTCGACACCGGCGGCGTCTCGCTCAAGCCCGCTGCCGAAATGGACGAGATGAAGTTCGACATGTGCGGCGCGGCCAGCGTGCTCGGCACCTTCCGCGCGCTCGGCGACATCCAGCCCGCCATCAACGTCGTCGGCCTCATTCCTTCGTGCGAAAACATGAACGACGGCCGCGCGGTGAAGCCGGGTGACGTGGTGACCAGCATGAGCGGCCAGACCATCGAGGTGCTCAACACCGACGCTGAAGGCCGGCTGATCCTGTGCGACGCGCTGACCTATGCCAAGCGCTTCGAGCCAGCGGCAGTGATCGACATCGCCACGCTGACGGGCGCCTGTGTGGTGGCCCTGGGCGGCGTGCGCAGCGGCCTGTTCTCGACCAACGAAGCATTGGCCGCGGCGCTCGAAGCCGCTGGCGAGACCTCGCAGGACCGCTGCTGGCGCCTGCCGCTCGACGACGACTATGCGGAAGGCCTCAAGAGCAACTTCGCCGACGTGGCCAACATCGCCGGCCGCGCAGGTGGCGCCATCACTGCCGCCAAGTTCCTGCAGCGCTTCGCGGGCGACTTCGCCTGGGCGCATCTGGATATCGCGGGCACTGCGTGGAAGAGCGGGGCGGCCAAGGGTTCGACCGGCCGGCCAGTGGGCTTGCTGGTGTCGTACCTGACGAGTCGCGCGGCCAGCGGCGACGCTGACGCCAAGACCGGCAAGGCCAAGAAAACCAAGACCCCCGGAGCCCCGGCCAAAAAGGCCCGGGCCGCGAAGTGACGGAAATCGGCTTTCACTACAACGCGCGGGACAAGCTGAACTACGCCTGCCGGCTGGTTCGCAAGGCCGTGAACACGCGCGGCCTGCGCGTGGTGGTCGTGGGCGATGCGCAGGCGCTCGACGCCGTGGACGCTGCGCTCTGGCAGCTGTCGCCGGTGGACTTCGTCGCGCACTGCCGAGACGATGCGCCGGCTCATGTGGTCGCGCGTTCGCCCGTCGTGCTGTCGGCGCAGGGCGCTGATGCGGCCTCGCTGCCGCACCGCGAGATGCTGGTGAACCTGGGCCTCGAAGTGCCTGCGGGCTTCGAGCGCTATGAACGCATGATCGACATCGTGAGCAACGAGGACAACGACCGCCAGGTCGGCCGTTCGCGCTGGCGCCACTATGCCGATCGTGGCTACACCATCCAGCCGCACGACTTCGCAAAGAGTCCCTGACATGGCCAGCACACTGCGCACGCCGCCCCGGTTCGTTCCCACGCTGACCACGGTGCTCGAGATCCCGGAGGAGCCCGCGATCCCCGAGCCGCAGGCCGCGCCGGCACCCCAGCCTGACCCGGCGAGCGCCATGGCATTGCCGCCAGCTGCGCAGCTTTCGCAGGCGGAAATCGTCAGCCTCGAAGAGCAGTTGTTGCACCGCGTTCTGCAGCGCGTCGACCTGTCTCTGGAAGAGCGTTTGAGCGACACCGTGTCAGCTGCCGTTCAGCATCAACTCGATGCGATGGTGCCGCGATTGCGCAATGAAATCGAAGCCGTTTTGCGCGCGTTGGTGATCGAAGCCATGGCCGCCGAACTCAGCGAAAACACAGGGTCTACGCCAGCTTCCGGAGCCTGAATCCTCGGCTAAACTGCGCCGCAGGTCGGAAGGGCGTGAGGGTGCCGCTGGTCCGCGGCGCGAAACTTGCGAGGTCAGCGCGCCCGGATCACACGACCGGTTTTTTATTCTTTTCATCCAAGTTCTGGAGGTTCTCATGCAATTGAAATGGACTGCGGTCGCACTGGCTGCAATCACGCTCGTGGCTTGCGGCAAGAAGGAAGAAGCTGCTGCTCCCGCTGCAGCGCCCGCGCCAACGGCTGCGGCCCCGGCTGCACCTGCACCCGCACCTGCCGGAGAAACACTGGTCGTCAAGATCGGTCACGTTGGACCTACCAGCGGCGCCATCGCCCACCTCGGCAAGGACAACGAGTTCGGCGCCAAGATGGCCATCGAAGACCTGAATGCAAAGGGCCTCAAGATCGGCGACAAGGTTGCCAAGTTCGAACTGATCGCCGAAGACGACGCAGGCGATCCGAAGCAGGGCACGGCTGTGGCCCAGAAGCTCGTGGACGAAAAGGTCAACGGCGTGGTCGGTCACCTGAACTCGGGCACCACCATCCCCGCCTCGAAGCTCTACAGCGACGCCGGCATTCCGCAGATCTCGCCTTCGGCCACCAACCCGAAGTACACGCGTCAAGGCTTCAAGACCACGTTCCGCGTGGTGGCTGACGACACGCAACTCGGCGGCACGCTGGGCAAGTACGCTGTCGAAACGCTCAAGGGCAAGAACATTGCCGTGATCGACGACCGTACCGCCTACGGCCAAGGCGTTGCCGAAGAGTTCGAGAAGTCGGCCAAGGCCGCTGGCGCCACCATCGTGGGCCACGAGTTCACCACCGACAAGTCGACCGACTTCAACGCCATCCTGACCAAGCTGAAGGCCTCCAAGCCCGACGTGCTGTTCTTCGGCGGCATGGACGCCGTTGGCGGCCCGATGCTCAAGCAGGTCAAGCAACTCGGCCTGAACGTCAAGTTCATGGGCGGCGACGGCCTGTGCACCAGCGAACTGCCGAAGCTGGCTGGCGATGCCATCGGCGAAGAGATGGTGGTGTGCGCCGAAGCCGGCGGTGTGGACGGCGACTTCAAGCAGCCGCTGGAAGACTTCAAGGCCAAGTTCAAGACCAAGAACGGCGTGGAAGTACAGATCTATGCACCGTACGTGTACGACGCGGTCAACGTGCTGGCCGAAGCCATGGTGAAGGCCGGTTCGTCCGACCCCGCCAAGTACCTGCCTGAAGTCGGCAAGGTGCAATACAAGGGCGTGACCGGCCCGATCGCCTTCGACGAAAAGGGCGACATCAAGAACGGTGCCCTGACGCTGTACACCTACAAGGGTGGTGCACGCACGCAGATCGCCGTGGTGCGCTGATTCGCTTCGGCAAACCTGCGGTTGTCCGCAAAAGAGAAAAGGGCCTTCGGGCCCTTTTTTCATGGCCACTCGAAGGCGGCTTACTCAGAGCTCAGAGCGGAGCAAGGCCCGAGGGGCGGTTGGCATTGCAGTACTCGATGAAGGCATCGAGGTCTCGCGACTTGTCGAACACCGCGTCGGCGCCGAGTGCCGTGCAGCGCGCCCGGATGTCCGCCGTCACGTAGTTGCTGAGCACCACCACCCGCTGGCTGGGCTTGCGGGTCTTGCAGCCGCCCAGCACGCCGAGGCCGGAGCCTTCCTTCAGAAACAGGTCGACGATCAGGAGCTGCCAGTCGTCGGGATGCGCCGCGAGCCATGCAAGGGCGTCTGTCTCGGTTTCGGCGAAGCCGACCACGCGGCCATTGACCAAATCCTCGAGTGCCGGGACCAGGTTATCCCTGATGGTCTTGTTGTCCTCGACGAGGAACGTGATGAGGGCCATGCCGTGGTTTCGCTTTGAGAACCAATAGCGTAGCGTGCCTGACGCTGATGCAGCGTAGGAGAAAGGATACGGACGGCGTATTGCGCGCCGGTCAGTCGGAGCTTTCGGCGCGGATCTTTGCCTTGAGCTTCTCGGCCAGAGCCTGGCTTTCGTCGCGCTCCGCGGTGACCTCGAGACGCTTCTCGATTTCCTCGCTCAGCGCGGCATTGACCTCGGCCAGCTTCTCAGCGGACTTGGCCAGCTTTTCTTCAAGTTGGCTCGTGTGCTCGATGGCCTGCGCCACCTCGCCGACCTGCACTTCCTCGGGCAGTTCCTGTTCGAGCACCGTGTTCACCACGGCGAGGTTGTCCGATGCCCGTTGCACGTCGGCGGCCACCTGCTCGCTCTTTTCGAGGGTGCGGTCCAGCGGTGTCTTGCCACGCGGCTGGGTTTTCGGTTGTCCGGCCATCGAGGCTCCTTTGTGGGCTTGAAATGAAAACCTTTGGATGGTACTGCCAGAAGAAAGTGTCCGAGTTCAGGAGTCAAGTTGTTGCAAAGCAACGCACTGCCTTTCAAGTCTGGTTGGGCCAGACGACAAAAAAGCCCAAGTGCTTGTGGCAACTTGGGCTTCTTGCTTTGTCTTCATGTCCGTGAACGGTTACGAACAATCAATCTCTGGCGGAGCAGGCGGGATTCGAACCCGCGGAGGGCTATTAACCCTCACACGCTTTCCAGGCGTGCGACTTAAACCGCTCATCCACCGCTCCTGAGCCCACGATTGTAGCAGTCAGTTCAGGTCGGATTCGACGGCTTGCCTGCCTGGACCATGCGCATGGCCGACGCGATGAGCGCGGCGGTCTCGCTCATGTTGCTCGGCACGATCAGCGTGGTCTTGGAGTCGGCCGCGACCTTGCCGTAGGCGTCGACGGCGCGCTCGGCCACCTTGAGCTGCACAGCCTGTTCGCCGCCGGGCTTCTGGATGGCGGCTGCCACGCGTTCGATGGCGTCCGCCGTCGCAGTTGCAACAGCGGTGATGGCAGCGGCCTCACCCTGGGCGTTGTTGATCTGCGCCTGCTTCTCGCCTTCGGAGCGGGCGATGAAGGCCTCGCGTTCGCCGGTGGCGATGTTGATCTGCTCCTGGCGGCGGCCTTCTGAAGCCGCGATCAGCGCGCGCTTGCCGCGCTCGGCGGTGATCTGTGCCTGCATGGCCAGCAGGATTTCCTTCGGCGGCGTCAGGTCCTTGATTTCATAGCGCAGCACCTTCACGCCCCAGTTGAGCGCGGCCTCGTCGATGGCGGCGACCACCTGGGCGTTGATGACGTCGCGTTCCTCGAAGGTCTTGTCGAGCTCCAGCTTGCCGATCACGCTGCGCAGCGAGGTCTGTGCGAGCTGCGTCACCGCCACGATGTAGTTCGACGAGCCGTAGCTTGCGCGCATCGGGTCGGTCACCTGGAAGTACAGGATGCCGTCGACCTGCAACTGCGTGTTGTCGCGCGTGATGCAGATCTGGCTCGGCACGTCGAGCGGGATTTCCTTCAGGCTGTGCTTGTAGGCCACCCGGTCGATGAACGGAATCAGGAAGTTGGGGCCGGGCGTCATGGTGCCGTGGTACTTGCCAAGGCGCTCGCGCACCCAGGCGTTCTGTTGCGGCACGAACTTCACCGACTGGCTGATGAAGATGATCGCGATGACCAGGATGATGAGAGGGACCGAAAATTCCATGGTGCGCTTCCTTTTCTGAGTTCTACGTATTGACTAAACCTTGTCGACGACCAGCCGGCTGCCGATGACTTCGACCACGCGGTGTTCGCCTGTCGAGGGCGTGCGGCCCGCG
Source organism: Variovorax multivorans (assembly GCF_051216835.1). Lineage (NCBI taxonomy): Bacteria > Pseudomonadati > Pseudomonadota > Betaproteobacteria > Burkholderiales > Comamonadaceae > Variovorax > Variovorax multivorans. Next base: position 121,540 of record NZ_JBPJZL010000012.1, read on the forward strand.
CGCTGGATCACCGTCCACTGCGCACCCCGGTAGCGCACGGTCGCCGTGCCGTCGGCATTCCAGGCATCGACGTGCACGGTCTCGCCGATGTCGAGGTTCACGTCGCGGTTGGTTCCGGTGGGCGGGGCAGGGGGGCGCTTGCGCTGGATCGAGTACCAGGTCAGCACGGCGCCCACGCCGATGACCGAGGCCACGATCAGCTGGGTGACGGTGCCGAAGCCCAAGTGAGCCGCGATTGCCGCGGCCGCGAAGCCGGCGGCCAGCAGCAGAAGATAGACGGTGCCCGAGAGCAACTCGACCACGATGGCTACCCCCGCAATCAGCCACCAGACGGTGGAATTCGCCATGTCGACTCCTCTTTTCCTTATTCGATGCGCGCCATTCTGATGCATCTGCTCCAAGCGCTTGCCCTGCGTAGGGGTACTGCGCCGAAGCCGGCGAAAGGGAGCTTGCCGCACAGGCCCGAATGGCTTGCACGAGCCTGACCAGATTCGTCATCCGAATTCCGTACACTTCGCGCCTCGCCTTATTGCCTGTCTGTCAGTCCGTCCGGAGCCCCGCTCATGAAATTCCGCTTTCCCATCGTCATCATCGACGAGGACTTCCGCTCCGAAAACACCTCGGGCCTCGGCATTCGCGCGCTCGCGCAGGCCTTCGAAAGCGAGGGCTTCGAGGTGCTGGGCGTCACGAGTTATGGCGACCTGAGCCAGTTCGCCCAGCAGCAAAGCCGCGCCAGCGCGTTCATCCTGTCGATCGACGACGAGGAGTTCACGGTCGGCCCCGACCTCGACCCGGCCGTGCTGAACCTGCGCAACTTCATCGGCGAAGTGCGGCGCAAGAACGCCGATGTGCCGATCTATATCTACGGCGAAACGAAGACTTCGCGCCACATCCCGAACGACATCCTGCGCGAGCTGCACGGCTTCATCCACATGTTCGAGGACACCCCCGAATTCGTGGCGCGCCACATCATCCGCGAGGCCAAGAGCTATCTCGAGGGCGTGCAGCCGCCGTTCTTCAAGGCGCTGATCGACTACGCGGAAGACGGCTCCTATTCGTGGCACTGCCCGGGCCACTCGGGTGGCGTGGCGTTCCTGAAGAGCCCGGTGGGCCAGATGTTCCACCAGTTCTTCGGCGAGAACATGCTGCGCGCAGACGTCTGCAACGCGGTCGAAGAGTTGGGTCAGCTGCTCGACCACACTGGCCCGGTGGCTGCCAGCGAGCGCAATGCGGCGCGCATCTTCAATGCCGACCACTGCTTCTTCGTGACCAACGGCACCAGCACCAGCAACAAGATGGTGTGGCACCACACGGTGGCGCCGGGCGACGTGGTGGTGGTCGATCGCAACTGCCACAAGTCGATCCTGCACGCGATCATCATGACCGGCGCGATTCCGGTGTTCATGAAGCCCACGCGCAACCACTTCGGCATCATCGGCCCGATCCCGAAGAGCGAGTTCGAGCAAAGCGCGATCAAGGCCAAGATCAAGGCCAACCCGCTGCTGGCCGACGTGGACCCCGACAAGGTCAAGCCGCGCGTGATGACGCTCACGCAATCGACCTATGACGGCGTGATCTACAACACCGAGACCATCAAGAACATGCTCGACGGTTACGTCGACACCCTGCACTTCGACGAGGCGTGGCTGCCGCATGCGGCTTTCCACCCGTTCTACGGCGCCTATCACGCGATGGGCAAGCGCCGCGTTCGCCCCAAGGAATCGCTGGTGTTCGCCACGCAGTCGACGCACAAGCTGCTGGCCGGCATCAGCCAGGCCAGCCACGTGCTGGTGCAGGACTCGCAGAACCGCCAGCTCGACCGCGACCTCTTCAACGAGGCCTACCTGATGCACTCGTCGACCAGCCCGCAATACGCGATCATCGCGAGTTGCGACGTGGCTGCCGCCATGATGGAGCCGCCCGGCGGCACCGCGCTGGTGGAAGAAAGCATTCTCGAAGCGCTCGACTTCCGCCGCGCCATGCGCAAGGTCGAGGCGGAGTTCGGCAAGGACGAGTGGTGGTTCAAGGTCTGGGGCCCCGAGAAGCTCGTCGAAGAAGGCATTGGCCGCGCCGACGACTGGATCATGCAGGGCGAGAAGAACGGCAAGCCCAAGAACAAGAAGTCGCCGCGCAACTGGCACGGCTTCGGCGAATTGGCTGATGGCTTCAACATGCTCGACCCGATCAAGTCGACCATCGTCACGCCGGGCCTCGACCTCGAAGGCAACTTCGCCGAAACCGGCATCCCGGCCAGCGTGGTGACCAAGTTCCTCGCCGAGCACGGCGTGATCGTGGAGAAGACCGGGCTCTACAGCTTCTTCATCATGTTCACCATCGGCATCACCAAGGGCCGCTGGAACACGCTGCTCACGGCGCTGCAGCAGTTCAAGGACGACTACGCGCGCAACCAGCCCATGTGGCGCATCCTGCCCGAGTTCTGCCAGCAGCACCCGGGCTACGAGCGCCTCGGCCTGCGCGACCTGTGCCAGCACATCCACCAGCTGTACGCGCGCTACGACGTGGCCCGCCTCACGACCGAGATGTACCTGAGCGACCTCACGCCGGCCATGAAGCCCAGCGACGCCTTCGCCCACATCGCGCACCGCAAGACCGAGCGCGTGGAAATCGACGAGCTCGAAGGCCGCATCACCACCAGCCTGATCACGCCGTACCCGCCGGGCATTCCGCTGCTGATTCCGGGCGAGGTTTTCAACAAGAAGATCGTCGACTACCTCAAGTTCTCGCGCGAGTTCAACACGCAGTGCCCGGGTTTCGAGACAGACATCCACGGCCTGGTTGCGCGCGTCGACGAGACGGGCAAGAAGCGCTACTACGCGGACTGCGTCAGGGAAGTGAAGTAGGCCCAAGCCTGCCGGCCGGACCGATCGAAGGGCCGGCCTAGCCTTCGCGCACCCGCATGAAGCGCGCGAAGCGGGGCAGGCCCTTGGCGGTGGTGCCGTTGTAGCGGTAGGTCACCCAGCTGCCGATGGCGGGCGGGTTCTCACGCTCGGCGTCGGTCAGTCCGGTGCCGAGCTTGAAGCGCTTGCCGTCGGCCGTCTCTACCACCAGCGCGCCTAGCCGGCCACTGTGCTTGCCCTTGCCGGGCACGTGTTCGACCACGCGGGCCTCGGCGTCTTCGTAGGGCTTGACCTTCAGCAGGTCGCTGTTGCGCTCCCCACGGTACTGGGAGCTGCCGCGGTGGAGCATCAGGCCTTCACCGCCCATCTTTACTGTCTTGTCGAGCAGCGCCTGCAAGGCGGCGTGCGTGGTTGCGCGTTCCTGCGGAACCACGACGACCCATGGCGCGTCGGTAATCGGCAGCAGCTTGCGCAGCACGGCGAGGCGCGTCGTGAAGTCGCCGCCCTGCGCGGGCAGGTCGAACACCATGAAGTGCATCTCGCGCCAGGCGATGTCGTTGGGCGTCTGGCTGCGCACCGTGGAGACGGCGCGCGCGAACTGGCCGCGTCCCGCCCACAGTTCGCCATCGAGCGGCTGCTTTGGCAGCGGGGCGGTGAACCATGCCGGCGCCACGATCCGCTCGCCACCGCGTGTCCAGAGCTGCTTGCCGTCCCAGTAGCCGCGTACACCGTCGTACTTCTCGCTGACCCAGTAGTCGTGTAGCGACATGCCGGGGCGGTAGACCTCGGCCAGCATCAGCGAGGGCGCCGCCTCGCGCGCGAACGCGGCAGGCGCGGCGATCGCGCCGAAAGCGGCAAGCAGGAGGGAGCGTCGGTTCAGCACGATGCTATGAAATGAATAGTGCAACACGGCCATCTCGTGGCCGTGTGAGGGATCGATGGCAGGGTTACTCGGCCATCCCGCCGACGACGTTGCTGAAGCCGCCGTCCACGTAGGTGATCTCGGCGGTCACGCCGCTGGCCAGGTCGCTCAGCAGGAAGGCAGCCACGTTGCCGACTTCCTCGATGGTCACGTTGCGGCGGATCGGCGAGGCATCGGCCACGGCCGCCAGCATCTTGCCGAAACCCTTGATGCCACTGGCTGCCAGCGTCTTGATCGGACCCGCGCTGATGCCGTTGACGCGCATGCCCTTCGGGCCGAGCGAGGCGGCGGTGTAGCGCACCGAGGCTTCGAGCGAGGCCTTGGCCAGGCCCATGGTGTTGTAGTTGGGCAGCGCGCGCTCGGCGCCCAGGTAGGTCAGCGTGAGCAGGGCCGACTTGTCGTTGAGATAGGGCAGGGCCGACTTGGCCATGGCCGGAAAGCTGTACGCGCTGATGTCGTGCGCGATCTTGAAGCCTTCGCGCGAGAGCCCGTCTAGGAAGTCGCCCGCGATGGATTCGCGCGGTGCGAAGCCGATGCTGTGCACGAAGCCGTCGAACTTCGGCCAAGTCTGTGCAAGGTCGGCGAAGAGCTTGTCGATCTGCGCGTCGTCGCCCACGTCGCAATCGAAAATCAGCTTCGAGCCAAAGTCTGCGGCATATTCGGTGATACGGTCCTTGAATCGCTCGCCGACATAGCTGAAGGCGAGCTCCGCGCCCTGTTCATGACAGGCCTTGGCAATGCCATAAGCAATGGAGCGATTGCTCAACACACCGGTGATCAACAGTTTTTTGCCGGAAAGAAAGCCCATGAAGTTGCCTCGTGAAAATCTTGGGCAGAATTCTCGCATGCGAGGTTGGCTGCTTCTGATATTGGCTCTCTTGGCGCTTCCCTCGTGGGCAGCGCATGGTCTGGGCATGGGTTACGAGCCGAAGTACCCGGCGTCGTTCAAGAATTTCGACTACGTGAATCCCGATGCCCCCAAGGGCGGCGAGCTGATCCTCTCGGCCAGCGGAACCTTCGACAAGCTCAACCCCTTCACGCTGCGGGGCGTGCCGCCGCAGGGCATGGGCTACAGCGCCAACGGCTTCGTGTTCTCCGAATACGGCCTGATTTTCGATTCGCTGATGACGCCGAGCGAAGACGAGCCCTTCTCCAACTACGGCATGCTGGCCGAAGACGTGCAGCTTGCCGCAGACCGCCTGAGCGTCACTTTCCGCCTGAACCCGAAAGCCAAGTTCTCCGACGGCTCCCCGGTGCTCGCGAAGGACGTGAAGTACTCCTTCGACACCTTGATGAGCAAGCAGGCCGGGCCGACCTTCCGCTCGTACTGGGTCGACATCAAGGACGCCGTGGTGGTGGGAGAGCGCACGATCCGCTTCGACTTCAAGCGCCAGAACTCCGAGCTGCACATGATCATTGGCCAGTTGCCGGTGTTCTCGAGTGCCTGGGGCAAGGGCAAGCCCTTCGACCAGATCGTGAGTGAGCCGCCGATAGCCAGTGGGCCGTACGTGGTGGACAAGGTCGACTTCGGCAAGTACATCTCGTACCGCCGGCGGCCGGACTACTGGGCCGCGGATCTTCCGGTGCGCAAGGGGATGTTCAATTTCGGCGAGGTGTCGTACCAGTACTTCAAGGACTCGCTGGGTGAAGAGGAGTCGCTCAAGGCCGGCTCACTCGATGCGATGGAAGAACGCTCGATCATCGCCTGGGTGCGCCGCTACAAGGGGCGACGCTTCGATTCCGGCGAACTGGTCAAGGAAGAGATTTCGCACCGCCGCTTCACCGGCATGCAGGGCCTCTCGCCCAACCTGCGGCAGCCTCGCTTCCAGGACATGCGCGTGCGACAGGCATTGGCGCTGGCCTTCGATTTCGACTGGCTCAACCAGCATCTCTTCTACGGGCGCAGGGCCCGCACGATGAGCTACTTCCAGAACAGCGATGACCTCATGGCCCAGCCCGAGATCAGCCCCGAGGAGCAAGTGCTGATCGAGCACCTCAAGAACAGGCAGCGATACATCGACAACACGAAGGGCGAACTACCGCGCCCCGCCAGCAGCGGAGACACCTCCGAAGGCCTGCGGCGCAACCTGGTCCGCGCGCAGGAACTGCTCAAAGAGGCGGGCTGGACCTACAGGAATGGCGCCTTGCGCGACAAGGACGGCACGCCTTTCGTCATCAACTTCGACATTCCGGACCGCAGCTCGGGTGTGGTGCTTGCGCCCTATGCGCGCAACCTCGCCAAGCTGGGAATCGCGCTGGACTATCGCTTGCGCGACCCGAGCCTGATAAAGAAGAAACAGGACGAGCTCGACTTCGACATGGTCATCAACATCGCGGGTGGTTCATCGAGTCCGGGCAATGAGCTGTACGACGATTTCGGCTCGAAATCGGCCAGTGAAAAGGGGAGCCAGAACCTAAGCGGCATCAGCGATCCGGTGATCGACGAGATTCTCGAAGTGATCGTCAACAGCCCGGACCGCAAGTCGCTCGCGGCCGGTGCGCGCCTGCTGGACCGTTACTTGCTCCACCAGAACTACGTGATCCCGATGTACTACGGCAAGCAATATTTCATTGCCCACAAGCGCAAGCTGCGCCGCCCCGAAGCGCCATTGCCGCAACGTCTTCTCGCCGGTTCGGCGATGCTGACGATGTGGTGGATCGACCCGGCGACGAAGTAGACAGACACAGACAGACCGCATGGCCGCCTACCTGCTCCGACGCCTTCTGCTGATCATTCCCACGCTGTTCGGGGTGTTGCTGATCAATTTCGCCATCGTTCAATTCGTTCCGGGCGGCCCGGCCGAGCAGTTGCTGTCGCAGCTGACCAACAAGGAAAACCGCCTCTCCGGTGGCCCCACGGGGCGCTCACTCGACGCCAAGCAGGTGGCGGAAATCAAGGCTCTGTACGGCTTCGACAAGCCGGCGCCCGAGCGCTTCTGGCAGATGCTCAAGCAGTTTGCCCGCTTCGACCTGGGCAAGAGCTTCTTCCAGAGCAAGGACGTGTGGCAGCTCATCAAGGAGAAGCTGCCGGTTTCGATCAGCCTGGGGCTCTGGACCTTCTTCATCAGCTACCTGATAGCGGTGCCGCTCGGTGTTGCGAAAGCGGTTCGCGCCGGTTCGCGCTTCGACTTTCTTACGACGCTGCTGGTGCTCGTTGGCTACGCGATTCCGGGTTTTGTGCTGGGCGTGGCGCTGCTGGTGATCTTCGGCGGCCAGCTGCAATGGTTTCCGCTGCGCGGGCTGACTTCGCCGAATTGGGAGTCGCTGAGCTGGGGCGCGCGCATCGTCGACTATTTGTGGCACATCACCTTGCCGGTGACGGCGATGGTGCTCGGCAGTTTCGCGATCACCGCGATGCTCACCAAGAACTCCTTCCTCGAAGAGATCCGCAAGCAGTACGTGCTGACGGCGCGTGCCAAGGGGCTGGCCGAACGCCAGGTGCTCTGGAAGCACGTGTTCCGCAACGCGCTGATTCCGATCATCACGGGCTTCCCGACCGCCTTCATCGGGGCCTTCTTCTCAGGCGCGCTGCTGATCGAGACGCTGTTCTCGCTCGACGGGATGGGCCTGCTCAGCTACGAAAGCGTCCTGCGGCGCGACTACCCGGTGTTTCTGGGCACGCTCTATCTGTTCACGCTGATCGGTCTGGTGACCAAGCTCATTTCCGATCTTTGCTATGTCTGGGTCGATCCGAGGGTGAAGTTTGACTAAAGCGCCTGTCGTGTCCGTGAGTCCCGGCCGTCGTGCCTGGCGCCGTTTTCGCCGCAATCCGCTGGGGTTCTGGAGCCTGTTGATCTTTTCGGTGCTGGTGGTGCTGAGCCTTTTCGCCGATGTGTTGTCGACCGACAGGCCGTTGGTGGTGCGCTACGAAGGCAAGACCTATTTCCCGGTGCTGCGGGACTATTCGGAGAAGACCTTCGGCGGCGACTTCGAGACGCCGGCCGACTACCTCGATCCGTTCATCGAGCAGCGCATCACCCAGGGCGACAACTGGGCGATCTATGCCCCGAATCGCTATGGCCCGGCCACGCTCAACTATTTCTCGAAGCCGCCGAACCCCGCGGCCCCTTCGAGCGAGAACCTGCTCGGCACGGATGAACGGGGTCGCGATCTGCTGGCCCAGCTGATCTACGGCTTTCGCGTGAGCGTGCTGTTCGCGCTGGCGCTCACGGTAATAGGGGTGGTGCTGGGCATCGCGACCGGCGCGGTGCAGGGCTTCTTCGGCGGAAAGATCGACCTGACCTTCCAACGGCTGATCGAGATCTGGGGGGCGATGCCCGAGCTGTACCTGCTGATCATCTTCAGCGCGATCTTCACGCCTAGCGTGGCGCTGCTGCTGATCCTGCTGAGCCTGTTCGGCTGGATGGGGTTGTCGGACTACGTGCGCGCCGAGTTTCTGCGCAACCGGCAGATGGACTATGTGCGCGCCGCGCGCGCGCTCGGCGTGGGCAATCTGCAGATCATGTGGCGCCACATCCTGCCCAACAGCATGGTGCCGGTCGTCACCTTCCTGCCGTTCCGCATGAGCGCGGCCATTCTGGCGCTGACCTCGCTGGACTTTCTCGGCCTCGGCGTGCCGCCCGGTACGCCATCGCTCGGCGAACTGCTGAGCCAGGGCAAGGGCAACATCGACGCCTGGTGGATCTCGCTGTCCACCTTCGTCGTGCTGGTCGTCACGCTGATGCTGCTGACCTTCATGGGCGACGCGCTGCGCGATGCGCTCGATCCGCGCAAGGCCGACAAGTGATGAGCGATTCACAACAACCCAACCAGCCCCTGCTCGACGTAAAGGGCCTGCGCGTCGCGTTCAGCGGCAAGGAGGTTGTGCACGGCATCGACTTCCAGATGGCCGCTGGCGAAAAGCTCGCACTCGTCGGCGAGTCGGGCTCGGGCAAGACGGTCACTGCGCTGTCGCTGCTGCGGCTGGTGCAGAACGCCGACCTGTCCGGCACGGCCCAGCTTTTTAGCGGCGGGCGCTCGCAGGGCGCGCGCGACTTGCTGTCGATTCCCGAGCGGGAGTTGCGCGGCATCCGCGGCAAGGAGATCGCGATGATCTTCCAGGAGCCGATGACCGCGCTGAATGCGCTCTACAGCGTTGGCGACCAGATCGCCGAGGTGCTCGAACTGCACGAAGGGCTATCGGCCCGCGCTGCGCAGGCGGCCGCAGTCCAACTGCTGGCCGACACTGGCATTCCGGAACCGGCGCGGCGGGCGAGGGCGTTTCCGCACCAGCTCTCGGGCGGCCAGCGCCAGCGCGCGATGATCGCGATGGCGCTTGCCTGCAAGCCGCGCCTGCTGCTGGCCGACGAACCGACCACCGCGCTCGACGTGACCGTACGGGCGCAGATCCTGGAATTGCTGGCCGACCTGCAGCGCAAGTACGGCATGGCCGTGCTGCTCATCACGCATGACCTGAACCTGGTGCGGCGCTTTGCCGATCGGGTGGTGGTCATGGAGAACGGCTATGTCGTCGAACATGGCGCGGTGGCGCCTGTGTTCGATGCCCCGCAGCATCCCTACACACGCAAGCTGATCGACAGCCATCCCGAGCGCAATGTGGCGGCTGTCGCTGCGCGTGCCGACGCGGCGCCGGTGATCGAGGCCAAGGCCCTGCGCGTGATCTATCCCGTGCCGAAGCCAGGCTTCGCCGGCTGGTTCCGCAAGGGCGAGTTCGTGGCGGTGCAGGGGGCGGATTTCCGCATCGTGCCGGGCGAGACGCTGGGCGTGGTCGGTGAATCGGGTTCGGGCAAGTCGACGCTGGCGCTGGCAGCGCTGGGGCTGCTGAAGCACCAGGGCGCGCTGACGGTCGCGGGAAAGGGCTGGGCTGTCGACCGCGCCTCCGATCTCGGCCTGCGCCGCGTGATGCAGGTGGTGTTCCAGGACCCGTTCTCGTCGCTGTCGCCGCGCATGACGGTGGAGCAGATCGTGGGCGAGGGGCTGCGCGTGCACGCGCCCGAACTCGACACCGCGGCGCGCCGTGCCCGTGCACTCACCGCGCTGGCCGATGTCGGGCTGATCGAGGCCCAGTTCCCCTCGCTGCTCGACCGCTATCCGCACGAGTTTTCGGGCGGTCAGCGGCAACGCCTGGCGATTGCCCGCGCGCTGATCGTCGACCCGCAGCTGCTGGTGCTCGACGAGCCCACCAGTGCGCTCGACGTGACGATCCAGAAGCAGGTGTTGAGCCTGCTGCAGCGCCTGCAGCGCGAACGGGGGCTGAGCTATCTGCTGATCACGCACGACGTCGAGGTGATCCGGGCGATGGCGCATCACGTCATCGTGATGAAGGACGGAGCCATTCTCGAAACCGGGTCGGTCGAGCGCGTGCTCGACGCGCCTGAGCACCCCTATACAAAGAAGCTGGTGGCCGCCGCGCTGCTGGAATAAACGGAGACTGCAAGAAATGTCGGAAATCGGACGCGACCGGCGCGGCGCCTGGCGCGCGGCGCTGGCCTGCATGGTCACCCTTGCAGTGGCGATGGGCCTGGGGCGCTTTGCCTTCACGCCCATGCTGCCCATCATGCTGCACGAGGGAAAGTTGGAGCTGGCGGCGGGCGGAGTTCTGGCGTCGCTCAACTACCTGGGGTACTTCCTCGGCGCGGTGAGCTGCGCGGCCATCGGCATCAAGGCGTCGAGCATGGTGCGGGGTGGGCTGGTGGCCACGGCCGCTCTGCTGATTGGTATGGGCTTGTTGCACAGCTTCACGAGCTGGGGCGTGCTGCGCACAGCGGCAGGCGTGATGAGCGCCTGGGTCTTCGTCTTCGCCTCGGGCTGGGGCCTGCGCCGGCTGGCTGAGACAAACGCGCCGACGCTGGCCGGCGTGATCTACACCGGGCCGGGAATCGGCATCGCGATGACGGGCTTGCTCGGCGGTGCGCTGGGGCGCTGGGGTTCCGAGGCGGGCTGGATCGGCCTGGGCATCCTGGCGGTCGTGCTGATCGCGGTTATCTGGCGGGTGTTTGACGACGGCGAGCGGGCGTCGGTGGGTGGCGGTGCTGCTCCGGCGCCGGCTGCGCCGGTTCGTGCGGCCGCGCCGGCTGACCGCAGTGACGCGATCTGGCTGGTCGCGCTCTACGGGCTGGCGGGCTTCGGCTACATCATCACCGCCACCTTCCTGCCGGTGATCGCCCGGCAGGCGCTGCCGGGATCGTCCTGGCCGGACTTCTTTTGGCCGCTGTTCGGGCTGGCCATCATTCCAGGCGCGCTGATAGGGGCCCGCGCGCCCACGCATTGGGACAACCGGCTGCTGCTGGCTTGCGCCTACGCGTTGCAGGCGCTGGGCGTCGTGCTGTCGGTGGCATGGCCGAGCATTGTCGGATTCGCGCTCGGAAGCCTGCTGCTGGGCATGCCGTTCACTGCCATCACCCTTTTTGCCATGCGGGATGCGCGCCGGCTGCGCGGCAATGCGGCTGCCGGGCTGATCGGCTACGCGACGGCTTCCTATGGGGTAGGGCAGATCGTCGGACCGTTGTTTGCGGCGCCACTGGCCCAGCGGACGGGGTCTTTTCAGCTGCCGTTGCTGGTCGCGGCGGCGGCATTGGCGCTCGGCGCGGTGCTATTCGCATTGGTTTGGTTCAAATCGCGCCAATCAATAGGTGGCTGAGCCTCGAAGCCCCTTCATTTATTACACAAATAGCATATAATTCGAGGCTCACGACCAAACGGGCGGGTACCAACCGCCCGTTTTTTTTGGTCTATGCATTCTGAGCATTCATGGCGATCTGGCATCCGTGGCGGGCGGATGGCATGAACCCAGTATTTAAAAGGCACCTTCAAACACGTGGCATTGCAGCAAATAGTGGAACAAACCGTGGCCGGTCTCGGCTATGACCTGGTCGAGATCGAACGCTCGGCCGGGGGATTGCTGCGCGTGACGATTGATTTGCCCTGGACGGCCCCCACCTCCGAAGATGCGGCTGCCGGCGTGCCAGAGCCCTTCGTGACGGTCGAAGACTGCGAGAAGGTAACGCGCCAATTGCAATTCGCGCTCGAGGTCGATGGTGTCGATTACAAGCGGCTCGAGGTGTCCTCGCCCGGTATTGACCGTCCGCTGCGCAATGAGCAGGATTTCGAGCGTTTCGTGGGCGAGGTGATCGACATCACGCTCAAGGCGCCCATGGGCGCTGCGGCGGCGGGCCAGGTGTCGGCCAGCCGCAAGAAGTTTCGCGGCACGCTGGAGCGTGTTGCACAGGTTGAGGGCGCTGTCGGCGCCCAGGGCTGGCAAATCGTCTGGAGCGATGCGCCGGAGCCCAAGCCGGGTCAAAAAGTGAGCAAGAAGCGCGCGCCTGCAACGCTGCAGGCGCTGGGCTTCGTGCTTGACGAGCTGCGCGAGGCGCGGCTCGCGCCTATTGTGGATTTCAAGGGCCGCAAGGCCAAAACCCAACCGGGTTTTTCGGATATTGACGACGGAACGCAGGTTCCGGACTGACTAGAGGAGTGGTGGCATGAATCGCGAAATGTTGATGTTGGTGGATGCGATCTCGCGCGAGAAGAACGTCGAGCGTGACGTGGTTTTCGGTGCGGTCGAGTCCGCTCTGGCGCAAGCCACCAAGAAGCTCCATCAGGGCGATGTGGACATTCGCGTCGCGGTCGATCGCGACAGCGGCGACTACGAAACCTTCCGCCGCTGGCACGTCGTACCCGACGAGGCCGGCCTGCAGCTGCCCGACCAGGAAATCCTCCTGTTCGAAGCCAAGGAAGAAATGTCAGACATCGAAGTCGGCGAGTACATCGAAGAAGCGGTGGACTCGGTGCCGATCGGCCGCATCGGCGCCATGGCCGCCAAGCAGGTCATCCTGCAGAAGATCCGCGACGCCGAGCGCGAGATGCTGCTCAACGACTTCATGTCGCGCGGCGACAAGATCTTCGTGGGCACCGTCAAGCGCCTGGACAAGGGCGACATCATCGTCGAGGCCGGCCGTGTCGAAGGGCGCCTGCGCCGCAGCGAAATGATCGCCAAGGAAAACCTGCGCAACGGCGACCGCGTGCGCGCCATGATCATGGAAGTCGACCTGACGCTGCGCGGCGCGCCGATCATCCTGTCGCGCTCGGCTCCCGAGTTCATGATCGAGCTGTTCCGCCAGGAAGTGCCCGAAATCGAGCAGGGCCTGCTCGAAATCAAGAGCTGCGCCCGTGACCCGGGTTCGCGCGCCAAGATCGCAGTGCTATCGCACGACAAGCGCGTCGACCCCATCGGCACCTGTGTCGGCGTGCGCGGCACCCGCGTCAACGCCGTGACCAACGAGCTCGCCGGCGAGCGCGTGGACATCGTTCTATGGAGCGAAGACCCGGCCCAGTTCGTGATCGGTGCGCTGGCTCCGGCCAACGTGTCGTCGATCGTGGTGGACGAAGAAAAGCACGCCATGGACGTGGTGGTCGACGAGGAAAACCTCGCCATCGCCATCGGCCGCGGCGGCCAGAACGTGCGCCTGGCTTCCGACCTCACCGGCTGGAAGATCAACATCATGGACGCCAACGAGTCGGCCCAGAAGCAGGCGACCGAAACCGATGCCAGCCGCAAGCTCTTCATGGAAAAGCTCGACGTCGACGAGGAAATCGCCGACATCCTCATTTCGGAAGGCTTCAACAGCCTCGAGGAAGTGGCCTACGTGCCGATCTCCGAAATGCTGGAAATCGAGGCCTTCGACGAAGACACCATCAATGAGCTGCGCTCGCGTGCCAAGGATGCGCTGCTGACCATGGAAATCGCCAAGGAAGAGGGCGTCGAGGCCCAGTCGACGGTGTCGCAAGACCTGCACGACCTCGAAGGCCTGGACCCCGAGCTGATTCCCAAGCTGACCGAAGCGGGTGTGAACACCCGTGACGATCTTGCCGACCTCGCGGTCGATGAACTCACCGAGATCACCGGCCAAAGCGCCGATGACGCCAAAGCCCTCATCTTGAAAGCCCGCGAACACTGGTTCGCCGGCCAAGAGTGACGGTCATGGAGGCACGAAACCAATATGTCCAGTACCACTGTCGCCGAGTTCGCGAACGAGCTCAAGAAGACTCCCGAAACCTTGCTTGACCAGCTCAAGAGCGCAGGTGTGCCCAAAGCGGCCGCCACCGATGCGCTCACCGAGGCTGACAAGCAGCGCCTGCTCGGCCACCTGAAGGCCAGCCACGGCACCGTCGAGCCCGAGCGCAAGAAGATCACGCTGACCAAGAAGTCGACCAGCGAGATCAAGCAGGCCGACGCCACCGGTCGCGCCCGCACCATCCAGGTCGAGGTGCGCAAGAAGCGCACCTTCATTCAGCGCGAAGACGGCCACCCCGCCACGCCCGAGACGGCGCAGCAAGTGGCCGAGGCACCTGCCGCCGCGCCCGCCGCTCCCCGCATCGACGAGGCCGAACTGGCCCGCCGCGAGGAAGAAGCGCGCCGCCAGGCCGAGCTGATCCGCCGCCAGGAAGAAGAGCTGGCCGAAAAGCGCCGCCTGCGCGAAGAAGCCGAAGCCCGCGAACGCGAGCAGGCCGAAAAGGCTGAGAAGGCCGAGCAGGAAGCCGCGCGCGTCGCCGCCGAAACCGCCGAGAAGAAGGCCGCTGCCGCAGCAGCCGCTGCCGCCGCGAGCGCAAAGGACAGCACCACGGCCACCAAGCCGGCGGCTGCTCCCGCGCCTGCCGTGACAGCTGCCGCCGCTGCTGCAGAGCAGCAGGCTGCCGACACCAAGCTCGCCGCGCAAACCGCCGCGACGCAGGCCAAGGAAGACGCGAAGGCCAAGGCCGCCGCCGAATCGAAGGCCCGCGCCGATGAGGAAGCTGCGCGCGCCAAGGATCTCGACGAGCGTCGCCGCAAGGCCCTGGCCGAAGCCGAAGCCATCCGCGCCATGATGAACGCACCGGCCCGCGTGCTGGTGCCGCACAAGGCACCCGAGAAGCCGCAGCCCGAAAAGGCCGCGGTCAAGGGAACGCTGCACAAGCCGACCGCGCCCGCAGCGCGTGCCGGCGCACCTGCCGCGCCCGGCGCTGCAGCAGCTGCACCCGGCGCTGCCGGTGCCGCAGGCAAGGAAGTCAAGTCCGCCAAGCTCTCGTCGAGCTGGGCTGGCGATCCTGCCAAGAAGAAGGAAATCAAGACCCGCGGCGATGCCAGCGGTGGTGTCGGTCGCGGCAACTGGCGCGGAGGCCCGCGTGGTCGCCGTGGCAACGACCGCGGCGGTCACGACGAGCAACACGCGCCGGCCGCACCGGTCGAGGCGCGCATTCTCGAAGTGCATGTGCCCGAAACCATCACGGTGTCCGAGCTCGCGCACAAGATGGCCGTCAAGGCGCAAGAGGTCATCAAGCAACTGATGAAGCTCGGCCAGATGGCGACCATCAACCAGTCGCTCGACCAGGACACCGCAATGATCCTGGTGGAGGAAATGGGCCACAACGCGGTGGTTGCCGCGCTTGACGACCCGGAAGCCTTCACCGACGAGGACGTGTCGGCGCAAACCGCCGAAGCCCTGCCGCGCGCACCGGTCGTGACCGTCATGGGTCACGTCGACCATGGCAAGACCTCGCTGCTCGACTACATCCGCCGCGCCAAGGTCGCAGCGGGCGAAGCCGGCGGCATCACGCAGCACATCGGCGCCTACCACGTGGAAACCGAACGCGGCATGGTGTCGTTCCTCGACACCCCGGGTCACGAGGCCTTCACGGCCATGCGTGCCCGCGGTGCTCAGGCTACCGACATCGTGATCCTGGTGGTGGCGGCCGACGACGGCGTCATGCCCCAGACCAAGGAAGCCATCAAGCACGCCAAGGCTGCTGGTGTGCCGATCGTGGTTGCCATCAACAAGGTGGACAAGCCCGACGCCAACCTGGACCGCGTGAAGCAGGAACTGGTGGCCGAAGAAGTCGTGCCCGAAGAGTACGGCGGCGACGTGCCGTTCGTGCCGGTGTCCGCCAAGACGGGCCAGGGCATCGACGACCTGCTTGAACAGGTGCTGCTGCAAGCCGAAGTGCTGGAACTCAAGGCGCCGGTGGATGCCGCCGCCAAGGGCCTGGTCATCGAAGCCCAGCTCGACAAGGGCCGCGGCCCGGTTGCTACCGTGCTGGTTCAGTCCGGTACGCTCAAGACCGGCGACGTGGTGCTGGCTGGCTCGACCTATGGCCGCGTGCGAGCCATGCTGGACGAAGACGGCAAGTCGACCAAGACCGCAGGCCCGTCGATCCCGGTCGAAATCCAGGGTCTGACCGAAGTGCCGCAAGCGGGTGACGAGTTCATGGTGATGAGCGACGAGCGCCGTGCGCGCGAAATCGCAACCTACCGTGCCGGCAAGTTCCGCAACACCAAGCTGGCGAAGGCGCAAGCCGCGAACCTGCAGAACATGTTCACCGACCTGTCGGCGGGCGAAGTGCAGACGCTGCGCATCATCATCAAGGCCGACGTGCAGGGCTCGCAGGAAGCGCTGGCGCAATCGCTGCTCAAGCTGGCGACGGACGAGGTCAAGGTGCAGGTGGTGTATGCCGGCGTGGGTGGTATCAGCGAAAGCGACATCAACCTCGCCATCGCCTCGAAGGCGGTCGTGATCGGCTTCAACGTGCGTGCCGATGCCGGTGCGCGCAAGCTGGCCGAGAACAACGGCGTGCAGCTGAACTACTACAGCATCATTTACGACGCCGTGGACGAGATCAAGGTCGCGATGTCGGGCATGCTGGCTCCGGAGCGCCGCGAGGAAATCATCGGCTCGGCCGAGATCCGCACGGTGTTCGTGGCCTCGAAGATCGGTACCGTTGCAGGTTCCTACATCACCTCGGGCTCGGTCAACCGCAGTGCGCATTTCCGCCTGCTGCGCGACAACGTGGTGGTCTACACGGGCGAAGTCGACTCGATCAAGCGCATGAAGGACGATGTGCGCGAAGTCCGCGAAGGTTTTGAGTGCGGTATCAAGCTCAAGAACTACAACGACATCAAAGAGGGCGATCAGCTCGAATTCTTCGAAATCAAGGAAATCGCCCGGACGCTGTAAGCGTTCGATGCGAGAAAGTCCATGCCGAAGAGAAAAGCCGCCGCCCCCAACCGCGCGTTCAAGGTTGCCGATCAGATCCAGCGCGATCTGACGGAGCTGATCGCGCGCGAGTTGAAGGACCCGCGCGTGGGCATGGTCACGATCCAGGCCGTCGAGGTCACGCCCGACTATGCGCACGCGAAGATTTTCTTCAGCCTGCTCACGGGCGACGTGGCCGAGACCACCGAAGCGCTGAACCAGGCCGCGGGCTTCCTGCGCAACGGCCTGTTCAAGCGCCTGCACATCCACACCGTGCCCACGCTGCACTTCCTGTTCGACCGCACCACCGAGCGTGCGGCCGACATGAACGCGCTCATCGCGCAAGCCGTCGCTTCGCGCTCGAAAGACGACTAGCCATGAACGCGCCACGCACAAGGGTGCAGCGGCGCCCTGTGCATGGGGTGTTGTTGCTCGACAAGCCGCTGGGACTCTCCAGCAACCAGGCCTTGCAAAAGGCCAAGTGGTTGCTGCGCGCGGAAAAAGCGGGCCACACCGGCACGCTCGATCCGCTCGCGACGGGTGTTCTGCCGCTTTGCTTTGGCGCGGCCACCAAGTTCAGCCAGTTGCACCTCGAAGCCGACAAGACCTACGAGGCCACGGCTCGCCTGGGCGTCAAGACCGCGACCGGCGATGCCGAGGGCGAAGTGATCGCCGAGCGGCCCGTGCACGTCACGCCTGAAGACCTGGCGCGCGCAGAGGCACGGTTCACCGGCCCGATCCGCCAGGTGCCCCCGATGCACAGCGCGCTCAAGAAGGACGGCAAGGCGTTGTACGAATACGCGCGTGAGGGCGTCGAGGTCGAGCGGGCGCCGCGCGACGTCGTGATCCACAAGCTCGAACTCAGCGCGATCGGCGACGACGTCATCCGCATCCTCGCCTCCGTCAGCAAGGGCACCTACATCCGCACCCTCGGCGAAGACATCGGCGAAGCGCTTGGCTGCGGTGCACACCTGAGCTCGCTGCGCCGGACCGCCACGGGCGGCTTCGTCGAGGCCCAGTGCATCACGCTCGAGGCGCTCGAAGCCATGGACGAGGAAGAGCGCCTGGCACAACTCCTGCCTGCCGAAGCCCTGGTGGACGGCCACAGCCGCGTCACGCTCGGCGCGGAAGATGCGGCACGTTTTCTTTCGGGCCTGCGCCGCCGTGGCGGCTGGGCCGATGCCGATGAGGTGGCCGTGTTCGGCTCCGACCCGCAGGCGTTCCTGGGCACAGCCCATGTAACGGCCGGCGAATTGATCCCGGGGCGCTTGCTGAACCCCATCGAAATCCAGCAAATTCTTTTGAACGCACAACAGACCGAAGCGACACCATGAGTACCAAGCAAATTCGCAATATCGCCATCATTGCCCACGTGGACCATGGCAAGACCACGATGGTCGACCAATTGCTGCGCCAGTCCGGCACCTTCGCCGAGCACGAGAAAGTGGTCGACACGGTGATGGACAACAACGCCATCGAAAAGGAACGTGGCATCACGATCCTGGCCAAGAACTGCGCCGTGACCTGGGAAGGCACGCACATCAACATCGTCGACACCCCGGGCCACGCGGACTTCGGCGGTGAAGTGGAACGCGCGCTGTCGATGGTCGACGGCGTGGTGCTGTTGATCGACGCGCAGGAAGGCCCGATGCCGCAGACGCGCTTCGTGACCAAGAAGGCGCTGGCCCTCGGCCTGAAGCCCATCCTCGTGGTGAACAAGGTCGACAAGCCGGGCGCCAACCCCGACAAGGTGGTCAACGCCGCCTTCGACCTGTTCGACAAGCTCGGCGCAACCGACGAACAGCTCGACTTCCCCGTGGTGTACGCCTCGGGCATCAACGGCTGGTCGTCGCTGGAAGAAGGCGCGCAGGGCGAGCAGTGGGGCCCCGACATGTCGGCCCTGTTCAACACCATCCTGAAGCACGTGCCTGCGCAAAAGGGCGATCCCGCTGCGCCGCTGCAACTGCAGATTTCCGCGCTCGACTTCTCGACCTTCGTCGGTCGCATCGGCGTGGGCCGCATCAGCCAGGGCACCCTGAAGCCGATGATGGACGTGGTGGTGATGGAAGGTCCGGACGGCAAGGCCATCAAGGGCCGCGTCAACCAGGTGCTGACCTTCCAGGGCCTGGACCGTGTGCAGGCCACCGAAGCCGGCCCGGGCGAGATCGTGCTGATCAACGGCATCACCGACATTGGTATCGGTGTCACCGTGACCGACCCCGCGAACCCCGCGCCGCTGCCGATGCTCAAGGTCGACGAGCCGACGCTGACGATGAACTTCTGCGTCAACACCAGCCCGCTGGCTGGCCGCGAAGGCAAGTTCGTCACCAGCCGCCAGATCTGGGACCGCCTGCAGAAAGAACTGCAGCACAACGTTGCGCTGCGCGTGAACGAAACCGACGAAGAAGGCATCTTCGAAGTGATGGGTCGCGGCGAACTGCACCTGACCATCCTGCTGGAAAACATGCGTCGCGAAGGCTATGAAATGGCCGTGTCGAAGCCGCGCGTGGTGTTCCGCACCGTCAACGGCGAGAAGCACGAGCCGATCGAACTGGTGACGGCAGACATCGAAGACCAGCACCAGGGCGGCGTGATGCAGGCCCTGGGCGAGCGCAAGGGCGAACTCGTCAACATGGAACCGGACGGCCGTGGCCGCGTGCGCCTCGAATACCGCATTCCGGCGCGTGGCCTGATCGGCTTCACGAACGAATTCCTGAACCTGACGCGCGGCTCGGGCCTCATCAGCAACATCTTCGACAGCTACGAGCCGCACAAGGGCGACATCGGCAGCCGCAAGAACGGCGTGCTGATTTCCATGGACGACGGCGAAATCTTCACCTACGCCCTGGGCAAGCTGGACGACCGCGGCCGCATGTTCGTGAAGGCGAACGATCCGGTGTACGAAGGCATGATCGTCGGCATCCACAGCCGCGACAACGACCTGGTGGTGAACGCCACGCGCACGAAGCAGCTGACGAACTTCCGCGTCTCGGGCAAGGAAGACGCGATCAAGATCACGCCCCCGATCGAACTCACGCTCGAATACGGCGTGGAATTCATCGAGGACGACGAGCTCGTCGAAATCACGCCCAAGAGCGTGCGCCTGCGCAAGCGCTACCTGAAGGAACACGAGCGCAAGCGCGCCGGCCGCGATACGTCGCAAGGCTGATCGACTCCGTCGATTTGCCATGCGCCTGACGCACGGCGGCGCCGTCTGGCTGATGGTCGTCGTGACCCTGATGTGGGGCACGGCGGGCGTCGTCACACGGCATCTGGCGCAGGCGCACAGTTTCGAGATCACCTTCTGGCGCAGCCTCTTCACGACGCTGGCGCTGCTGGTGATCTTGCCGCTTTGGCGCGGCCGTGCCGTGTTCTCGCAACTGCGCCGTGGCGGGCGCGAACTCTGGATCTCGGGCGTGTGCTGGGCCGTGATGTTCACGGCCTTCATGGTCGCGCTCACGCTGGCTTCGACGGCCAGCGTGCTCGTCACCATGTCGCTCGGGCCATTGCTCACCGCGCTGGCGGCACGCTTCTTCATCGGCCACAAGCTGCCCGCGCGCACCTGGCTGGCCATCGTGGTCGCGGGTGCGGGCATCGGCTGGATGTACGGTACACAGTTGATGCAGGGCGGGGGCGGATCGTTGGCCGGCACGCTGCTCGCGCTGTGTGTGCCGCTGGCCGGCGCGGCCAACTGGACCGTCGTTCAGCACGCGCAGGCAAAGGGCCACAAGGTGGATCTGGTGCCTGCGGTGCTCATCGGCGCGGTGCTTACAGCGCTCTTCACGCTGCCATTTGCGTGGCCCTTCCGTGCAAGTGCGCACGACCTCGGGCTGCTGGCCTTCCTGGGCGTGTTCCAGCTCGCCATTCCCTGCGTTCTCTCGGTGCTGTGCGCCCAGGTGCTGAAGGCGCCCGAAGTGGCGTTGCTGGCTCTACTGGAAGTAATTTTCGGCATTGCGCTGGCCTGGATCGGTGCGGGCGAGCAGCCCGCAGCGAGCGTGCTGACCGGCGGGGCGCTGGTCATCGGCGCGCTGGTGTTCAACGAACTGTTGGCGCTGCGCGGTCGGCGCACCACGGTCGCCGACACCGTGGTGCCGGGTGCGCACTGACCGACTGGCGCTTCTGCCTACTGCGGCATGGCCGCGTCGGTGACGCCCATGCTGCTCAGCCGCGCTTCAAGCACCTTGCGCACGAAGGTCTTCGGAAAGTCGTCGCTGACGCGCCAGCTGCCGTTGTCTTCCACGAAGGTGAATTCTCCGGTCACCGGCAATGAGGTGTCGCTGCCCGAGAGGGCGCCCAGCAGGCTGTCGTTGTATTCGATGACCAGTGGGCAGGCGTGGCCCGCGCCGTCGTCCAGCTTGCGGCAGGGGCCCGTGGGCTCGATCTCGGCGATCTCGCGCGAGCGGTTCGGGTCCTTGCGCACCAGGCCCGAGTCGGTGCGCGGACGCATGCGCATGGCGGAAGCCGAGCGTGCCGCGCTCAGCGGCGCCGCGCCTTCGCGGAAGGCTTTCTCCATCGCCTCGCGGCCAATGGGCTCTGCGTTGTAGAGCGGCCTGCCGTCGGCGTCGAGGTGCCCGAAGCGGGCCTCGACGATGGCGACGTCCGCGCCGCGCACCACCATCTCATCGCTCTTCGGCTCCGTGGGGCCGATGGTGTAGGCCATCGGTTCCTTGCTGTCGCCCCGCGTCATGACCGCCACGCAACCGCGCACGCGCTCCGGCTTGCGGTAGCCGACTTCGCGCATGCTGCCGACGGAGGGTGTCTCGATCACGGTGCCAGCGTTCGGGTCTAGGTGGCGCATGCGTACGTCCATGGTCACGCGGCGCATGAGGCTGTCGAGTGTCTTGCGCGTGGAGGCGGCGTCGCAGGCGGGCACGCTGGCCGGAGCGAACAGGTACCAGCCGAGGCCGCCGCCGATCACTGCCACGGCCAGGATGAACTTCCACGCGCCGATGCGGCGGCTGCGCTGCGCGCGGGCCTGCCATGCCTTGACGGCCTGCTCGTCGGCTTCGATGAGGGCCTGTGCCTCGCTCACGATGCGCGTGCGCTCGGCGGCCATGGCAAAGGCGGGCTCGACGGCGACCTGGGCGCGCAAGGCGTCGAAGCGTTCTTTTTCGAGCGGGCCTTCGGTCGCCAGCCAGGCCAGCGTGGCCACGGGTGAAGCGGCCACGGTGCCCACGACGGGCGTTTCCGTCAGCGCCATGTCGCGCGTCTCGGCGTCGATGAGGCTGTCCTTGAAGAGCGCCTGAATAGCTTCGTGCGTGATGCCTTGCTCGGCCAGCTCGATGAGATCGTCGGCATCGATGGCGGTGTCGGCCGCGTCGTCGACGTGAGGGGCGTCGTCGCCGATCTTGTCGAGTGCCGCGTTCTGCTCTGCCTCGGTGACCAGGCCGCGTACGCGCATCCAGGCCAGCGCATGGGCCGGGCTCGGGAGCGGGGGAAGGGCGGCGGCTTCAGGGTGGGCGCGCGCGGCGTCGTGCTGTGCGTCGCTGATCAGGCCCTGGGTCAGCAGGGCGAGGAAGGCATCCGGATTGGCGTCAGAGCTCATGCGGGGATTCTGCCGTGGGTGGTGCCGGCCTCTACACCGGGAAACACCGGGAGAAGCCGGGAAAGGCCGATAAAAGAAACGCCGGCGGGTGCCGGCGTTCTTGCATCAGATCCGTGATGGATCAGGGACGGGCGACTTTCCAGGCGCCGTTGGCCACGCCGTCGCCGGTCTTGTCGCCGGGCTTGGCATCTTTCGCCCAGTAGTACAGCGGCCAGCCCTTGTAGGCCCACTGGCGCTTGCCGTCTTCGCGAATGATGATGGTGTAGCCGCCGATGGGCTTGGCGGTGTCGGCCACGCTGAGCGCGGGCCAGTTGGCGGCGCACTGGGCGTTGCAGGCGGAGGTGCCGGAACCGGCAGTGTCCTTGGTGAAGGTGTACAGCGTCATCCCGTTCGGTCCGACCAGCACGCCGTCGGCGGTGCGGGTGGGCGTGTCGGGGGCGCTGGCGGTCTTGTTGGACATGCCGCCGCAGCCGGCGAGCAGGGCCGCCGCGAGGATCGAGGCGCTGAGCAATTTCATGCAGTTTCTCCTTCAGTTGAAAAATCGCGAAAACAAGCCAGGTGACGGAAAGCCGGGCAATGTGATTGCGCGACCGGCAGTTTATGCGGTCGTTACGACAAATCGCGGTAGGCCAGCGTCGCAAGTTTGAGCAGAACTTCTCGCGGCAGCTTGCCGGCGAGGGCATAGCCGAAGCCCTGGTCGACCCAGTAGAAGCTGGGTACGGGGCCTTCGGAGGCGAAGCGGAAGGCGGTTTCGCGTGCGGCGGTGGCCCCGGCGGCATTGGCGTCCAGCGTGCCGATGTAGAGCGTCACGCGCTCGCCGGCCGCGTCCTCGAACATGAACTGGGCGCGCGCGCCGGTTTCCCCTGGCAGCAGGCGGCCACCGACCAGGGTGTAGCCCTGGGTGGAGAGGTCGGGCACCTTCAGCGGCCTGTCGAGGCGCCTGGAGAGCCACTGGACCAGGTGCTGCTGCTCGGAGGCGGCTACTTCGACGGGGTGTCTTTTCTCGGGCGCGTAGACGGCGTGCGCGACCGAGGCGTCGTGCACGAATTCGCGCACCGCCGGCACCTTGGCCAATTGCGCGCCGCCGCGTGTGATGGACCATTGCGCATTCCCAAGCCAGCCGGCAGCGAAGGCGATCAGCAGGCCGGCCGCCATGCCACCCCAGCGAAGCCAGGAGACGTGCCGCGCCGTTCGTGGCAGATGCCGATCGAGTGCGCCCATCAGGGCAGCGGGAACGGGTTCGTCGAGCAGCTCACCATGCAGCCGGCGCAGGGCATCGCGCTGCGTGTGCCAGGCCGCGACCTTGGCGGCCACGGCGGGATCGCTGGCGATGGCTTCCTCGACCGAGTCATGGCGCTCGGCGGCCAACTGGCCATCGACCCAGGCGTGCAGTTCGTCGTCGGTAGGGGGCGGGGCGGGGCGGCTCATGGTGCGGCGGGTTTCATTTGAGGCGGCGCAGGCCGGGGCGAACGGGCGTCGATGCGCCGTCCATCAGTTCCTGCAGTCGGACGCGGGCACGCGACAGGCGCGACATCACCGTGCCGGCGGGAATGCCGAGCACCTTGGCCACTTCGGCATACGACAGGTCTTCGAGCGTCACCAGCAGCAGCACGGCGCGCTGTTCGTCCGGCAACTGCATCAGGCAGCGCTGCAGGTCGAGGCTGGTGCCCTGGTCGCGGCCGGGGTCGATGCCGCCCTGCAGCTCGTGCGGCAGGTCGTCGAGCGGCACCACGGCATGGGGTGGTGGCGTGCGGCGCACCTGGCTCGCGAAGATGTTGTGCATGACGGTGAAGAGCCACGCGCGCAGGTCGCTGCCCACCACCCATAGACGCCACTTGCTGCAGGCGCGCTCCAGCGTGTCCTGCACCAGGTCGTCGGCCGCCCACGCATTGCCCGTGAGTGCCCGCGCATAGCGGCGCAGGCTCGGGATGTGCTCGACCAGCAGGCGGGCGTCCATGGGGTGTGGGTCGGTCGATCAGGGCTTGGCGGTTTTCCAGGTGCCGTTGACGCCGTCACCGGTCTTGTCGCCCGGCTTGGTGTCCTTGGCCCAGTAGTACAGCGGCCAGCCCTTGGCGGCCCATTGCTTCTTGCCGTCGTCGCGGGTGACGATGGTGAAGTCACCACTCGGCTTGTCGCTGTCGGCGGCCATGAAAGGTGGCCAGTTGGTGGCGCAGCCGCCATTGCAGACCGACTTGCCGTTGCCGGCCGTGTCCTTGTCGAAGGTGTAGAGCGTCATGCCATTCGCACCGACCAGCGCGCCGTCGGCTGGCTTGGGCTGGGCGAAGGCGGGGAGCGCGAGAACGGCGCTCAGCAATACGGCGGAAGATGCGCGAAAAGGCGACATGGAAAGACTCCTGGGTTGTGTGTGGCGACACCGGTGGTCCGGTGACAACCGCACAAACGCCCGCAGCCCGTCTTTTATTCCATTGCCCGCAAAAAAGATTCAGCGGCTGCGGTTCTTCATTGCGCGCTCGACTTCGCGCTTGCCTTCGCGGTCCTTGATGGTGTCGCGCTTGTCGTGCTCGGCCTTGCCCTTTGCCAGCGCGATCTCGCACTTCACCTTGCCGGCTTTCCAGTGCAGGTTGAGCGGCACCAGCGTGTAGCCTTTTTGCTCGACCTTGCCGATCAGGCGGCGGATTTCGTCCTTCTTCAGCAGCAGCTTCTTGGTGCGGACCGAATCGGGGTTGACGTGGGTGGATGCGCTCTTGAGCGGGTTGATCTGGCAACCCACGACGAACAGTTCGCCATTGCGGATCACCACGTAGCCGTCGGTGAGCTGCACCTTGCCTTCGCGCAGCGATTTGACTTCCCAGCCTTCGAGGACCATGCCGGCCTCGAAGCGTTCTTCGAAGAAATAGTTGTACGCGGCCTTCTTGTTGTCGGCGATGCGGGAGGAGGTATCTTGTTTCTTTGTGGCCATGACTCGGGAATGTGGGGGCTGCATGGCTTCAATACAATCCGTCGCGCACGCTGTGCCGATTCTATGAAAACAGTCAACAAGTCCGTCCTCATCTGGTACAGCGCCGAAGAGATGTATGCGCTCGTCACCGATGTGGCGAGGTATCCGCAGTTTCTTCCCTGGTGCGACAAGGCCCGCATCATCGAGCAGGACGAGGCCGGCATGACGGCCGAAGTCGGCCTGGCCTTTGCCGGTCTGCACCAGAGCTTTACCACCCGCAACACCCATGTTCCGGGGCGCGAGGTGCAGCTGAAGCTGGTCGACGGGCCGTTCTCCAACCTCGACGGCAAATGGAAGTTCGTGCCCGTGGGCGAGCAGGGCGAGCGCGCCTGCCGCGTCGAGCTGCACATGAGCTACGGCTTCAGCAATTTCGCTCTGCAGGCGCTGGTCGGCCCGGTGTTCGACACCATCGCTTCCAGCCTTGTCGAGGCCTTCGTCAAGCGCGCCGAGCACGTCTACGGCGCAACCTGATGACCATCGAGGTCACGCTGAGCTGTTCGCCCGCGGCGCGCGAGGTGTTCGAGCAGGTGCTGCAGCTCCCGCCCGAGACGACGCTGGCCGATGCGGTGCGGGCCAGCGATCTTTCGCTGCGTTTTCCGGATCTGGATTGGCGTCATGCGATGACGCCGGGCATCTGGGGCAGGGTGGTCGAGTGGGACCAGGCCCTGAAGGACGGCGACCGCATCGAACTGTGCCGCCCCCTCGCGGTGGACCCCAAGGTGGCGCGCCGGGAGCGCTTCCAGCGCCAGGGCTCGAAGGGAACCGGCCTGTTCGCGAATCGCCGCAAGGGCGGCAAGGCCGGCTACTGAGCTCGAGCTGCCGGGCTACTTGCAGTCGCTGTTGATGACCGTCTGAAGGCGCTTTTGCTCGGCGGCGCGCGCGGCGTCGTCCATGATCTCGCGCTCGCCCTGCGAATTGACCTTGGCAATGCGCATGCCGCTGTCGACGGTGGCCTTGCCTTGGCGTGCGAGCGCGCAGTTGTCGGCCTTCGCCTTTGCGACCTTGGCGGCTTCTGCGGCTTCCTTGGCCTTTGCTTCGGCCTCGGCCTTCTTGGTCTTTTCCTCGAGTTCCTTGTCGACGCCCGTGGGCTTCGACGTGGTGCTTGCCGTCTTGGCCGGCGCAGTTGCCTCGGCCGACGTGCCTTCAGCGGGCGGTGCATCGACGTTGGGGTTCGCGGTGGAGCGCGCCGCCGGCGGCGGACCCACGCGGCGCAGGATGTTCTTCTCGGGCACATCGGGCGGTGGCGCCTGATCGCTGAAGACCTTCTTGCCGTTCTTGTCGAGCCATTGCCATTGCGCGCTTGCCGAAAGCGGCAGCGCAACGACACATCCCAGTACCAGCCAGTGCACGAATTTCATCCCCGAAGTTTAGCCGGGCCTTACTTTTTGCAACATCCCGCTTAGGTAGTTTTGCAACGCCCGTGAAAAGCCCGGGCCGGCGAACAGGTCGGGCGCCTCGTTACAATCCGTCTTTTGGAGCTTCACCCATGCGCCTTCTCGGCAAAGCGCTCACCTTCGACGACGTGTTGTTGGTGCCAGCGTTCTCCCAGGTCCTGCCCAAGGACACCTCTCTCGCCACCAAACTCTCCCGCAATATCACGCTGAACCTGCCGCTCGTCTCGGCGGCCATGGACACCGTGACCGAAGCCCGCCTGGCGATCGCCATCGCGCAAGAGGGCGGCATCGGGATCGTGCACAAAAACCTCACCGCGCAACAGCAGGCCGCCGAAGTGGCCCGCGTGAAGCGATACGAGTCGGGCGTCCTGCGCGACCCGGTGGTCATCACGCCGACGCACTCGGTGCGCCAGGTGATGGCGCTATCGGACCAGCTCGGCATCTCGGGCTTCCCGGTGGTTGACGGCGGCAAGGTCGTTGGCATCGTGACGGGGCGCGACCTGCGCTTCGAGAACCGCTATGACGTGCCGGTCAGCGAAATCATGACCCAGCGCGAGAAGCTCATCACCGTGCCTGACGGCACCACGCTGGCCGAAGCCAAGGCATTGCTCAACAAGTACAAGCTTGAGCGCCTGCTCGTCATCAACGGCGACTGGGAGCTCAAGGGCCTTATCACCGTCAAGGACATCACGAAGCAGACCAGCTTCCCCAATGCCGCACGCGATGCCAACGGCCGCCTGCGCGTGGGCGCCGCGGTCGGCGTGGGCGATGGCACCGAAGAACGCGTCGAAGCCCTGGTGAAGGCCGGCGTCGACGCCATCGTGGTCGACACCGCCCACGGCCACAGCTTTGGCGTGATCGAGCGCGTGCGCTGGGTCAAGAAAAACTACCCGCAGGTCGAAGTCATCGGCGGCAACATCGCCACCGGCGACGCCGCGCGCGCGCTGGCCGACGCCGGCGCCGACGCGGTCAAGGTCGGCATCGGCCCAGGCTCCATCTGCACCACCCGCATCGTGGCCGGCGTGGGCGTGCCGCAGATCATGGCGGTCGACAGCGTCGCTACCGCGCTGCAGGGCACGGGCATTCCGCTGATTTCCGACGGCGGCGTGCGCTACTCGGGCGACATCGCCAAGGCCATCGCGGCCGGCGCGAGCACGGTCATGATGGGCAGCATGTTCGCCGGCACCGAAGAGGCACCGGGCGAAATCGTTCTGTACCAGGGCCGCAGCTACAAGAGCTACCGCGGCATGGGCTCCATCGGCGCGATGCAGCAGGGCAGCGCCGACCGGTACTTCCAGGAGTCGACCACCGGCAACCCCAACACCGACAAGCTGGTGCCCGAAGGCATCGAAGGCCGCGTGCCCTACAAGGGCTCGATCGTCTCCATCGTCTACCAGATGGCCGGCGGCGTGCGTGCCAGCATGGGCTACTGCGGCTGCGCGACCATCGAGGACATGCAGAACAAGGCCGAGTTCGTCGAGATCACCACGGCCGGCATCCGTGAAAGCCACGTCCACGACGTGCAGATCACGAAGGAAGCGCCGAACTACCGCGCTGAATAGTCTGGCCCCCACGCTCCCCCACTGCGTGTGGGTCGCTGCCCCCCGAGGGGGCGGCAGGCCGCCTTGGGGCGGCCCGGCGCCGGCCTGAAGCCCATTCTGGCCAGACCTTGAAAGTCAGGCCAGACTGGGTTTAGAATTTGGGCCAGATTCAAATTTTCTGGCCCAAATGCAATCCATCGGCATCGCTGAAGCCAAGAACAACTTCTCGGCCCTGATCGACCTGGTCGAAAAGGGCGAGGAGGTTCGCATCACCCGCCACGGCAAGGAAGTCGTGCGCATGCTGCCGGTGCGCCGCAAGCCGGTCATTACCGACGAGCAGATCGAGCGCGAACTCGGCCAGATCGACGCGCTGCACGCCACCATCCAGCCCGGCCTGCCATTGCGTGCCTTGCTCGACGAAGGGCGCCAATCGTGACAGCCTTCGTCATGGACGCCTCCGTCACCGCCGCCTGGCTGCTGCCAGACATGGCCAGCGAACACACGCGCAAGCTCTACGCCGCCATCCGCCGCGATGAGGTCGAGCCGCAGGCACCCAACGCCTGGCAATGGGAGTGCGCCAACATCCTTGCCAACGGCGTGCGCAGCGGCCGCATTCCGGCGTCCGCGGTCGAAGGGCTGTGGAGCGTGCTCGACGCCATCCGCCATCGCGTCGAGCTGCATGAACTCGCGCCGGCCCAGCACAAGGCCGTGCTCGCGGTCGCCATCGATGCCGGCGTCTCGCTCTACGACGCGGGCTACCTCTGGCTCGCCAAGTCGCTCAATCTCCCGCTCGCCACCTTCGACGAGCAACTCATCCAGGCGGCGCCGCAAGCGGGCGTCAAGCTGTTCGACATTTCAACGCTCTGAGTCCTTTCGCCATGCAACACGACAAGATCCTCATCCTCGACTTCGGCTCGCAAGTCACGCAGCTCATCGCGCGCCGCGTGCGCGAAGCCCATGTGCTGAGTGAAGTGCACCCCTGCGACGTTACCGATGAATGGGTGCGCGAATACGCCGCCGACGGCCACCTCAAGGGCGTGATCCTTTCCGGCAGCCACGCCAGCGTGTACGAAGAGACCACCGACAAGGCTCCGCAGGCCGTGTTCGACCTCGGCGTGCCCGTGCTCGGCATCTGCTATGGCATGCAGACCATGGCGCACCAGCTCGGCGGCAAGGTCGAGGGCGGCCACAAGCGCGAGTTCGGCTTCGCGGCCGTGCGCGCCCATGGCCACACCGCGCTGTTGAAGGACATTGCCGACTTCACCACGCCTGAAGGCCACGGCATGCTCAACGTGTGGATGAGCCACGGCGACAAGGTCACCGAGCTGCCGCCGGGCTTCAAGCTCATGGCCAGCACCGACAGCTGCCCCATCGCCGGCATGGCCGACGAGGCGCGCCGCTACTACGCGCTGCAGTTCCACCCCGAAGTGACCCACACCGTGCAGGGCAAGGCGATCATCGAGCGCTTCGTGCTCGGCATCTGCGAAGCCAGGCCCGACTGGGTCATGCGCGACCACATCGCCGAAGCCGTCGAAAAAATCCGCGAGCAGGTGGGCGACGAAGAAGTCATCCTGGGCCTCTCAGGCGGTGTGGATTCGAGCGTGGCCGCCGCACTCATCCACCGCGCCATCGGCGACCAGTTGACCTGCGTGTTCGTCGACCATGGCCTGCTGCGCCTGAACGAGGGCGACATGGTCATGGAGATGTTCGAAGGCAAGCTGCACGCGAAGGTGATCCGCGTCGATGCCAGCGACCTGTTCCTCGGCAAGCTCGCCGGCGTGAGCGACCCGGAAGCCAAGCGCAAGATCATCGGCGGTGAGTTCGTCACCGTGTTCAAGCAGGAAGCCGCCAAGCTCAAGGCGGGCGACGGTGGCCACAAGGGCGCGACCTTCCTGGCGCAGGGCACGATCTACCCCGACGTCATCGAGTCCGGCGGTGCCAAGAGCAAGAAGGCCGTCACCATCAAGAGCCATCACAACGTGGGCGGCCTGCCCGAGCAGTTGGGCCTCAAGCTGCTCGAACCGCTGCGCGACCTGTTCAAGGACGAAGTGCGCGAACTCGGCGTGGCACTCGGCCTGCCGCCCGAGATGGTGTATCGCCATCCGTTCCCCGGCCCGGGCCTGGGCGTGCGCATCCTCGGTGAAGTGAAGAAGGAATACGCCGACCTGCTGCGCCGCGCCGACGCGATCTTCATCGAAGAGCTGCGCAACTTCACCGACGCTGAAACCGGCAAGACCTGGTACGACCTCACGAGCCAGGCCTTTACCGTGTTCCTGCCCGTGAAGAGCGTGGGCGTGATGGGCGACGGCCGCACCTACGACTACGTGGTGGCACTGCGTGCCGTGCAGACCAGCGACTTCATGACGGCCGACTGGGCTGAACTGCCTTATGCGCTGCTCAAGAAGGTGTCGGGCCGCATCATCAATGAAGTGCGGGGTATCAATCGCGTGACTTACGACGTGTCGAGCAAGCCGCCGGCGACGATCGAGTGGGAATGATTTGCCGCTATTCGCGGACAATCGGCAACTATCGAAAAAGCGTCGTAAGTTGTTGATTTATAAATATTTTCTCGTCGGCATCTATCGGCAACGATTGGTGGCAAGCAACTCAAACTGTCGGTTGTTCTGTCGGTAGCCAAAGTTGGTCCAACTCGCCTAAAATTTGTACCGTCAGCCCGTTTCGATGCATGACGGTAAAAATGAAGGCGAAAAGCTAGGTTTCATGCGGGTTCCGGGCGTGTTTGCAGTTTGAGCGTGCTTGACGGTAAAGGCGCTCTCACCCAGGAGAACGCATGCTCACCGACACCGCGCTCAAGAACCTCAAGCCCAAGGCCGCGCTCTACAAGGTGACCGACCGGGACGGGATGTACGTCACCGTGTCGCCGGTTGGCACTGTCACCTTCCGCTACGACTACCGCATGAACGGTCGCCGTGAGACCCTGACGATCGGACGTTATGGAGCGGACGGCTTGTCGTTGGCCAGGGCCCGCGAGAGGTGCATAGACGCCCGGCGCACGGTGTCTGACGGTAAATCTCCGGCGCAGGAGAAACAGCGCGAAAAGCGCCGGCTGTCGGAGGCAAAGAACTTCCAGGAATTCACCGACAGGTGGGCCAAGGGTGCCAGGATGGCGGACAGTACTCGCTCAATGCGCAAGAGCATCCTCGATCGCGACATCCTGCCCGTCTTCAAGAACCGCCTCTTGACCGAAATCACGTCGGACGACCTGCGCGATCTCTGCAACAGGGTCAAGGGCAGGGGGGCCCCGGCTACGGCAGTACACGTGCGAGACATCGTCAAGCAAATCTACGGGTTCGCCATCCTGCACGGCGAGAAGGTCACCAACCCGGCCGATGACGTCGGGCCGTCGTCGATCGCGACCTTCGTGCCGAAAGACCGCGCCTTGTCGCCAATCGAAATCCGACTAATGCAACATCAATTGGAAACGGTGGCGTCGTACCCGACCATCCGCCTGGCACTCCGGCTCATCCTGCTTACCCTGGTGCGCAAGGGTGAGCTGATCCATGCCACCTGGAACGAGATCGACTTCGAGAACGCGCTCTGGACCATTCCCAAGGAGCGCATGAAGGGTTCCAAGGCGCACAACGTCTATCTGTCGCAGCAGGCACTCGACATCATGGTCGCGCTGCGCACTTGCGCTGGCGGTTCCAGGTACGTGCTGCCTTCGCGTTACGAGCCTGACAAGTGCATGTCCAATGCGACCCTCAACCGCGTGACGCAGCTGGTGGCCGCGCGAGCGAAGGAGAAAGGCCTGCCCTTGGACGGCTTTACCGTGCATGACCTGCGCCGTACCGGCTCGACCATCCTGAACGAACTGGGCTTCAACAGTGACTGGATCGAGAAGTGCCTCGCCCACGAAGACGGCCGTTCGTCGCGCGGGGTTTACAACAAGGCCGAGTACGCCGAGCAGCGCCGGCACATGCTGCAAGAGTGGGCGGACATGATCGACGCCTGGGTGGCAGGCAAGTCCCACACGCCCACCTTGCTGCCTCCGTCGATGAAGGTCATCACGACGCAAGCATTGCTTTGACCGGACGGCGCTTGCGCTGCCGCACGTCGGGGGAGGGCGCACGCTTCATCTGCGCGGCGTCCGAGACCTGGCGGCGCGCCGCGATCCAGGCCTCGACCTCCGCGAGATCCCACACCACGCAGCGCGAGGTCAGGTTGAACCTTCGCGGAAACTCGCCTCGGCGCTCCATGTCGTAGATCGTGGTGCCAGAGAGTGGCACCATTTTGTGCAGTTCCGTCCGTCGGATCGTGCGCCGATAGGACGGGGCACCTGAGTCCATAAATGGGGGAGGGGGTTCGGAACTCTGCAAGCGTTCGAGGCGTCCGCCTTGCATGGGCTCGACAGCGGCTGACTCTGCACCTTTTCTCATGTTCGACTCCATCTATGCCGTGGCGTCACCGCTGTCCGGTCACGCTCGGCGCTTCATACGTTGGTGCCGTCATCATCCTGGAGCCGCCATCTATCGAAAACCTGCCGTAGCGGGCTCGAGCGTAGATCGCCTAGCCTGAACAGCAGCTCTCGCCTGCTGCGCGAGAATGCTCAAGTAGGCAAGCCGCTTGGCGGGACATTTGCTGAGGGCACGATCGCGTGCGGCACGAGGGCAACTGAATGCGGCCACGCTCAGAAACGACTCAGTTCCTTCGATTTTCCCAATAGAAAAGGGCAGTGGGACACGATGATCAAAGACGACAATGAACGGGCAGCAGTCGATGATTTCATTCGACAGGTGACGGTTCCCATCTTGCTCGACATAGGGCCAACGCCGGCCCTCCAAGGGACCGGCACGCTGCTCAGTGTTCACGACAAAGTCTTCCTAATCACCGCCCGCCACGTTCTCGACGGCATCGATCCGTTGATTTTTGCGTTCCCTGCGAATGCTCAGCGTGGACACATTCACACGCTCGGGTCTCGCCAAATTCTGAAACCGACGGACTTTCGGATAGACGTCGCGGCGATGGAACTGCAGGATCCTGAGGTGTTGGAACTCGTGCGCTCTAACTGGCGAACGCTAACACTAGCCAACGTGGCTGGGCCTTCTCAGACAACGGCGGATCAGGCAGTGCTAGTGGCGGGTTTTCCCGCCGCTCTCACGAAACCCAAAGGTGGATGGTTGGGTGGGGCGCTTGTCTCAACATACACCCAACGGATCCCGTTTGTACCCGACGAAATGAGCGATTCGTTCGTGTATGGCAGCTATCCGCATAACCCCGACTTCGATCTCTACTACGACCACAACAATGAAGGGACCGGCTTGGACGGAAAACCTGTTGCAACTCCAAAACTGGAGGGTGTTAGCGGAGCATCGATTTGGGAGTTTGTTCCACAAAGTGGATTGCTGTGGACGGCTGAGAGCGGCGCTCGAGTTGTGGGCATCCAGTCTGGCTACGTCCGCGGCAAGTTCCTGCGCGCTGTCAATTGGAAGGCCGTCGCGTTGGTGCTAGATCAGAGTGATCCTGAGATTTCGCAGGCAGTCCGTGGCGCATATTCATTGGGTGTGGCTGACTCATAAGAGCCGCGTGCGGATGTCGTGCGACTGAAGCGCAAAGCGGGCACGTGGCCTTCAATTGCTAGCCATATCGCCACTATGAGACTTGGTGCGCATCGATCTGAAGGCTCGATCACGCGCCATGAAGGCTTCCAGCATATGCGGAACAAGTGAAGCCGCATCAACCTGCTCGCCATAGGTCAGCGAATGCTGGACCGCATAGCGGTCGAGCATGGCCTTGAGGTCGGTAGGCATCGTGACGGTGAGCTTCACTGTCGTTGCCTTGGGCAATGGGCCCAGGCGGAGCTTGATTGCGCTCATTGCGACGACCCCCGCTGGAAGAACAACGGCTGATATGGCCGCAGTACCAGGTCCTTGCTGACCATCACCCGCATGGGGAAGCCCGGCCTGATCGTCAGCGTCGGCTGGATGCTCATATTGCGCTTCGTGATCTCCTGCCCGACCTGGTTTACGGTGTCCTGCGCGCTCTCACGCCCCGCAATGACGATGCGGTTGCCGTCGGTGCGGTTCTCAGGTGCCGCCAATTCAGCGCCAACGCCCAGCAACGTGGACAGCGCAGCGCCGGCCAGGATGCGGTCCCAATGCCAATCGACGCCATCCTCGAGCCCGGCGTAGCCGGCAGGGTCGATACCGGGTAGACGGTCGAGCGCAACCGACGACGTGTCCGGCAGGATCAGGCGTGTCCACACCAGCAGCACTCGCCGTTGGCCGAAGGCCACCTGGCTGTCGTAGCGACCGATCAGGCGCGAGCCCTGCGGAATCAGCAGATGGCGGCCCGTGGCGGTGTCGTAGACCGCCTCGGATACGTTGGCGATGACTTGGCCAGGCAAGTCGGAGTTGATCCCCGTCACCAGCGCCGCCGGGATGATCGTGCCAGCCATCACCTGGTACGGTGACGCCGGCAACTGCAAGCTGCCGGGGTTGCGCGTCGACGTGTCGCCTGCCTTCGCGACGAACGCCTCCTTCTGATCCTGCCGGTTCTGCACAGCCGTCGGATCGGAGGGCTGCGCTGCGGTGACAGTGGTCCCCATCGGGTTGAACGGCTGATTGCCTGAAGCGAGCGCCGAAGGGTCAGCGGCGGCCTGTGCCGCGCCCGGCTTCGACCCAGTGTTGCTGCCGCTGCTTCGGAAAAACACAGAAGACCGTGCAGCCTCTTCGGCCGCCAGACGCTCGGCCTGCGCCGGATCCACGCCACCGCCTGGCGGGCGCATCTCCATCGGCTGCTGCGCCTTGACGATGGCCGGCCCCAGGTCGCCAGGCAGCGGCTCGCCCAGTACGGGCGGCGCATGCTTCAAGGTCGACGGAAGCCCGGCATAGTCCTTAGGCAACTTGTCCAAATTCTCGGCGCGCGAGACGCGATCGACGTTGAACAGCTCGGTGGCCGGATTGCGCTCGCGCTTGCTCGACTGCAGCGACCAGAGGGTGCCACCAAGTACGGCGGCGGCCAGGGTGCCGGCACCGACCGCCAGCATACGGCGGTTCAAGCGCGTGACGGGACGCGGCGAAGCGCGCAAGGCCACGGATTCGGGCGCGACCTTCGGGGCCGCGGCTGGCGCCGCATCGGGCATGTCGGACGTGCCCATGCTTAGTTCCTCCGTGTGGTGCCCGCACTGGCACCATCCGAGCGCTCGATGCGTACCACCTGCGCCTTGTCGCCGCCCAACCGCAGCTCGGCCGCACCGAACAGCCGGTCCACCACGTAGTACGGCGAGCGGAATCGGTAGTTCACAAGTTGCCCATCGCCCTGCGGCCCAATCACGAACAGTGGCGGCAACTCGCCCTGTGCGATGCCGCCTGGGAACTGGATGTAGACCCGCTCGCCGTCGTCGAAGGCGCGCAGTGGCTTCCATGGTGGGTTGTCGCCGCCGATGGCATAGCGGAACCTGATCTGCTCCAGCGCCATGCCAGTTTCCACCGGCGCGCTGGCTTGTGCCTGCTGCGCCTGCTTCTGCAGGGCCAGCATCCGGTCCTTCGGGTAGTCCCAGGACACGGAAGCCATCCAGGCCTGCGGCGTCGATGAGAGTTCGAGTAGGTAGGTGCGACGGTTGGTCGTCACCACCAAGTTGGTCTTCAAACCGATACGCGTGGGTTTCACCAGGATATTCACGCGCAGCGTTGCACCCGCACCGCTGGCCGTATCGCCAACGATCCAACGCACCGTATCGCCGGCCGAGACCGTCACCAGCTCCTCGCCCTGCTGCAGGGCGACAACAGTAACGCGTCCCGGGCTGGTGTAGACCTGATACAGCGCGCCATCCGCGTAGGGCCAGACCTGGATGGCATTGACGTAGCCTTCGCGCGTGGGCGCGATGCGGGCCTCCGCGTTGGCACGAGAAACGCGGAGCTTTTCGTCCACGGGTTCGGGTACCAGCTTCACGTCGGACTCGCTCGGCAGTGCTTTCAACTGCTCGGGCAACGGCAGAGGCTTGGGTACCTCAACTACTTCGATGGGCTTGGGCGGTTCCGGCAACTGCTGCGCGGCAAAGGCAACCGGCTCGTCCAGTGAGATCGTCGGCGGGGGTTTTCCCTGCGTGGCGCAGCCAGCGAGGATCAGCAGGATCAACGGCAGTACGGATTGGCGGAAATTTGGGTTCACGGCTTTGCTCCTTTAGTCGGTTCGGTCGCATCAAGTTCACGGCTCCAGGAGAGGCCGTTGACGTAGATGCCCAGTGGGTTCTTGCGCAGCCGCTGCTCGGTGCGCGGCGGCTGCAGCACGACGGCCAGCACGGCCGTCCAGCGCTCCATGCCGGAAGGCGAGCCGTTCGCGAAGCTGCGTTCGATCCAGCGCACCTGGAAAGACGTGTCGCTGGCCCGCACAACGCTCGTCACCTCCACGGCCACCGAGCTTTGTCCGATGCGCGAGAACGGATCGTTCCCCCGCGCGTAGTCGTTCAAGGTGGCTGCTCCACGGTCCGTCGTGTACTCGTAGGCCTCGAGCCAGTTCTGCCTTACCACGATCGGGTCTATGGACAGCGAACGCACGTCGGTGACGAAGCGCGCCAGATGGTGCGCGATCTGCGCGTCGTTGGGCTTGTAGGGTGTAGCCGCTTCGCCCACCGCACGCACCTGGCCGGCGTTGTCCACCTCAACGACGAATGGCGTCACGATGGACTGAGCCGAACGCCACACGAGGCCGCCGGCCATCAGCAGTGCGAGGGACAGGCAACCGAAAGCCATCAGTCGCCAGTTCTTGGCCTGCACGCGCGCGCTGCCGATGCGCTGGTCCCAGGCCTGCGCGGCGGCCTGGTAGGGGGTGACGGGTTCGGGCGTCGCCGAGTACCGCACCTGGGGTCGTTTGAATCTCATCTGGATCTCCTAAGAATTCGAGTCAGGCATTCGAGCTGTCATGCAGGCTCGGACTGGCACCACTCCCGCCGGCATCGCCCGAACGCAACGTGTGCGCGGCCGTCGTGGCCGCATGCGTCATCTGCTGTTTGCGGCGCATCTGCTTGGCCCATGCGGGCTCAGCCGCTGGCGCATGGGCTGCAGACCCATCGGCCGCGGGCTTGGCTGCGGCAGGCGCAGCCGCATCGGCAACGAAGCTCGCCACCCCGTCTTTGACCGTCCTGGCGCCGGATGCGACGCGGTGGCTCACGGCACTGGTGCCGCTGCGCGCGACGTTGGCAAGGCCCGCACCGGCCGCGCGCATGCCGCCAGCGCCCGATGCGGCGGCGCCGGCCTGGTAGGCTGATTTCGCCCCGCTGGCCATGGCCGTCGCAGAACGCGCGGCGCTCGCGCCGCCTCCAATAGCCGCTCTCGCAGCACCCGGCGCCATCCGGGCCCCAGCGGCCACCGCAGAACCCGCACCTGCCACAGCAGCACCGCCGGCCACGGCCAAGCCGGCGGCACCCAGCGCCGTCCCCACCGCCGCCCCCGCTCCGAGCTGGGGTGCGCCAGACACCAGACCCGTCGCAATGCCCGGCCCGAAGATCCCCAAACCCAGCATCGCCAGCGCGGCCAGCATGATGACCAGCGCGTGGTCGATGGAAGGCTCGGTGCTTGGCGGCACCGTGAACTCGGCGAACAGGCCTGTGCCGATGCCCACGATGACGGCCAGCACCAACACCTTGATGCCCGAAGACACCACGTTGCCCAGCACCCGTTCAGCCAGGAACGCCGTCTTGTTCCAGAGCGCGAACGGCACGAGTACGAAGCCCGCGAGCGTGGTCAGCTTGAACTCGATCAGCGTCACGAAGAGCTGCACCGCGAGCACGAAGAAGCTCACGATCAGCACCAGCCAGGCCAGGAACAGCACGGTGATGACATCGAGATTCGCGAACACTTCCGGAAACCCCGTCAGATCGCTGATCTGCCGCATGATCGGCGCCCCGGCCTCCACGCCCACACGCGCCAATCGACCCGGCTGCAGCAACTGGCCCTGGGTCATTGACGAACCTGACGCCGCCAGTCCCAGTCCGGCGAATGACCGGAACACGATCCCCGACAGGCTGTTGAAGTTGTTCAGGATGAAGGCGAAGGCGCCAACGTACAGCACCTTCTTGATCAGTTTGCCGATCACGTCGTCGCCACCACCGCCGCTGGCATTGCTCATCGCCCAGAAGAGACCTGCCAGCGTCATGTCGA
Source organism: Variovorax multivorans (assembly GCF_051216835.1). Taxonomy (NCBI): domain Bacteria; kingdom Pseudomonadati; phylum Pseudomonadota; class Betaproteobacteria; order Burkholderiales; family Comamonadaceae; genus Variovorax; species Variovorax multivorans. The sequence continues at coordinate 159,842 of NZ_JBPJZL010000012.1, forward strand.
TTGCGACCAGCGTGGCGGTCAGAAATCCCACCTCGCCGCCCAGCAGGCCGAAGCCCGAGTCGATGTAGCGCGAAAAGACGTCCAGGAAGCGGTCGATGACCGACAGGTCGTTCATCTGTCAGTCCTTGGGCACCGATGGAGGCGCAGGAGGCGGCGTTGCGGGCGCCGATGCCGTCGGCGGCGAGGATGGGAGCGAAGAGGGCGGCGCGTACTTCGGCCCGTCGCTGCCGAAGAAGCGCTGGCGCGTCACCTCAGCCACCGCGTTGCACTGCGCATCACCGACCTTGGCGTGGTCAGCCTTGCATTGCGCGCGCAGCTCCTTCAGTCGCTCGGGATTGGCCACCAGCGACTCGACTGACTCGATGGGCGCAGGCTTGCCGCATGCGACCAGTAGCAGGGCTGTGACAGCGGCCAGGATCATGCTTAGAGACTGTTTCATGGCCGCCCCTCAGTTGCCGTAGAAGTTGACCGTGTAGGGCGTGTACGCGGTGCCGTCGCCCTGAAAGCGCCGACGCACCTCGCGTGCGCGCTCCTGCACCGCGACCTGCCGCGCCTGCTCCAGCGCCACCGCACGGTCCTGCGTGATCTGAATCTGCTGCGCCTGCATCGCCTGGCGCGACTGCAAGGCCAGCAACTGGTTCGTCGCCTGCATTGCCTGTAGGGCACCGGCGGCCGACTGACTGCGGTTCACCAGGTCGGTCAAAGTCCGCTCGTCCGACGTGAAGTTCTGCACCGCTTGCGACTGCACCTTGGCCGCGGTGCGCAGCGCTTCGAGGGAGTTGGTCCAGCGCGTGCGCGCGTCGGTTGCCATCTGGGTGCCCGAGATCGCGGCCGTGTACGACTGGGGGTACAGCCTCCGGAAATCCGTCTCCATCTGCGCAACGTTGAAGGCCAGGCCCTGGCCCTGCTGGATCAGTTGGTTCGTCGCCGACAGGGCGGCGCGTAGCTCGCCCAGCGCGCTGAAATCCAGGCTGGTCAGATTGCGCGCCTGATTCATCAGCGATTGCGCCTGGTTCTGCAGTTGCTTGATCTGGTTGTTGATCTGCTCGAGCGTGTTGGCGGCTGTCAGGATGTTCTGCGCCAGATTCGTGGGATCGATCACGACCCACTGAGCATGCGCCGCAGGCGCAAGAGCGATCAGCGATGCCGCAGCGGCGGCGAGAAGTCGGTTCTTCATGGTGAGTTCTCCTGAGGTGACGAAGGAATGGACGGAAACGAAGGGATGAGGTCTGCAGCCCAATCGAGGTCGCGATGACGCAGCCAAGCTGCTGCGAAGCCCGAGGAGGTGGCGGAAGCGGACACGGCGTCGATGGACCTTTGGTCTTCCGGCGTGGAAGCACCGGCAAAAGCCAGCGCCGCTGGCCCGAGCCCGAGGTCGAAGACGCGGTTGCCCAGCCGCGACTGGTAGTAGTAGTCCCGCTTGGGCTGTGCGGTCGCGACAATCTCGATCTGCCGGGTGTTAAGCCCGAAGCCCTCGTAGATCACGCGAATCTGCGGTTCGGTCGCTTGCGGGTTCGGCAGGAAGATGCGACTCGCGCAGCTCTCCACGATAGCCGGCGCGATCGTCGAATCCTTGATGTCCGCGAGCGACTGCGTGGCAAAGATCACCGAGACGTTCTTCTTGCGCAGCGTCTTGAGCCACTGGCGGATGCGCGAGGCGAACACCGGGTCATCGAGGAACAACCAGGCCTCATCGAGGATCAGCAAAGTCGGCGCGCCATCGAATCGTTCGTCGAAGCGAGCGAACAGATAGCCCAGCACCGCCAGCACGGCGGCCTTGCTGTGCATCAGCTCTTCCATCTCGAAGCCCTGCACAGATGCAGTACCGAGTCGGTCCAGATCGGCATCAAGCAGCTTGCCGTGCGCGCCACCCAGAACGTAGGGCTGCAGGGCCTGACGCAGGGCGTTGGACTGCAGCAGCACCGACAGCCCGGTCATGGTGCGCTGTTCGACGGGCGCACTGGCGAGGCTGTTGAGCGCGGACCAGACGGCGTCCTTCTCGGGCGGGCCGACGGCGAGGCCTTCCTGAATCAAGCGACCTTCGATCCATTCGGCCGCCCAGGTGCGGTAGCCGTGCTGGTCGATGCGAGCGAGCGGCTGGAACGCAATGGCGCCCTCGGTGCCGAGGTCGTAGTGCTCGCCATCGAGCCCGAGAATGGTGGCGCGCATCGAGCGGCCCATGTCGAAGGCGAAGATGCGTGAGCCAGGGTAGCGGCGGAACTGCATCGCCAGCGTGGCAAGCAACACCGACTTGCCCATTCCGGTCGGTCCGACGATCAGCGTGTGACCCACATCGCCTATGTGCGTGACCAGCCGGAACGGCGTCGCACCATCGGTGCGGGTGACGATCAAGGGCGGGCCGTCGAGGTGCACATTGCGCTCCGGCCCCGCCCACACGGCCGACACCGGCATCATGTGCGCGAGGTTCAGCGTCGAGACGATGGGCTGGCGGACGTTGGCGTAGGCATGGCCCGGCACCGACGACAGCCATCCGTCAACCGCATTCAAGGTCTCGGGAATCGTGACGAAGCCGCGACCCTGGATAGCTCGCTCCACGGCACGCAGCTTCTCGTCGGCCGCCGTCGCGTCGGTATCGAGCACCGTCACGGTCGCCGTGACGTAGCCGAAAGCTACCTGATCGCTGCCAAGCTCCTGCAGCGCCGCGTCCGCATCGGTGGCCTTGTTCGATGCATCGGAGTCCACAAGCGGACTCTCCTGCTGGAAGATCGTCTCACGCAGTAGCGCGACGATGTTCTTGCGCTTGGCGAACCATTGGCGGCGCAAGCGCTTCACCTCCGTCTCGGACTCAGACTTGTCGAGGCAGAGGAAGCGCGTGCTCCAACGGTAGGCAAAGCCCAGGCGGTTCAGGTCGTCCAGAAGGCCCGGCCAAGTCGAGGTCGGAAAGCCGCGGATAGACATCACCCGCAAATGCTGATTCCCCAGCATCGGCGCCAGGCCACCCACCAACGGTTCATCAGCCAGTAGCGCATCCAGGTGCATCGCCACCTCGGGCACCGCGACCGCTTGCCGGCGCGTGGACACGCAGCCGTGCAGGTAGGTCAAAGTCTGTGCGTCGTCAAGCCAGACAACCTCCGGCATCACACCTTCGAGCAGGCCGAAGAAGCGTTCGGTCTCTGACACGAATGCCTCAAGTCGCTCACGCCAGTCCACGCCTTCGGAGCGATTGTTCTCGTACAGCAGCCGGGCTGCGCGCGCCGTCGATTCCTCGGGCGGCAGGTACAGCAATGTCAGGTGGTAGCTGCTCTCGAAGTGGCTGGCGTCTTCCTCGAAAGCAGCGCGGCGTTCTTCCTCGACCAGCCAGGACAGGGGTTCGGGGAACGACGACTCGGGGTAGTTGGCCGCTTCGCGCCGTTCGGCGTCGACGAACAGCGCCCAGCCGGAGCTCAGACGCCGCAGCGCGTTGTTGAGGCGCGCCGATATGGCGATCAGTTCGCCCTGCGTCGCGCTGTCCAGGTCCGGCCCGCGGAACCGCGCCGTTCGCTGGAAAGAGCCATCCTTGTTGAGCACGACCCCGGGTGCCACCAGCCCGGCCCAGGGCAGCCAGTCGGCTAGCAGCGCCGGGCGCTTGCGGTATTCGGCGAGGTTCAACATGGTGACCTCACACGTCCAGCAACTGCCGGTGCTTGATGTGCCGCGAGAAGACCTGCATGAACTGCGGGTCGAGGCGCGCACCCCAGACAGCCAGCGAATGCCCGACGATCCACAGCACAAGGCCGGGCAGCCAGAGCTGCAGGCCCAAACCGACCGCGGCGGCCAGTGTGCCGTTGGCAATCGCCACGGTGCGCGGCGCACCGCCCAGCAGGATGGGTTCGGTCAGCGAGCGGTGAAGTGGAACCTCAAAGCCGGCAATGGTTCCGGGCGCCGTGTTCATGCCAGCACCGCCCCGCCGGTGAAGCTGAAGAAGGTCAGGAAGAAACTTGACGCCGCAAACGCGATTGACAGGCCGAACACGATCTGGATCAGCTTGCGGAAACCGCCGCTGGTGTCGCCGAAGGCCAGCGCGAGGCCCGTTGCGATGATGACGATCACCGCAATGATCCGTGCCACAGGCCCCTGGATGGATTCGAGCACCGACTGCAGCGGTGCCTCCCAGGGCATATTCGAGCCGGCCGCGTGCGTGGGGAGCGCCACGGCCAGCATCAGCGCGGCTGCAGCGGCAAAGTGCAAAAGCGGTTTTACGGGAATGCGTGAAGTCGTCATGAAGGATCTCCTGTGGAAAGGTTGGATGAAGGAAGGGACGGGAAGGCAGACAGATCGGTGTTGAGCTGGTAGGCGTGGCTGTCATGGCCGACGACGCGGGCAATCTCGCGCACGCGGCGCGCGCGGCCGCGGCCAGCGATGAAGACGATGACGTTGACAGCCTCGGCGATCAGCGCACGAGGAACTGTCACGCTGACTTCCTGCACCAGTTGCTCCAGCCGCGTGAGCGCGCCACGTGCAGAGCTGGCATGCACGGTGGCAATGCCGCCGGGGTGTCCGGTGCCCCAGGCCTTGAGCAGGTCGAGTGCTTCGGAACCGCGCACCTCACCGACGACGATGCGGTCCGGTCGTAACCGCAAGGTGTGGCGCACCAAGTCGCTCATGGTGCTCACGCCCGGCTCAGTGCGCATGGCTACGTGGTCGTCGGAGCGGCACTGGAGCTCCACCGTGTCTTCGAGGATCAGTACACGGTCACGCGTCTCGGCGATCTCGTCCAGCAAGGCATTGGCCAGAGTGGTCTTGCCCGTGCTGGTGCCGCCCGCCACGACAATGTTCAGGCGTTCGCGTACCGCGCGGCGCAGGAACGCCGCCTGGTCCTCGGTCATCACGCCATCGGCCACGTAGTGGGCGAGCGTCATGATGCGCAGCGCTCGCTTACGGATCGCGAAGGACGGCGCACGCACGACGGGTGGCAACACGCCCAGGAAGCGTTCCCCCGTCTCGGGCAATTCGGCCGACAGGATCGGCGCACCCGCATGCACCTCCGCGCGCACGTGTGCAGCTACGAGTCGGATGATCCGTTCAGCCACGGCCGGCGGCAGCGCAGCGCCGGTGGCTTCGCGGCCCGTCCCCAGTCGGTCCACCCACAGCGAGCCGTCCGGATTCAGCAGAACCTCGACGACTTCAGGATCGTCTAGCGCTGCCGCGATTTCCGGCCCCATGGCCGTGCGTAACATGCGGATGCGCCGTTCCAGCGACGCATCCATGGCGTTCGGTTCAGGCAGATTCATGCGGAACCTCCTGGGACGTCGATACCTGACCCCGCCTGGATGCTGGCTTCCGTTGGGTCGTCGCCTTTCCCGGGTCCGATGTCTTCGTGGACTTCGCGCACCAGGCTGCGCCCGCGCTGGATATGGCGTGCGAGCTGTTCGATGAACTGCACGTAACGTGCGCGGCCCTGCGCACGCGCGGCTTCCTGCTGCCCCTCGGGCACAGGGATTGAGACTGTCAGGAAGTAGCGAAGGTAGAGCGCCACCGTCTCAATCAGCACGTTCTGGTCGCGCTCCAGCCGATCGAACTGCCGCGAGAGCCTGTCAAGGCGCTTGGCCAACGCCGCCTCACGCTGGTCCTCGCCGTCAGGCGAGAGGAAAGAGGCCAGGGCCGCGGCAATCACAGCGGACTTCGAGACGCCTTTGTGCGAGGCGACGTGGTCCAACCGCTTCGCATGCTCCGGCTCGATGAAGATGTTCAACCGCGCGCGAGTCATAGCGCGATCCCGTCATCAGGGTCCAATGCGGCCAGACGCGCGGTGCGCATCAACTGCCGGTCCACGTCTTGCGGTCTAAGCGGCACGTCGTCTTCGTCATCGAGCACCAGCAGGCCCTCGGCGTCTGGAAGCGAGGCCACATTCGCGGCGACGTCCAGTTCTGGCTTGAGCTGGTGGCCACCCTCGTCGGCAAGACCTCCAGCGTCCCCGCCTGATGACGGCATCGGTGCGAGCGGGGTGAGTTCACTCCAATCGTCAGGCCGCACTGCCGGTCGGTCCGCATAAACACCCACTGCCAACACGGGCGCGGGCAGGACGCGGGTGGAGAAGTTCCGGTCCTGGTAGTAGCGCAGCTTCTTCGCCTTGATGGGCGGATGGCCTGAGACCATCACCACGGCATCGTCGGGCGGCAACTGCATCACTTCGCCCGGTGTCAGCAGCGGGCGGGCCGTCTCTTGGCGAGAGACCATCAGATGCCCGAGCCAAGGCGCAAGCCGATGGCCCGCATAGTTGCGCTGTGCGCGCAGCTCGGTCGCCGTTCCCAAAGCCTCAGAGATACGCTTGGCCGTGCGCTCGTCGTTCGTCGCGAACGCGATGCGCACGTGGCAGTTGTCGAGGATCGAATGGTTTTGACCGTAGGCCTTGTCGATCTGGTTGAGCGACTGCGCAATCAGGAAGGCCCGTAGGCCGTAGCCGGCCATGAAGGCGAGGGCGCTCTCGAAGAAGTCCAATCGGCCCAGCGCCGGGAACTCATCCAGCATCAGCAGCAGCTTGTGCTTGCGCGTGATGCCGTCCGAGCCATCCAGTGATTCGGTCAGACGCCGGCCGACCTGGTTGAGGATCAACCGGATCAGCGGCTTGGTGCGGCTGATGTCCGACGGCGGCACGACCAGGTAGAGAGACACCGGGTGCGCGGCCGAGATCAGGTCGGCGATCCGCCAGTCGCAGCGTGAGGTGACTTCGGCCACTGTGGGATCGCGGTACAGACCCAGAAAACTCATGGCGGTAGACAGCACGCCCGAGCGTTCGTTGTCGCTCTTGTTCAGCACTTCGCGCGCGGCAGAAGCCACGACGGGATGAACCCCATCTTCCCCATCGCTGTCGAGATGCTTCGTGGTCATCATCCGGTGCAGCGTCACCTCGAACGGACAGGCCGGGTCCGACAGGAAGTTAGCGACGCCGCGCAGCGTCTTGTCCTCGCCCGCATACAGCACGTGCAGGATGGCGCCGACCAGCAGGGCATGGCTGGTCTTCTCCCAGTGGTTGCGCCGCTCCAGCGCACCTTCGGGATCGACCAGGATGTCGGCGATGTTCTGTACGTCGCGCACTTCGTGCATGCCACGCCGCACTTCGAGCAGTGGGTTGTACGCGGCCGACTTCGCATCGGTTGGGTTGAAGAGCAGGCAATGCGAGAAGCGTGATCGCCATCCGGCGGTGAGGTTCCAGTTCTCCCCTTTGATGTCGTGGATCACCGCGGAGCCCGGCCAGGACAGCAGCGACGGAACGACCAATCCAACGCCCTTGCCGGAGCGCGTGGGAGCAAAGGCCATCACGTGCTCCGGCCCTTCGTGGCGCAGGTAGTCGGCTTCCTTGTGCGCGGTTTTGCCAAGGAACACGCCTGCAGGCCGAGTCAGGCCAGCGTCGGCGATCTCCTCACGCTCGGCCCATCGAGCAGAACCGTAAGTTGTGACCTGCTTGGCCAACCGAGAGCGCCAGACCGCCATGCCGATGGCTGCCGCGGTGGCGAGCATCCCACTCGACGCAGCGATGATCCCGCCGCGCTCGAATACCTTGGGTGCGTAGGCATCAAAAAAGTACCACCACTCGAAGAGCTTCCACGGCTCGTACACCGGCAGGCCCGAGAGGTCGAACCACGGTGGCCCGAGCCTGGCCTGATAGCCCAGTGCATGGGCTGTCCATTGCGTGCTGGTCCAGAGGCCGCCGAAGGCGACACCCAGCACCACAACAATCTGTCCGAACAAAATGCCGGTTGCACCCCGAGTCGGCATGGGCTACTCCTCCTTTGCGTCTTGAATCCAGCGCGCGCGTGCCGCAATGGCACCGCTTGCCCGAGTCTGGAATCGAGTCGCCAAACCGCCGACCCATCGGGGCGTGATGGAGCGTGGTGAGGAGTACGCCGACGGAAATCGCCGCCTCGGACTAGATGAAATGCAAGCGCCTCAGGCCGGCAATCTCATCAGCGGGCTAACAGCATTGCGAATTGATTGGGGTATGTCCAAGGCCGATTACGACGCAGCGCGCATCGCGGGCGCGATAGGCGTAACGATCACAACAAAGTTTTAGCGTTCGCAACGAAACGTTGTAAAGCTTCGGGTAAGCCAAAGCGATGGTGCTTGTGCAGCACGAAAGTGATGATGCGCTCGTCCTCGCTCAGTGGTACAGCCACCACATCGCTGCGGCAGAACGTCGCAATGTGCCCCGCATCTCCTAAACCCACAGCCAAGCCGGCAGCGATGCGCGTGACGTATCCCGCAAGCGTACCGGCCTCACCCGTAAATGTGGGTGTAGTCGTGTGCCGCTGCACGATGGTCCGCATCTGCTGCAAAAGACCTTTCTGCCGCTCGGCATGAAGAGAAAGCAGCGGAAAAGCCAGCAGGTCGGCGATGGGAAGGACGGTTTGCGCCGCCAGCTCGTGCCCCTTGGGAAGTAGGGCCATAGCCGGGTAGCTCCACGCTGGCTGTTGCGCGATGGCGTCGTTGTCGGGGATGCCGAAGGAAAAACCAGCATCAATCTCTTCACGTTCCAGCGCATTCGCAAGCTCAGAAGCACGCATCTCCATCAAATCCAGCGGAACCTCCGGCGTCGACTCGCGCCACCGGATAAGACACTCAGACAACTTCGGCTGTGCGATGCCGTCCGCTACTCCTATGCGCAACGGTGCGCGGAAACGGGTATCTGTCTCGCGCACAGCGCGATAGGCGCGTTCGATCCGGATGAAAACCTTGCGTGTCTCTTTCAGCAGCCGCTGACCAGCAGGAGTCAGATGTAGGTTGCGAGGAGTACGAACGAACAACTGCAGGCCGAGGCGGTCTTCAAGGTCACGGATAGACCGCGAGAGGGGTGTTTGGTCGATGTGAACGCGTTCGGCCGCGCGACGGAAGTTGAGTTCCTCTGCGACAGCGACGAAGTAGCGTAGATGTCGCAACTCGATCATTCACGCCTCGCCTCCGGATTGTGAGCCTCAGGCGAACTCGCCCTTTGTGCAAGTGCGATGGTGGACCTACTTCTATCCATCACAGTCGTGCACCGGGAGTCAGTAACCGAGGTCGCCGTCGACTTGGTTCTCGAATTGGTTCGTGGAACCATCGAGAAGTCTTTTGGTGTTGCGTCCGAGAATCTGCAAGGAACGAGAGACGTAGTCCGGCGTGTCGCAGGAGATGTGGGGCGTCACAAGAAGTCCGGGCGCGTCCCAGAGCGGACTATCGGTTGGCAATGGCTCGACATCGAATACATCGAGCAGCGCCCCGGCCAGTCGGCCAAACATGAGCGCAGTACACAGCGCAGCCGAATCGACGATCGGTCCGCGCGCGATGTTGAGAATCGATGCATTGACTGGCAAACGGGCGATGGCGCGAGCATCGATCAGTCCTCGCGTAGCCGGCGTAAGTGGGCATGCCAACACCAGGAAGTCTGCCGACGGCAGCACCTCGTCCAGTTGCGCTATGGGGAGCACACGGATCATCGGACTCGGTTGTCCGCTGCGCGTTACTGCAGTAACGCGGAGTCCCAGGCCTCGGGCAGCATCCGCGACTGCACCGCCAAGTCCACCGAGACCAACTACGACCACGTGCTTGCCGGCAATCAAACCCGTGAGCCTTCGATCCCACCGCCACTCCCGCTGGGCCTGTGCAAATCGCGGCAGCCCTGCGTGTAGCGCAGGCAATGCCCAGGTCACGAACTCCCGTGCCTTCTCGGCGTGGATGCCGCTGCTGTTCGTGAACACAGCTCCTGGTGGTAGCCAGTCGAGGGGCAGGTATCGATCGACGCCCGCGCCTGTCGAATGCACGAGCCGAAGGCGCGACGAGTACCGTGCAACTCGCTCTGGGTCGAACCCGCCGCCGACAAACACATCTGCGTCAGCAAGCGCGGCGAGATCCGGCTCGTCGTTCCATCGGACAGTGACCTCGGCTTCGATAGATGGATCTACATTCGAACGCAGAAGATCCTCCGTGATCACGTATGCCGGGTCCCTGCCACGAAGGTTTTCAGCGTAGATGTGCATCAGTGCAGCAACTGAGAAAGGAACTTCCGAGTGCGATCATGTTTCGGGGCGCCAAAGAACTCTTTGGGCGCCCCTTCTTCGACGACGGCACCTGCGTCCATGAACACGACTCGATCGGCAACCTCACGTGCGAAGCCCATTTCGTGGGTAACACAGAGCATGGTCATACCGTCCCGCGCCAGGCCGGTCATGACTTCCAGCACCTCCTTGATCATCTCGGGGTCGAGTGCAGAAGTGGGCTCATCGAAGAGCATGACCTTCGGCTTCATGCAAAGCGACCGCGCGATTGCAACCCGCTGCTGCTGTCCCCCGGACAATTGACTGGGGTACTTGTGACCGTGTTCAGGGATGCGCACTCGGTCAAGATAGTGCTTCGCAACCTCAATCGCTTCGGATCGAGCCATCTTTCGTACCCTTGTGAGAGCCAGCGTGCAGTTCTCAATTACGGTTAGATGTGGGAAGAGATTGAAGTGTTGGAAGACCATCCCGACCTCCTGGCGCACCTGCCGAAGATGCCGAGGGAGGTCATCGACAATGTGCCCGTTGGCCAGAATTTGGCCTTCCTCATGACGTTCCAGTCCGTTGATGCAGCGAATCAAGGTCGACTTTCCCGACCCCGACGGGCCGCAAATTACGATCTTCTCGCCGGGTCGAACACTCAGGTTGATGTCATTCAGCGCGTGGTACAGGCCGTACCACTTGTGAAGGCCTTCGATCCGAACTGCATACGCACTGGTCAATGCTGTCGTGACTTGCTCGATTTCCATGTTGTCTCTCATCGTCTGCGAAACGTCGAACGTTTCGTTCGCGCCGCGTGTTTGTATTAGTGCCATCTTGTTTTCCTACATCAGCGCTTGTCGGACGCCAGCAGACGAAGCTCCAGCCAGTGGACTGCCTGGGCAATAGCGAGTGCCAGGGCCAGGAAAATGATCCCGACCGCAATCATTGGCTCGGGGTAGCGGAAGGTTTGCGATCCAATGTCGAGGGCCGCTCCAAGCATCTCGTGCACGGAGATCACTGCCAGATACGGAGTCGCCTTGAGCAACGAGACGAAATAGTTTCCCATCGGTGCGGCCACTGCACGAAGCATTTGAGGTAGCACCACGCGGAAGGTGGTGTCCCATCCGCTCAGCCCCAGCGATTGAGCGGCCTCGAATTGGCCTCTTGGAATGCTGTCGATGCCCGCCTTGAACACTTCCGCGAGGTACCCTGAGTAGTACAAACTCAAAGCGAAAACGCCGACCACGAGAGAGGGCATCGTTACACCGTAGTGGGGGAGTACGAAGTAGAAAAAGTAGAGTTGCACGAGGATGGGCGTTGATCTGATGAAATCAATGACAAATCTCATCGCGACGCCCCGCAGCCGACCGGATCGCCTCAAGAGTTCGAAAGCGAATCCGAGCGTTGCTGCGCCGATGCTGCACACGATCGCGACCCATACCGTCGTTCCCATCGCCCTAAAGATTGCCGGCACTGTCGAAAGCATGAAAGAAAGGTCAAACACCGCTTGCCTCCCGGGCAACGCCAAGCCGCCGCTCGCACAAGCGGCCAACGATCGTGAGCGGGTAGCAGATAACGAAGTACGACACAAGCAGTCCCACATAGGTAGCCACAGGATCAAAAGTCGACAACGCGATCTCCTTCGCTCGAAAGGTCATGTCCGCGAGCGAGAGTAGCGACACAAGGGCAGTGCTCTTGACGAGCTGAATGAGCAGGTTCACGAAAGTCGGGATCATTGCCTTTAGCGCCTGCGGCAACTCGACCAGCGTCAGGGTCTGAAACCTCGTCAAACCCATCGCCATGCCTGCTTCGTACTGGCCTCGGTCAAGCGCCTGAAGTGCGGCGCGTACTGCCTGACTGCCATAGCCACCGATGTTGAGCCCTAACACCAATGTGCCGACGGTGATCGCTTGCAGCGTCAGCCCGACCATTGGCAGGGCGTAGTAGAAGACGAAGAGGAGAATGACCACTGGTGAGCTACGCCAGAACTCGATCAGTGACGTGATCAGAACCCGCTCCCATGCGGTCGTGCTGTACTGGAGAATGCCGAAGACCAGCGCAAACGGAACACCATAAGCGAGGCTAAGCGATGTGACCTGAGCGGTCACGCCGAACCCCGCCCATATTCCTGCAAGAACATCCAGAAAGCTCATTCGCTGCCTTCACTTCTTGCCCGCGCACACGTCGGCGCCGGTGAGGCCATCAGGAGCCTTTTCGTCGGGGGTGAATCCATACTTGGACATGATCTTGGCCACGGTTCCGTCCGCCTTCAGTTCCGCAAGCCGCTTGTTGAACAGGTCGCGCAGGTCCGTATCCTGTTGGCGAAACACGGCGGCGACGTAGGATGCAAACGGCTTGCCGCTCGCGTCGGTGCGTCCGGTGAACGGCCTTGCGCGTTCGGCCGCGCCGGCAATTTGCGGGTTCGTCAAGAGCGCGTTGACCGTACCGGATGTGAATGTGATCCCGTCGACGCGGCCGGCGAGGAGCGCGGAGATTGTCGATTCGGTGTTCTGGAACAGTTGGAGCTGGTCACCAGTCACTCCAGCTGCCTCGGCGTTCTTCCCCTGCTGACTGCCGCGGCTCGCTCCGATCTTCAGTGAAGGGGTCTTGATCACATGGCTGAAGCTCGTGATCTTTTGAGGGTTGCCCTTCTTGACGAGGAGTGCATCGACGCTGGTCAGCTCAGGATCACTGAATGTGACGATCTTGCAGCGCTCCTCCGTAATCACGACGCTTGAGTCGATAACGTCGAAGCGATTCGAAATTAGGCCCGGAATTAGGGAGCCGAAGTCGCCCGTCACGAAGTTGACCTTCACGCCGAGCGGCTCGAACACGGCGCGGACGATCTCGACATTGAATCCTTCCACCCCGCCGTCGGGCGTCTTGTATCCCCACGGCTTGCCGTTGTGGATGCCTGCCGTCAGCGTTTTTTCACTCAGGATCCGGTCCTTCGTGGTGGCGGCATGCACCACCGCTTGCGGCCAAAGGGAAGCCAGCGTACTGAGTGCCGCTAGCACGAGAACTGAACGAAGAGACCTGACCATGATTGCTCCTTTGCCCACAGGCGGTTTGATGGCGCATGCATATGTACGCGTGCGTTTTGAAAGATTCGCTTTCGAGCGCGCTCAGCCAGCCTTGACGGTTTCCCAGAGGAACGGTTCGACAACCTTGCGGTTCAGGCTGATCCCGAGTCCGGGCAGGTCGGGGATATCGAGCTTCCCGTTCTTGATGCGCGCCTCGGGCGGGTTGTCGGTGAGCTCGACGTAGCCGGGCATGGTCTGCCAGCAGGGATAGACCTCTTGAATGGCGAAGTTCGAGATGCAGGCGCCGATCTGCAATGCCGCTGCGGTGGCAACAGGACTGCCACACACGTGCGGCTGAACGCGCATGTTGTAGGCCTCGGCCATTGCCGCGATCTTTTTTGTTTCCATGAGGCCACCCGTCAGACAGATGTCCGGCTGAACGATGTCGACAGCATGTGCCTCCAGCACCTTGCGGAAGCCGTACCGTGTGTACAGACGCTCTCCTGCAGCTACCGGAATACGCACCTGGTCGGAGATCTTCTTGAGCGCTCCCACATCAAAGGGATCGCACGGCTCTTCGATGAAGAAGATGTCCAGTTCCTCTACCTTCCGACAGAATCTGATCATCTCGTCGGTCGTGAGACCTCCACTCACGTCGAGCATGATGTCCACATCTGGACCCACTGCCGATCGGAGCGCCTTGACCTTTTCGTAGGCAAGCTTCAACACGCTCTTGTCCAACGAGCGCAGCGACGGATGCTTGGACGTCGCCCGCGGGTCAGGATCGCGATAGGCGAAGGGATAGCACTTCAGCGCGTCGTAGCCCTCCGCGACAGCTCGCTCGGCCGCATCCGCGAACGGCTTGACCTCCATGTGGTCCTGGCCCCAACCGTTGTTGTACACACGCACTTCATCTCGGAACTTCCCGCCCAGAAGCTCGTATATGGGAACGCCGAGGACCTTGCCCTTGATATCCCAAAGCGCCTGCTCGATGGCGCTGATGGCCGCGAAGATGATCGGTCCGCCACCTTTGGCCCAAAACGTGTGGTCGTACATCTCTGACCACAGTGCCTCGATGCGCGCTGGATCCTTACCGATCAACATCCGCTCGGCAAGGTCCTTGATCATTCCCGCCGCTGCGGTCTGCCCCAGTCCATAGGCAATGCCCGCCTCACCCACGCCTACGACACCTTCATCGGTAAGCACCTCGACAAGCACCGGGTGCAGACGAGCCATCTTGGCGCGGTAAATCTTGATTTCTCGAATCTTCATATATTTCAATCTTGGATATGCAGAATGCGTCGCCACCGGTGGCTTGCCTACGAATGACCTTTTCAGGCCCCGTTTACGTTCAATCGATCTTTGCGCCCGAGGCCTTGACGACTTTCCCCCAGCGAGCACGCTCTTCCTGCAACAGCTTGTTGAAGCTCGCGGCATCACCACCGTACAGTCGAGGCGACGAGCGATCCGCGCCCATCGTGGAGAGCTGTTGCACCACACTTGGCTGCGACAACGCTACGTTCAGCTGCTTGTTCAGCCGATCGATTGCGGCTTTCGGAGTACCGCCGGGGGCGACGATGCCGAACAGTGCGCTGGCCTCCATGCCGTCGAAGCCGGCTTCAGCGAAGGTCGGAACGGTGGGGAATTGCGGAGATCTCGTTGGCGCCAGAATGGCGAGCGCCTTCACCTTGCCTGCGTTGAGCATGGGCGTCGCAGACGCGATGGACGCAAAGTACAGGTCAGTCAGGCCTGCCGCGAGGTCCGTCATTGCCGGCGGAGCGCTCTTGTAGGGGATATGCACCAGATTGAGCCCTGTCTTCTGCTTCCAAAGTTCAGCAGTCAGGTGAGCAAGCGTCCCGTTGCCTGGAGTGGCATACGAGAGGGACTTCTTCTTCCCCTCCGCGACAAGATCCGCTACGGAGCGATGGGGCGCCGTTGCCGGCACCACCAGCAGCAGCGGCACTTTCGCGATCAGGATCACCGGAGCGATGTCTCGCTCGGGATTGAACGGCATCTTGCTGTAGATGAATTGGTTTACCGTGAGATTGCTGGATTCGCCGATCCCGATCGTGTAACCGTCTCCCGGCGCCTTCGCGACCTGGTCCAAACCGATATTCCCCGCTGCGCCAGGGAAGTTCTCGACCACCATGGCCCATTTGGTTGAATCGGCTAGCCCGTTTGAGATGCTGCGCGCTATGCCGTCCGTTGCGCCACCAGGCGATGCTGGGACCACGAAGCGAATGGGCTTCGATGGAAAGTCATCAGCTAGAGCTTGCTGGCAAAAGCCAGCAAGGACTGCAGCCCCCGCGAATCCGATGACCTCTCTGCGAAATAGTTTCTTCATGGCATTCCCTTTCATTGTCAAAACGAGCTATGAGTAAATACATCTGGCTTAGGTTGGCTTGTGAATCTGCACAGGATCACGCAGGCATCTGCTGAGAGGCCCCAAGTCATCTATCGCTCGTAGTGTCTCGACGGCAGTCACCAGCTTTCCCTGCTGGGATTTGCTCAGGATTCCTTGGGTTACTGCGGTGAACTTATCCTCAAGTTCCTTCCACGTCAGCGGGTCTCCTGCTTCTCCTCGTGGCGCTGTCACGTCTGATGTGAACCGCTGCCCTTTGGTAGTGACGGTGACCCGCGCCAGGGTCTGAGCCGGAAACTTCGCGTCCAGTCCAACATCTAGGCTCAACGACACCTTGCCGGCCAATTCGGGCAGCCCTTTGCGCGACAAGGCGTCTGCTGCAAGCGGCAGGAGTGCCTCTCGGCCGCCCACTGCGGCCAAGGCGAGGCAGTAAGGGATGCTGTACTGAACGTCCACCACGCTGCTCGGATGAGTCTTGTTGGTGATGCGAAGTGCGCCGCTGTATGCCTCGACCTCGATCTTCTCGATGTCTTGCGCGTCGATCCCGTGTTGGTCAATCAGATGCAAGAACGCATCTAGAGGTGGATGGATGTGCCGGCAGCATGCATACAGCTTGAAGTACGAACTGCAAATGTGGCTGGCCTCACCTATCGGTCGAAGTTCGCCAAATTTGTAGTGGAGCGCGCTATCGAGGACGTTTCGGGGTCCAGTGAAGCCAGCTTCCGCCAGCTCAAGCGCGAAGATGCCCGTTACCACTGCCCACGGTATCCCTTCCTTGATGTCGCTGCCTTCCGGCGTCGGCAATGAGAACGGCGGTGCGCTGCTGAAGAGCTGATTCGGCGCGCTTTCTCCGGCGATCGCCAGTGCGTGCTCCAGTACGCCCAAGGACGTGCCGCGCAGGGCTGCCACCGTCGCAACCACGGCATACGAAGCCCATGTGCCGCTACTGCCGTAAGTTGTTCGTGCTGCTGCGATCGTGACTCCGACTTCATACCCGATGACGATGGCAGCGAGAAGGTCTTCGAGTTCCGATCCGATCTCGGCGGCGGCCGCAAACGCCGCCGGAATGACTGCGGCGCCTGGATGACCGCGGGCAACGCGATTTCCGTCATCGAGATCCAGCGTCGAAGCCGCCATGCTGTTCGCCCAGGCAGCGGCGACAGCCGAGCCGGATGCACCGGTGAACCAGATCGGGATGTCGCCTGTGCCAAGGAGCTTGCTAGCCACTTTTTGAACGGCAAGCACACCTGGCTCGCCAATGCCAGCCCCCGCTGCACTTAGAAGATCAAAAATGCGCTTGAGCGCGGATTCCCGCTCTGCATCAGATGACTTCATTCCGCGCTTGTTCACGATGTATGCAGCGACACGGTGAACAGTGCCATGTACCTCCTGAACATCGTTGGCGAGTTGAGCTTTGTCGTTGGTCATTAGAATTGCGACTTGAATGTGATGAATGGCTTTAGCGAGTGGTTGCCGTCATGAGCGTCGTCTTTTCGCTGATCGGCGGAATGAGGCTCAGACTTCCTTCCAGCGGCACTCCGTAGTCGAGTGCCGCGCGACGCACCCAGGCCTGCTGAAGATCAAAAAGCGGAATTGCGCACAGGTCGGCGGTGATCTTGGCCTGCGCTACGCGCCATAGTGCGTTGCGTGTCGCCGCGTCGGTAGCAGCCCTGGCCTCGTCGATCTCCCTGTCGGCCACGCTGCAGTGCGCGAAGTTTGTGGCTTGGGTGGGCGATCCGATCTGAGCGCGAGAGTGGAAGAACTCGTTCAACCATGAGTCGGCGATTGGGAACCTCGCTGCGCCGTAGAAGACGAGCGCGCTAATGTCCTTTCGGATCTGTGCGTGGTATGTGGAGTGCTCGACCCCATCGATTTCAAGTTCGATGCCCGCGCGCTTGAGCTGTTCTCGAATCACCTTCATCACAGGAAGATTCGTCGAGAGGTTGGAAACCACGGCCTTGAGCGTGACGCCGTTCGGATGGCCGGCCTCCCGCAGCAGCGCTCTGGCTCGCGCTACATCCTGCGGGAACGTGTTCCCCATGTCCGCCTCGCCTACGTATCCTGGTGGAACCACGGAGCGCCCGGCCTTGACGACGTCGCTACCGACGAGGCGAATAAGCTCCTGCACATCTACTGCGCGGGCCACGGCCTCTCGCACACGTAGATCGTCGAGGGGCTTGATGTTCCTGTTCAGCATCAGCAGACGGAACTCGCCTGGGCCGAAGACATCGACCTTGACTGGCGATTGATCCCTTGGCGGTGACCAGCCGCGAGCCTGTTTCAGCCATTGCTGCTCGCGTTGCCCATAGATGAGGTCCAGATCACCAGTTGCGAACGCCAACCCACGCCGCATATCTGAGGGGAAGAACTTGAACTGGATGCGGGCAATCTTCGGCTTGCCGCGGAAATATTTGTCGTTCGCCTTGAGCTCTACTTCTTGCTGCGCTCGATGCTCAACGAATTCGAACGGGCCGAAGCCAACAGGCTTGAGCCTAAAGCCCTCTTTCAACTCTTGATCGGCCCTGCGGCTGACGATCATCCCCGCCTGGTGATTGGCCACCAGACCAAGCAGGCTGGGCACAGGCGTCTTGAGTTGAATGCGCACCGTGAAAGGGGCAATGGCCTTGATTTCCTTGATCGCGTCCAGGCTTGCCGAGTACGACGATCGCTTCGCATCCGCAGCACGGGTAAGGCTGTAGACAACGTCTTCGGCGTTCGCTTCGCCGTAGTTGCGGTGGAACTGGACACCCCGCCGCAGCTTGAACGTCCAAGTCAGGCCGTCTGCCGAGGCTTGCCAACTCTCAGCTAGGTCGCCTTCGATTTTGTCCGGATCTGCCGAGCCGAGCGGGAACCGTACCAGCCCGCCGAATAGCATGCTGATCAGGTTTTTTTCCGGAGTCGTCGTAGCGCGATGCGGATCGAGCGTTCCGATATCGGCGCCACCGGAACCGATGCGCAGCGAGTTCTCCTGAGCAAAGGCCGGGACGGCCAAGCCTAAGGAAACTGTAATGATGAGGACACGGAATGAGTTCATAAGCAATGTGTATTCATATGCTACGAACGGTCATCCGTGCCGTCGAATTCAATGTTTTTCGTCAGCCATAGCCGGAAGCTATGCCCATGGGGTCTGCCTCAATCAGTGCGCCAAGTTTGCGCGACTCTTGAGCGAAGGCCTCCGCTAAGCGCGAGAGCCGGCGCGAGCGCGGCGAGGCCATCACAATTTCTTCCATCAGAGCTGGTACGAGCGGACGAATTGCCAACAGCGGCGCAGTCATACCGACGTGGAGTGGGTTGACGACGGCTACCCCAAGACCGCGCGCAACGAACGCGCAAATCGGGGGCGCCGTCATGGCCTCAAAGGCGATGACACGGGACACCTTGGCACGCTGGAAAGCCAGGTCAGTGAGGCCGCGCAACTGCGTACCCAAGGTAAATGATGCGACACGCTCACCCCGAAGATCGGCGAGCCGGATTTCCTTCTTCGATTCCAACGGATGGCCTTTAGGCAAGATACAAACGAGCGGCACACGACAGATCCGCTCCACCTTGAATTCGGGATGATCAATGGCTCTTGACGTGAACAGAAGCTCGATCTGCTGCATTGCCAATTGCTCAATGAGCTGAGTCGTTTCCCGCGAGTGAAGGTGGGTCTTGATTCCAGGGTGCTTGGCGTCTAGGCGCGCCAGAACCTCCTGCGCGAATCCGAAGGCCATGCCTGGCATCATGCCGACGGATAGGGTTCCGCGCTGCAATGCTCGAATCTCTGCAACGGCTTGGTTGACCCGTTCTGCGCCCTGGAACACTCGCTCGACTTCCTCATAGAGCAGGCGAGCTTC
The DNA here is from genome assembly GCF_051216835.1 of Variovorax multivorans. Taxonomy (NCBI): domain Bacteria; kingdom Pseudomonadati; phylum Pseudomonadota; class Betaproteobacteria; order Burkholderiales; family Comamonadaceae; genus Variovorax; species Variovorax multivorans. The sequence continues at coordinate 179,013 of NZ_JBPJZL010000012.1, forward strand.
AGCAGTGGGCGTGAGGCGCCCTCTATCGCGGGTGAAGAGCGGCATTCCCACACTGCGCTCGCACATCTGCAGCAACTTGGTGGCCGAGGGCTGCGCAATGTGGAGCCGTGCCGCAGCTTGCGTCACGGTACCTGTTTCCATGACCGCTTTGAAGGCTTCAATTTGGCGTAGGTTCATGGGCTATAGCATACGGCTATGACCAAGCTTCGCAAAATCGCTGAGATTTAGTTATCGCCTCAAATGGCGATGCTTCGCCCTCGTTCCAACTGCCAAGTGATGGACTGTCCGCGCATGATTGCTGACACTTGCTGTCCCAATCGGCGCTCAACGACTGGCCTCCACGGCACGAGGTTGAAGCTCACTCCGTCGTCGAGCATTGCGAATCTGCCGCTCACAAGCTGAATGCTTCTCCGATAGATGCCGCTAGCTTGTCCGCCGTCCTGTACCGCGCGGTATGTTTGCCCAGTCTCTTTCCCAAGTGCCTTGCCAACTTCGGCAAGCTCCCGGTCACGCAGTGTTGCCAAAAGGCTGGTCGCGAGAACGGCCCGCTGACCACGCCATTCGGCAAGTCCCTGCGTAGCAAGAAAATCCACGCGCTCGTGCATCGCCGCGCGCACCTGAGCCCCAAAGCCTTGACCGGTTAAGCCCAAATCGGGGCCCACCAGTTGCTTGTCCAGCCAAGTAGCGCCGAGGGCGCACACCTGCCGATCGATGGGCAGATGCGATCGCAGCTCGATCACCAATCCAACATTCTTCTGCGCGTCATACGTTCGGGCCTTCTGCAGCAGATCGGGCGGCACCGTCCAGACACCATCGGCAATGCGCTCCACGATGCCGGCGCGGCGCAGCGCTTCGAGTCGGCGCACGTGTGCATCGACGGTGGACTGCGGGTCTCGGTCATTGGCGCGCTTCAGTTGCGCCAAGTGGTCAGCGGTCGCGTAGATGCCGTCTTTCGTGACGGTCGCGATGTGGCGATCCACCGGCTTCTCCTGGCCTGGCGGCTTCGCCTCCACGATGCCGCGTACGGGCAGTTCTGCGAGGTCGGTGCCAACTGGCAGCTTCAGGTAGTGCGCCCGTCCGTCGATGCCATCAACCACCAGATAGCCGCGGTCGTGCAGTTCGTCGAACAAGCCCTTGCCCACGATCCGACCGATGACGGGGGAGGTCGGCCGCTCATCAACCACGCATTCCCGCCGCTGGCCCTTTAGGGCAAGGCGAATCGTCTCCAGCGCATCTTCGCGCTGGCCCATGGCGTCGAGTGTGGAGGCCATCCCGGGCTGGAGCTTCCAGCGGTGGGCATTCATCCTTTCGGCCAGGCCCATGCCTTCGAGCCGCTGCAGCCGCGCCCGCAGTGCGTTCTGACGTGGCTGGTCTTGCGAGTTACCTGTCAGGCCGACGCCATCGGCACCAGCCTGCCGGATCAATGCTCGGTCCAGGCTGGTGAGCCGCTGCTGGTCGACCTCCCGCAGCAGGCTCTGGCGGATCTCCGCCTCGGTGCGCGGCCCTAGCCATTCGGTCGCGATCTCGCTGGCGCGCAGGCGCATGCCGTGGGCCATGTAGTCGGGTGCGATCACGAGATCCTCCCTTGCACTTGCGAGCCCGCCTGTATGGCCGTTCAGCACGATGTGGGTGTGCGGATTGTCTGTGTCCCAATGGTCCACGGCCACCCAGTCCAGTCGAGTCTCCAGGTCGGTCTCCATGCGGCGGATCAGCTGGCGGGTGAAGCCCTTTAGGTCTTCCAGCTCCAGGCCGTCCTCGGCCGAGACGATGAAGCGGAACTGGTGGCGGTCGTTCTGCCCGCGCTCCTGAAAGGCCTTGAGGTCGGCCGCGTCGGTGTCGGCGCCGTATGCCTGGCCCTTCTCCCCATCGCGTGTGACGCCGTCGCGCTCGATGTAGCGCAGGTGCACGGCTGCCGAGTTCGGGCTGGCACGTCGGAGCACGACGAAGCGGGACTTGATGACCACACGCCGCGCGTTCGGCCCCAGGCGTCGGCCGGCCATGGAGGCCGCGACGCGGCCGCGTCCGAACGTGTTGGCGGGTCTGCCAGGGATCCTGCCGGAGGACTTTGCGCCGGTCTTCGATACCTGCTTGAGGACCTGCGATACAAAGCGCTGCGAACGCGGGCCACCGGGCGACTTAGGCGCCGCGGGTTTGACGCGAAAGCGGTCCTCGTCAGCGCCGGCCATGGCGAAGACTCCAGCGCCCAGTGGCGCAGTGCGTCGAAGACGGCACGCGCCTGACGCCGCTGGCATGCGGATTCCAGGCTCTGCGCGGCACGCGCAGGACCCTTTGCGGTGCCGCCGCAAACCCACGTGCAGACTGACTTGGAGGGGCGCGACGTGCCACCCCCTTTATCTGGCCCTCCGTCTCCGCCTTCCGCATCCGCTCCCGGCTCCGACCTGCCGCCAGCCGCGCACCGGGTGTGCAACGCTGCCCGTGAGGCAGCGGCGGTGCAGCGCGTGCTGCACGCTGGCGACGCGCTCCCTGCACGACGGAGTGCAGCGCGAGCGCATGCTCAGCTACGGTTCGGCGGCATGTTTGACGACGCGATAGGGCAGGGCTCATGGCGTGCTCCAAGTCCACAGCGGTCTCGCGATGCCGAGCACGGCAGAGGCGGGGATGGGGCCGAAGTAGCGGCTGTCGAACGACGCCGGATTCGTGTCGCTGAGCAGGAATAGTTCGCCGCCAGCGAGAGGGCGGCAATGCCGCCAAGCAGGCAGTGGCCGGCGCGCGCCGTCATGTGTGCGTGCGGTCGCCGCCACCGCGCCATCAATCAGCACGACCTGTTCTCGAACACACACCGACTGCGGTGCGATGGCGCCGATACGCTTGAGGATCGGCACGCCGATCGGCAGGTAGCCGCGTTGTCCTGCGAAGGCCGCTACGTCGACAGGGAGGCGGGCCAGCACGATGCTGCCGACGTGCAGCGCAATTCCGCTGTCGATGCTGCCGACCCCGTACCAGCCGCGCGGCACGCTGTCCGTCGGGTTGTAGACCACGAACACACGTTCATGCACCGTCATCGGCATGAAGGCCGGCGCGCACAGCGCAGCCAAGCCCACGCCCATGCCGGCGAAAAGTACCCGCCGGCTCATCGCAGCGCCCCGCGCGCAAGATGCGCCGCATGCCGCTCGCTGGTGTAGTCCGGCAGCGGCTGGCGTGCAGCCAGTCGGTTGCCAACGGTGCGCCAGTACGTGGCGGCAACCGCGGCCGGTTCTATGCCCAGCGCTTCGATGGCGTCGATCACTTCGAGCACCGCCTTGACCTGCTGCTCGCCATCAGCGCGCAGCAGAATGCGTGCGCCAGGCACCACGCCTGCGATGCGCTGAGCGCCATCGAACGGCATCGGTGCTTGCAGCACCATGAGCTGCCAGAGTGCCGTGCCGTAGTCGTTGCCGATCCATTTGACGCGGCAGCACACCGTGTTGGGCTCGAAGGTTGCCACGCGCCGCCAGCGGTCGAGTACCGTCTCGCGCACCGGTTGGCCGAAGCGCAGCCAGACGTTCACGCGATGCTCGACGAAGGCGAGCGAGACCCGCATGTTGACAGGCCGAGGCGGCAGCGCGGCCTGGGGCCAAGTCTGCACGGTAAAAGGTAGCAACTGCGTCATGACTGGCCTCCGCCGTATTCGCGCTCCAGCAGCTCGCGCAGCATCTCGGCTGCCGTAGCACCGCGCTCGAAAGCGATCACCTTGATGCGGCCCCGCAGCGCCGGCGTCACGTCGACGGTGAGGCGCGCGGTATAGATCGACGTCTTCGCGACGATCTCTGTTGCATCGGCCTGGCGCACCCAGGTCGAGGCCGGGTCGGCGGCAGGTTTGCGGCCGATGGATGCCCGCTTCGGCGCTGCAGATGACGCGGATGCCGTCATCGCAGCATCTCTTGCACAGCCTGCGCCAGCGCCGCGATCTCGCGCGCCGCGGCGCACTTCGGCGCGGCTTCGCATGCGAGCCGACCAGCAGCCACGCTGTCGGCGAACACGATGCGCTGCGACACTTCGGTCTGTAGCGCGGCAAACGGCTGGTCGGCCAGGGCGGCGCGGGCTTCGCGGCCGATCACCGTGCCGACCACACGCCGGTTGATCACGAAGGCCGCGCGAAGCTGCGGCCTGAACACCCGGGCCTCGGCAATGAGCGCCACCATCTCGTGGCTGGCCCATACGTCATAGGCGCTCGGCTGAACCGGGATCAGCACCAGGTCGGCGGCCAGCAGCGCAGAGCGCGCGAGGGCGGCGACCCGCGGCGGGCCATCTATCACAACGAAGTCCGCCTCCAATGCGATTTGCGGCGCTTCCTGGTGCAACGAGTCCCTGGCCAGCCCGAACACGCCGTAGAGCCGTCCCTGGCCGTTCTGGAGCCGGCGTTGCGCCCAGTCGAGGGCCGAGCCCTGCGGATCGGCGTCGAGCAGCGTCACGCGGCTTCCCGCCATCGCCAGTTCGCCGGCCAGGTGCGTGGCGAGCGTGGTTTTGCCCGCGCCGCCTTTCTGGTTGAGCAGCGCGATCACTTTGCCAGGTTGATTTCGTCTTCCTGGCAAGCGGTTTTCGGCTGTTCGGACGGCCTCCGGCGAGGCATTGCCCACTTTTTGAGCAGCTTCGATTCGCGCGCGCGTGAATTCCATTTATGTATCCCTTTAGATGTTTAGGGAGGCCAGAAACCGTTACTGGGCGCGGCTTCCCGGTCGATCGGTGCGGGCGATCCACCGATAGTTCTGCGGGCGATCCACCGAGGGTCGTGCGGGCGATCCACCGAGCCCATCCCCATGCCATCCACAGGTTCTTCAACAGAAGCTGTGGATAAGTCAGTCTCGGAAGGCTCGGCCGGACCGGGCCGGAAGGCCAGCCATTCGATGCCGCCGCTGCGCTCCACGGACAGCTGGTAGCCTGGCAGCGCCTGGCGCCGCGCGAGTTGGCGCACCTGCAACGCGAAGTCGGAAGGGCGCTGCAGGCTTCCGGATTTCAGGTGCAGGTGGCGCATCTCGAAGCGCCAGCCTGCAGGCTGTCGGCCGCCGTGCTTGCGCACCAGCCGGTACAACCAGCGCTCGATGCCGCCGGAAAGCCGGAAATACGTCGGATCGAGCGTGAGCACCAGGGCCTCGTCCATCACACCGGTGAAGAACCAGTCGGCCAGGATCAGCTCGATGCCGTCGGAACGCCCGTCGGGCCGGATGTATTCCTTCCACTCGTTGATCCAGGAGAAGCGGTGCACGCGCTTGCCGCCGTTCGGGCGCTCGCGCTGGCGTAGCGTCGTGGCGACGGTGGTGGACTGCAGGCGGTCCAGCGCGGCGCGCAGCGCCAGGTAGTCGCTGCGACCGGTACCCCGCTGCGCGAAGCGCAGGATCTCGTAAGGCGTGGCTACCATCAGACGCGAAGGCGCGATGCCTTCCTTCTTCGCCTGGATGATCTGGCTGGCAGCCCAGATCAGCACGTCGGCGTCCCAGATCGTGGCGATGCCGTGCTCGGGCACGCCTTCGACAGTGAGCGAAATGCTGCCGGCCTCGAAGCGGATCGGGACGATGCGCGGTGACTTAGCCAGAGAGAAGAAGGGGTAGGCCATCAGGTCCTGCGCATCGCGCAACGCCATGTCGCCGTGCGGCAGTGCGCGGAACAGCGTGAGCTGTTCGCGTTCACTGTGGCGCTTCGACATGCGGCGGTTTCCCCTCGTGCGGTATTCAGCGGACGGAGTCGCGCTGCACGTAGCCGGGATCTGAAGTCATGCCGTAGGTGTGACTGTCGGCCCATGCACGCAGGTCGGCAGCCGCGTACACCACGCGTGCGCCGAACTTGCGAAAGCGTGGACCACCGCCCAGCACGCGCTGCTTCTCCAGCGTGCGCGGTGAGAGCCGCAGGAATGCGCCGGCTTCGTCCGTGGTCAGGAACTCGGGATTGGCGGGAGCCGCCTGGACCGCCGAAGCCGCAGGGGGCTGCGGCGCAGCCGCGGCCGTCGTGCGGGAAGGGAAAGAACTGCCAACTGCCATGACGGCCTCCATCGCTGTCGATGGGCCGCAAACCATTCACGGCCCGATGGAGGCAGTCTCGGGAACCAGGCCCGATCAGGGCAGGGAAAGATTCAGCGTACCGGTTCGTCTCCGGGGTGATTCGCTGAGGGATGGTGGACCCCGGCCAACGCCAAGTAACCGCTGGCCATGAACGTCTCGGCGCGTCGCAGCAGGTGGCGCACCTGCGCGCGCAGCTCGCCATCCTCGTGCCAACGCAGGACGACGGCCTCGAGGCCGAACAAGGCCTGGGCGATGTCGCGATGCGACGCGCCCGCCTGCGAAGCATCAAGCGCCTGCAGGGCGCGCAGGTGCAGCAGCGAGGAGCGTGTCACTGCCCGCGCGGGATCCAACTGCGGCGCATGGCCTTCTAGGGCCTGTGCCTGCGCGTTGAATGTGTCGAGCTGGCTGCGCAGGCGCGGCGTTAGCGGCACGGTGCCCGCGTAGGCGGCGCCGTCGACCAAGGCCCCTGACAGCGACAAGCGCATGCGCTGTGCGCTGTGGTCGGCAGTCAGCGCTAGATCGTGACCGTCAAGCGCCAGGCGCTTGCGGCCGGGAATGCGCCAGAGATCGAATCGACGAGTTGCCGCATTGTGGGCGTGTGCAGCACGCACATGCAGCAAGCCGTCAGAGGACGACAGCCACAGCGGCTGCGCATTGCGTCCGTCTAGGTCGGGATCTTCTGCGACATCGCAACCCCCAGCGGGCGAAGGACACCACGCGCCTGCGACGCGCCCAATCCGAGCCGTAATCCGGATGGCGGCGCAAGTATTCCCATGCGACGCCCGAGTCGTCGAGGTCCAGCACGTAAAGATAGGCGGCCGACATGCCCCACGGCGCGCGGGGCAGGTCTTCGGGGTCAGGTTTCAACATGCAATCCTCCTTCAGAGGAGGAACGCTGCCACAGGCGAGGGAAAGCGGGGTCGCCTTTGCGGCGACCCTTTGCCGCGCGATTGGCGACGTCGCAGCAGCGCGTCAGTCGTTAATCGATCCGTCTCGCTGTGCGTCAGCCAGGTAGCCCGAGAGCGGCTGGCGCGGCTTGAAGTGTGGATCGGCCACGATGCGCATGCCGCGCGGGCCGCGAACGCCTTCGAGTGCCGAGAGAGTGACTTGCCCCAGCTCTGGACTGCCGGTGCCGGCATCGCACAGTCCAAAGGCTCTATCTCCATCGGCATCGAGCTCAGTCAACAGCCAGACGGCCCCAGCGTCCAGGGTGTAGAGCTTGACCACGGGCAGCGGATCGATGGTTTCGCCACGCGCCCGCGCTGCGCCATTGGCCAGTAGCCGGCTTCGCTGTTCTTCGGTCAGGAAAGTCATGGTTTTCGCGTGAGGCAGTTAAATACTAATTCGCAGGAGGCATAAAGCAAGTCCCAGAAGCGACGCCCAGACGCTTCCTACCGGGCGGTAGGAAGCCGTCTTTTTCAGCACTACAACCGAAAACGCTTTCGGCGCGGCATTTTATGAGTTAAAGATAACGTGGTTTTAATTGCTTTAAAACGTAACGCTTCTGTTTATGCAGAAGCAGGGAATACAGCGCGGGCGGCCGACCGGCGCGACGACGTTTGAGGCAGGCCCGGCACGGGCCTTTGGAGATGCGGTGCGCGCCCTGCGCACCGAGGACGGCGTTGCCCAGGAAACCCTGGCGCACCAGGCCGGTATCGAGCGTTCGCACATGGGCAAGATCGAGCGCGGCGAGCACATGCCGACCTTGGCGATGATCCTGAAGATCGCGCGGGCGCTGGGCCGTAGCGCTGGCGAACTGATGCTGGAAACCGAAGCGCGTCTGCCGAAGGACGGAGATTGAGCCGAGATTGGCCGCCGAATATCGCCGGCGGCCAATGCACCGCGGCTAGACTACGACGCGCCCGGCGAGGCGCGCCTCTCGCGCATACGCGCTCAAGCATTTCTGCGCTTTGAAGTGCAGATCCCGTTCCACGGGAAGGCCAAGCTGGCCGCGCACGGTCGCGATCTCTGCGAGGCTGACCCACCCCAGCTCGGGGTAGCCCAGCCCCAAGTCGCACAGCCCAAACACATGGTCGTGGTCGTCCGGGTCGATCTCGGTCAGCAGCCAGGTCGCCCCGGCGTCCGGGGTGAACAGTTTGACCACCGGAGCGGGATCGAATTTTTCCTGTTCGTGGGACTGCCGGCCGTTCGCCAGCAGCAGCGCGCGTTGTTCGTCGGTGATGAGCTTCGTCATGGTCTTCTCCTTGGAAGGAATCAGGGCGGGATTGCCCGAGACCGGAAGCAGCACGGCGCAGCGCAGCCGTCAGGGTTCGAGAGACGGCCGCCAGGACGCCAGCGTGCACAGCACGTGCAGACCTTGACGGTGAGAACGGCGTGATACGGTTAAGGGAACAGCAAGCCAGCCCCACCCACCAGCGCCACACACCTGATTTGGAAAGCGCAGCGCGCAGCGCCGATAGGCGCGAAGGCGTCAGTGATGGAAGCCCGAAGGGGCGAGACGCCATGGGCGGCTCGATGCGCAGCACGACAGCGCGGCCGGCATCGCCGGCGACGCACGAAGACTCTCAGAATCAATGACGGATATACGGAGAGTCGTAGAGCCAGCAATGCGTCATTCAACAAAGCCCTGGAAGCGCAAATTCGCCTTCACGAATCGCAGTTGAACCGTAGAACCGCAAAGTCGCAAAAGCTGATTGGCGAGCAGGCGCAGATACGGGTTTACTTCTTTGGCAACATCCGCAAAGCCGTGAGTCGGGTGCCCGCCTGTGCCGATCTGCTGACGCGCAGACCTGCAGGGAGCGAATACGATGCCTGTATGGAAGCCCCCCAACAAGAAACCTCCGACGATGCCCTGGAAGTGATGCTCCGTCGTTCCGACGAACTGCATGAAGCCCTGCTGAACCTTCTCGACGGCGCCGAGTTTGATCCCTCACCTCGTGGTGAGGCTGCCTTCGGCATGTGTTCCGTTGCGCTGGAGCACGGTCTCAGCCTGCGCGCCTTGATGGCGATGGGATTGGCCACGTCGGCGGTCGGGCTGATGCGGCTTCAGTTCGAGGCCTTGACTCGCGCCATGTGGCTGCAGTACGCGGCCAGCGATCTGGCCATCGAAAAGCTCACCGCACCGCTGACCATTGAGAGCGAGCAGGCCGCGAAGAACCTCCCATCGGCCAGCGAGATGATCGAGCAGATCGGAAAGCGTGTCGGACCCAGCGTGCCCGCGGCCGCGCACCAGATGCTGGCGCACTTCAAGGACGTGTCCTGGCATGCCATGAACTCTTTCGTGCATGGCGGCATCCATCCGCTGCGCCGGCTGGCCGAGGGCTTCCCGGTTCACCTGGCCCTGCAGATCCTGCGCAACTCCAATGGACTGCTCACGATGACCGCCATGGCCCTGGCGGTCCTGACGTGGGACGAAGCCGTCGCCAAGCCCATGAGCAAGATCCAGCCTGCGTTCGCAGACTGCCTGCCCGACCTGTTGAAGTAGCGGGCCGACAGAGAAAAAAGCGCCCCGCCACCGGCGGGGCGCCGAGGGCGACGTTCAGTCGCCCTTGCTGCGCGACCAGATCAGGTTGTGCGCGCCGTCCTCGCCTTCGACCAGGCGGGCATAGATGGTCGCCGGGAACGACGGGTCATCCAGGGTCACCGACAGGTAGGGGCGTTCGGCCCGGCTGATTTTCTTCCACGCCGCGCCGATCTCGAAGTTGCCGGCGACGATGCGGTAGTCAGGAGCGTTCTCGCTGTCCTTGTCGTTGGGCACGATCTTGACCTTGACGTTGAGCGTCAGGGTGCGAACCGTGCCGGTGTAGCTGTCGTTCTGTGCGGTGAAGGTGCCAATGTTGGCCATGATGAAGTCCTTTTGAAGTTGACCAGGTCGCGCCCATCGCGGCCTTGGCGTGATCCGATGGGTGAGGGTCCGGGCGCGCCGCATCCCATAGCGAAGCGAAGGGGCCGCAACGCAGTGAAGGACCGGGAGGCCCGAGAAATTTGCCTCGCGAGGAAGACCGCAGGTCGGGGAAATTTGTCGGGCTGGACGGTTGCGGCGAACATGCCCGAGGCGGCGCGAAACGAAGTGCAGCGCCGCCGTGCCCTCGCCAGGATTCACGACAAATACAAGGCCGCTGTGGGTGTGATCCTGCAGCGAAAGGACGCATGGCCCCAGCACACTCATCGTCGCAACAGCGTTTCGGCACTGCTCCCGACGCAGACCAGGTCCATGTCGACGAGCAAGGAGCACGGAAGAACGATCCCGCCGCATTGGCGCGGGCCAGCGGATCGGCATCTGCAGCGTGGAAGGAAATTGCGCATGGGAACGCCCTCTGTGAGCCAACGCCGTCATGGCGGACTGCCTACCCGCTTTATTCAGGACGGCACGTACCACCATCGAGCAACCTGAGTCGTGTCCTGCGCTCCGCAAACGGCGGAGCGGGTCTTTTCTAGGTTCCAGGGCATTGGAGTGCCAGAACCTTTGTCGCGATGCGCGAATCCAGATGTGCCCGCTGCGCGGCCACCAGTGTGACAGTGGCCTCGCAGACGATTTCGTGCGCATCGTGGGCTTGAACGCGAAATGTCGCGCTCCGATCTCCCAGCCGTTCGAGCCATCCCCGCAGCCGCAGGGGCGACCCGGGCGGGATCGGGCCCCGGTGGTCGATGCGGATGGTTCGGCCGACCACCACTTCAGCGGCAGCATCGACGTGCTGCTGCATCTCACGGATGCAAATGGATTCGATCACCGCCACGAGGTACCCGGTAGCAAGACATTCGATCAGTCGCTCCGCATACCCGCTTCCGTGAGGAAGCCGCGCAAACAGCGACTTCGCCGTCTGGTCCGCTGGCACGGTGTAGGACTCTTCAAAGAATATCTCGCTGACGCCTTGGTGGTTCATAGGGGTATCCGGGTGGGGTTTCGAAGGCTCGATCAGCGCGCTGGATTGCAGGCGATCGGTGCTGTTCGATGCTCCCGTGTCCAGCAGGCATCCCCAACCCACCGCAGCGAACGCCGGCGTAGGGGAGCATTCAGGGAGTGGAGGGCTTGCGCGTTCCGGAAGTCAAAACGCGCGCGGCAGACCTGCCGCGCGCGTCGCGCTGATTTATTCGATCCCGGCCTCGCGGCCGGGGACTCATGAGGACTACGCCGTCGCGTGCTCGTCGTCCCACGCTTCGGCGTCAGCCTGTGCCTCGGCATGCGGCTCGGCGGCGTCAATCGCCGCTGCCTCCTGGGCGCGGAACATCGCCGGCAGCCAGCCCGTGCCGGTAGCCAGCCGCTCGGCCTCGCTGGCGATCTGCGCCTTCTTGAGCTTGCCGAGCCGGTTCACCTCACCAGTCGCGAAGGCCTGCACCCCTTCCAGGACCTTGGCCTTGGAGACGTGATCGAAATAGCCCGCTGCGGTCGGTGTCCACCACGCGTGCATGTCCAGTTCCACGGCCTGCGCCAGTGCAGCAGCCGGGGCTTCGTCCTCACGCGAAGCGATTGCCGTTACCGTGAAGCCCACGCACACCGCCAGCAGCGACAGCAGTTCCTGCTGTGGCATTGCCAGCAACTCGGCGAACAGCGCTTCCGAGTCGTTGGGCAGGCGTTCAGCCCAGGCCTCCCGCACCTGCCGCATGCCCACAGCAGCCGGAGCTTCTGCGACGTCTGGAGCGTACTGCTCCAGACGGTCTTGCAGGTTGGCGGTGATGTTGATGGGCGAACCGTAGTGCGCGTCATGAATGACGCGCAATGCAAGCCGGTGCACCACGGCGACCAAGGCCACCTGCGGGTGCCGCGCAACTTCCGCCTGAAGGGCGGCGGTGCGATGGGCACTCAGGCGCTTGACCAGCCTCTCAGAAATGGAGAGCTTGGCTTCCTGCTGTTCGCCGCCCCCTTCGGCTTCGTCATCCGCACTGCGCTCATCGCGCTCCTGCTCCCGCAACGCCTTGGCCTGTTCCTCGCGCAGCAGCCCGCGATGCACGATCACGCCGCCCATGTGGTCGAGCGACACCACGGCTCCTGCCGTCGTCATCGCGCGCGGGGGATAGATCACCAGCGTGCGTTCAATGGCTTCGAGTTCGTTGCCCAGGCTGTCCATCTCGTCCTGCGTGGCCTGCGCCTGCTCGTCCGTCATGTCGTCGTTCTCGTCGTCGAGGCGGTCTTGCAGCTTGCCCTGCTGCGCTTCGAGCTTGGCGATGCGCTTGGCCTCGGCCTTGCTCGGTTCGCGCCGCTTGCTGCGCATGCGCTGGAACTGGTGCAAATCGGCGTAGGTGGCACGCGGAGCTATGTCCACCCAACCCCAGCCCTCGGCCTGCACCTGCTCGGACACCGGCGCGAGCCGGTCTTTCGCCAGCGACTCCAGCAGGGCCGCGTCCGTGAGAAAGATACCATTCTGTTCATCCGCGAACAGGTCGCGCCGCACAGCGCCGCCCGCCTGCTCGTAGACCTGAACCCCCACGAACTTCGCCAGCGCGTCGCGGTTCGCATCGATTTCCTCGTGCGTGAGGTGGTCGCGCAGCGCCTCCGGGTTACGCTGCCACTGCGGCGACTCGTAATAAGCCGCCTCCTGCGCCGCATGGTCGTCGGTGATGGCAAGCGCCATCAACTGCTCCAGCGTTACGGCGTCCGCCCTGTAGTCGGCCAGCAGGCGCGGGGAGACGTTGGCGAGCTTCAAGCGCCGCTGTACTACCAAGGGCGCCACCCCGAAGTCGGCGGCAATGTCCTCGATGGGCCGTCCCTCAGCCACCAGATCGGCGAAGGCCTCGAACTGATCGGCCGGGTGCATGGCTTCGCGCTGCACGTTCTCGGTCAGGCTGACGGTGCGTGCCGCCGCATCGGACCCCAGCAGGCAGGCCACCTCGAAGTCCTTGGCGAGCTTGCGACGCTTGACCAGCAGCTTGAGCGCGGCGAGGCGACGGCGGCCGGCCACGACCTCGTAGTGCTCGCCATCGGCGGCCAGCACCACGTTGAGGTTTTGCAGCAAGCCCACGCGGGCGATGCTCGCCGCCAGTTCGGGAATGGACGTGCCTCCGCTCTTGCGCACGTTGCGGCTGGAAGGCCGCAGCTTGGACAGCGGAATCAGCAGCAGTTCCTGCGAGGCCACGACGGCTGCGACAGCGGAAGCGATGGCGGTGATTTCGTGAAGGGTAGAGGTGTTCATAGTGAAAAACTCCTGTCCCGTGCCGGGACGTTGAAAGTGAAAAGATGGAAAAGGGGAAGGGATTCAAGGTGTCGGTGTCTGCATGCGCGGCTCTCCTGTGGTTTCCCACACCAGCCGGATTCCAAGATTCGGAGCCCGGTGTTGGCTTCGGTGGGTTCGGCGCAGTGACCTGGGCTGGTCGCCGTTGCCGCCGTCTTTCCTGAGTTCATCGCCCGCGAAAAACCGGGCCGGCGGGGACTGGCCGTCAAGGAAACAAGCGCAGGGTTGGTGCGGCCCGCAGCCGCAGGCGAGGACACGGCCCTGCGCGCCTTGACGGCCAGGCACCGGCGGCTACGGTCGCGGGATCAGCGATGAAGGAGGGGAAAGACGGAAACCCGGCCAACGGCCAGGGGAGCGATGAACCCACGGCCGCGCGGCGAGCGCCCCCGCGTGCTGCAGGCACGCCTAGCTGGAAGTGAACAAGCGCGCAGCGCGCATCGGCACCATGGGCTGGCCGATCAGGCGCCGCCTGGTCGGCGGTATCGAGGGGCGCCAAGCCTGCGCGGCGGGGATTGGCTTTAGCCAGTCCCCTGGAGAACTCCGAGACCACGCGCGTAGCGCGCAAGACGATGAATGAATCAAAGGGCCCGCAGGCCCTTTGTCTCACAGCAGCCCGCGCTCCGCAAAGCTCAGAACGTCCCTGCCAGCCACGATCAGGTGATCCAGCACCCGCACGTCCACCAGCGCCAGCGCCGCCTTCAGCGTCTGCGTCAGGTGTTCATCGGCCCGGGACGGGTCGGCGACCCCCGATGGATGTTAGGTTGCATTGGAGAGTGTCAACAGGGTTGCCTGATCTGACGAGTCGCCGAACACTGGGAACTGCCCGAGCAGCCCAAGCCTCTTTCAGAGGCGAGTAGCCCGGCGCGCCGCA